>JAQGIC010000063.1 GCA_028288725.1 Rhodospirillales bacterium
CGTGTTCCACTACGGCATCTTCCCCTCGAGCGTGGAAAGCCTCGCCGCCGAGGGCGTCCTGCTGCACGGGCTCACCACCTGGCACGACGTGCTGGCGCTCGCCCACGAGCGCGGCAGCTTCACGCCCTCCCAATATCAGGCGATCAAATCGTTCCTCGACGACCCGGAAGCCTGGAAGGCGCCGGAATAAGCTAAGCCGCCCCGCCCCGTTACGGTTCGGGCGGTCGGCGGGCCTGCCAGCCGCCGATCCGTTCCCAGGCGGCGGCGGCCCGCAGCACGGTGACCTCATCAAAATAGCGGCCGACGAACTGCACCGAGAGCGGCAGGCCCTCATCCGACAGGCCCGCCATCATGGCGACGGCGGGATGACCCGTGACATTGAAGGGAGTTCGCGCCTGCCGGGGGTAGGTTCGCGCCACCGTCGCGTCATCATCGATCCGACAGGGCGGATCCATGGCGCTGGCGCACAACAGCACGTCCACATCCTGGAAAGCCTGCTGCACCGACGCGATCATCTGCGTGCGGCGACGCTGCGCCTGGATATAGTCCTCCGCCGTGAGGAAGGCACCGGCCAACAGGCGCCGGCGCGCGGATTGCCCGTAATCCTGCGGGCGCGTCCGGAGCCAATCGCTGTGGATCGCCCAGGCTTCCGATTGCAGGATGACCCGGTTTACCGCGGAGAAAGCATTCAAATCCGGCAGAACGACGGTCTCCACCGTCGCCCCCTCCGCCGTCAGATCCCGTGCGACTCCGTTCAGCGCCACCGCCACCTGCGCATCGGCCGGCATGTCGGTCTCGTGAAAATGCCGGACGTAGCCAATACGCAATCCCCGCACGCCGCGCGCCAGATCGGCGCTTGGCGGCCGGCCCGGACTGCGCACGCTGGCCGGATCGCCGGGGTCCCGTCCCATGATCGCCTCCAGCAGCGCCGCCGCATCGGCGACGGTCCGGCTCATCGCGCCGACATGATCGAGCGTATAGGCGAGGGGAAAAACGCCCCGTCGCGACACCAGCCCGTAGGTCGGCTTGACACCCACAATACCGCACGCGCTGGCGGGATTGCGGACGGAGCCGCCGGTGTCCGTCCCCAATGCCAAGGGGAAGAAGCCCGCCGCGAGCCCGGCGCCGCTGCCGGAGGACGAGCCGCCGGGATGGTACGCCGGGTTCCACGGGTTGCGCGCCGGCGGGAAGGGGAGATCGAAGCTCGGTCCCCCCAGAGCGAATTCATGGGTCGACAGCTTGCCGAGAATGATCGCGCCTGCCCGCCGCAACCGGGCGACCGCGTCGGCATCCGCGCCGGCGACATTGTCGAGCAGGATCTTGGAATGGCAGGTCGTCGGCATGCCGGCGACATCGATGATGTCCTTGATCCCCACCGGCACGCCGTGCAGCGGGCCTCGAACGCGTCCTGCGTGGATTTCCCGCTCGGCCACGTGCGCCGCGTCCAGGGCGCCTTCGGCATCGAGCCGGATGAAGGCGTTGATCTTCGGATCGAGCCCGGCGATACGGTCCAGCAGGTCCCGAACCAGTTCGACCGGAGACAGCGTGCCGGCCCGGTAGGCGTCCGCGAGATCGACCGCATCCGACCAATGCGGCGCGGTCATGGTCCGGTTACCACACGCATCGGCGGCCAGGGCTCGCAGGTCGGCCGGGTCTCGCCAAGCGCGCGCCGCTGGGCCTGGACCTGGGAGGCGGCGGCCATCACATCCTCGCGAAATTCCGCCAAGGCCAGGTCGAGGCCCGCCGCCCGCGCGAGCGTCTCGATGATCTTCTCCGCTTCGTCGGTCATTCCCGCACCGAGAGGATGCTGCGGCCTGTCGCCGACCTGTCCCTGACGGCGGCCAGCGCTTCCGCTGCCCGAGCCAGCGGGTAGCAGGTCGCCTCGGGCGGCCTGATGCGGCCTTGCTCGTAGAATTCGAATAATTCGGCGTAACATGCCGCGACCTGTGCCGGCCGTCTCTTCCGGTAGTCGCTCACTTGTAGGCCGCTGATCTCGATGTTCTTCAGCATCACATAATTCATCTTGAGCGTCGGGATACGGCCAGCCGCGAAACCGACCACCACCAGCCGGCCGCACCAGGCGAGCGCCCGCACTGCGGCATCGAAGATATCGCCGCCGAGCGGATCGATGACGACGTCGGCATATCGGCCGAAGTTCGCAAGCTTGACCCGTTCCCGCAAGCTGTCGCGCAGATTTTCGCCCGACAGATCCACGATGGCGTCGGCCCCGGCCTTCAGCACCTGGCCGGCCCTCTGCGGTCGCGAGACCCCTCCGAGAACGCGCGCGCCCATCGCCTTCGCCAATTGGACCGACGCCAGGCCGACGGCGCCGGACGCGCCCAGCACCAGCACCGTTTCTCCGGCCTGGATGCGGGCGCGTTCGCGAAGCGCGAACCAGGACGTGTCGTAGGCGAGGCTCATCGACGCCGCCTCGGTAAAGGACATCGCAGCGGGCAGCCGGTAGCACTGGTCAGCCGCGGCCGCGACCTTCTCGGCATAGCCGCCCTGCTCGACCATGGCGAGGACGCGGTCACCGATGGCGAGAGAGGATACGTTCGGGCCGACAGCGGCAACCACACCGGCCGGCCCCTTGCCCGGGACGAAGGGGAGCGCCGGCAGGAACTGGTACTGGCCGCCGACAACGAGCAGATCGACGTAGTTGACCGGCGCCGCGTAAACCTCGACCAGCACCTGGCCGGCGACCAGCACGGGATCGGGAACCTCTTGGGCGGCCACGGCCTCGATGGGGCCGAATTCTCGAATTACCGCAGCGCGCATCGAATGATCTTCCTCGTTGATAATCGGCCCGGCCGCCGGCTCAACCGGCTGCCGAAGATTTGGCCTGGAAGCGGACTGGCCGCGGCGTCAGCTTTTTCTGCTCGACCTGCTCGGCCAGATCCCGCTTGACGATCTTTCCGCTCGCCGTCAGCGGCAGGGCGTCGAGCTGGAGGATGTATTCGGGCATGTCGTATTTCGACAGGCCGACCGCATCCAGATGCTCCAGCAGATCGGCATCGTCGATCTGCATACCCGACCGCGGCACGATGGCGAGGCAGACCCGCTCTCCCAGGCGCGGATCGGAGACCGGGAAGGCCGCGACCTTGTCGATGGCCGCATGCCGCATCGCCAAGGCCTCGATGCGCGCGGGATAGATATTATGGCCGCCGCGGATGATCACGTCCTTCTTACGGCCGGTAATGCGCAGAAAGCCGTTCTCGTCCATCCAGCCGAGGTCGCCGGTCATGAACCAGCCATGGGCATTGAAGGAATCCTCGGTCGTGGCCTGGTCGTCGAAATAGCCCAGCATCAGGCTGGCGCCCCGGCCGCCGATCTGCCCGACCTCTCCGGTCGGAGCCTCGAGGTCGGGATTGTCCTGCCGCCAGATCCTGACCTCATAGCCGGGGCAAGCCCGCCCGCAACTCTCGGCGATCAGCTTCGCGTCGTCGGTCGGCAGCGTATACTGGTGCGAGCAGGTCTCCGTCATGCCGTACCCGCTCTGCGGCGTGACGCCGTATTTCATCAGCTCGGAGAGCACCTCGGCGGACGCGGCGGCCCCCGAAATCCGGAATCCGGTTACCCCGCCCAGCCGGGAGACGCCGCGCGCGCGCATCTCGCTCAGCAGGTCGATGGCGTGGGTCGGAACACCGAACAGGAAGCTCGCCCGCGTTTCCTCGAGCCGGTCGAGCAGGCTGCAGCCTCGGCCCAGGTCGTGTACGATCAGTTCGCCGCCGGCGACGATCGCGGAAATCAACGCGCCCAGGCCCAGGTTATGGCTGAGCGGGCTCAGCGTATAGATCACCGAGGCGGCGCCGAAGTGCCAATCCTCGGCCAAGGTCCGCGCGCTGGCGAGCAGCGTGTTGTCGCTGTGCATGACCCCCTTCGGCAGCCCGGTGGTGCCCGAGGTGAACGGCAGATACATGACCCGGTTCGGATCCCGGCTTGGCGCCGCAGCCACGGGATTGTCCAGAAGGAGGCCGGCGAACGGCGGCCCGTCGCCCGTCGTCGGCGCGAGCCGGTAGGCATGGCGCAAGGAGGGCAGATCGCGGATCTGTTCGAACAGGTCGTGCCGATCCGCATCCGCGCCGTAGCCGGGCTGGGCGATCACTGCCGCCGCCCGCATCCGTTCAACCAGTCCCTTGATCTCGCTTACGGTATGATCCCGATGCAGCGACGGACAGCAGACATAGCCGTTGCGTGAACAGGCCAGAAGCGCCACGGCCGTCTCGACCCGGCTCGGCAGCCAGACCGCAACGCGCTGGCCCGGCCGCAGGCCCCGCGCCGCCAGATCCGCGGCCAACGCATCGGCGGCATCGACGAGTTCGCGGTAGGTGACCCGACGGGACCGATCGCGCACCGCGAAACTGCGGGGCGACCGCTCCGCGTGACCGCCGGCCAGCGAATAGATCGTATCGTTCCGCCAGAAGCCCGCACCCGTATGCTCGGAAAGCCGTTCGGCGCTTAGCAGGCTCAGCATCGTATTCGTCATCCACGGCCTCTCTTCAACATCTCTCAGCTCCAAGTTCCCGCCGGCTGGAAGCGAGCCAACGAGCCTCGGTGGTCTCGCCGGCCCGACCTCCGCGGCATGACGCCGGAGATCTCCACTCACATCGTTCCAATTCCGGCATGCTCCATCGCTCGGCCGACCGAGCCGCAGGCGCGCACCTAGGTTTGGCGGCGGATCGCCGCGACCAACCGGTCATGGATGGCGGCATCGAACCGGCCGGCATGGCCTACCGCACCAATGCCGAGATAACGGGCGGCGATGTCCTCGGACGCCACGAGATCGACCGCGTTGCCCGACAGCGCCACCCGGCCGTTCTCGATCACGTAGCCGCGATCGGCGATCGCCAGGCTCATGCGGGCGTTCTGTTCGGCGAGCAGGATCGCCAGCCCCTGTTCACGGAGGCTCGCAATCAGCTGGAAGACCTCTTTGACCAAGCTCGGCGAGAGCCCGAGCGAAGGCTCGTCCAGGATGAGCAGCTGCGGTCGCGCCATCAGTCCCCGCGCGATCGCCAGCATCTGTTGCTGTCCGCCGGACAGGTTGCCCGCGATGCCCGTGGCCCGGTCGCCCAGGACCGGAAACCGCGCATACACCGCGGTCAGCCCCTGCTCGATCTCGTTTCGCGAAGCGTCCGCGCGTCGCAGGTAGGCCCCGAGTTCCAAATTCTGCTCGACGGTCAGACCGACGAAGATCTGTCGGCCCTCGGGGACATGGATCAAGCCCTCGCGCACCCGATCGGCCGGCGATAGTGCCGTGATCGGCTGCCCACGGAACCGGATTGTCCCGCCCAGACAGGGCAGCAGGCCCGACAGGGCTTTCGCGAGTGTGGACTTCCCGGCACCATTGGCACCGACCAGGGCGACGATCTCGCCGGCCTTGACGTCGAGATCGATGCCGTGGATCACCGGACGGCCGCCATAGCCGGCGCTGAGATTGCGGAGTTCGAGCATCTATCCGTCCTCACGCCCGATATAGGCCTCGATGACCGCCCGATTGTTGCGGATCTCGCTCGGCGTGCCGATGGCGACGGTGCGCCCGGCGTCGAGCACCACGATCTGGTCGGCGACACCCATCACCAGCGACATATTGTGCTCGACGACGAGCAGGGTGACGCCGCCGTCGCGGATCGCCCCCAGCATGGCGGCGAGTTCGGCGGTCTCCGTATCGTTCAGTCCGGCAGCCGGCTCATCCAGCAGCAGCAGCCTGGGGGCCGCCATGAGCGCGCGGATCACCTCGAGCAGCTTCTGCGCACCCATCGGCAAGTCGCTCGCCGCCCGGTTCCGCTCACCATGCAGGCCGGCGATATCCAGCAGCATCTCCGCGCGCCGGCGCACATCGCGCTCTTCCCGCCGCGCTGCGGAGCTCAACAGCATCTGCCGGTAGGCAGGCACCTTCATCAGCCGGTGGGCGCCCATCGCGACATTCTCGAGCACGGTCATGCCGGGGAAAATGCGGGCGGTCTGAAACGCGCGGATCAGGCCGAGGGCGGCAATCTTCTCCGCCGCCATCTGCCCGATGGACTGCCCGAAGAACTGGATGCTGCCGCTGTTGGGCGGCAGCAGGTTGGTGATCAGGTTGAACAGCGTCGTCTTGCCCGCACCGTTCGGACCGATCAATGCCGTCACCGTCCCCGGCGCGACCGAGAAGGACGCATCGAAAATCGCCTGCACGCCGCCGAACGTCTTGTTGATGCCTCGGATATCGAGTGCGGGAACCTCGGATGGAGCGTTCATGGCGTGCTCCGTCGCACCGCCAGCACGCCCCCGCGCTCGGGCCGCATCCGCATCAGCCAGGTGATCGCAGTCCCGAAGATACCGCTCGGCAGATACAGCGCGCACAGGATGAGCAACAGGCCGCTGCCCATGGTCTTATACTGCGCCAGCGGCTGGAAGATCGTCGGCAGCAGCGTGATGAGCGCCACGCCGCAGAGCGGGCCGAACAGCGTGCCCTCGCCGCCGATCACCAGCATCGCCAGCATCTGAAACGAGATCGGCGTCCCGACCATTTCCGGCGACAGGAAGTGGAAATAGAATCCGTACAGGCTTCCCGCGAGCGATCCCAGAGCCGCGCAGATGCAGAAGGCGCCGATCTTGTACCGGCGGACATCGACGCCGAGCGCCGCCGCCGCGAGCGGATCGGCCCGGACCGCCAGCAGGGCTCGACCGAAGCCGCCGCGCATGCCCGCGGTCAGAACGGTCAGAATGACGACCAAAATGGCGGCGATCAGATAGAAGTTGCGCAGCGGCGTGTCGAAAACGAAACCGCCCAGCGAAAACGACGGGATGCCGACCAGGCCGGACGGCCCTCCCGTAAGATTTTCCAGGCCGACGGTCAGCGAGTCGACCAGGAGGCCGAAGGCGAGCGTGGCGATCGCCAGATAGAGGCCCCGCAGCCGCATCGCGCCGATCCCCAGGATGAGGGCGCAGACCAATGACAGGGCGATGCCTGCCAACGTGCCCACCAAAGGCGGCACGTCATATCGGACGGCGAGAATGCTGGCGGTATAGCCGCCGATCGCCATGAACCCGCCCTGCCCCAGGCTGACCTGGCCGGCGAAGCCCATCAGAACGTCGAGACCGATCACGGCGAGAAACAGGATGGCGGTGATGACGACGGAACTCATGAGCCCGCCCGACTGCAGCCCCCAAGGCAGGGCGCCCAGCAGACCCGCGGCGGCGACGGCGGAAAGCAGCAGGCCGCGCCGCAGGCCGAGCCGGATGACGGCGCGATGGATGCGAGGCTCGTCTCGCACGTCCTGGCGTCGAGCGGGACCGGAGGAGAAAATGCCGCTCGGTCGCCAAATGAGGATCACGAGAAGCAGCGACAGGGCGAGCGCGTTGCTGAACAGGGATGACATGTAGGCCGCGGCGAACTGGGTCGCGAGCCCGAGGCAGAGCCCGCCGACGACGGCGCCCAAGGGCGAACCGATGCCGCCGATCACGGCCGCGATGAAGCCGAACATCGTATACATCCCGCCCGTATCGAACTGGAATGAGGTGATCGGGCCGATGACGATCCCCGCGATTCCCCCGATGACCGCGGCCAGGACGAAACTCAGCAATTGCATGCGCCGGACGCCGATCCCCATGAGATTGGCGGCCAGCGGGTTTTCGGCGCAGGCCCGGAAGGCCCGCCCCATTCGGGTCCGGGCGAGCAGCAGGGCCAGGGCCGACGTGATGACGATCGTAACGCCGATCAGCCAAAGGCCCTGCGTCGGGATGCTGATCCCCAGCAACGAGATCGGCCGCTCGCCCGAGAAGGTCGTCAGCGTATAGGACTGACTGCCCCAGACGACCAGGGATGCCCCCTGGAGGATGGTCAGCAGGCCCACGGTCAGGATGAACATCGTGCTGCCCGGCAGGCGGGCGAGGCCAGGGACGAACACGGCGGCCCCCAGCAGGGCCGACAAGGCCGCGGTCGCGGCCACGCCGACGAGGCCGGCGATCATCACCGGCATGCCGAACGCCTGTTCGCAGGAGCTCGTCACAAGCGCCGCGAAGATGCAGAAGGCGCCCTGGGCGAGATTGACCGCCGCCGTCACCCGATAGATCAGCGAGAACCCCAGGGCGAGCAGACCGAAGATACAGCCTTGCAGGAGGCCGCCGACGGCAATCTGGATAGCTTGGTGCATGGCGGTTCCGAGCTTTTCGCCGTTAGAGACGCAAGCCGCCGGGCTTGCTGACGATCACCCAGGCCTTCTTTTCCGGCACCCAGCGGGTAACGACGGAATCGGTAACGTCGAGGCCCCGTTGCGGCTGGCGCACGAAATCGTAGATCCCATTGATCCCGGCCCAGCCCTGAACCCCGGCCAGATAGGCGCGGATCTGCTCCGGCTTCGCCTCGAAGCCCAGTTTCCGATAGGCGCCGATCACCAGCATGCCCGGATCCCAAGCCAGGGCGGCGGCGATATCGGGCGGCGTACCGGCCGCCGCATAGGCCCCGAACATGGCCTTCTGCGCGGCATCCACCGCCGGATCGAGCGTGAGTTCCGTCGTGTGCTCCGGCCATTCCGACGACATGAACAGCGTCTCCG
>JAQGIC010000064.1 GCA_028288725.1 Rhodospirillales bacterium
CCTCGGGTTCCGACGCTCGCCTGGCTGCCGCCACCCTGCTGCAAACCACCCCGGACGTCAGCGACTGGAACATCGGTGGCCAGTGGGACTTCGGCATGGCTCGCATCATGGCCGAGTACGACCGCACCAAGTTCACCAACGGCTTCGGCATCACGCCCGATTCGAGCATGAAGGGCTGGCTGATCGGCGCCTCCGTGCCGGTTGGCCCGGGTGAAATCCGCGCTTCGTACAGCCGCGAGAAGCAGGATGTTGCTGGCTTTGCGCCCAGCGCCAACCAGTGGGCCGTGGGTTACGTGCACAACCTGTCCAAGCGTACCGCCCTGTACGCCACGTACGCTCGCCTGAGCAACAAGGGTGGCGCGGACCTGGCGATCGACGCATCGCTGCCCCAATCCACCGCCGTCAACGGCGGCGTGAACGGCAAGAGCTCCGGTGTCGACCTGGGCATTCGCCACAGCTTCTGATTTTCGAACCGGCCGCAAGGCCGGCGCAGAGAACAAGAAACTTGAAAAGCCGCCTTCGGGCGGCTTTTTTTCGCCTGGAAGAACATGAACACGTTGGGAATCGGGCGCCTTGGCGCCAGCGCCGCTGTCCTCCTGCTGGCTGCCTGCGCCACTGGGCCGCGCGACAGCGACATAGCGGCTTCGCCCTGGGCACAGCAATCGGGAGCCACGCAGGCGGCCTGCCAGCCGTGGGCGCATCGCAGCTTTCCGGGCAAGAAGCCCAATCACTTTGCCTATGCCCGCATCGACGGGCGCGACACCATCGCCGTGCAGGCGGATTCGTCGGTGAGCATGCTGCACCAGGCGCTGCGCATCGAGCCGCGCGAACTCGGGCACGTGCGCTTCTCGTGGAAAGTCCCCGCGCTCATGGAGCACGCGGACCTGGCGCTGCGCGAGCAGGACGACGCGCCCGTGCGCATCGTGCTCGCCTTCGAAGGCGATCGCTCACGCTTCTCGCCGCGCGACGCCGCGCTGTCGGAACTGGTGCGTGCGGTGACCGGCGAGGAACTGCCGTATGCGACGCTGATGTACGTGTGGGGCAACCGGCGGGCACCGGGTACCGTGCTGAACAGCCCGCGCACCGATCGCATCCGCCGCCTGGTGGTCGAGTCGGGCCCGGCGGGGCTGAATGCGTGGCACGACTACGAACGAGACATCCGCACCGATTACGAACACGCGTTCGGCGAGCCGCCCGGCGCGCTGGTCGGCATTGCCATCATGACCGACAGCGACAACACACGTTCCCAGGCGCGCGCCTGGTACGGGCCGGTTCGCCTGCTGCCGGTCGCGGCGCACTGAAGAGAGGGCGCTCGCGGGCGGGCGCCAGTTGTCGCCAAGGCGCAAGCGTCAAGGAAACCCCGCGTGTCGGCACGCACCTTGCTCTGCTATCCTCGTTTTGCCCTGTCGCGCGACCACGCATGCTTGCCTTCATCCTGCGCCGCATCTTCCAGGCCGCCGTCGTCCTGGTGGCGGTTGCCTCTATCGCCGGCCTGCTGTTCCCGTACGTCGGCGATCCCATCGGGTGTCTCCTCGGGCAGGACGCCAGGCCGGACCAGATCCGCGAACTGCGCGGCGCGCTCGGACTCGACCGCCCCTTTTACGTGCAGTTCTGGCACTTCCTGAGCAACGCGGTGCAGGGCGAGTTCGGCCTCAGCCTGCGCCAGGGTGCCAAGGTCTCGCGCCTGATCGGCGAGCGGCTGCCGGCGACGCTGGAACTGTCCTTCGTGGCCGCGATCCTCGCCCTCGGCGCGGGCATCCCCATGGGCGTGTACGCCGCGCTGCGCCGCGGCAGCTTCCTGAGCCAGCTGTTCATGACGCTCTCGCTGCTCGGCGTCTCGCTGCCCGTGTTCCTGATCGGCATCCTCCTGATCCTGGTGTTCTCGGTGACGCTGGGCTGGTTCCCCAGCTTCGGCCGCGGCCAGACGGTGGATCTGGGCTGGTGGACCTCGGGGCTGCTCACGCGCGACGGCTGGCACCACATCGTCCTGCCGGCGCTGACGCTGGCGATCTTCCAGCTCACGCTGATCCTGCGCCTGGTGCGCTCGGAAATGCTGGAGGTGCTGCGCACCGACTACATCAAGTTCGCCCGCGCCCGCGGCCTGACCAACCGGGCGGTCCATTTCGGCCACGCGCTCAAGAACACGCTGGTGCCGGTCATCACCATCACCGGCGTCCAGGTCGGCTCGATCATCGCCTTCGCGGTCATCACCGAGACGGTGTTCCAGTGGCCGGGCATGGGCCTGATGTTCATCCAGGCGGTCAGCTACGCCGATATTCCGGTCATGTCCGCCTATCTGGTGCTGGTGGCCTTGTTCTTCGTCATCATCAGCCTGGTGGTCGATCTGCTCTATTATCTGGTCGACCCCCGGCTTCGGATGCAGCGCGGCGGAGGCGGCCATGGCCGTTGACGTCAGGGCCGGCGTCGTCCGGCGCGCCTGGGACACCGATCTCGCCTACAGCTTCCGCAATTCGCCGGTCGCGGTCATCTCGGCCATCGTGACGCTGGTGCTGATCCTGGGCTCGCTGTTCGCGCCCTGGGTCGCCCCGCACAACCCGTTCGACCTCTCGACCATCAGCCTGATCGACGCGTTCGATCCGCCGCAATGGATCGAGGGCGGCTCGCCCGACTTCCCGCTCGGCACCGACGAGCAGGGCCGCGACGTGCTGTCGGCCATCCTGTTCGGCGGCCGGATCTCGCTCGGCGTCGGGCTGTTCTCGACGATCTTCGCGGTCGTGCTGGGCGTCACGGCCGGGCTGATCGCCGGCTGGCGCGGCGGCGTGATCGATGCGTTCATCATGCGCGTCGCCGATGTGCAGCTGTCGTTCCCGGCGATTCTGGTGGCCTTGCTGATCGACGGTATCGTGCGCAGTACCCTGCCGCATGACGAGCAGGACCAGATCGCCATGCTCGTGCTGGTCGGCTCGATCGGCCTGTCCGGCTGGGTCCAGTTCGCCCGCCTGGTGCGCGGCTCGACCCTGGTCGAACGCAACAAGGAATATGTCCAGGCCGCGCGCGTCATCGGCGTGCATCCGATCCGCATCGTCGTGACCCATGTCCTGCCCAACGTGCTGACGCCGGTGCTGGTGGTGGCGACGATCTATTTCGCCTTCGCCATCATCACCGAGGCGACCCTGTCGTTCCTCGGCGTCGGCGTGCCGCCGACCGAACCGTCGCTGGGCACGCTCATCCGCGTCGGCAACGGCTATCTCTTCTCCGGCGAATGGTGGATCACCGTGTTTCCCGCCGTCACGCTGGCGGCCCTGGTGCTGTCGGTCAATCTTCTGGGGGATTGGGTGCGCGACGCGCTCAATCCGCGTCTGCAATGAAGCCGCTGCTGGAACTGCGCCATATCCGGATCGAACTGCCGACCCGGCGCGGCACGCTGCTGGCGGTCGACGACGTCAGCTTCACCATCGGCGAGGGCGAAGTGCTGGGCGTGGTCGGCGAGTCCGGCGCCGGCAAATCGATCACCGCCGCCGCCATCATCGGCCTGCTGGAACCGCCGCTGCGGCTCGCCGGCGGCGAGATCCTGCTCGACGGCGCCCGCATCGACAATCTGCCGCCGGACGCGTTCCGCCGGATCCGCGGCAAGCAGATCGGTGCGATCTTTCAGGACCCGCTGACCAGCCTCAACCCGCTCTATACCATCGGCCGCCAATTGGTTGAGACGATCCGGACCCATCTGCCGCTCGGCGACAAGGCCGCTACCGCCCGCGCGGTCGAACTGCTGCAGGAAGTGGGCATTCCGGGTGCCGCGGAGCGGTTCAACGCGTACCCTCATCAATTCTCCGGCGGCATGCGCCAGCGTGTCGTCATCGCGCTCGCCCTCGCGGCCAATCCACGCCTGATCGTGGCGGACGAGCCGACCACGGCCCTCGACGTCTCGACCCAGGCGCAGATCATTGCGCTCCTGAAACGGCTCTGTCGCGACCATGGGACCGCCGTGATGCTGGTGACCCACGACATGGGCGTGATCGCCGAGACCGCCGACCGGGTCGCGGTCATGTATGCCGGCCGTGTCGCCGAGATCGGGCCGGTCCGCCAGGTCGTCAAGCATCCGCAGCATCCCTATACGGTCGGGCTGATGGGCTCGATCCCCTCGATCGGCGACACGCTCGAGCGGTTGCCGCAGATCGACGGCGCCATGCCGCGCCTGGGCTCGATCCCGCCGGGCTGCGCCTTCAACCCGCGCTGTCCGAAAGTCATGGAGCGCTGCCGCGTCGATCGGCCGGACCTGCTGAAGGCGCACGCGACCGAGGCCGCCTGCTGGCTGCACGCCTCGATCTCCCCGGGGGAGGCCGCCCGTGGCTGACGCCGTGCTGCGCCTCAACGATGTCCGCCGCCTGTTCGACGTCTCGGCGCCGTGGCTCGCCCGGATCCTGAGCGGCACCGGTCCGCGCATGCTGAAGGCGGTCGACGGCGTCACGTTCGAGATCGCGCGCGGCGAGACCTTCGCGCTGGTCGGCGAAAGCGGCTGCGGCAAATCGACGGTCGCGCGCCTGGTCGTGGGGCTGTACGAGCCCTCCTCCGGTTCGATCGAGATCGACGGCACCGATATCGCCTCGCTCAAGACGCGAAAGGCCCAGGCGCCCGTGCGCCGTCGGGTCCAGATGGTGTTCCAGGACCCCTATGCCAGCCTCAATCCGCGCTGGCGGGTCAAGGACATCATCGCCGAGCCGATCCGCACCCACGGCCTGATCCGGGGCGAGGCGGCGATCCGTGCCCGGGTCGACGAACTGCTGCGCCAGGTCAGCCTGACCCCGGCCGACGGCGACAAATATCCCCACGCCTTCTCGGGCGGTCAGCGCCAGCGCATCTCGATCGCGCGGGCGCTGGCGTCGGAGCCGGAATTCCTGGTGCTGGACGAACCGACCTCGGCGCTCGATGTCTCGGTCCAGGCCCAGATCCTCAATCTGATGAAGGATCTGCAGCGCAGGCTGGGCCTGACCTACCTGTTCATCTCGCATAATCTGGCGGTGATCTATCACGTGTCCGACAAGGTCGGCGTGATGTATCTGGGCCGGTTGGTCGAAGTCGCCGCCAAGGCGGATCTGTTCGCCCGGCCGCAGCATCCCTATACCCGCCTGCTGCTCGATACCGTGCCGGATCTCGCCATGACCGGCCGCGAACGGGTGGCGGTGCGCGGCGAGGTGCCGAATCCGATCGACCCGCCCTCGGGCTGCGCCTTCCACCCGCGCTGTCCGTTCGCGAACGAGCGCTGCAAGACGGAACGGCCGTCGCTGCTGGCCGCGGGCGGCAATATGGTCGCCTGCCACGCGGTCCAGGAAGGCCGGCTGCCGCCCTGGGGCGGGGCGGCTTAGCTTATTCCGGCGCCTTCCAGGCTTCCGGGTCGTCGAGGAACGATTTGATCGCCTGATATTGGGTGGGCGTGAAGCTGCCGCGCTCGTGGGCGAGCGCCAGCACGTCGTGCCAGGTGGTGAGCCCGTGCAGCAGGACGCCCTCGGCGGCGAGGCTTTCCACGCTCGAGGGGAAGATGCCGTAGTGGAACACG
>JAQGIC010000065.1 GCA_028288725.1 Rhodospirillales bacterium
TACTTGTCGAGATTGGCCCGGTAATATTCGACCGAGCGCGCGAGCCCGGTCGCGAGATCGACCTGTGGCGCCCAGCCGGTGGTGCGGCGGAACAGCCCGTCGTCGGCCCAATAATCGCCGATGTCGATGCTCTTGCGTTCCGCCGGGAATTCCTTCAGGTCGAAGCCGCCGCCGCCATTGGCGGCGATGGTCGCGTGCGCCAGATCGAGCAGGCTCAGGGGCGGCGCGCCGCCGATGTTGAACGCACCGCCATGGGCCGCCGGCGTCGCCGCCGCGAGCAACGCCGCCTCGACCACGTCGTCGACGAAGGCCAGATCGCGCTGTTGCGTGCCCCCCCACACCTCGAACCGATCGCCCTCCAGCACCCGGCGCAGCCAGATGCCGACGAAGGTCTGGCGCGCGTCGCGAATGCGCATGCGCGGTCCATAGGTGTTGGTCAGGCGCAGGATCGCGGTCTTCAGGCCATAGACCTGATGATAGAGCATATGAAAGCCCTCGCCGGCCTGCTTGCTGACGCCGTTGACATCGACGGGCCTGAGCGGGTGCTTCTCGTCGACCGGCAGATAGTCCGGCCGCCCATAGATCTGGCGCGTCGAGCCATAGACCACGACGGCATCCGGACATTCCGCGCGAACCGCTTCCAGCAGCATCAGCGGGGCGGCGGCATTGATCTCCAGATCGTTGACCGGCCGGCGCATCGAATCGACGTGGCCGGTCTGTGCCGCCATGTTGAAGATGAATTGGCGGCCCCGCACCAGATCGGGCAGCCGCTCCCGGTCGCGCAGGTCGGCGACGAGCACGCCGAGTCGCTGCTCGTGCCCGGCGATATTGGCGAAATTCCCGCCGTAATCCGGGTCGAGACTATCGACGATCGTGACCTCGGCCCCGAGTCCCAGGAGGCGAATCGCGAGCGTGGAGCCGATAAAGCCGAGTCCCCCCGCGACCAGGACCTTGGCGCCGTTGAAAACGGCTTCGAGGGGCTTCACAGCGGGGATTGGGGATGGCATGGCTCTGCTGGTCGATCGAAGGTTCCGGGGTGCCCCAGACACTAGAGCGCACCCGCCGCTTTGCCCAGTTCTATCGAGATCGCCCGAAAGCGAGCGTCATGCACAAGATGTTGATCGGCGCTCCGGGACGAACACTGGCGCTGTTGACGCTTGGATCGCTCGCCGCCTGCGCCGCGACACCGGCGCCGCCGCCGGCACCCGCCCCCCGAGTCGCCTCCGGCCTGGCCTGTCTCCGGGACCTCAACGCCCATAACATCAGCTATCAGGTCCCGGTCCTGCCGGTCTCGGCCGGCGGCTGTCAGGTCGACACGCCGATTCGCGCCTACGGCATGTCGATTCGCTGGAACCAGCCCGCCACCATGAGCTGCCAATTGGGCGATGTGCTGATGCGATTCGAGAGCGAGGTGGTCGAGCCGAACGCCATAAAAATCCTGGGAAAACCGGTTGTCGCGGAACGGAACCTGGGGGCGTTTACCTGTAGGGTGGAAGCCAGTTCGCGCCGTGTTTTGAGCCAGCACGCGCTGGGTCGCGCGATCGATCTCGCGGGCTGGTCCCTGGCCGACGGCACCCGGATCGATATCGAAAAAGACTGGACCGACGGCGGCCCGCACGGCAGGTTCCTGCACGCCGTGGCATCGGGTGCCTGCCGCTATTTCTCGGTGGTGCTGACGCCCTCGACCAACAAGCTGCACCACGGCCATTTCCATCTGGATATTGGTCCTGACCGCCTGTGCAGCGTCGGTTGAACACCAGATTTAGTGATGAATCTGCCGAGTCCCCGACGGATAGGGTTTGCGTCTTCGAGTCGTTCTGCTACTATATCTCGTAGGGGATGGCGGTTTAGCTACCTTATCCAGTGGTGGGGACTCGATGGAAAACATCTGGACGCAGGATCGGATCAATAACCTTTCCAAGCTTTGGAGCGAGGGTTTCTCGACTGCCGAGATCGGCCGTCGACTGGGCGTGACCAAGAATTCGGTCGTCGGCAAGGCACATCGCCTGTCGCTGACGCCGCGGCCGTCGCCGGTGAAGCTGACGGGCAAGCCGCGCGTGAAGCCGGCACAGAAGGTGGTCGAGATGACCGGCCCGAGCTGCTCCTGGCCGATCGGCCATCCGGGCGAAAAGGGCTTTCACTTTTGCGATGCGCGCGCGAAATCGGGCAAGCCCTATTGCCAGGAACATGCGGCCCTCGCCTATGTCCGGCCCAAAGGCCACGGCTCGAACGCCGCCTGAGGCCCTCCCGCCTCGTCGAGAGCGCCAACCGCCGGCGCCGCCTCCCCAGGCGGCGCCGGTTTTCATTTGATGTCCTGGAGCGCGCCCATGATTCTCCCCGACGGCTATGCCGACGTTCCGGCCGGCAAGATCGCGACGGTGGTGACCTCGTTGGAAATGACCGCGCGCCCGGCACCGAGGCCCGATCCGCCGGCCGAGGCCGGGTTCGGTCTGAAGCGGATCGAGCAGCCCGATCTGGTCTGGTTCCGCGCGCTGTTCCGCCGCGTCGGCGAACCCTATCTATGGTTCTCGCGCCTGCGCATGCGCGACGCGGATCTGACCGCGGAGCTGCTGGATCCCGCCATGGAAACCTATGCGCTGACCCGGGGCGGCGAGGATCTGGGGCTGCTGCAGCTCGATTTCCGCCAGCCGGGCACGGGCGAGCTGAGCTTCTTCGGCGTCGGCGGCGAATTGATCGGCACCGGCGCCGGGCGCTGGCTGATGAATCGGGCGCTGGAGCGGGCCTGGTCGCAACCTATCGGGCGCTTCTGGGTCCATACCTGCACGCTCGACCATCCGGCGGCGCTGGGATTCTATCTGCGCTCGGGCTTCACCGCGTTTCGCCGCCAGATCGAGGTCGCCGACGATCCCCGTTTGGCGGGCCATCTGCCGCGGAGTGCGGCACCGCAGATCCCGATTATCTAGTCGCCCCGGCAGAGCGCCAGCAGCACGCGCCGTTCGTCCGGGCTCAGTAGCGGTGCCGCCTCGGGCCGGCGACGCCGGCGTTCGACCTCGTCCGAGAGGACGGCGAGCCAGGCCCTGAGTTCGCCCAACCGGCCCGCGGGCGACCGGCGTGTCGCCCCGTCTTTATCCACCGTCGACCAATCCACTGCATTTCCAATCGGACAGTTCCGAGATCTGCAGCCTAGCAACGGAGGGTATCAGCCGGATTTCGGCTTTGTCACAAAAGGCTTCACCTGGAAACCCGCGGCCGGCTCAGCGCATCAGCCGCTGCATCGCCCGGTCCAGCCCATCGAGCGTCAGCGGGAACATCCGCCCCTCCATCGCCTGTTCGATCAGGCCGATGCTCATGGTCGAGCGCCAATAGGGCTCCGGCACCGGGTTCAGCCAGACCGCCTTGGGGTACGCATCGGTCAGGCGCTTCAGCCAAACCTCGCCGGATTCCTGGTTCCAGTCCGAGATGGCGCCGCCCGGCTGCTTCAGCTCGTACGGGCTCATGCTGGCATCGCCGACGAAGATCAGCTTCCAGCTCGGGTCGTATTTATGGATCAGATCCATGACCGGCACGGCATGGGCCGGGCGGAACGAGGCGTCGCGCCACATCCGGTCGTAGGGACAATTGTGGAAATAGACCTGTTCCAGATGCTTGAACTCGGATTTGACCGCCGAGAACAGCTCCTCGCACAGCCGGACATGATCATCCATCGAACCGCCGATATCGAGGCACAGCAGCACTTTCACCGCGTTGTGCCGTTCCGGCACCATCTTCAGGTCCAGATAGCCCGCGTTGCGCGCGGTGGCGCCGATGGTGCCCGCCATATCGAGCTCGCTCGCCGCCCCTTCGCGGGCGAAACGACGCAGGCGCCGGAGCGCCACCTTGATGTTGCGCGTGCCCAGTTCGACGTCGCCGGCCAGGTTCTTGAACTCGCGCTTGTCCCACACCTTGACCGCGCGCCGATGGCGGCTTTCGTGCTGGCCGATGCGCACGCCTTCGGGATTATAGCCATAGGCGCCGAACGGCGAGGTGCCGGCGGTGCCGATCCATTTCGAGCCGCCCTGGTGCCGGCCCTTCTGTTCCTCCAGCCGCTGCCGGAGCGTCTCCATCAGCTTGTCCCAGCCGCCGAGTGCCTCGATCTCGGTCTTTTCTTCCTCGGTCAGGTATTTCTCGGCCAGCTTCTTCAGCCATTCGTCCGGCAGATCGACCGGCGCCGCCGGATCCTCGCCGGCGCCGTCCGGCACCAACCCTTTGAAACATTGGCCGAACACCTGGTCGAACCGGTCGAGAAACCGCTCGTCCTTCACCAGCGCGGTGCGGGCCAGATAGTAGAAATTCTCGATCTCATACTCGGCGAGGCCCGCCTGCATCGCCGCCTGCAGCGTCAGAAACTCGCGCAGCGACACCGGCACCCCGGCCGCGCGCAGACGCAGGAAGAAATCGATGAACATGGCTACGCCGCCAATCGACTATTCTCCGTCATCCCCGCGAAGGCGGGGATCCAGCCCATTACGCGCAGCGGCGCGGACAAGAGTCTTGTCGCCGCCGACGCGGCTCTCGCTGGATTCCCGCCTGTGCGGGAATGACGGGATGCGTGGTGTGCCATCGCCCTACCGCGGCTGCCGCCGGTTGAGGAAGGCCAACCGTTCGAACAGATGCACGTCCTGCTCGTTCTTCAGCAGCGCGCCATGCAGCGGCGGGATCAGCTTGGTCGGGTCCTTGTCGCGCAGCACCTCGGGCGCGATATCCTCGGCCATCAGCAGCTTCAGCCAATCGAGCAATTCCGAGGTCGATGGCTTCTTCTTCAGGCCCTGCACATCGCGCACGTCGTAAAATACCGACAAGGCCTCGCGCACCAGCGCCTGCTTGATGCCCGGATAATGCACGGCCACGATCGCCTCCATCGTCTCGCGATCGGGGAAGCGGATATAATGGAAGAAGCAGCGGCGCAGAAACGCGTCCGGCAGCTCCTTCTCGTTGTTCGACGTGATGATGATGATCGGCCGATGCTTGGCCTTGATCGTCTGGCGCGTCTCGTAGACGTGGAATTCCATCCGATCGATCTCGAGCAGCAGATCGTTCGGGAATTCGATGTCGGCCTTGTCGATCTCGTCGATCAGCAGCACGGGTGCCACATCGGCCTCGAACGCCTCCCACAGCTTGCCTTTGACGATGTAATTGCCGATGTCCTGGACCTTGGCGTCGCCCAGCTGGCTGTCGCGCAGGCGGGAGACGGCATCGTACTCGTACAGACCCTGCTGTGCCTTGGTCGTCGATTTGACGTGCCAGGAGATGAGCTTGCGGCCGAGGGCTGTCGCGACCTCCTCGGCCAGGATGGTCTTGCCGGTGCCCGGCTCGCCCTTGATCAGCAGCGGCCGGCCGAGCGTGACCGCGGCATTGACCGCGATCTTCAGATCGTCGGTCGCGACGTAGGATTGGGTTCCGGTGAATTTCATCAGGCGAGGCTTTCCATAAGGCGCAGCAGCAGCTCGGTCCGCGGTTCGAGCGAGGAATAGAGCAGATGCTCATGGGCCGCATGGGCTCCGGCGCCGCACACGCCCAGGCCATCGAGCGTCGGCACGCCCTTGGCCGCCGTGAAATTGCCGTCGCTGCCGCCGCCGGTCGAGACCTCGGGCAGCTCGAACCCCAGGTCGCGCGCGATCGTCGCCGCCTGGCCGTAGAGCATGGCGACACCCGCGTCCCGCTCGTAGGCCGGGCGGTTGATGCCGCCCGTGATCTCCAGACGGATGTCCGGGCCGATCGGCGTCAAGGCATGGACCTTGGCCGCGATCTCCGCGGCGCTGGCGGCATCGGGACAGCGGAAATCGACCTCCGCCGTCGCCTTGTCGGGCACGACATTGGCGAAGCCGGGATTGCCGGCGCTGACCACGCCGACATTGACCGTGATGCCGCGGGCATAGTCGGTCAGGTCTTCCAGCACCAGGATCTGGCGCGCCAGCTCGCGCATGGCATTGCGGCCGTGGTCGTGATTGACGCCGGCATGGGACGAGACGCCATGGGCGGTGACCACGAAGCGGCCGACCGCCTTGCGCGCGGTGACGACGCAATTGACCAGGCTGCCCTGGTTGCGGCCCGGCTCCATCACGAGGGCGTATTTCGCGCGCGCCGCCTCGGCCTCGATCAGGTCGCGCGAGGTGCCGCTGCCCACCTCTTCGTCCGACACGAACAGGAAGCGCACCGGCAGCCGGGTCCGCCGGCCCTGCCGGATCAGGTGGCGATAGGCGTAGTAGGCAAGGTACGCGCCGCCCTTCATGTCGTAGATGCCGGGACCGAACACCTTGTCGCCCTCGCGCTTGACCGGCCGACGGTCGAGCGTGCCGTGCTGCCAGACCGTGTCCATATGGCAGACCACCAGGATGCCCTTGTCGCCGGGATCGCCCCAGGGCGCCTCGAACAGCAGATGATCGCCGAAGCCGTCGCGGCCGGGCACGCGGGTGACGGCGGCATCCAGATCGGCGAATTGCCGCTCGATCAGATGCGACAGGCCATCGACCGCCGCCCCATCGGTCGAGGGGGTCTCGATCTCGACCCATTCCCGGATGCCGTCGAGGATCTCCGCGGCATCGATCCGCGGCTGATTGGTGAGGTTATGCCCGTCCATGCTTGTCGCGATTCCCGTTTGGACTCGAATGATGAGAAACCTTACGGGTTTTCGTCAGCCGAAACCATGGGGCGCGGCATGCAGGTCGCGGGATCGGTTTCGGCACCCCGATCCCGCGACCGATCTGGATCAGAAATCCTTGCCGTAGGCCGGATCATAGGGACCGGAGAGAATGCCGCGACCCTTGGTATTGAGCGCGAGCCGGTTCGCCTGGCCCGCCAGCGGAATATAGCTGGGCGAGGCCTTCTCGATCGCGGCGGCGACCGCGGCGACGAGCAGGGTGGCGAGCGGGTTGCCGCCGCCCTGCGACTGGGGCGAATATTGCGTATGGACAGTCTCGTCCCAAAGCGTGGCACCGCTCTTGCCACTCTTCAGCGTGTAATGCACGTCGACGACGGTCGTCGTCGACAGGATGATGTAGCGCGATTCCCAATGCTCGATGCTGGCATAGAGCACGGCGTCGGCGCCGAACAGGCCGGCGACGCGGACGGGATCCGCATTGGCGACGAGATCGGCATCCGCCAAGCCGCTATCTTCCATGGTGTGTTTCACCATGTTCACCGGGAAGACGTAATAGCCGCGCTCGGCCAGCGGTTGGGACAGGCTGACCAGGAAATTATCTGGCGCCGTCACCTCGGTGCTTTTGTTGACGACCGGCACGATGAGGATCGACCGGGGCGCCGCCGCCCGGAAGTCGGCGTAGTCTTTTTGCGCCGGGGGATGGGCGCAGGCGGCGAGCCCTGCGACCGAGATGAGGAGCGTGAAGACGCGGAACAGGCGCATGGGTTTGAACCCTAGGAAACGGGAGTGACGGGCGAAGCGGCGGCCGGCACGGCGGGCGTGGCCCCCGATGCGACGGGCTTCTTCGAATTGCGAGCGTTGTCGATCGCCTTCTCCATGAAGGCGCTCGATTCCGGCCATGCCTGCTTCTCGCGCTGGAACAGCTGGATCGCCTTGTCGGTGTCGCCATGGGACAGCGCGATATAGCCATATTCGGCGAACAGGCCCGGCGGCGTCTTCTTGCCCTTGGCATCGGCCAGGGTCACGTCGCCCAGGGCCTTTTCATAGTTGGGTTCCGCCGTCGGGTTGGCATAGTAGTCATAAAGCGACGTTTGATAGTCGCCCCAGTAATATTTCGGCCCGCCGCCCTGCTGGCAACCCGCCAGCAGCAGCACCGCGAGCGGTGCGATGTACTTGAATGAACGCATTTTGTTTAGTCCGGAAGGTTGATGGTCTTCGTCATGTCGCCGCCGAGATAGACGGTGTCGGCGTAGACGGTGCGGGCGCCGTCGCGGATTTCGACGCGATGACTGCCGGTCTCGAGTGCCAAAGTCCTGGTCTTGCCGTCATAGCCCGCGGCCGGTCCGACCACGCCACCGTCCAGTACGAGGATCGCGGTGGGCGAGGCGTTGACGAATTGCAGATGCGGACGTTCGTCGACCGTATTGACCGAGGTCACGGGCGCGGAACAGCCGGCGATGGCGAGCGCCAGCAGCAGGGCAGCGAGGTGACGGCGCATCAACGTGCCCTTCCATCGACGACGAACAGTTTTTCCCGGCCGGACGCCGGCACGGCGCCGCCGGTGATGCGGGCGATCGAACCCTCATTGGTCTCGTCCGTGCCGAACTGGCCTTCGACGGTCATCTGAGCGACCTCGGTCGGCGGCAAATCGATATCGAAGCCGCTCTGGGCGCTGCGGACCGTCTCGGTCGCCCGCATGACCTTGAGCGCATCGCCGACCTTCACGCCTTGGCGTTCGCCACCCGAGAGATAGATGCGGCTGCCGTCGACCTTGAGGATGTCGCTTTTCCACGGCCGCTCTTCGAGCTTGGTCACGAGGCGACCCAACAGGTCCGAGATGGCGGCACCGATGGCGCGGTCGTTCAGGGTCGAATCATAGCCGGCCTGGTTGCCGAACCCCATGACGTTGCCCGCCTCGACCGAGGCCTGGCCGGCGCCGGTGGCGGAGAAGAACGCGTGGCCGGTTTTCACGTCGACCAGGCGAATCTCGACCTTGGCGCGCGCGGTCTGCTTCTTCGTACCGCTCAGGAAGCCGTTCTCGCCTTCGATGGAGCGGCCGAACTCGGTCAGCGAGCCGACGATCAGCGTGTCGACGCCGATGATATTGCCCTGGATGCCGCTCAGCGCCTGCTCGTTGTGTGCCAGATTTATGTCCGGACGTTCGAACACGAGAAACCGGCCGGACTCGACCAGGCGCGCGCTCAGCATGTCGGTCGTCTGCTTGCCCAGCGGATCGATCTGATCGCCGGTCAGCAGCGCCTTGCCGTAGAGGGTCTCGTTGGTGAAGCGCCCGATCGCGATCTTGCGCTTGTAGGTCTTGACCAGCGGCGGCGCGACGGCTGCGACGACAGGTTGCGGCGCTTGGACAACTTGCGGCGGCGCCGGCGGCGCGACACAGGCCGAAAGGCTCAAGCCCAAGCCAGTTGCAACGGCAATCAAGTTACGGCGTGAATAGATAAAATGCTGAATAACGCCCATAGAGCCCTCAACGTCCTTCGATTGAATAAGCTCCTAATTGGTCAATCGATTTATATCAATAGATGAAACGCGTCTCGCTTGACGATTTCGGTAAAATAAACCTGGGCGTGTTCCGGCTGCACTGCGGGCGGCTCAGCGACGCTCTTGCACTGGGCGCGTCCGGGCGATCATGATCCGCGCCGGCACAGCGCATACCAGAGGCAGACGATGACGGAACGGAATCCGGACGGGAACGACAAGCGGCAGGCGCCGTATTTCAATCCCGGCCCGTGGATGGGGACCAAGGGACCGACGCGATTGAAGGCGCCGAAGAAAGCCCCGCCTCCGCCGCATCCGAGCGATCTCGTCACGGCGGCCGGTCATCTGGTCGTGCCGGATTTCTTCGCCGAGGCGCCGGCCATGCGCGCGGCAATCGACGCGCATTTCAACAACCCCACCGCCCACGGGCCCGATACCCATCAGATCTGGAACTATTGGCACGTGCCGGACATGTACACCTATTTGCG
The DNA here is from genome assembly GCA_028288725.1 of Rhodospirillales bacterium. Lineage (GTDB taxonomy): Bacteria > Pseudomonadota > Alphaproteobacteria > ATCC43930 > CGMCC-115725 > Aliidongia. The sequence goes on from JAQGIC010000065.1 coordinate 9,583, forward strand.
CACGCTGCCGCGCAAGGTGATTTCGGCCGAGCTGATGGGCAGCTTCTGGAACCACCTGGCCGCCTGGACCCGCGCCAACCTGAATTGCGTGCCGTCCGACGCCTATCTGTCGCTCTATATCGACGGCTGCCGGCAGGAACTGCACAACGACGCGCTCAACGGCCATTTCGGCTATGTCTTTTCGCTGACGCGCTGGCGCGAGCGGCGCTTTTCCGGCGGCGAGACCGTGATCCTGAAGCCCGGCGCGCTCGGCCAGTCCACGGCCGGCGGCGGCGCCATGGCCGGCTCGTCCTTCTATGACCTGGTCCCGGCCGATTTCAACCAGTTGCTCATTTTCGACGACCGCCTGCCCCATGCGGTGCGCCAGGTGAACGGGCTGATGGACCCGCTTGAAGGCCGGCTGGTGATCCATGGCCATCTGAGGCGGGCGGAATAAGTCGGCGCGTCGATCTGTCTCTATGCTTGAGCACACTTCCGGGAGAACGCCCATGTCCCCGAACCTGAGACTGCTGCTGCCCGTCGTCGCCAGCCTGATCCTGCTCGGCCTCGACGCGAGCGCCACGCTGGCGCAATCGGATGCCGCCGCGGCGAAGCCGGCACGGCATTGCTTTTCCTTGAGCAACTGGCGCGGCGGCTGGCGCGCGCCGGCCAAGGACGTGATCTACCTGCGCGTCGACAGCAACGACATCTGGCGCCTCGACCTCAACGGCGGTTCGTCCGAACTGCTGCAGGCCGACGTCCATCTGGTCAATATCGCGCGGGGCGGAGACACGGTCTGCGCGCCGATCGATCTGGACCTTTCGGTGGCCGACAATCATGGCTTCCGCACGCCGCTGTTCGTGAAGTCGATCATCAAACTGACGCTCGAGGAAGTGGCGGCGCTGCCGGCGAAGCAGCGTCCATAGGATCCTTTCAAAATGATCGACATGCCGGGTCAAGCCCGGCCATGACGGATCGAGAGGGGTGCTACCCACCGCTTTCTCCTTGCGCTTCCCCCCGTCCGCCCGGATTCTTGGCCGCGCAAAAACCGGGGAGCCCACTTGATGACCAGTCTCAGCGACCGAAGTGCCGTCGATCTTCGCCGGTTGATCGGCACCAAGGAGATCTCGCCCGTCGAGCTGCTGGACGATTGTCTGGCCCGGATCGAGGCGGTCAACCCGACCGTGAACGCGGTCGTGGCGCTGGATATCGACGGGGCCCGGACGGCGGCGCGCGAAGCCGAGCGCCAGGTGCTGCGCGGCGACGCCTTGGGCCCGCTGCACGGGCTGCCGGTCGGCATCAAGGATCTGAGCGAGACCAAGGGTCTGCGCTCGACCTGGGGCTCGCTCATCTTCAAGGATCATGTGCCGACCCGCGACGAGACCACGGTCGCCGCCGTGCGCAAGGCCGGCGGCATCGTCTTCGCCAAGACCAACACGCCTGAATTCGGCGCCGGCGCCAATACGCGCAACGGCGTCTACGGCGCCACCGGCAATCCGTTCGCGCCGCACCTGACGCCCGCCGGCTCGTCGGGCGGATCGGCCGCGGCGCTGGCGTCGGGCATGATGCCGCTCGCCACCGGTTCGGACATGGGCGGCAGCCTGCGCACGCCGGCGGCCTATTGCGGCGTCGTGGGCTTCCGCCCCTCCCCCGGCCTGATCCCGTCCGACCGGCGGCTCCTCGGCTATTCGCCCCTGTCGGTCGACGGGCCGATGGGACGCAGCGTCGCCGACGCGGCCCTGCTGCTGTCGGCCATCGCGCGCGAAGACGGCATCGACCCCTTGTCCTATGCCAGCGATCCGCGCGATTTCTCGCCCCTGCCCGAGGTCGATCTGGCCGGCCTCAAGATCGCCGTGTCGGAGGATCTGGGCTTCGCCCCGGTCGACGACGACATCCGCGCGGTGTTTCACGAGCGCTGCGGCTTGTTCGCCGACCTGTTCCAAAGCTCGGTCGAGCGCGATCCGGAGCTGGGCGACGCCAACCGGACCTTCGCCGTGCTGCGCGCCGAAAGCTTCGAAGCCGGCCAGCGCGCCATGGCCGAGAAGCATCGCGACCTGCTGCAATTGCCGGTGCGGGCCAATCTGGAGCAGGCCCAGGGCTTCAGCCTGGCCGACCATGCCCGGGCCCATGTCGAGCAGACCAAGCTCTATCGTCGCTTCCAGGCCCTGTTCCAGGAGGTCGACCTGCTGATCTGTCCGACCGCGGCGGTCAGCCCGTTCCCCCATGCCGAATGGCACCCGACCCAGATCAACGGCGCGCCGCTCGACCATTATTTCCATTGGATCGCCCTGACCTACGGCCTGACCCTGACCGGGCATCCGATCGTGGCGCTGCCGTGCGGCGTCGACCACAAGGGCCTGCCGTTCGGTATCCAGATCGTGGGCAAGCGGCGCGGCGACGCCCGCGTCCTGGCGGCGGCGCTGGCGATCGAGCGCGCGTTCGCGACCCGGCCGAAACTGGCGCGCCCCGTGCCGGATCTGGCCGCCTTGGGCCTGCGGTCATGAGCCATCCGAACGAAGCCCTGATCGGCGTCCCGGGCGGCCGCGCCCGGCTCGACACGCCGGTCCTCATGATCGAACGGCCGGCGCTGATGCGCAACATCGCCCGCATGGCCGAATTCGCCGGCACGCGGCGCGTCGGGTTGCGCCCCCATAGCAAGACCCACAAGTCGGTCGAGATTGCCCGGCTGCAGATCGCCGCCGGCGCGCTGGGCGTGTGCTGCGTGACGTTGGGCGAGGCCGAGATCATGGTCGCCGGCGGCATTCCGGGCGTGCTGATCACCTCGCCGGCCGTGACGCCCAGCAAGATCGCGCGGCTGATGAAGCTCGCGGCCGGGGCCGGCCCCGGCGACGTGATGATCGTGGTCGATCATCCGCGCAACATCGTCGAGCTGGACCAGGCCGCGGCCTGCCTCGACCGCCCGCTGGATGTGCTGGTGGACTACGGCGCCGGCTATAACCGCACGGGTGCCGCGAGCCATGCCGAACTGCTGGGCCTGGCCTTGCTGGTCGGCGACGCGCCCAATCTGCGCCTGCGCGGGATGCAGGCCTACGCCGGCAATCTGCAGCATATCGCCGAACGCGCCCGGCGCACGGCCGCCGCCGCCGACCTGCGCCATACCCTCGCCCATCTGGCCGAAGCGGCCCACGGCCAGGGCACGCCGTTCGAGATCGTGACCGGCGCCGGCACCGGGACCCACGATCTGGATCCGGACGGCCATGTCTTCACCGAACTGCAGGCGGGGTCCTACGTGTTCATGGACGTGGACTATCGCAACGCGCTGGCCGACGGGCTGAACGGCCCGCCGTTCGAGGTGGCGCTGCTGGTGCAGACGGCGGTGGTCAGCACCAACGGGCCCGACTGGGTCACGACCGATGGCGGCATCAAATGCTTCGCGACCGACGGGCCGCTGCCCGAGGTCTCGAGCGGCGTCGATCCGGCGAGCCGCTATCAGCTGTTCGGCGACGAGCACGGCAAGCTGTTCCCGGTCGGCCCCCGGCCGGCGCTCGGCGACCGCATCGAACTGGTGACGCCCCATTGCGACCCGACGGTCAATCTGCACGACGTCTTCCATGTCATGGAGGGCGACACGCTGGTCGCGATCTGGCCCGTCGACGGGCGGGGGAAAAGATAAGAAAACGCCGTCATTCCCGCGAGAGGCGGGAATCCAGCATTTACGCGCGGTAGCGCGGAAACAAAGACCTTGTGTCGCCGCAGACGCGGCTCTTGCCGGATTCCCGCCTCTCGCGGGAATGACGGGATTGAATATCGTGTCACGGCCCTGTGACTTTTTTGCCGTGACCGGGCCGCATCTCCGACCCTGCGGCACGGCTGCGCTTTTGCCTCGCGAAATCGCAGCGTAAGGTCTTGGATCGGTTCGCTTTCGGGTGTGCCGTTCCCATCCCCTATTGTCCGTCCCAAGCCCATGGACGTCTATCTGCCCATCGCCGCGGTTACCCAGGATGTTTTCGTCCTGCTGGCGCTCGGGCTGTGCGTCGGGTTCATCTCGGGCATCTTCGGCGTCGGCGGCGGGTTCCTGCTGACGCCCCTGCTGATCTTCATCGGCGTGCCCCAGGCGGTCGCGGTCGCCTCTTCGGCCAACCAGCTGGTCGGCGCCTCGCTGTCGGGCATGCTGACCCATTGGAAGCGCGGCAACGTCGATTTCAAGATGGGCGGGGTCTTGAGCGCCGGCGGTTTCGTCGGCTCCGCGGCCGGCGTTGCGCTCTTCACCCTGCTGCGCCGGCTGGGCCAGATCGATCTGGTGATCAGCCTCAGCTATGTGCTGCTGCTGGGCACGCTCGGCACGCTGATGATGATCGAGAGCGTCGGCGCCATCGTGCGGGCGCGGCAACCGGGCGCGCGCCGCCGTCGGCTGCATCAGCACACCTGGTTTCATGGGCTGCCGTTCAAGGTCCGCTTCCGCCGGTCCAAGCTTTACATCAGCGCCCTGCTGCCGCTCGGCCTGGGCTTCGGTATCGGCGTGCTGTCGGCGATCCTGGGCATCGGCGGCGGCTTTCTGATCGTGCCGGCGATGATCTATGTGCTGGGCATGCCGACCAGCGTGGTGCCGGGCACCTCGCTGCTGCAGACCGTGTTCATCGCCGCCAGCGTTACCGTGCTACAGGCGATGACCAATCAAACGGTCGATGCATTGCTGGCGCTGATCATGCTGCTCGGCGGCGTCGTGGGCGTGCAGTACGGCGCCCGTTACGGCGCCAAGCTGCGCGGCGAATATCTACGCGTGCTGCTGGCGCTCTTGATCCTGGCGGTCGGCGCCAAGCTGCTGGTCGATCTGACCGTGCCGCCGGATTCGCGCTACTCGATCGTGGTGCGCGAATGATCCGGCGCTGGGGGCTGGTGCTGATCGCCGCCCTGCTGCTGGCGCTGTCGGGCGCCGCCCGGGCGCAGCAGCTGGTCGCCGACCTGACCAGCCATCTGGTCGCGATCACCACCGGCTTCACCGGCACCTCGGTCGTGCTGTTCGGCGCGATCGAGGGCGGCGGCGATATCGTCGTGGTCGTGCGCGGGCCGGAGCGCGAGACGGTCGTCCGGCGCAAGAGCCGGGTTGCCGGCATCTGGCTCAACACCCGCAGCGTCGCCTTCGCCAACGTGCCGAACTTCTATGCCGTGCTGGCGAACAAGCCGGTCGACGAGATCGTGCCGGCCAACCTGCGCCAGCTCCATGAAATCGGCATGGACAACCTGAAGCTCAATCCGGCCGAGAAGGCGAAGCCCGGCGATATCACGGAGTTCCGCGCGGCGCTGATCCAAGAGCAGCAGCGCGGCGGGCTCTATGACAAGCAGCCCGGCACGGTCAATTTTCTGGGTGACAAGCTGTTCCGCGCCAGCCTCGATTTCCCGGCGACCGTGCCGACCGGGACCTATCTGATCCAGGTGTTCCTGGTCCGCAAGGGCGACATCGTCGCCGCCCAGACCACGCCGCTGATCATCTCGCAGACCGGGCTCGAGGCGGACATCAACGACTTCGCCCAGAACCGGGCGCTGCTTTACGGGCTCGTTGCGGTCGCCATGGCGGCGGTGGCAGGATGGGGCGCCACTTTCCTGTTCCGGAACGCCTGAACCCATGGTCGAGCCTGCCGCCTCAGCGCATGAACGCGTCTTTCTGGTTGTCGTGGACGACAGCTCGGAACTGCGCGTGGCGTTGCGCTATGCGGCGCTCCGCGCGCGCCACACCGGCGGCCGGGTGGCGCTGCTCCATGTCATGGAGCCGCCGGATCGCCAGACCTGGATGGCGCTGGAAAGCCTGATGCGCGAGGAGTCGCGCGCCGAGGCCGAAGAGCTGGTCGGCCGCCATGCCGATACGGTGGCGGCGCTGACCGGCGCCACGCCCGTCATCCATATCCGCGAGGGGCTGCCGCACGATCAGTTGCTGGCGCTGATCGACGAGGATCCGACCATCTCGATCCTGGTCCTGGCGGCCGCGATCGGCGACACGGGTCCGGGTCCGCTGATCTCGGCCCTGTCGAGCAAGCTGATCAGCCGCCTGCGCGTGCCGCTGACCATCGTGCCCGGCAGCCTGACCGACGCGCAGATCGACCTGCTGACCTGAATTTTGGCCACACATCCTGCCCTGAAGATCATTGTCGGCGGCCTGGTCGCCGGTCTGGTCGATGTCGGCGCCGCGGCGCTGATCAATTGGGTCGACCCGACCGTCATCCTGCGCGCCATCGCCACCGGCGTGCTGGGCAAGGCGGCATTCCGCGGCGGCTGGCAGGCGGCATTGCTGGGCCTGGGCCTGCAATGCGCGATGTCGATCGTCATTGCAGGCCTCTATGTCGGCGTCGTGTCCCGATCGAAATGGCTGCGTCAGCACTGGATTCTCGCCGGCCTTGTCGCCGGGCCGGTCATCTTCACCGTGATGGAATTCGTCGTCGTACCGCTGTCGCGCGCGGCCAAAGCGCATTTCACGCCGGTCACCATCGTGCCCAACCTGGCCGCGATGATGCTGTTCGGGCTGATCATCGCGTTCTTCACCCGCCGTCGCCGCTAGAGCGCGCGATGACATGAGGCCAACTCGGCCTCATGTCTAAGTCGACGAGCAACGCTCGCGACCAATCGCACTCTAAATCATATGTTTAGAGACTGATCGGCCCGGCGGTGTCCTGCATTAGCCAATCCGCGAAGGCCGCCTAAGTCACCAGCCCCTCGGCGACCAGGCTCAAGCGCCGGCCGATCCAGGGCGGCCGAATAGGCGTTCCATAGACCGGGCGCGGTCTCCGCCGTCAGCAGCGTGGCGCCGTCCCAGCGGATCGGACGGTCGGCATCAGTGTTCGGCCGCTGGCTCGATCTGGTCTATCTGCAGCGGTCGCTGGGCGAAAAACATTCCGACATGCCCGCCGGTCCGCCGGTCCGCCGACGGGATATCTGCCGCCGGCCGACCGGATGGGGCCGTGAGGGTTCAGGACTCGGGTGTCGGATGCCGCCGGCCGATCACACAGCGCACGCCGGCCGCCCCGATCTTCTCGGCATGGACGCAGCCCGCCGCCATGGTGAAGACCTCGCCCGCGCGATAGGGCGTCTCGGTCCCCTCGATCGTCAGCGCGATCTCGCCATCCAGCACCAGACCACAGACATCGAACGGATGCTCATGCTCGGGGTTGACCATGCCCGGCTCCAGGAACTTGGCGTCGCCCTCGACATATCCTTCGCGACGCAAGCGTTGACTGAAAGCCTTCGTATCCATCGTTTTCTCCCTATGACGTTTTTGTCAGCATGCGTCCGATAGGCCGGGAATGCAATTCACCGGCGCGGGATGATCCGATCAAACGACGGGGCCTCGCCCAAAAAGGTTGACTTGGCCACCAATCGTCCCAACGTGCAGGTCAGATTTCTTCACCTCCAGACTGACCGGAACGCCATGTTCATCCAGACCGAGCAGACCCCCAATCCCGCAACGCTCAAGTTCCTGCCCGGGCGCACCGTGCTGGAAACCGGCACGGCGAATTTCGCCGACCAGGCGTCGGCCGCGCGCTCGCCGCTGGCGACCAAGCTATTCGGCCTCGACGGCGTCGACGGCGTGTTCCTGGGTTACGATTTCGTCACGGTCACCAAGTCGAACGACCATGACTGGTACGCCCTGAAGCCGTCGATCCTGGGCGCCATCATGGAGGCGTTCACGACCGGCCAGCCGATCATGACGCCCGACACGGCGGAGGGTGCCAATACGCCGGCTTCGACCGCCGCCGACGGCGACAGCGACCTGGTCGTGCAGATCAAGGAATTGATCGACACGCGCGTGCGCCCGGCCGTGGCGCAGGACGGCGGCGACATCGTGTTCCATCGCTTCGATGAGGGCGTGGTCTATCTGGAGATGCACGGCTCCTGCTCCGGCTGCCCCAGCTCGACCGCGACGCTGAAGTCCGGCATCGAGAACATGCTGCGCCACTACATCCCCGAGGTTCAGGAAGTCCGCGCGATCTGACGGATGGGAACGGGCCGCCATCGTCTGATCGGCAACCCGGGCTGTGGCTCGGCGATCGTCGAGGCGACCCTCGCCCTCTCGGGCCTGCCCTATGAGACCGAGATGCTGGAGATCTGGCAGCCGGGCCCCGAGCGGGACCGGCTGTTCCAGCTCAACCCGCTGGGTCAGGTCCCCGTCTTGATCCTGCCCGACGGCAGCGTGATGACCGAGAGCGCGGCCATGGTACTGCATGTCATCGATCAGGCGCCGGCGGCGGGGCTCGCCCCCGGCCCGACCGACCCGGCCCGCCCGGCCTTTCTGCGCTGGCTCATCTTCCTGGTCGCGACGCTCTATCCGACCTTCACCTATGGCGACGATCCCAGCCGCTACGTCAACGAGCAGGAAGCCCGCGACGAGCTGCGCGCGGTGACCGATGCCGAGCGCCAGCGCGCCTGGCGCCAGATCGAGACCGGCATCGCCGGGCCCTGGATGCTGGGCGAAACGCGCTCGGCGCTGGATCTCTATGTCTGGGTCATGTCCCATTGGCGCCCGGGGCGCGACTGGTTCAGCGCCTATTGCCCGAAGCTGTCCCGGATCGCGGATGCCGTGGCGGCCGACCCGCGCCTGGCCGCGGTCAAAGCCGCGAACTGGCCTGCGGCATAGCCGCTGGCTGGCCTGCGGCATAGCCGCCGGCGGACCGGCCCCGTAACGGTTTCGTGCTTTCGGTCGGGACGAGAGCCGTGATACGGCCACCGGGTCTCTCTTCCTTCCAGGAGCCATGCCATGTCCACCGAGATCGACGCACGCGCCCTCGACACCCTGTTCCGCGAGGCCCGGACCCACAACGGCTGGCAGGACAAGCCGGTGCCGGAAAGCCTGCTGCGAGAGCTGTTCGACCTGGCCAAGATGGCGCCGACCAGCGCCAATTGCAGCCCGATGCGCGTGGTGTTCGTCTCGACGCCGGCGGGCAAGGCGCGCCTGAAGCCCGCACTGGCGCCGGGCAATGTCGACAAGACCATGGCGGCGCCGGTCACCGCGATCATCGCGCAGGACACGCTGTTCTACGAGCATCTGCCGATGCTGTTCCCTCATGCCGATGCCAAATCCTGGTTCGTCGGCAACGACGCGCTGATCCAGGGCACCATGGTGCGCAACGCGACGCTGCAGGGCGGCTACCTGATCCTGGCGGCCCGCGCGGTCGGCCTCGACTGCGGCCCGATGTCGGGCTTCGATCACGCCAAGCTCAATGCCGAGTTTTTCCCGGACGGCCGGTTCCAGGCGAATTTCCTCTGCAACCTCGGCTATGGCGATCCGTCGAAGCTGTTCCCGCGCAGCCCCCGTTTCGCCTTCGACGACGTGTGCACCATCGCCTGACCGGCGCGCCCGGTCATCCCATCATCGGGCCGGGCAGCACCGTGTCGCTCAGCACCGGATAGAGCGTCCGGGCGTCGAACAGCTGGTAATGCCACCATTCGTTCCGATAAAAGTCCCAGCCGGCCGTGGTCATCAGGCCCATCAGCAGCAGCCGGTTGCGCTGGGCCGCTGGCGACACCCCGGTATTGCCATGGTGCGAGAGCGGCGTGAAGGCATCGAAGCCGGTGCCCATGTCGAGCTCGACCCCGGCCGAATCGATCAGATTCAGATCGACCGCCGCCCCGCGCGAATGGGGCGAACCCCGGCGCGGATCGGCCAGGAATTCCGGATCGGGCCGAAAATTCCACAGCTTCCACTGCGCCTCCGACGGGCGGAACGCGTCGAAGATCTTCAACCGAAGGCCTTGGGTGCCGGCAAGATCGATCGCACGCTCAAGACATTTGAGCGCATCCGGGTGCAAATAGCAGGCAGACCGCGTATAGACCGGCGCGCCCGTGAAATTGTTCGGCGTGGCGTAGGCGATGTCGAGGAGGACGTCGTGGGTGGCTTCGGTGATTTCAACCAGCATGTTCCAATGACCGTTCGGCAGGATATGACCTCTCCCACTAGCACGGGCCGCCCCTGGTGAGCGAGCGCCGGGGATGCCTCGTCGCCTTCGATTGCTCCGGTGCCAGTTGTTCGGCCGCCGTGCTCGTCGACGGCCGGATCGCGGCCGAACGCTTTGCCGCCATGGAGCGCGGCCAGGCCGAGGCGCTGCTGCCGATGATCCGGGACGTGATGGCCGAGGCCGGGATGGATTGGGCCAGCGTCCAGGCGATCGCGACCACGGTCGGACCGGGCTCCTTTACGGGTGTGCGCCTGGGCCTGTCGGCCGCGCGCGGTTTGGCGCTGGCATCCGAGCGCCCGATTATTTCGCTCACCGCGTTCGAAGCCCTGGCGGCCGGACTTGCCGCCGACGGCCGCCCGTTGGCCATCGCCATCGACAGCCGGCGCGGCCCGGTGTTCGCCCAACGCTTCGATCCCGACCGCAGGCCCGCGGGCGAGCCGGCGCAGATCGAGCCTGAGAACATGGCCCTCTGGCTGGGCGCCGGGGCCTGGCGCATCGCCGGCGACGGCGTCGCCAACCTGGCCGATCGGCGCTTTCCGGCCGATGTCCTGCTGGAAAGCGAGATCCGGCGGATCCGGGCCGGCGACCTGGCCTTGGCCGCGCTGGCGCTGGGCGGGGCCGGTATCGATCGGCTGCCGGCACATCCGCTGTACCTGCGCGCGCCCGACGTGAGCCAGCCGAAATCGCGCGGATGACCGGACATTCCATGCGGATCGTGCCTTTGGGTGCGTCCGAGATCAGGGTGGCGGCCCTGATCCACAAGGAGGCGTTCGGCTTCGAGGCCTGGGACGAGCGCGCGATCGCCGATCTGCTGGCCATGCCGGGCGCCGTCGGCCGGCTGGTGGTGGATCCCACGATCGGGCCGCCGGAACCGCTGGGCTTCATGCTGCTGCTGTTTGTCGCCGAGGATGCCGAATTGCTGACCGTCGCCGTGCGTCCGGGCGCGCGTCGCCAAGGAATCGCCACGTCGCTGATGGCCGATTTCTTCCAGCTGGCCCACCAGCGCAAAGCGACCAACGCATTTCTTGAAGTCGCCGCCGACAATGTGCCGGCACAGCGACTCTATGCCCGCCTGGGATTTCTGGTCGAAGGCACGCGGCGCGACTATTACAAGAGACCAGGCAATAAGCGGGTCGCCGCCCATCTGCTTCGACGCCCCATCGCGTAATGGCCAGGGCACACGCTCGTCTTTCGTACCCGCATTATCCGAACTTTTCGCCCGCGACTATACGAAATGACCGCATTGTCGCAGGCATGTCACAAAAAATTTGCCGCCCAAGCCTTGTTTTAAGATCTGCACCATAGAAAATCATTCAAGAGTTATTGCTTTACGTCAGCGGCCAACCTATCTTGCCCCCCGCGAATTACCTTGAGGCGAGAAAGCATGATTGAAGAAGCCGAGGCCGTGGATTTGCTGGGTCTTACGACCGAAATCGTGGCGGCGCATGTTTCCAATAATCAAGTGACCGTCGAAGAGCTGCCGGTCTTGATCAGTCAAGTCTACCGCTCGCTCTCCTCGATGGGCAATGCACCGGAACCGGTCGCGGAGAAGCCGCAACCGGCCGTTTCGGTGAAGCGGTCGGTTCATCCCGACTACATCATCTGCCTGGAAGACGGGAAGAAGCTGAAGATGCTGAAGCGGCATCTGAAGACTTCCTACAACATGACGCCCGAGGAATATCGCGAGCGCTGGGGCCTGCCGCCGGATTATCCGATGGTCGCCCCGAACTACGCGCTGCAGCGCAGCAAGCTCGCCAAGGAAATCGGCCTGGGCACGCGCGCGCGCAAAAGCGACGAGTAAGACGGATCGGTCGGCTTCGGGGCCCCTCGCCCCGAAGCCCACGCATTCGCGCCATCCTCGATTGGTCGTAGGCTCCCGGCTGCGGTTTCGGTATAGTTTCCCGGCTGGGAAGTTGGATGGCGGATGTTGGCATGGTTTCGCGCCTAGAGCAGGTCTGTATCGATAAAGGACTGAAGATGACCGACCAACGTCGGGTCATCGCGCGCGTCCTATCCGAAGCCGACGACCATCCCGACGTCGAGGCGGTCTATCGCCGCGCCACCGCGGTCGATTCCAAGATTTCCATCGCGACGGTCTATCGGACGGTGCGTCTGTTCGAAGAGGCCAGTATCCTCGAGCGCCATGATTTCGGCGACGGCCGGGCGCGCTATGAGGAACGGCCGGCGGACCATCACGACCATCTGATCGACGTCCAGTCGGGCCGCGTCATCGAATTCCAGAATGCCGTGATCGAAGAGCTGCAGCATCGGGTCGCCAACGAACTCGGCTACAAGCTGGTCGGACATCGCCTGGAACTCTACGCCGTGCCGCTCGATCGCAAGCCGGGTTGAAGCGCGGCGCCCGAGTGACCAGACTAGCGACCCATGGCTTGAGCCTCGCCAGACTGGCCCTCTACCTTGCCGTGACCGCGACCGCCTTGCCGATTCAAGCGCTGTCGCTCGCCTTGGGCTGGCGCGGCATGGCCCTGCATCTTCCAAGGATCTATCATCGCGCGGTCTGCCGGGTGCTGGGTCTGCGCATCAAGAAGCGCGGACGGATCTCGACCGCGCGGCCGACCCTCTTCGTATCGAACCATGCGTCCTACATCGATATCGAGGTGCTGGGCGCGCTGATCGCCGGCTCGTTCGTCGCCAAGAGCGAGGTCAAGGGCTGGCCGGTGTTCGGCGTGCTGGCCCAATTGCAGCGCACGGTGTTCGTCGATCGCCGGGTCCGCAGTTCGGTCCAGCAGCGCGACAGCCTGGCCGGTCGGCTCCAGGCCGGCGACAGCCTGATCCTGTTTCCCGAGGGCACCAGCAACGACGGCAACCGCCTGCGTCCGTTCAAGAGCGCCTTGTTCAGCGCGGCCGAAATCCGGGCAAACGACGCGCCGCTGGTGGTGCAGCCGGTGACCGTCGCGTATGTCGGCTTGAACGGCACGCCGATCGGGCGCCATATGCGTCCCTATTTCGCCTGGTATGGCGATATGGCGCTCGCCGACCATCTCTGGCATCTGGCGGGGCTCGGTCAGACCGAAATCCTGGTCGAGTTCCATGAGCCGGTGACGGTCGAGGCGCTGGGCTCGCGCAAGCGGCTCGCCGAACATTGCGAACGCGTCATCGCCGGCGCGCTCGCGCGCGCCAACAGCGGCCGGAACGCCGAGACAAATCTCGCCGACGCGGCTTGAATTCGATCGTGATAGGACCCGGGGTCCCGTGACCAAGAAGCTCTATATCAAGACCTATGGTTGCCAGATGAACGTCTATGATTCGGCCCGCATGGCCGATGTCCTGGCGCCGCTCGGCTATACCCCGTCCGACACGCCCGATGGCGCCGACATGATCATCCTCAACACCTGCCATATCCGCGAGAAGGCGGAAGAAAAGGTGTTTTCCGAATTGGGTCGTCTGAAGCCGCTGAAATCGGCCAAGACCGACGGTGACATGATCATCGCGGTCGCCGGCTGCGTGGCCCAGGCCGAAGGGGCAGAAATCATGCGCCGCGCGCCCTATGTCGATATTGTGCTGGGCCCCCAGACCTATCATCGCCTGCCGGAAATGGTGGCGCGCGCCGCCCGTTCGGCGTCCGGCCCGGACGGCAAGGGCCGCGGCATCCTGGATACGGATTTCCCGGCCGAGGCCAAATTCGATTTCCTGCCGGCCGAGAGCGTGGCGCCGGGCGTCTCGGCCTTTCTGTCGATCCAGGAAGGCTGCGACAAGTTCTGCACCTTCTGCGTCGTGCCCTATACCCGGGGCGCCGAATATTCCCGGCCCGTGGCGGCCGTGCTGGTCGAGGCGCGCCGTCTGGTCGCCGCCGGCGCGCGCGAGCTCAACCTGTTGGGCCAGAACGTCAACGCCTATCACGGCGAGGCGCCGGACGGCGGTACCTGGGGCCTGGCGCAACTGGCCTATGCGATGACCGAAATTCCGGGCCTGGAGCGCATCCGCTATACGACCTCGCACCCGCGCGACGTCGACGAGGCGCTGATCCGGGCCCACGGCGACCTGCCGCAATTGATGCCGTTCCTGCATCTGCCGGTCCAGTCGGGCAGCGATCGGATCCTGGAGGCGATGAACCGCAAGCATACGGCGGCGCATTATCTGAGCCTGATCGACCGGTTCCGCGCGGCCAGGCCCGACATCGTGTTCTCGTCCGATTTCATCGTGGGCTTCCCGGGCGAGCGGGACGAGGATTTCCGGGCGACCATGGCGCTGGTCGAGGAGGTCGGGTTCGTCCAGGCCTTTTCGTTCCGCTATTCGCCGCGGCCCGGCACGCCGGCCGCCACGATCGAGGACAAGGTGCCGGATGCGGTCGCGCAAGCTCGCCTGCTGGAATTGCAGGACGTGCTGGAACGCCGGCAACGCGCCTTCTTCGCCGGCATGATCGGGCGGACGCTCGACGTGCTGTTCGAAAAGCCCGGCCGCCACGACGGCCAGTTGATCGGCCGCAGCCCCTATCTGCAGGGCGTCCACGCGCTGGCCCATCCGCGCCTGATCGGGACCATTCAACCGGTCCATATCAAGGACGCCACGTTGCAGAGCCTGGGCGGCGAGCTTGTCCTGGTCGGCACCGACGAAGCGAGCGCCGCATGAGCACCGCCCAGCCGGCCCAAATGATGACGTTCGACGACAATGCGCTGTTGGCCCATCTGGTCGGCGAGCATGACCAGCATCTGGACCGGATCGAGCGTCGCCTGGGCGTGCGCCTGATCGCGCGCGGCAACCAGGTCTCGATCGACGGCCCGGCCTCTTCGGTCGAGCAGGCGCGCATCGTACTCTCTACCCTGTACGACCGGCTGCGCCGCGGCATGGATATCGACCAGGGCGAGATCGATGCCGTGCTGCGCATCGCGCCGTCCAAACATGGCGATGCGCGCACGCCGGAAGCGCCCCTGCCCTTGTGGCAGGACCAGGCACCGCTCAAGACGCGCAAGCGTCAGATCAATGCGCGCTCGGTCACCCAGCGGACCTATATCCAGGCGCTGCGCGACCATGATCTGGTGTTCGGCCTCGGGCCCGCAGGCACCGGCAAGACCTATCTGGCCGTCGCCGCCGCGGTCGACATGCTGATGAGCGGCCAGGTCCAGCGCATCATCCTGTCCCGCCCCGCGGTCGAGGCCGGCGAGCGCCTGGGCTTCCTGCCCGGCGATCTCAAGGACAAGGTCGATCCCTATCTGCGTCCGCTCTACGACGCGCTGCACGACATGCTGCCGGCCGACCAGATTCTGAAGCGGCTGGGCAACGGCGATATCGAGGTCGCCCCGTTGGCCTTCATGCGCGGCCGGACCCTGGCGCACGCGTTCGTCATTCTGGACGAAGCGCAGAATACCACGCCCGTACAGATGAAGATGTTCCTGACGCGCCTCGGCGAAGGCTCGCGCATGGCGGTGACCGGCGATCTCACCCAGGTCGACCTGCCGCGCGGCACCCAGTCGGGCCTGAAGGACGCGCTCGACACGCTCGAGGGCGTCGAGGGGGTCGCGACCGTGCGTTTCGGCGAGGATGACGTCGTGCGCCATCTGATGGTCCAGCGTATCGTCCATGCCTATAACGCCCGCGATCGCGATCGCGCAGCCGCGCGCGAAGCCTTGGGCGCGGAGCCGGACCCGACGCCATGAGCGACACACCCGTCGTCATCCCCGACGACCTGATCAGTGTCTCGGTCGAGGCGGCGAGTTGGCTGAGCACGCTGCCCCGGACCGAAGTCTGGATCGCCGATCTGGCCCGCCTGACCTTGCAAGCCGCCTGCCCCGGCATCGGACCGGCCGGAATCGGCATCCTGCTGACCGACGATGCGGCGATCCGCGAACTGAACCGAACCTGGCGCGGCAAGGACAGCCCGACCAACGTTTTGTCGTTCCCGGCGACGGAAACCGCCGAGGGCGCGCTGCCGAAGCCGGAATTCGAGGGCGTGCCGCTCGAATTAGGCGACATCGCCCTTGCCTACGAGACGTGCGAGCGCGAATCTCGGACGCAGGGCAAGCGGTTCGCCGACCATGTGGCCCATCTGGTCCTCCATGGCGTGCTGCACCTGCTGGGCTACGATCATCTGGCGGATGACGAGGCCCAGCGGATGGAAGCGCTGGAGATCCGTATCCTGGCCGGGCTCGGCATTGCCGATCCCTATGAGACAGAGCTGGCAGGCGCGATCGATGACTGACGCCTCCTATCCCAAGACGCGCGACGGCGAGCAACCGAACCTGTGGGATCGGCTGAAACGCTGGACCGGCGGCACCGCGGCCGAAAGCGACGATCCCGACGCCGAAGGCACGGCGGCGTTCGACAATCATGAGCGCGCGCTCATTGAGAACGTGCTGAAGCTGCGCGATCTGGCCGCCTGGGACGTGATGGTGCCGCGCGTCGATATCGTCGGGCTCGACATCAAGACGCCGTTCGCCGAAGTGGTCCAGCTGCTGATCGACGAGGGCCACTCGCGCCTGCCGGTTTATGAGGAGGACCTCGACCACATTGTCGGCATGGTCCATGTCAAGGACGTGCTCGGCTTCGTGGCATCCGGCAAGACCGCGCCGCTGAGCCGCCTCTTGCGCAAGGTGCTGTTCGTGGCGCCGTCGTCCCGGGTGCTCGATCTCCTGTCGCAGATGCGCCAGCAGCGGGTGCACATGGCCTTCGTGGTCGACGAGTTCGGCGGCATCGACGGGCTGATCACCATCGAGGATCTGGTCGAGGAAATCGTCGGCGACATCGAGGACGAACATGACGAGACCGAACCCGCCCATATTCTGGAGCGCGCGGACGGCAGCCTGATCGTCGACGCCCGCACGCCGATCGAAGAGCTGGAAAAGGCTCTGGAAACCCGCCTGCTGCTGCCGGATGTCGAGGAAGAGGTCGATACGGCCGGCGGACTGATCTTCATGCTGGCCGGTCATGTGCCGTTGCGCGGCGAGCGGATCGAACATCCGGCAGGCCATGTGTTCGAGGTGCTGGACGCCGACCAGCGGCGCGTGCGCCGCCTGCGCGTCCGACGCGCGCCCAAGGTGGATCCGGCCGGCGATGACATCTGAGGAAATGCACGCGAGAACCGGCGTCGCCTATGGCGGCGCCTTGCCGCAGCTTGCGCGCCGGATCGGTGCCGCCGAAGGCTGGCGCCGGGCCGGTCTCGCCCTGCTGCTGGGGTTGCTGGCCGCCGGCGCGATGCCGCCGTTCAATCTGATGCCGCTCCTGTTCCTGGCCTTTCCGGGCCTGGTCTGGCTGATCGACGGGCGCTCCTGGCGCGGCGCCTTCGTCGACGGCTTCGTCTGGGGCATGGGCTTCTACGTGCCCAGCCTCTATTGGACGAGCGAGGCGATGTTCGTCGATATCGCCCAGTTCTGGTGGATGGTCCCGATCGCCCTCCTCGGCCTGCCGGCTCTCATGGCGTTGTTCAACGGGGCCGCGACCGCGGTCGCGAACCGGATCGCGGCGCCCGGCATCGGGCGCATCCTGGCCCTGGCCGTGGTCTGGGGCGTGTTCGAATGGTTGCGCGGCCATCTGCTGACGGGCTTTCCCTGGGTTCTGATCGGCTATACCTGGTCCGGCACTGCCGCTCCGCTGCTGGCGGGGCTGCAATCGGTCTCGCTGGTCGGCATCTATGGCGTCAGCCTGCTGACCGTGCTGGTCGCGGCCCTGCCGGCCCGCCTCGGCGATGCCGGTCGACCGATCCTGGCGCCGGCGCTGGGCCTGGCCGGCCTCGCCGTCATGCTGCTGTGGGGCGCGCTGCGCCTGTCCGACGGACCGGACCCGCTGGTCGCCGGCGTTACCTTGCGGCTGGTGCAGCCGGCGTTCGAGCAGATGGCGGTCTCGACCCGGGATCTCGAATTGCGGCGCTTCTACCATCTGCTGGATCTCGCCCGCAGCCCCGGCGCCGACAAGGTCACGGCGCAGATCTGGCCGGAGGGCGCGGTCGGCTTCCCGCTCAACCTCGACGCCAACGCCCGGGCCGCCATCGCCGAAGTCGTGCCGAAGGACGGCGTGATCGTCACCGGTACGATCCGCGAGCAGCCGGGCGCAGGCGACGATTTCAAGGCCTGGAACAATATCTCGGCGATCGACGGCACCGGCAGACTAGTGTCGAGCTACGACAAATTCCACCTGGTGCCGTTCGGCGAATATGTCCCGCTGCATAAATATCTGCAGTTCAATCAGATCGTCGCGCGCCGCTTCGATTTCTCGACCGGGCCGGGTCCCTCGACCATCGCGCTGGGTCCCCTGCCGCCGGCCGGCCCGATCATCTGCTACGAGGCGATCTTTCCGCATGACGTGATCGACGAGGCGCATCGCCCGGCCTGGATCCTGAACGTGACCAATGATGCCTGGTTCGGGACGTCGACCGGCCCATATCAGCATTTCGCCATCGCCCGCACCCGTGCGGTCGAGGAAGGCCTGCCGCTCGTGCGGGCGGCCAATACCGGCATTTCCGGCGTGGTCGATGGCCATGGCCGGGTCCTGAACAGTCTGGGCCTGGGCGAGGCCGGCGTGCTCGACGTACCGCTGCCGGCGGGATTGCCCAGCGCCACGCCCTATGGCCGCTGGGGCGACCTGCTTTTCCTCGTGCTTATATTTGTCACAGGTGGGATCGCCATGGCCCTGGCGCGTCGCCGTTAATCCGGGCAAACCCAAGGAACCGAACAACGGGCGATACGTTGAAAAAGATCGATGCGTGCTTACGCGTCCTCTTTGTCAGCGTCAGGTTGTCGGTTCATGGCTCAGAATCTATCAGGTGCCCCGCCGCGCAAAGCTCCCGTCCGCCGTCGCCCGAAACTCGATCGGCCGAATCCGATCGATGTGCATGTCGGCGCGCGGGTCCGGCTCCGACGCACGCTGCTGGGATTGTCGCAGGAAAAGCTGGGCGAGGCGATCGGCCTGACCTTTCAGCAGGTGCAGAAATACGAGCGCGGCGCCAACCGGATCGGGGCATCGCGCCTGTGGGAATTGTCCGGCGTGCTGGACGTGCCGGTGCAGTTCTTCTTCGGCGAGATGAGCCAGGATACGGTCGCCGCCATGCGTCAGATCCAGCAGAGTCACGGTCTGGTCCTACCGCCGGCCGCCGCGTTCGAGGCCGAGCCGATGGCGCGGCGTGAAACGCTGGAACTGGTTCGCGCCTATTACAGAATCTCGGACTCGGCGGTGCGTCGCCGCCTGTTCGAACTGGCCAAATCCCTCGCCCCTGCCGATGAGGAAGAAAGCGGGCACAACTGAGCCCCGCACGGTGTTTCGCACCAAAACGCTTGACGGACCCCGAGCGGGTCTCGCAAGAAGAGCGGCCGCCAACGTGATTGGCGACTTGGGCCGTCGTGCGCCCACCGGTCGGCAAGGGGCCGACGTCAGGAAAAGCCGTCATCTATGAGAGGTTGACCTTGGTCAAGACCGACTACGTTTTCACCAGCGAATCCGTTTCCGAAGGCCATCCGGACAAGGTTTGCGATCGGATCTCCGATTCGATCGTCGACCTGTATCTGGGCGCCGACCCGCAGGCGCGCATTGCCGTCGAGACCCTGGCCACGACCAATCGGGTCGTCCTGGCCGGCGAAGTCCGCGGTCCCGCCTCGGTCACCTCGGAACGCCTGATCGAGACCGCCCGGCAGGCGATCAAGGACATCGGCTACGAGCAGGCCGGCTTCCACTGGAAGCACGCGTCGATCGAATGCCATGTCCATGAGCAGTCGGCCGACATCGCCGTCGGCGTCGACGCCGCGGGCAACAAGGACGAAGGCGCCGGCGACCAGGGCATCATGTTCGGCTATGCCGTGCGCGAGACCGAAGAGCTGATGCCGGCGCCGATCTATTACGCGCACAACATCCTGCATTCGATGGCGACCGCGCGCCACAAGGACGGTCAGTCCTCGCCGCTGGGGCCCGATGCCAAGAGCCAGGTGTCGCTGCAGTACCGCAACGGCAAGCCGGTCGGCGCCACGTCGATCGTGGTCTCGACCCAGCATGCCGAGGGCATCGACGTCGCTGAAGTGCGCGAGATCGTCCGCCCGCACGTGATGGCATCCCTGCCGGAAGGCTGGATGTGCCCGGAGGACAAGTTCTACGTCAACCCGACCGGCCGCTTCGTTATCGGCGGTCCGGACGGCGACGCCGGCGTCACCGGCCGCAAGATCATCGTCGACACCTACGGCGGTGCGGCCCCGCACGGCGGCGGCGCCTTCTCCGGCAAGGACCCGACCAAGGTGGATCGCTCGGCCGCCTATGCCGCGCGCTATCTGGCCAAGAACGTGGTCGGCGCCGGCTTGGCCGACCGCTGCACCATCCAGCTCAGCTACGCGATCGGCGTGTCGCACCCGCTGTCGGTCTATATCGACACCGCCGGCACCGGCACGGTCGACGAGGAGAAGCTCAGCCGGATCCTTCAGGAGCTGGTCAACCTGACCCCGCGCGGCATCCGGACCCACCTGGGTCTGAACAAGCCGATCTATACCCGCACGTCGAGCTACGGCCATTTCGGCCGCAAGCCCGAGGCCGATGGCGGCTTCTCCTGGGAGAAGCTCGACCTGGTCGACGAGCTGAAGCGCGTCTTCGGCTAAGCATGAACGAGACGGAAGCGACGGTTCCCCGTCGCGACCGTCTGCATGGGCGGCGCCGCGGCCACAAGCTGCGCGCCAACCAGCAGCGCCTGCTCGATGAGGCGTTGCCCAGCCTGAAGCTCCCGCTCGACGAGCTTGCGGCCAAGGGCCCGGGCGGCATCTTTCCGGTGCCGCCCCGAGCCGTCTGGCTCGAGATCGGCTTCGGCGGCGGCGAGCATCTGGCGGCGCAGGCGGAACGGAACCCCGATATCGGCCTGATCGGCTGCGAAGTGTTCGAGAACGGCATCGTCACGATGCTGGGCCATGTCACGCGCACCGGCAGCACGAACATCCGCGTCGTGACCGAAGACGCGCGTCAGGTGCTCGACATCCTGCCGCCGGGTTCGCTCGACCGGGTGTTCATCCTGTTCCCCGATCCCTGGCGCAAGGTGCGGCACCACAAGCGCCGCCTGGTCTCGACCGAAACGCTCGACCGGCTGGCCGATCTGATGGCCGACGGGGCGGAGCTCAGGCTCGGCACCGATCATGTCGACTATCTGCGCTGGATGCTGGCCCGGACCCTGGTGCATCCGGCATTCGAATGGCTGGCGCGCGGCCCCGCCGACTGGCGTGAACGCCCGGAAGACTGGCCGCAGACCCGCTACGAGGCCAAGGCGATCACGCAGGGGCGCAAGCCCGCGTTTCTGCGGTTCAGGCGCCTGCCCCGGTAACAAACTCAAAAACAGCCGTCACCCGCGGCCTTGACCCGGGGCCCACGCGGCAGTTGCAGGACGCCGCCATTCGGCGTGATCTCTATGACCTGATCGGCTGAGACGCGTGGCCCCCCGGGTCAAGCGCGGGGGTGACGAGATGAGAGGGATCGATCAACGACTCCAGCGCCATCCGCGTCGCCGCCGTCAGCGGACCCGGCAACGCGTCGAGCCGGAACCAGCCGAAGCCCGCGTGCTTGTCCGGCTCCATCACCCTCGGCTCCCCCTCGTAGGCATCGACCAGATAGACCGGGGCCAGCCAGTGCGTGCCTGCCGCAGAATCGATCTGGTCGCACAGGCACAGAAGCCGCACGGGATCGATGACGATACCCAGTTCCTCCCGCACCTCGCGCGCGACCGCCGTCGTGACCGGTTCCAGCCATTCGACCTTGCCGCCGGGCAGCCCCCAATGGAGCGCCTCGGGCGCATGCCGGCGCTGAATCAGCAGAATCCGGCCATCGATGACGATGGCGGCACCGCAGCCCAGTCTAGGTTCCCGTTCCATGAAGCGATCCTGACATCCGAGCCGGCTTTGGGAAATGCCCAGCGCCGCGCGCGTCTGATCCGCGCCGTCCGCGCCACAAGTTTGCTTGCAGTCCGATCGCATCCGACTATTATGCGGCGCTGCTAATCCGATCGTCGGTTGGTTAGCTCGATCGGTGGGCCTGCGGGCCCACTTTTCATTTCTGCTTTTTATTTTCGCCTTGGGCGGTGGGGCCGCTCCCGTCGCCATACCGGAAAGGGTCGTTGTTGAAGGAAGTCGAGATCATCGAGCGCATGATCGCGCCGCCGCTGGAGAGCATGGGCTTTCGCCTGGTGCGCGTCAGCTTAGGTGGTGGCAGTCGGCCGGTCCTGCAGATCATGGCGGAGCCGTCGAACGGCTCGAGCATGAATGTGGAGCATTGCGCCGATATCAGCCGCGCCGTCTCGGCCCTGCTCGACGTCGAAGACCCGATCAAGCTGGCCTACACGCTGGAAGTGACCTCGCCCGGCATCGATCGCCCGCTGATCAGCCGCGAGGACTTCAAGAAATACGCCGGGTTCGACGTGAAGTTCGAGAGCGAGCGCCTGATCGACGGGCGCAAGCGCTTCAGGGGCATCCTCGGCGGCATCGACGACCAGGATCGCGTGACCCTGACCGATGACAAGGTTGCCGTGGCCGTGCCCTTCATCGAGATCCGCAAGGCCAAGCTGCTCCTGACCGACGCCCTGTTGAAGGCCTTCGCCCCCAAAGATCCGCTGCTGGGCGACGAGCCCGACGAAGAACCCGCCGCCTGATACCGTACGAGCCGGGCCCAAATGCCCTCGCTGACAGAAGTTATGTGAGACCGATCATGGAACAGTCACTCGCCGCCCGCCCCGAGCTCCTGCTGGTCGCCGACACGGTCGCGCGCGACAAAGGCATCGAGCGCGACGAGGTCCTGGAAGCGATGGAGCAGGCCATCCAGAAGGCCGGCCGCTCCAAATATGGCCAGGAATACGACATCCGCGCCGAGATCGACCGCAAGACGGGCGAGATCAAGCTGATGCGTTTTCGCGAGGTCGCCGATCCGATCGAGAACGAAGCGACCCAGATGAGCCTGGAAGAGGCCCAGTTGCATGATCCGTCGGCCCAGGTCGGCGATTTCATCACCGACCCGCTGCCGCCGATCGATTTCGGCCGCATTGCCGCGCAGACCGCCAAGCAGGTGATCGTGCAGCGCGTGCGCGACGCCGAGCGTCAGCGCCAGTACCGCGAGTTCAAGGACCGCATCGGCGAGATCGTCAACGGCCTGGTCAAGCGCGTCGAGTTCGGCAATGTCGTGGTCGATCTGGGCCGCGCCGAAGCCATGCTGCGCCGCGACGAGCTGCTGCCGCGCGAGACTTTCCGGCAGGGCGAGCGCGTGCGCGCCTATATCTATGACGTGCGCCCCGAGATCCGCGGGCCCCAGATTTTCCTGTCGCGCACCCATCCGCAATTCATGGCCAAGCTGTTCGCCCAGGAAGTGCCGGAGATCTATGACGGCATCATCGAGATCCGTGCCGTGGCGCGCGATCCGGGCAGCCGCGCCAAGATCGGCGTGCTCTCGAACGACAGCTCGATCGATCCGGTCGGCGCCTGCGTCGGCATGCGCGGCAGCCGCGTTCAGGCCGTCGTGGCCGAGCTGCAGGGCGAGAAGATCGACATCATTCCCTGGTCGCAGGACCCGGCGACCTTCGTCGTCAATGCGCTGGCCCCGGCCGAAGTCGCCAAGGTCGTCATGGACGAGGAACAGCGCCGCATCGAAGTCGTGGTGCCGGACGACCAGCTGTCGCTGGCCATCGGCCGTCGCGGCCAGAATGTCCGCCTGGCGTCGCAGCTGACCGGCTGGGATATCGACATCCTGACCGAGGCCGAGGAGAGCGAGCGTCGCACCGCCGAAGTGCAATCGCGCAGCTCTCTCTTCATCGAGGCCCTGGACGTCGACGACGTCATTGCCCATCTGTTGGTAAACGAAGGCTTCACCTCGGTCGAGGAAGTGGCCTATGTCCCGCTCGACGAACTGGCCGGGATCGAAGGCTTCGACGAAGACGTCGCGGCCGAGCTTCAGGCGCGCGCGCTCAACTTCCTCGAAGAGCAGAACGCGCATTTCGAACGGCGCCGCCAGGAACTGGGTGTCGAAGACGCGCTGGCCGAACTCGACGGCCTGAGCCTGGGCATGGTGGCCAAGCTCGGCGAGAACGGCATCAAGAACCTGGATGATCTGGGCGATCTGGCGAGCGACGAGCTGATCGAATTGCTGAAGGACGTCGCCAAGATGAGCGAAGAGCAGGCCAACGAGATCATCATGGCCGCGCGCGCCCACTGGTTCGCCGAAGAAGACGGCGCGGCACCTGAAGCTTGATTTGGGCGGCCTGAACGGACGATGAGTGAGACCGGCGAAATCCTCGACGGCTCGTCCGACAGGGATCTGCCGGACGAGCCGGAAACCGGTCCGCTGCGTCGGTGCATCGTCACCGGCGAGCGGCTCGCGAAGGAAACGATGGTCCGGTGCGTGGTGGGCCCCGACGGCATGATCGTGCCGGATGTCGGGGCAGCCTTGCCGGGGCGAGGTTTGTGGTTGACCAGCCGTCGCGATATAGTGGCGACTGCGGTGAAGAAACGGGCATTCGATCGGGCGGCACGTCGCTCGGTCACGATACCCGCGGATCTCGCCGATCGGATCGAGATGCTGCTGGTTCAGCGCTGCCGCGAGGCGGTTGGACTGGCCCGGCGCTCGGGCAAGGCGGTGGCCGGGTTCGAGAAGGTCGGTCAAGCCATCCGCAAGGGCGGTGTCGGTCTGCTGCTCGCGGCATCCGACGGCGCCGATGACGGACGGCGCAAGGTTGCCGGAATGGCGCCCGGGCTGCCGGTGATGGATCGGTTGAATGCCGCCGAGCTGGGCGCCGCATTCGGCCGGGATCACGTCGTGCACGGCGCGATCGGATCCGGCGCGTTGGCGGTACGGTTGCGGTTGGATGCGGCCCGGCTTGCCGGGTTCCGCGCTGCGGCCGACGAGGCCGCGGCGGAAGAAGGACCACACCACGCCTGACTCGGCGCGGTTGTTGGAGTATAGCTCCGCGCACGACCGCCTCGAGGGCGATCGGGCAAGGGGCTGGTGTCGCCTGGTATCGGAGCTTCCGGGCGGGGCGAAGTTCTGGCGGGTGCGGTTGGTGCGCTCGCAATCAGGCAACGGTGCTGCGGCACCCGAGTGGATGGACGGTTTCGGGAAGACATGACGGACAGCAACGAACAAGAGACCAAGCGCCCTCTCAGCCTCGCGCGCCCCAGCGGCCGACTTGAGCTGAAGAAGCCGATTGATGCGGGCTCAGGTCAGGTCCGGCAGAGCTTCCCCCATGGTCGCTCGAAGACCGTGACGGTCGAAGTCAAAAAGAAGCGTGCGGTTGAGCCGCCGCGTCCGGGCATGCCTGCGGCCGAAGCCGTCGTGGCGCCGGTCGTGGCGCCGCCCCCGGTTGCGGCCCCGGAACCGGCACCGGTCCCCAAGGCGGCGGCACCCGTGCAGCCGGCCCCCGCGCCGAAGCCCGAACCG
>JAQGIC010000088.1 GCA_028288725.1 Rhodospirillales bacterium
CGGACAGATCCGCCCTCCCCCGCGAGGGGGCTGCGATGTTTTGTCCATTAATTTTAGAATTATTCTAATTCCAATGAAGCTATGAGTCTCCCCGTTAGGACCGGTTGTGGGGGCCGGCGACACCGGTGCGCTTCGACGCACAGATGACAGACGCCCCTCCAAATCGGTGCAGAGAATGGGAGATGCGTTGATGCGAAATATTCTTGCTTTTGGACTGGTGGGCTTGCTGGCCGGTCCCGCTTTCGCCGCGGATATGGTGCCGATGACGCGGGATAACGGCGCCCCGGTCGGCGACAATCAAAACTCGAAGGTCGCCGGCCCCGAAGGCCCGGTCGTCCTCGAGGACAACGCGCTGATCGAGAAGCTGGCGCGCTTCGACCGCGAGCGCATTCCGGAGCGCGTCGTCCATGCCCGCGGGACTGGCGCCCAGGGCGTGTTCGTCACGAGCGAAGATTTCTCGAAGTATTCCAAGGCGTCGGTGCTCGGTACGCCCGGCAAGGAAACGCCGGTGCTCGTGCGGTTCTCGACGGTGATGAATTATCGGGGCTCGCCCGAGGCGGCGCGGGATCCGCGCGGCTTCGCCGTGAAATTCTACACGGACCAGGGCAACTGGGACATCGTCGGCATCAACGAGCCGGTCTTCTTCATCCGCGATGCGATCAAGTTCCCGGACTTCGTCCATGCGAACAAGCCGGCGGCGGTCACGAACCTGCAGGACCCGAACAACGCGTTCGACTTCTTCTCCCGCGTGCCCGAATCGACGCACATGCTGACCCAGCTCTATACCGACACGATCGGTATGCCGGCCAGCTACCGCACGATGGACGGCTACGGCGTGCATGCCTTCCGGCTGGTCAATGCCAAGGGCCAGCAGGTCTTCGCGAAGTTCCACTGGAAGAGCCAGCAGGGACTCAAGGGCCTGACCCTCGAGCAGATGAGGACGACCGATACGGATTACGCGACGAAGGATCTTTATGCCAACATCGTCGCCGGCAACTTCCCGAAATGGGACCTCTATGTGCAGCTGATGACCCCGGAAGAGGTCGAGAAGCTGAGCTATGACGGCTTCGACGACACCAAGGTCTGGAGCGGCGTGCCCGAGGTCAAGGTCGGCACGATGACCCTGAACAAGGTGCCGGCCAATTACTTCGAATATACCGAGGAAGCGGCCTTCGCTCCCAGCAACCTGATCCCGGGCATCGAGCCATCGCCCGACCGCATGCTGCAGGGCCGGCTGTTCGCCTATGCCGATACGCAGCGCTATCGCCTGGGCGTGAACTATGAGGAGCTGCCGGCCAACCGCCCGCTGGTTCAGGTCGCCAACAACAACCAGGACGGCGCGATGCAATCCGTCCCGCGCACGGGCAACACCAATTTCGATCCGACGAACGTTCCGGGCCAGCCGGCCGAACAGCCGGCCTTCCGTTATGCCCAATACAAGGTCGACGGCATGACCCAGACCAAGGCGATCGACAAGCAGGAAAACTTCCGCCAGGCGGGCGAGTTCTATCGCGCGCTCAGCAAGGTCGAGCAGGACGACCTGATCAAGAATCTGGCGGCCGACCTCGGTCAAGTGAAGAACGAGCAGGTCAAGGACATTATGGTCAGCCACTTCTATCGCGCCGACAAGGACTACGGCACGCGGCTGGCCGCCGCCGCCAAGGCCGACATCAAGGATGTCGAGGCGATGGCGGACCACTGACGACATTCGATCTCAAAGCGGCCGCGGGCATTTGCCTGCGGCCATCTTTTTCTTTTTCGAGGCACGGCAATGGCGCAACGATGGATTCCATTTCTTCCGGCGGCAGGGCTCGTCCTTTGCCTGGGTCTGGCGGGGCTGGCGACGGTCCAAGGGGCATCGGGAGCGCAAAATCCCGCTCCTGCCAATCTCGACCCCGCCCATGTCAGAGAGCTGTATTTCGAAGCCGCGCGCGAGGGCCGCGTCGATCTGCTCCAAGGCATGATCAAGGACGGCATGCCGATCGATGCGCGGGATGAGCGTGGTTATACGCCGCTGATCCTCGCCGCCTACGACGGCCAGCTGGCCGCCGTCGATTTCCTCATCAAGCAGGGCGCCGATGCGTGCGCCGTCGACCCGAAGGGCAACAACAGCCTGATGGGCGTCGCGTTCAAGGGCGAGGCCAAGGTCGGCGAACGGCTGCTGAGCGAACATTGCGACGTCAACGCCGTCAATAAGTCCGGCCAGACGGCGCTGATGATGGCGGCCCTGTTCGGTCGGACCGAGATGGTCAAACTGCTCGAGGCGCATGGTGCCGACCCGGCCCTGAAGGACGCGTCCGGCAACACGGCGATCGGGCTGGCGGCACAGCAGGGCAATGCCGAGATGGTGGCATTTCTGCGCGGCGACGGGCGCCCGCCCGCGGCACCCTGATCCGCGAACCTACTCTGCCGCGCGCACTTCCTTGACCGGCTGGAGCGGATCGGTGATCTGCTCCGCCGGGGGATGGACCGCGACCGAGGACAGGACGTAGTTCGCGAACGGAATATTCGCCTCGGCGAAGGCCTGCTCGATCCGGCGGTAGGCTTCGGTGCGGATCTCGAACTGCTTGCCGGGCGGCGTCTGGACCTTGCAGCGGAAGATCTTGGCACCGGGCTGGATACGATAGAGCTTGGCCTTCAAGGGCGCCATGATCAGCGACGCGAACTCGTCCTGCTCCAGCATCTCGAGGCCGATCCGCTTGACGATCCGGCGCACGGTCTCGCTGTCGACATTGGTCGGCAGCGGGATCTCGAACTTGTCGATGACCCAGTCGCGCGAATTGTTGCGCACGCTGCCGAGCGAGCCATAGGGCACGAAATGCAGCGGACCGTTCTGGTGGCGCAGCGCCACTGTGCGGAACGTGATCTTTTCGACCGTGCCCTTGGCCGTTCCCGCCTCGATATAATCGCCGATGCGGAACACGTCCTCGATCAGGAAGAAGGCGCCGGAGAACAGATCCTTGACCAGGGTCTGGGCGCCGAAGCCGATCGCGATGCCGACCACGCCGGCTGACGCCAGCAGCGGCGCGATATTGAGCCCCAGCACCGACAGCGACCACATGAGCGCCACCGCCGCGATCACGACCATGCCGATCGAGCGCAGCAGCGGCTGGACCGTGCTGGCCCGGCTGCCTGGGCCGCTCGCCTCGCGGCTCAACGCCACGGCAAGACCGGTCTCGAACAGACGCCAGACGTACCAGCCGATCAGCAACGTGACGCCGGCATCGAACAGCACGCCGACGAAGGTCCGGGCATCGTGCGCCCCGAGCAGGCCGATCAGATCGAGCGACCAGAGCCGCGCCAGGAATGCGCCGGCCGCCAGCAGGAACACCCAGGACGCGGCGTAGTGCAGCACCTGGGTGAAGGCGTCGATCGCCTGGTCCTGATCCGCCGAGACGCCCGGCACCTCGGTGGGCTGGGCCAGCGGTTGCAGCGGTTCGCCCTCGTCGCCCGGCACGAAGATCAGTCGCTCCACCCGGTGCCGTCGTAGCAAGCGCGCCTTCAACTGCCGGAGCGCCAGCGCCACCATGCTGTCGAACGCGGGCATGGCGCCCAGCACGATCAGCGTGCCCAGCACCCGGTCGAACGGCGGCGTCGGCAGCAGCAGGACGCCCAATATCCAGGTGGCTCCCAGGCCGAACACGCTCAACACCGCCAGCGAATGCCAGTAGCGCGCGAAGCCGTGGAGGAACGGGCGCATGCTGTAGAGCGCGCGCAGGCACATGAAGCCCACGACCAGGCTGGCGGTGATGATGATCAGATGCGGCAGCCCATCGCCGAACCACAGGTAAAACAGGCCCTGGGCCACGATCCAGGGCAGCATGGCGGTGGCGATGATCCGAGCCAGGACCCGACGCGCCCGGCGCGCTTCGTCATCGTTGAGCGGCACCAGCCGCAGGTTCGGCCGCTCGGCCGCGAACGGCTGAGCCAGGATGACATAGGCGGCCCAGCCGATCGTCGAGCTTTGAAAGAACGCGTCCGCGAAGCCCTGGAACACGTCGGTGCCGACGAAGACGAACCCCGAGGCCGAAAAACACAGGTTGTAGAGCACCCCGCAGCCGAGCAGATAGGTGGCCGGCGGCAGCAGATCGACCAGCAGCCCTTCGAACCCGAGCAGAATGCCCCGGCTCGCCCGGTCGACCTTGACCTGGGCCAGGCGCCGGCGCTCGTGCGCGAGCAGCCGATGCACGAGCGCCGCACCCGCCAGCGCCAACAGCACGGTCGCGGCAAAGCAGGTCAGCACCCAGGTGACCGAGCCCAGTTCGCCGTCATTGGTCAGCAGCGAGGCCGCCTGATGGGTCAGGCTCGGCGCATGGGCGGCGTCCGACAGCATGGCTTTGACGGCGGCCCACAACTCATTCGCCGACTTGCCGAGATGGATCATCATGCCGCCGAACGGCTGGCCGCCGAAGCCATGGCCGATCGCGCCATGCGCGGCCACCGCGTGATCCGTCACCGCCGTCGGATCGGCCGCCTGCGCGAGCGCTGGCTTTGCCATCGAAATTCCCTCATCACAATTGCCGTTCCGGCCCCTGGACAGGGGACAGCCGCTCCGTCGACAATAGACTGATCCGTCGCCGCCGGAAATCCACCCCTCGTCGGAGCCACCTTCCCCAACCCTGGAATCGATCCACCCGTGCCGCCTAGAAAGCTCGATCCGTTAGACCTGAAGATTTTGGCCGAATTGCAGCGGGACGGGCGCATGACCAACCAGCGCCTGTCCGAGCGTATCGGTCTGTCGGCGCGGCCGTGCCTGGAACGGGTCCGCCGGCTGGAGGCGGCCGGGCTGATTTCGGGCTATCGCGCCGTGATCGAGATCGGCCAATTGCCCGACCTGGTCCATGCCTTCGCCGAGATCACGCTCAAAAGCCAATCGACCCAGGCGCTGGCCGCGTTCGAACGCCACCTGGCCGATTGCGCCGAGGTGGTCGAATGTTTCCTGGTCGGCGGCCAGTTCGACTATCTGGCCCAGATGGTCTGCCCCGATCTGGAGCGCTACAACGCGCTCACCACCGCCTGGCTCGACGAGCCCACGGTCGGCGTCGCGCGTATCACCTCGCGCTTCGTCATGAAACCGGTGCGCCGCTTCGCCGGATATCCGCTGGCGCTGCTGGCCAAAAACGCGGCGCAGCAGAACTAGTCACCTTCGATACCGCCAGACAGCCGATCCTGCTGTGCGACTCGCGCGCTTCGGCCGCACCTGCCGTGTCTCTCCGCCTACAATCCCAGGCAATGGAAAACAGGGGCAGACCATGGATTTTGGTGCGATCGAACGACGCTACGGCGCCGGCAATTATCACCCGATCCCGGTCGTGCTGACCCGTGGCGAGGGCGTCTGGCTGTGGGACGACCAGGGCCGCAAATATCTCGATATGATGAGCGCCTATTCCGCCGTCAGCACCGGCCATTCCCACCCGCGGCTGGTGGCGCGCCTGGTCGAACAGGCCGGCCGGTTGGCCGTGCCGTCCCGCGCCTTCATGAACGACAAGCTCGGCCCCCTGATGCAGCGCCTGGCCGAACTGACCGGTCTCGACAAGGTGCTGCCGATGAACACCGGTGCCGAGGCGGTCGAGACCGCGATCAAGGCGGCACGCCGCTGGGGCTATCAGGTGAAGGGCATTCCGGAGGACCAGGCCGAGATCCTGGTGGCGTCCGGCAATTTCCACGGCCGCACCACGACCATCGTCGGATTTTCCAGCGAGGCGGCCTACCGCCAGGATTTCGGCCCCTTCACCCCCGGCTTCCGCATCGTGCCGTTCGGCGATCTTGCCGCCTTCGAGGCCGCGATCGGACCCCACACCGCGGCGATCCTGGTCGAGCCGATCCAGGGCGAGGCCGGCATCGTCACGCCGCACAGGGGTTTCCTCAAGGGCCTGCGCGACCTGTGCGACCGGCGGAACGTGCTGCTGATCCTGGACGAGGTCCAGTCGGGCCTCGGCCGCACCGGCAAATGGTTCGCCTATCAGCACGAGGGCGTGCTGCCGGACGGCGTCATTCTGGGCAAGGCGCTCGGCGGCGGCCTGTTGCCGGTCTCGGCCTTCGTCGCGAAATCGGAAGTGATGGATCTGTTCAATCCGGGCAGCCACGGCTCGACCTTCGGCGGCAATCCGCTGGCCGCGGCTGTGGCGCTCGAAGCGCTCGACGTCATCGAGCAGGAACAGCTGGTTTCGCGCAGCGCCATCCTCGGTCGCCATATGAAGGAACGGCTGGAAGCGATTGGATCGGCTGCGATCGTCGATGTGCGCGGCGCCGGATTATGGGTCGGGATGGAACTCGATCCGGCGCTGGCCGACGCGCGCATGATTTGCGAGCAGCTGGCAGGACGTGGCCTGCTGACCAAGGAAACCCACGATACGGTGGTGCGTTTCGCCCCGCCGCTCACCATCACGCGACAGGAACTGGAGTGGGGTCTGGACGTGGTTGAACGGACGATCCGCGACGCGACACCGAAGCAGGTTTCCGGCCGCATTGCGCCGGCCATCCCGCGCGCTGCCGTGACCGGCCCGCATCTGGTGATGTGCCCGCCAGAGCATTACGAGGTCAGCTACAAGATCAATCCCTGGATGGACCCCGCCGCCTGGGCCGTGTCGGCCGAGACGCTGGCGCATGACGCCTGCGTCGGCTGGCAGAAGCTCTACGACACCTACCGGTCCCTGGGCGCCAATATCGAGATCATGCCACCGCAGCCGGGGCTGCCCGACCTGGTGTTTACCGCCAATTGCGCCGTGGTGCTGGACCGCAAGGTCGTGCTGGCCCGCTATAAATGCACCGAGCGCCAGGGCGAGGAAGCCCACGGCCGCGTCTTCTTCGATCGGCTGCAGCGCGACGGCGTGGTCGACGAGATCCATGAATTGCCGGAGGGCATCTTCTTCGAAGGCGCCGGCGACTGCTATTGGGACCCCCATCGCCGCATGTTCTGGACCGGCTGGGGCCAGCGCTCGTCGCGCGAAGCGACCGAAACGATCGCGCGGGTCTATGGCGTGCCGACCGTGGCGCTCGAACTGGTCGATCCGCGCTTCTATCACCTCGACACCGCATTCTGCGTGCTGTCGGGCGGCGAAGTGCTCTATGTCCCGTGCGCCTTCACCGCCGACGGCGTGCAGATGATGCGCGACCTGATCGGCCCGGAACGGTTGATCGCGGTCGAGGATGCCGACGCCGAGACGCTCGCGGCCAACTCGGTCGCGGTCGGGCGGGATCTGGTGTTCGGCAATTGTAGCATGGCGCTCGAGGCGCAGCTGAGCGCACGCGGCTACACGGTCCACCGCGTGCCGCTCGGCTCATTCGGCCGCAGCGGGGGGTCGGCCTATTGCCTGACCCTGCGACTGGACAATTACGCGCTGGCGAGCTGATCCAAGCCCATCCAGCCGTCACCCCCGGGGGACCACGGCGTCGCGCGCTACGCCGTGGTCGGAGCGCACCCGCAAAAGTGCGCGTGAATGCCCGGGTCCCAGCCCAGGCATGACGATTTTTTTGGGAAGCGACTACCGACGCCCCAGGAACAGCCCGACCGTCAATCCGAGCGCACCGGCCGCCAGCAGAGCGGTCAGCGAGTTGTTGCCGATCAGGTCGCGGGTCCGGTCGGTCGCATCGCCGTAGCCCTGCTGAACCGCGCCGCCCATTTCGCGCATCTTGCCGCGGATCTCGGTGCCGGTATCGCCGATGAGAGCCCCGGCCGAGCTTTCGACACGGCCGGCGGCCCGCTTGGCCGCGCCGATGACGCTATTGTCTTCCATATCCGCTACTCCCCTCGTTGACTGCTCCATTCCAACCCATGGGGCGGCCGGGGGTTCCGGCCTAGAGCCTGATCCGATCAAATCGGCTCGGTTTGCCGCCAGCGCCAACAGTCCCACGGCGAATTCGTCCAGGATGGTGAAATGGTTGCGCCCGGGCACGATCCGGTGACGCTCGACCGGCATGCCAGGTCTGGGCCAGGCGCAGTTCCTCGAGCGGTTGGTCGTGGGTCGCCGTCACCGGCCCGATGTCGATCATGGGCTCATACCCCCAGGCTCCGCCGCACCAGTTCCGGCGCGGCTTCCAGAGCGGCGCCGTCGCCGCTCCAGACCGTGCGCCCCTTCTCGATGATGACATGGCGGTCGGCCAGCCGCTTCAGTGCCGCCAAGTTCTTGTCGACGACCAGGATGGCCTCGCCCTCTTCCTTCAACAGCCGCAGGCAGCGCCAGATCTCGGCGCGGACCAGGGGCGCCAGACCCTCGGTCGCCTCGTCCAGGATCAACAGGCGCGGGTTGGTCATCAGCGCCCTGCCGATCGCCAGCATCTGCTGCTCGCCGCCGGACAGGGTGCCGGCGCGCTGCTTGCGGCGTTCGGCCAGGCGCGGGAACATCTGGTAGATCCGGTCGAGCGTCCAGGGATCCGCCCGATCGGCGCCGGACGCCGCGGTCGCCACCAGGTTCTCGTGGACGGTCAGGGTCGGGAAAACACGGCGACCCTCGGGCACCAGACCGATGCCGCGCCGCGCGATCTTCTCCGGCGCCAGGCCGGCGATCTCGCGCCCATTGAACCGGATCGACCCGGCCGTCGGCGGAGTGAGGCCCATGATCGCCCGGATCGTCGTGGTCTTGCCCATGCCGTTGCGGCCGAGCAGGGTCACGACCTCGCCCGCCTCGACCGTGAGCGCGATGTCGAACAGCACCCGGCTTTGGCCGTAGGCCGCCTGCACGCCTTCGAGCACCAGCATCAGGCGCCCTCCGCCTCGTCGGTGCCGAGATAGGCCTCGATCACCGCCGGATCGGCGCGGATCGCGTCCGGCGCGCCGCTGGCGACGGCACCGCCGTAGACCAGCACGGTCACCCGGTCGGCCAGCGCGAACACCGCCTCCATGTCATGCTCGACCAGCAGGATCGAGACGCCGCCCTTCAGGCGCTGCAGCAGCGCGATCATATGGCGGGATTCCTCCGGCCCCATCCCGGCCATCGGCTCGTCGAGCAGCAGCAGCTTGGGCTCGGTCGCGAGCGCCATCGCCAGTTCCAGCTGCCGCTGTTCGCCATGGGCGAGTTCGCGCGCCTTGCGCTCGGCGAGCTCGCCAAGACCGATCTCGTCCATCAGGCGCCGTGCCGGATCGCGCAAGGCGGGTTCGTCGGCCGCCCGGCGCCAGAAGCCGTAGTGGCGTCCCTGCCGCGCCTGCACCGCGAGCGCCAGGTTCTCCAGCACGGTAAAGTCCGGCAGCACGGCGGTGATCTGGAACGAACGGACCAGGCCGCGCCGCGCCCGCGCCGCCATGCCCAGGCGGCCGACATCGGCGCCGTCGAACCGGATCGTCCCGGCGTCCGACCGGAGTTCGCCGGCCAGCTGGGCGATCAGCGTCGATTTGCCGGCGCCGTTCGGGCCGATCAGCGCATGGCACTCGCCGGACCGGACGTTGAGCGACAGGTCGTTGGTCGCGACCAGCCCGCCGAAGCGCTTCACCAGGTTCCGGGCTTCGAGCAGCGCGCTCATGACCGGCGCGTCCCGGCCAGGACGCCCCACAACCCGCCGCGCGCGAACAGGATCAGCGCCACCAGGACCGGCCCCAGCACGACCATCCAATGCTCGGTCCAGGCCGCCAGCACGGTTTCCAGAATGATCAGCACGGCCGCGCCCAGCACCGACCCGTAGAGCGTGCCGAGCCCGCCCAGAATGACCATGATCAGGAGGTCGCCGGATTTGGTCCAATGCAGCAGCTCCGGGCTGACGAAGCGCGCCTGGTTGGCCATCAGCGCGCCGGCGAGCCCCGCGACCGCGCCCGCGAGCGTGAAGGCGGCAAGCTTGATGCCATAGGGGGCGATGCCGAGCGCCGCCAGCCGCCGCTCGTTCTCGCGCACCCCGCGCAGCGCCGTGCCGAAGCGCGCGTCGAGCAGCCGGCGCGCCAGGATCAGGAACCCCACCAGCAGCACTGCCACGACGTAATAGAAGCTGGTCTCGTTCCTGGTATCGAGGCCGGGCAGCAGGTTGCGCGGGCGGAAGCTCAGGCCGTCGTCGCCGCCGTAGGTCTTGAGCGAGACGGCCAGAAAGAACAGCATCTGGGCGAAGGCGAGCGTGATCATGATGAAATGCACGCCCGTGGTGCGGAGCGACAGCGCGCCGATCGCCAGCGCCGCCAGGCCGCCCAGCACGATCGCGGCCGGCCAGGCGACCAGCGCCTGATTGCTGCCCGGAATGACGCCCAGCAGATCCGTGCCGTCATGGGCATGGAACGCCAGAATGCCGACGACATAGCCGCCGACGCCGAAGAAGGCCGCATGGCCGAAGCTGACCATGCCGCCGAAGCCCACGATCAGATCCAGGCTGGCCGCCGCCAATCCCATCACCAGGATACGTGCGCCGAGCCCGATCAGGAACGGCTGCCCGACCGCCGCGACGCCCCAGGGATAGGCCAGGATGAGCGCCAGGCCGACCAGGATCAGGATACGTTCCCGGGTGAATTTGGCGCGGGTGAGCTTAGCCATGGGCGGGGAACAATCCGCGCGGCCGCCACAACAGCACCGCCGCCATCAGCAGATAGACCGCCATCGAGGAGACGCCGTTGCCGACCGCGTCGGCCTCCGACGTGCTGAGCAGCGCCTTCAGCAGCCCGGGCAGGAACGCTCTCGTCAGGGTATCGACCATGCCGACCAGCAACGCGCCGATGAAGGCGCCGCGCACCGAACCGATGCCGCCGATGATGATGACCACGAAAGTCAGGATCAGCACCTGTTCGCCCATGCCGACCTGGACCGAGAACACCGGCCCGGCCATGACGCCGGCCAGCCCCGCCAGCAGGGCGCCCAGACCGAACACGAGCGTATAGATGAGGCCGATATCGACGCCCAGCGCGCGCACCATCTCGCGGTCCGAATTGCCGGCGCGGATCAGCATGCCGAGCCGGGTGCGCGCCACCAGCAGATAGAGTGCCAGCGCCACCAGCAGCCCGACCGCGATGATCGCGAGGCGGTAGGCCGGATAGGGCACCCCCGGCAGCAGCTCGACCGAGCCCGCGAGCCAGGGCGGCATGCGGGCGAACAGCGGCTGCCGGCCGAACAGCATGGTCGCGGCCTCGTTGAAGAACAGGATCAGGCCGAAGGTCGCCACGACCTGGTCCAGGTGATCGCGCGCGTAGAGCCGGCGCAGCACCACGGCCTCGACCGCCATGCCGATCGCGGCGGCCGCTCCCATGCCGACCAGCAACGCCGTCAGGAACGATCCGGTGGCGTTGCCGGCCCAGGCGGCGGCGAAGGCGCCGATCATATAGAGCGAGCCATGGGCCAGATTGATCAGGCCCATGATGCCGAACACCAGGGTCAGGCCGGCGGCGAGCAGGAACAGCATGATGCCGAACTGCGCGCCGTTGAGGATCTGCTCGGCGAGCAGCATGCGCGGCGCCTCGCTACATCTTGCACTCCGCGGCATAGGCGTCGGCGCGATCCTTGTAGATCGTGCCGACCGTCTTCAGGATCGGCTTGCCCTCCTCGCCCTTCACCACTTTGAGCTCGAACCAATCCTCGATCGGATGCTGGTTCGGGCCGAACTTGAAGGCACCGCGCACCGACGGGAAATCGGCCTTGCGCAGCGCCGCGCGGAACGCGTCGGCCTTGTCGACATCGCCGCCCACGCTCTTCAACGCGCTGCCGATCAGCCGGGCCGTGTCATAGCCCATGGCGGCATAATAGGTCGGCGTGCGATGGAACTTCGCCTCATAGGCCGCGACGAATTGCTTGTTCGCCGGATTGTCGAAATCCGAATTCCAATGGGACGCGACCTGCACGCCCAGCGCCGCCTCGCCGACCGCCCCCAGCGTCCGGGCATCCATCGAGGGCGAGGCCAGCACCATCGGGATCTTCTCCATCAGCCCGGCCTGGACATATTGTTTCAGGAAGGTGATGCCGAGCCCGCCCGGCTCGAACTGGAACACCGCATCGGGCTTGGCGTCGCGGATCTGCGCCAGTTCGGGCGCGAAATCGGTCTGGTCGAGCTTGGTATAGATCTCGCCCGCCACCTCGCCCTTGTAGGTGCGCTTGAAGCCGCCCAGCGAATCCTTGCCCGCCTGATAGTTGGGCGCGAGGATGAACATCTTCTTGTAGCCGAGCTTGTTGGCGTATTCGCCGGCCGCCTCGTGCAGCGCGTCGTTCTGCCAGGCGACGACGAAATAGTTCTTGTTGCAGTCCTTGCCGGCGAAGCTCGACGGCGCCGCATTGGGCGAGACGTAGAACGCGCCGGCCTCCAGGATATCCGGCACCACGGCGCCCGCGACATTGGAAAAGATGATGCCGGTCATCAGCTTGATATGCTCGCCGGACAGCATGCGCTGGGCGATGTCCTTGGCCGACCCCGGCTTCAGGCCGTCATCCTCGACCTCGACCGCGACGGGCACGCCGCCCAGCTTGCCGCTGTCCTGGTCGATCGCCAGTTGAAAGCCGTCGCGCACCTCTTCGCCCAGATAGCCGCCCGGTCCCGACAGAGTCGTGATCATGCCGATCTTGACCGGCTCGGCCGCGAATGCGTGACACGAGACGCCCACCGCCAGCGTCACCGCGCCGAACGCCCTCATCCCAATCCCCATGACATCACCCCTGGTTCAAGTCCCGGGTTTTCCCGGGTTCTTTGGGCGCTCAGCAGACCAAACTCGGCGATCCGCCGCCAGCGAAAAGACGGTATCGCGATCCTCTCGCGCGCAACAGATGCGCAAGCCGCGGCTTTGCGGCACGATCGGGGCTAGGCAGCGGGGGTGAGACATCGTGAGCACCGAAACCGCGATCGGCCACCCGCTGCGCCGGTCGTTGAACGACGAATTGCACGCCCGCCCTTTCACCACCGTGGAGGCGCCGGAACATGTGCTGCATCTGGCGGTGCTGTCGGGCTCGGGCGGCCCGGCCGAGGACCATCGGCGCCTCGCCCAGCTCTGCACCGTGTTCGATGTGGCACCGCCGGAGGGCGGCAATCATTTCGCTGCGGAATTCGGCCGCTTCCGCCTGAAATGGGAACGCCATACCGAATTCGCGACCTACACCCTGTTCGCTGCCGGCAGCCGGCCGCTGACCGAGCCGGACCCGTTGCTGGCGCATCTGCCGGCCGATTGGTACGAAGCGCTCGGCGCCGATCTTCTGGTCGCCTGCCGCATCGCCATCGAGCGGCGAGAGGAACCTTCCATCTCGTTTGCCGTCGTGAGCGAACAGCTGGGCGCCATGCCGCTCGCCGGCAGCCGGGGTGCATCTGTCGACCGAGATCATCGATGCGGCGCTGGTGCCCGTCGTGCTGTGCGCCGTGGCATGGACCGCGCGCCGGGTCAGGGGGCGCCTGACCCGGGACTAGACGAGGTTACTGATAGTAGCCCGGCTGCGGCGCCGGATAGTAGCCCGGCGGCGGCTCCTGTCGCGGCTGCGGCGCCGGATAATAGCCCGGGGGCGGCTCCT
This sequence comes from Rhodospirillales bacterium, assembly GCA_028288725.1. Lineage (GTDB taxonomy): Bacteria > Pseudomonadota > Alphaproteobacteria > ATCC43930 > CGMCC-115725 > Aliidongia. Next base: position 13,386 of record JAQGIC010000088.1, read on the forward strand.
GTCGCGGCGGGGGCGCCTGATAATAGGTCGGTTGCGGTTCAGGCGGCGTCGTCGCGTAGCCGCTCACCGCACCGACGGCGCCGCCGATCAGCGCACCGGTCGCGGCACCGCCGCCACCGCCGGCGATCGCACCGAGCGCCGCACCGGCGCCCGCGCCCAACACGGCGCCGCCGGCCGCGCGCTGGCCCGGGTCATTGGGGTTGGTACAAGCCGCGAGCCCCATCATCAGGGCCAGTGCGGCAGCACAGGGCATCAACAGCCGTTTGTTCATTTCTATTCTCCGACCAGAATTGGCCTCGTCTTAAGCGAACGCCGCCGGGCGCCGGCCGTTCCGACTGGACCGGCTTGGTTCACGGGCCGGATCATGGAACGAATACCAGAATCGTCGCGTTCTCAGCCCGACAAACACAGGAGATCGGCCATGATTTTACTTATTATTATTCTGATTTTACTATTCGGCGGCGGCGGATTTTATGGATATCGCCGGAATTATTACGGTGGCGGCGGCATCGGTATTGTCGGCATTATCATCATCGTCTTGCTGGTACTCGCCCTGTTCGGCGGTCCGCATTGGGGTGTCTGAACCCCTGGACCAGTGACGGCCATAGAGACCTCGGGAGCAGAGCCATGGATGAAAATCGCGTGAAGGGTGCCGGAAGCCGTGTGATCGGGCGCATCGAAGGTGCCGCTGGCGCGCTTGGCGGGTCCGCCAGAACCGAGCTGCGCGGCCGGGCCCGCGAGGCGGCCGGCGAGGTTCAGCAGACCTACGGCGCCGCGATCGACGCCGTCCGCGGTTTCGCCGTCGAGCAGCCGATCACCGCCCTGCTGGCCGCAGCCGGGGTCGGCTTTCTGGTCGGCCTGTTCGCGGCGCGGCGCTAAAGCGAACCCTCGGAGCCGCGGCGGCGCCTTCCGTCGCGGCTCGTTGCCGCCCTCGGCAAATTCCTGCAGCGCCTTTCGCGAGCGAAAGGCCGCCGAATGCCGGATCCCCGCCTCCACGAACAGGATTTTGCAACCGCCTCGATACGTCCCCGCACGCCTGTGCGCGAGGCGCCGAAGCAACTGCAGCCCGCATCGTAGACTGCGACAATTCTGCCTGGGACAACCTGCGGCGCGGAACGGCATCTAGGTGTGTCCGTTACGAAAAACAGCAGGGAAGGAAACGCGATGGGTCATCCGAGGGTTCGCACGCCGCTCAACCGCCAGCAGATCATCGGCTTCTGGGCTGCCTGGTTCGGGTGGATGCTCGATGGCATGGATTCGGTGATCTATGCCCTGGTGCTGAGCCCCGCGCTGGCCGAACTGCTGCCAAAATCGGGCATGGACGCCTCGCCCGCCAGCATCGCCGAGGCCGGCTCGATCATGTTCGCGCTGTTCCTGATCGGCTGGGGCATGTCGTTCATCTGGGGCCCGATCGCCGACCGGTTCGGCCGGACCAAGTCGCTGGCCGCCACGGTGCTGATCTATGCGCTGTTCACCGGCGCCGCCGCGCTGTCGCAGAACATCTGGGAACTGGCCGTCTTCCGGTTCCTGGCCGGCGTCGGCGTCGGCGGCGAATGGGCCATGGCCGGGACCTATGTCGCCGAAGCCTGGCCGGACGATCGCCGCAAGATGGGCGCCGGCTATCTGCAGACCGGCTATTATTTCGGCTTCTTCGTCGCGGCCGCGCTGAACTTCACCGTCGGCGCCGCCTATGGCTGGCGCTGGATGTTCGCCTGCGGCCTGGCACCGGTCGTGGTTTCGATCGTGACCCTGCTCAAGGTCAAGGAGCCGGAACGCTGGGAGCATAAGCACAGTGCCGTGGCCGGCGTGCCGGCGGCGAAGCGGCGTGGCCCGCTCGCCCAGATCTTCCGCGCGCCCCATCGCGGCCAGACCCTCGTTATGTCGGCGCTGCTGACCGTCGCCGTCATCGGCCTGTGGGCCGGCGCCGTCTATGAGCCGACCGCGATCATCACGCTGGCCAAGGCCCAGGGCATGGACCAGCCCTCGGCGGTCCGCATGGCCTCGTTCGGGACCGCGATCCTGTCGGTCGGCACGATCCTCGGCTGCCTGCTGCTGCCGCTGCTGGCGGAGCGGATCGGCCGCCGCAAGACGCTCGCGATCTATTTCACCGGCATGATGGCGACGATCGTCGCCAGCTTCGGCTGGGCGTTCTATCTGCCGGTCGGCACCGCCCTGCCGCTGTTCCTGACGGTGCTGTTCTTCCTGGGCATGGCCGGCGGCAATTTCGCGGTGTTCAGCCTGTGGCTGCCCGAGCTGTTCGGCACCGAGGTGCGCGCCTCGGCCTTCGCCTTCTGCACCTCGGTCGGCCGCTTCATCGGCGCCGCGGTCAATTTCGGCCTCGCCGCCTCGGTGCGCGGCATGGGCACGCTCGGCACCCCTGTGGCGCTGACCGCCGTCGCCTTCGCGCTCGGCCTGCTGATCATCCCGTTCTCCCGCGAGACCATGGGCCAGACCCTACCGGAGTAACGACCGAGCACGGCTCAAAAACCGATGACCGGCCGCCGCCGGAACAACCGCGGATGCCGCTTATGAAATCGACCAAGTTTCAGGCTAAGCATACGAACTCACGAACAGCTCTTTTCCGGTCGGGCCCGAAACAGCGGCACTGGCTCACGGCAATATCGAAACCGCCGTCAGCCCGCCGGTTTCCCGGTTGCGAAGTTCGATGTCGCCGCCATGCGAGCGGACGATGGTTCGGGCCGCGCTCAGACCGAGGCCATAGCCCCCCGTCGACCGATTGCGCGAGGGCTCCAGGCGATAGAAGGGCGAGAACACCTGCATGAGCTGGCCCGTCGGGATGCCCTGGCCTTCATCGTTCACGCGGACGACGACGCCGTCGGCCGTCCGTTCGAGCTCGACCGACGGCGCGCGCGCATAGCGCACCGCATTGTCGATCAGATTGGTGAACGCGCGCTTCAGCGCGAACGGGCGGCCGGCATAGACGAGATGGTCCGGACCGAAATAGGCCGCATCATGGCCCCGGTCGGCGAAATCATCGATGATGGTCCGCAGCAGCTCGGCCAGATCGAAGTTGGTCGGTTGTTCCTCGGCCGCATTGTCCTTGAAGAGCGCCAGGGCCTCGTCGACCATGGTCTGCATCTCGTCGACATCTTCGAACAGCTTGCGCTGCTGCTCCTCATCTTCGACAAACTCGCCGCGGAGCCGCATGCGCGTGTGCGGTGTTCGCAGATCGTGGGAGATCGCCGCCAGCATTTCGGTGCGATCGGCGACGAAACGCGCGATCTGACCTTGCATGGCGTTGAAGGCGCTGATCGCAATCCGAAACTCGATCGGGCCCGTCTCCGGAAGCGGCGGCGCCCTGGGATCCGTGCCGAACCGGCGGGCGGCCGTGGCGAAGCGCTTCATCGGTGCGGCCAGCTGCTTGGCCGTCACCGCCGAGGCCAGAAAGGTCGTCAGGACCAGGATTGTGGCGATGATCGCGATCCGGTCCGCCCTGGTCATGCCCCAGCTGCGCTGCAAGGCCGTCAAAATCAGCCAGCTGCCATCATCCAGGCCCAAAGCCATGAAGTAAGCATTCGGATGACGGGCGCGGTCGTACTGCAGACCCGGCAGCAGCGTCGCTTGATCCCCGGCCTCGAAAAACAGGATACGCCTGGTTGGATCGCCCAGAACTTTGGCCATCCGCGCGGCCAGCACCGGATAGTCGGCCTCGACCATGCCGGTCGCCGCCTGCAGCAGGATCGAGACGGCCGAATCGTCATCGTACCAGTCGGCTTGATACTGCGGCGTCGCGGCGGCGGCGGTCAATGTCGGTCGCACAGACGGGGGCGCCGCCTCCACGATCCTGAATATCGCGGCGGCCTGCTCGAACAGCCCGGTCTGCTCAAAAGCCGGTCGGCCGAAGTTTCCGATGAACATATTGAGCAGCAGATTGAGCAGCTCCGTGCCGATCACGGTCACCATGATGGCCGCACAGAGACGCTTGGCGATGGTATCGCGCATGGTGAACGGCAGCTTCATCCCCGCTGTGCCGCCGCCATGAACATGTAGCCGCCGTTGCGAATGAGAGACAAAACATCCGGGTCACTAACGACAATGAGAAGTCTTGCACGACAAATCATCAATCGAGACTACAGCAACAACGGTTGCCTTTGATGTCAAAGCCTCCGTGCTTTATGTCATGCTCGATACATTCAATACACTTCGAATGATAACCGACATCGTTTCGGTGGATTCGCCCGGTCCGTCCTCGCCGCTACCAATCCCGGGCCGTGCGGTCGGCAGGATTATTGGATGTTACAGAAATGTCGCTCCGTTTTTATCTAGTCGTTTATTTCAATTCAGACATATTCGGTCTGACCTGAATTAACGCCGACATCACTGAGATAGATTCGATCGCTAGGGTCCCAATTCTCGATGTCGGAATTGGCGATCTCAATGATTTTTTTGTCCTTCGGCCCGACCCGATTTCCATCGCGTCGAACCTGGCTGGAAAGCTTCCTGGAACTTGGCAGGATGCCGCTGCCGCCCAACGGTCGGGGCGGCCGTCACCGCGCTCGGCGGTTGGGCTCGCTGCTGACGATCCGAATCAACGCATTCCTGGTCGGGGCCTTCCTCCTGCTCGCCGCCCCCGCCCATGCCGGCAGCGTCGAGCAGTTCGTGCTCGACTTCAACCAGCGGCTCTCGATCGAGCTTGGTCCGACCGATCTCGGCGAAGCCGATCGGCGGACGCGTTTTGCAGCGCTCCTGGACGAATATCTCGACCTGAACGCGGCCAGCGCGTTGATGCTAGGTGCTCGCTGGGGCGCAGCCTCTCCCGAGGATCGCGCGCAGTTCTGCGCCGCCTTCCGGGACTATCTGATCCATAACTTTGCGGGGCGGATCCACGGCGCCGGCGCAAGACGCCTCCAGATTACCGGGGTGGTTTTGGACGGTCCGAATGCGACCGTCAGCAGCGAATTCTCCACCGACCACATCGGAGCACTCTCCGTCGATTGGCGCCTTGCGATGGGCGGCGATGCCACCTGGCGCCTGTCCAACGTGACCGTGGCCGGCCTGAGCATGGCGGCCGTCATGCGGGCTCAGTTCGACGCGGTTCCAGATCAAAACGGCGCGGGCCTGACCCCTCTGGTCAGCCTGCTTCGCGACCAACAACGAGGCTGATGAACATGATCGACATATTTTCGAACCGGAACCGTCTGAAGCCGGTGGCCGCCGCCGCCCGCCTGTGCGGCCTCGGCGCCTTTCTGGTGCTGGCGGCCTGCGCGCACGCCCCCTCGGACCAGGCGGAAGCGACGGGCGCCGACGGCGCGAACGATCCGGCCGAGCCGGTCAACCGCGTGATCTTCTCCGGCAACCAGTTCCTCGACCGCAATCTGCTGAAGCCGGTCGCCCAGGCCTATCTCGACTATATCCCCGACCCGGCGCAGCACGGCATCC
>JAQGIC010000092.1 GCA_028288725.1 Rhodospirillales bacterium
GGCTGCATTATGCCGAAACCCTGCGGCACTGGCGCCAGCGCTTCGTCGCCCACTGGGATCAGGTGAAGGCGCTCTATGACGAACGGTTCTGCCGCATGTGGGAATTCTATCTCGCGGCGTCGGAAGCGGGCTTCAGGGTTCAGGACCTGATGGTGTTCCAGATCCAGCTGTCCAAGCGCGTCGATGCCGTGCCGATGACCCGGGACTACATGACCGAATGGAAGGCGGCGCACCCGCTCGTCCCGGCCATGCCGATCCGGAAGGTAGGTTTCGGGGATTGACCTGTAAAAATTGCAGAGGTTGATCCCCGTTATCCACAGGCCTGTGGATCGAATCACCATGTCACCCCGGCCCGGTCGGCAGTAGGTTGGTTCCGACATGGATCCCGCCCGCTCGATCGCGCCGGCCGTCCCGGCTCCACCGGAGACGCCCGCATACCGCACGCCGCCGCAGAACCTCGAAGCCGAACAGGCGCTTCTGGGCGCGCTGCTGGTCAATAACGCGACCTATCACCGGGTGTCCGAGTTCCTGCGGCCGGATTACTTCTTCGAGCCGGTGCATCAGCGCATCTACGAAGCGGCCGAAAAGCTGATCGAACGCGGTCAGATCGCGAGCCCGGTCACCTTGAAGCCGTTCTTCGAGCAGGACGGCGCACTCGCCGACATCGGCGGGGCGCGCTATCTGGCGCAGCTCGCCGCCTCCGTCGTCACCATCATCAATGCCGCCGACTACGGCCGGCAGATCTACGATCTGCATCTGCGGCGACAGCTGATCGAGATCGGCGGGGAAGTGGTCAACGAGGCGTTCGAGCAGGACCTCGACCTCGATGCCAAGAAGCAGATCGAGATGGCCGAGAAGAAGCTGTTCGATCTGGCGACCGAGGGGGCAGCCGAAGGCGGCTTCCAACCGTTCAAACAAGCCCTGCTGAACGCGACCGAAATCGCCGAGGCGGCCTACAAGCGCGGCGGCAAGACCTCGGGCGTGTCGTCCGGCTTCCGCGATCTGGACAAAAAGCTGGGCGGCCTGCATCCCTCCGATCTGCTGATCCTGGCCGGGCGCCCGTCGATGGGCAAGACCACGCTCGCGACCAACATCGCCTTCAACGTCGCCCGCGCCTTCCGCCAGGGCCGCAGCGTCACCGGCGAGGCGATCGCCGAGGATGGCGGCGTCGTCGCGTTCTACTCGCTGGAAATGTCGGCCGAACAGCTGGCGACCCGCATTCTGTCCGAAGCCTCGGGCGTGTCGGGCGACAAGATCCGCCGCGGCGAGGTCGCCCGCGACGAGTTCGATCGCTTCGTGCAGGCCTCGCTCGAACTGCAGAGCATCCCGCTGTTCATCGACGACACGCCGGCGCTGTCGATCGCGGCCGTGCGCACCCGCGCCCGCCGGCTGAAGCGCCAGCAGGGCCTCGACCTGATCATCGTCGATTACCTGCAGCTCTTGACCGGCACGCCGTCGCGTGGCGCCGAGGTCAATCGCGTGCAGGAAGTCTCGGAGATCACCCGCGGCCTGAAGGCGCTGGCCAAGGAGTTGAGCGTGCCGGTGATCGCGCTGTCCCAGCTCAGCCGCGCGGTCGAACAGCGCGAGGACAAGCGGCCGCAGCTCGCCGACCTGCGCGAGTCGGGCTCGATCGAGCAGGACGCCGACTGCGTGATGTTCGTCTATCGCGAGGAATACTACCTGGGCCGTGCCGAGCCGACGCGCCGGCCGGAGGAGAGCGAAGACAAGTATCTTCAGCGCCATGCCGAATGGTGGGACCGGATGGGCAAGGCCGGCGGCAAGGCCGAAGTCATCATCGGCAAGCAGCGTCACGGGCCCATCGGGACGATTACCTTGAGTTTCGACGGGGCGACGACCAAATTCACCGACTATGTCGGCACCGATCATCTCCCCGAAATCAACGAATAATCCCGGCGCACTAGCCGCCGGGAGTCCCGGCGCGCTGGCCGCCGGGAGCCCGGACGCGCTGGCGGGCTGGACGCCGCCGACCGTCGAGGCTCCCGCCGGCGTCACCGGGTTGATCACGGTCGACCTGCAGGCGATCGTCGAAAATTGGCGCCAGCTGGCCTTCCGCGTCGGTCCGAACTGCCTGACCGGCGCCGCGGTGAAGGCCGACGCCTATGGCCTGGGCGTCATCCCGGTGGCGAGCGCGCTGGCCGCCGCCGGCTGTCGCTGGTTCTTCGTCGCCACGCCGGACGAAGGCGTCGTGCTAGCCCAGAATCTGGCGAAATCGGCGCCGGACGCCCGCGTTGCTGTCTTGTCGGGCCCGATCCCGGGCACCGCGCGCGAACTGGCAGCCTATGCCAACCTGGTGCCGGTGCTGAACGATCTGGGGCAGATTTCCGCCTGGCAGACCGCGGCACCCGGCCGGGCCGCGATCCTGCAGCTCGACACCGGCATGGCGCGCCTGGGCCTGCCGCCCGAGGAGATCGATCGCCTGGCCGCCGATCCGTCCCTGCTGGATGGCATGCCGGTCGCCGCCATCATCAGCCACCTCGCCTGCGCCGACGAGCCGGACCATCCCCTGAACGCGATCCAGCTCGCGAGCTTTACCGCTGCGGCCGCCCGCCTGCCGCCGGCACCGCGCAGTCTGTCGGCATCGAGCGGCATCTTTCTGGGTCCGGGCTATCATTTCGACCTGGTTCGCCCGGGTGCCGCGCTGTTTGGCCTAAACCCGACACCGACGCAGGTCAGCCCAATGCGCCAAGTAGTTGGCATTAAAGCAAAAATCCTGCAAGTTCGCGAGATTGACGCTGGCCGGACCGTTGGCTATGGTGCGACCTACGCCGCTGACCGCCCCCGGCGGGTCGCGACGTTGGGCGTCGGTTATGCCGACGGCGTTCTGCGCGCGGGCAGCAATGCGGCGCGTGTCTTCCTAGGTCCGGTGGCAATTCCCGTCATCGGTCGCATCTCGATGGATCTCGTCACAGTGGATGTCAGCGCCGTGCCGCCGCAATGGGTGCTTCCCGGCGGCTTTGTCGATGTGCTGGGGCCGCAATACGGCGCCGACGATCTCGCGCGCGATTGCGGCACGATCGGCTACGAGGTGCTGACGCGCCTCTCCCGCCGTCTGCTGCGTCTTTATGGACCGGTTGCCGCCTAGATGAATGATTTCCTCGCGACCATCGGCCGCTCCGCGCTCGGGTTCTTCGCCAGCGTCGGCCGCCTCTTCCTGTTCGCCGGCGTCTCGATCAGTCACATCGTCCGCCCGCCGTTCTATCTGAAGCTGGTGCTGCGCCAGATGATGCTGATCGGCTATAATTCGCTGCCGGTGGTGGGCCTGACCTCGCTGTTCACCGGCATGGTGCTGGCGCTGCAGAGCCATACCGGCTTCGCCGGTTTCGGCGGCGATACCGCCGTGGCCATGCTGGTCGTTCTGTCGGTCACCCGCGAACTGGGTCCGGTCATCGCCGGCCTGATGGTCGCCGGCCGCGTCGGCGCTGCGATCGCCGCCGAACTCGGCACCATGAGCGTCACCGACCAGATCGCGGCCCTGTCGACCCTCTCGACCAATCCCTACAAATACCTGGTCGTGCCGCGCATCCTGGCCGGCGTCATCACCATGCCGCTGCTGGTGATCGTGGCCGACATCATCGGCATCATGGGCGGCTACATCGTGGCGGTCTATCTGCTCGACGCCAACCCGTCGAGCTATCTGCACCTGACCTGGGTGGCGCTCAAGACGCCGGACGTGATGTCGGGCCTGTACAAGGCCGCCGCGTTCGGCTTCGTCGTCACGCTGATGGGCTGCTACCACGGCTATCATTCGCGCGGCGGGGCCCAGGGCGTGGGCTCGGCCACGACGAACGCGGTCGTTTCCGGCTCGATCCTGATCCTGCTCATGGATTACCTCCTGACGTCGGTGTTCTTCTCATGACCGCCAAGATCGTCATCAAGGATCTGCACAAGGCCTTCGGCCCGAAAAAGGTGCTGCAGGGCGTCGACCTGGAGATCGCCCAGGGCGAGAGCGTCGTCGTCATCGGCGGCTCCGGCAGCGGCAAGTCGGTGTTGCTGAAATGCATCCTGGGCCTGCTGCGCCCGGATAGCGGCGAGATCTTCGTCGACGGGCAGCCGACCGTCCATATGGGCAGCTCCGATCGGGCCCGGATGCTGGCGAAGTTCGGCATGCTGTTCCAGGGTGCGGCTCTGTTCGACTCCCTGCCGGTCTGGCAGAACGTGTCGTTCGGCCTGATCCAGGGCCAGGGCATGAAGCTGTCCGAAGCCAAGAAGCTGGCGATCGACACGCTCGCCAAGGTCGGGCTCGGCGCCGATGTCGCCGACCTGACCCCGGCGGAGCTCTCCGGCGGCATGCAGAAGCGCGTGGGCCTGGCCCGCGCCATCGCGTCCAAGCCGGAAATCATCTTCTTCGACGAGCCGACGACCGGCCTCGACCCGATCATGAGCGATGTGATCAACCAGCTGATCGCCGAGCGCGTGCGCGATCTGGGGGCCACCGCGCTGTCGATCACCCATGACATGGCGAGCGCGCGCAAGATCGCCGACCGGATCGTCATGCTCTATCGGGGCAAGATCATCTGGCAGGGCAAGACGGCCGAGATCGACCATTCCGGCAATGCCTACGTCGATCAATTCATCAACGGACGCGCCGAAGGGCCGATCCAGATGGAAGTGCGGGCGTCCTGATGCGCCCAGCCGGGAACCGCTAGTCCCATGGCGCGCCCCCGCAGCCGGTTCGTCTGTCAGGAATGCGGGGCCGTCCACACCAAATGGAGCGGTCGCTGCGATGCCTGCGGCGGCTGGAACTGCCTGATCGAGGAAGCCGAGCCGGAAGGTCCGCCCAAGGGCCTGGGCGCCGCCGGCGTCGCCAAGGGCAAGCGGATCAATTTCGTCGGTCTCGAAGGCAGCGCCGAGGCGGCGCCGCGCCGGCTGACCGGCATCGCCGAATTCGACCGGGTCTGCGGCGGCGGCCTGGTGCCGGGCTCGGCTCTTCTTGTCGGCGGCGATCCGGGTATCGGCAAATCGACCCTGCTGCTGCAGGTCGTGGCCTCGCTCGCGATCGGCAAGGCCAAGTGCATCTATATCTCGGGTGAAGAATCGATCGACCAGATCCGCCTGCGCGCGACCCGGCTGGGTGTCACCGGCGCCCCGGTCGAACTGGCGGCCGCCACCAGCATCCGCGACATCGCCGCCTCGCTGGACCATGCCCAGGCGGCCGACATCGTCGTGATCGATTCGATCCAGACCATGTATCTCGACACGCTCGACAGTTCGCCCGGCACGGTCAGCCAGGTGCGCGCCGCGGCGCAAGAGCTGATCCGACTGGCCAAGCGCGTGGGCTTCACCCTGATCCTGGTCGGGCACGTGACCAAGGACGGCGCCATCGCCGGCCCGCGCGTGCTGGAACATATGGTCGATGCCGTGCTGTATTTCGAAGGCGAGCGCGGCCATCAGTTCCGCATCCTCCGCGCGGTCAAGAACCGGTTCGGACCGACCGACGAGATCGGCGTGTTCGAGATGACCGATGCGGGCTTAAGCGAAGTCGCCAATCCGTCGGCCCTGTTCCTGGCCGACCGCCATGGTGCGGTCAGCGGTGCCGCCGTGTTCGCCGGCATGGAGGGCACCCGCCCCGTGCTGGTCGAGATCCAGGCACTGGTCGCCCCCTCGCCGCCCGGCACGCCCCGGCGCGCCGTGGTCGGCTGGGACTCCGCGCGGCTTGCAATGGTGATGGCCGTTCTGGACGCACGTTGCGGCCTTGCAATCGGGTCGAACGACGTATACCTGAACGTCGCCGGCGGCTTGAGGATTTCCGAACCTGCGGCGGATCTGGCGGTGGCGGCGGCGCTGGTTTCGGCGCTGACCGGGCAGCCGGTTCCGGCCGACATGGTCGTGTTCGGCGAGATCGGTCTGTCGGGCGAGATCAGGCCGGTCAGCCAGTCGGACGCGCGGCTGAAGGAAGCAGGCAAGCTCGGCTTCGAACGCGCGCTCGGACCGCCGCGACGGGGACGGCAGAAGCCGGTATCTGCCGGCATCGTGCAGAACGAGATCGGACATTTGCAGGAGCTCGTCGAGATGTTCGACACCGAGGGCACCAACACCGCATCGACGAGGGCCTGAATTCCGTCATGAATGCGCTCGACATCATCGTCGTTGCCGTAGTGGCCGTGTCCGGCCTGCTCGCCTTCGTCCGCGGTTTCGCCCGCGAATTGCTCTCGATCGCCGCCTGGATCGGCGCGGCGGTGGTGACCTATTATTTCTTCGAGCCGTCGCGCGTAATCGCCCGCAGCTTCATGCGGCCCTGGCTGGCCGACGTGGTGGCGCCCGCCGCCCTGTTCGTGATCTGCCTGATCATTTTCTCGATCATCACCGGCGTCTTGTCGAACCAGGTGCGCCAGTCGAGCCTGGGCGCGGTCGACCGCGCGCTCGGCATGGTGTTCGGCGTGGCGCGCGGCGCGCTGGTGGTCTGTGCCGCCTATATGGTCATGACCCAGTTCCTGAAGCCCGAAGATCGGCCGAACTGGGTCGTGCAGGCCCATACCCGCAACCTGCTCGAAGCCGGCGCCCAGCAGCTGCGCGACCTCATCCCGCACAGCACGCTGGAGCGCGGGACCCAGGCCGCGACCGAGGCGGCGCAGAAGGTCAACGAGGGCAATCAGCTGAAGCAGAGCATCGACAAGCTCGGCGCGGCGCTGACGCCCAACAACCCGCCGGCCGCCCCCAAGGGACCGTCCCCGCAGGACGAAACCGATCTCACGCATCTCGTCGACAAAGCCCAGCAGACCGGATCAAAGCCATGACCTTCACGACTGTTCCGTTCGACGACGATCATTTCCACGAAGAGTGCGGCGTGTTCGGCGTGTTCGGACATCCGGAGGCGGCGGCGCTGACCGCGCTGGGCCTGCACGCGCTGCAGCATCGCGGCCAGGAAGCAGCCGGCATCGTCAGCTACGACGGCGCCCAGTTCCATGCCCACCGAGGGCTCGGTCAGGTCGGCGAAAATTTCAGCTCGCCGGCCGTGATGGAACGCCTGCCCGGCAATGCCGCGATCGGCCATAACCGGTATGCCACGACCGGCGAGGTCGCGATCCGCAACATCCAGCCGCTGTTCGGCGATTTCGAGTTCGGCGGCCTCGCCATCTGCCACAACGGCAACCTGACCAATTCCTACCAGCTCCGGAACCAGCTGGTCCGGCGCGGCAGCCTGTTTCAATCGACCAGCGATACCGAGGTGATCATCCACCTGATCGCCACCAGCCTGCGCCGGTCCGTGCTGGAGCGGATGGTCGATGCCCTGCGCCAGGTCGAGGGCGCCTATTCGCTCGTCGCCATGTCCAAGGAGGGCATGATCGGCGTGCGCGATCCGCTGGGCGTGCGCCCGCTGGTGCTGGGCAAGCTCGGCGAATCCTATGTGCTGGCATCGGAGACCGTGGCGCTCGACATCATCGGCGCCGATTTCGTGCGCGACATCGAGCCGGGCGAGATCGTCATCGTCAACGAGGACGGGTTGCAGAGCCATCGCCCGTTCGGCAACCGGCCGAGCCGGTTCTGCGTGTTCGAATATATCTATTTCGCCCGCCCCGACAGCATCGTCGAGGGCGCCGGCGTCTATGAGGTTCGCAAGAAGATCGGCATGGAGCTGGCGCGCGAGACGCCGGTCGATGCCGACACGATCATCCCGGTCCCGGATTCGGGCGTGCCGGCGGCGCTGGGCTATTCGCTGGAAAGCGGCATCCCGTTCGAACTCGGCATCATCCGCAATCACTATGTCGGCCGCACCTTCATCGAACCGACCGACCAGATCCGCCATCTGGGCGTCAAGCTGAAGCACAACGCCAATCGCCGCCATATCGAGGGCAAGCGCGTGGTGCTGGTCGACGATTCGATCGTGCGCGGCACGACCTCGCTCAAGATCGTCGAGATGGTCCGCCAGGCCGGCGCCAAGGAGGTCCATATGCGGATCTCCAGCCCGCCGACCAACAATGCCTGCTTCTACGGCATCGCCACGCCGGAGCGGGAAAAGTTGCTGGCATCGCGCTTCGATACCGCGGGCATGGCCAAATTCATCGGCGCGGACAGCCTGGCCTTCGTCTCGATCGACGGGCTCTATCGCGCGCTGGGCGACATCAAGCGCGACCCGAAGGCGCCGCGCTATTGCGACGCCTGCTTCACCGGCGACTATCCGATCCCGCTGTCGGATTTCGAGCAGGGCAACCTCGCGACCAATCTTTCCCTGATGAACGAGATCGCCTGAGCATGAGCGCCGAGACCGGACGGCTTGCGGGCCGGATCGCCCTGATTACGGGGGCTTCCCGCGGTATCGGCGCGGCCGTCGCCCGGCGCTTCGCCGCCGAGGGCGCCCATGTCGTGCTGGTCGCCCGCACGGTCGGCGCGCTGGAAGAGATCGACGACCAGATCCAGGCCGCGGGCGGCAGCGCCACGCTGGTGCCGCTCGATCTGCAGGAATTCGACAAGATCGACCAGATGGGTGCGGCGCTCTACGAGCGCTTCGGCCGGCTCGACATCCTCATCGGCAATGCCGGCCATATCGGCTCGCTGGGTCCGATGAGCCACCAGGACCCGAAGGTGTTCAAGCGGGTGATGGAGACGAACGTGATCGCGAATTACCGGCTGATCCGCTCGATGGAGCCGCTGTTGAAGCTGGCGCCGTCCGGACGCGCCTTGTTCACCGCCTGCGCCGCCGGGCACGAGCCGACCGCCTATTGGAGCGCCTATGCCGTCTCCAAGGCGGCCCTCGAAATGATGGCGCGCACCTGGGCCGCCGAACTGACCAAGACCAATGTCAAGGTCGCGCTCGTCGATCCGGGCCCGGTCGCGACCCAACTGCGCCGCACCGCCTTTCCGGGCGAGGATCAGTCGCTGATGCCGCAGCCGGACGATGTCGCCGGCCTGTTCCTGGAGCAGGTGCTGGCTTAGCTGTTTCCGTCATTCCCGCGCAGGCGCCAGGCTATGTACATATCTGTTTTCGTCTTTTGGAATCAGTAGGTTACCCTAACACTCCGTCATGCCCGGGCTTGACCCGGGCATCCACGCCCCTCCGCCGGAGCCCTGTTTGGCCGTGAAATCGGCTTGCCCGACCACGTGGATGGCCGGGTCAAGCCCGGCCATGACGCTGTAAAAGACTAACCATCTGAAATGAAACATAAAGATATGGACATAGCCTAGCGTGCAGGCGGCAATCCAACCGCTTACGCGCGGCAGCGCGGAAACAGAAACCTATGTCGCCGCGGACGCGGCTCTCGCTGGATTCTCGCCTGCGCGGGAATGACGGCTGGGCAGGCTCGCTAACCCAGCGCCTGCGCCGCGCGCCAGGGCGGCAGGTTGACCATCACGGTCGTGCCGCGGCCAGGCGCCGAGTCGACCTGCAGTACGCCGCCATGGAGCTCCACGAAGGATTTCGCCAGCGGCAGGCCCAAGCCGACCCCATCGCGCGAGCGCACGAACGCGCCTTGGACCTGGCCGAAGGGCCTGAGCGCCATTGCCGCTTCCTCCGTGGTCATGCCGATGCCGGTATCCTGCACCGCGAGCGTCAGCTCGCCGCCGACCTTGCGGCCGACCTGAATCCGGACCCGGCCGCCCGACGGAGTGAATTTGATCGCGTTCGAGGTCAGATTGAGCAACACCTGGCGCAACAGACGCTCATCGCCGATACACCAGGGCGCGCCGTTCTCATAGCTGGTTTCGAGCTTGAGCCCGGCCTCCGAGATCCGGCCGTGCAGCATGCGGGTGCATTCCTCGATCATCCGCTTCAGATCGATCCGCGCCTCCTTCAGCTCGACCCGGCCGGCCTCGATCCGGGCGATGTCCAGAATATCGTTGATGATCAGCAGCAGATGCTGGGCGCTGCTGTTGATATCGCCCAGGTATTCGCGATATTTCGGCACCGCCACCGGGCCCAGGATCTCTTCGCGCATGATCTCGGAAAAGCCGATGATGGCATTCAGCGGCGTGCGCAGCTCGTGGCTCATGTTGGCCAGGAATTCGGATTTGGCCCGGCTGCCGCGCTCGGCCGCGTCGCGCGCGTCGCGCAGCGCCTGTTCCATCTGCTTGCGGTCGGTGATGTCCTGGATGATGCCGTCGACGGCGATCGGCATGCCGCCGCTGTCGAACTCCGGCGTGCCCATGGCATGCAGGTGGCGGACCTCGCCATGGGCGTCGACGATCCGGAAATCATAGCTGTAGGACCGCCCCTCCTGCACCGCGCGCAAGCTGTCGCCGATCAGGCCGAGATCGTCCGGATGGATCAGCGCCAGATAGCGTTCGACCGAATTGGGCGCCATGCCGGGCGGATAGCCCAGGATGCGGCACGCCTCGACCGACCAGGCGATCTCCTGGGTCGCGAACAGGCGCCGATAGCTGCCGAGCTGGGCCAGGGTCTGCGCCTTGATCAGCACCCGGCGGGATTCGGCGAGCTCCGCCGCCTGGTTCTGACTGTCGCTCAGCAGATGCACCACCCACCAGGCGAGCGCGATGAAGGCGGCGGACAAGGCGGCGGCGAAGATGATGGAGAAAGTGAGTTCGCGACGCCAACCGCTCAGCACCTCCGCCAGCCCGCTCGAGATGGCAACGATGACCGGGAAATCCGGTAGCGTGCGATAGCTGATGATCCGGGCCGAGCCGTCGAACGCGCTGACCGGGTTCTCGTAGACCCCGCTCGGCGCCTCCCGAACCTGCATCGCGAACAGGGATGTGCGCGCGAATGCCGCGCCGTTCTGCGGCTCGCGGCTTGGGACGCGGATCAGCAGCTTCCGATCCGTCCGCATCATCGACACGGCGCCGGCAGCCGTCGGGCGCGCCCGCTCGAAGACCTCGGCCAGGTCGTCGAGATCGATGGCCGTAACAATCAACGCGACGCCGTCGGGCCGCTGCGGCAGGCGCAGCGCCAGCGGCAACAGCCGGCGCTCGCCATCCGCCGGCCGGCCGGCCTCGCCGAGCGACAATTGCCCCGGTGTCGCCGCCAGAGCCTCCTGGACGAAGGCGTCGTTGGTATAGTTCAGCGAAGGCCGGCCGTTATTTTCGGTGGGACCGAGACCGCTGCCATCGGCCAGGATCAGGCGGATGCCGGCAAAACCTGGCCGCCCGGCGCCGGCGCTGTGCGCCAGCATGCCGAATTCGGGATCGTGGCGCAGATCGCTGGTCGGATGAAAATTCAGCCAGGTCTCGACCGTGCGCAGGATGGTCGATGCGCTGCGGAGCTGGCCATCGACATGCTCGTCGATCGTCTCGGTCAACCGCGCCAAGTTTTCCCTGGTCGATTCGATCCGCTCGCCGCGATTGAGCATCAACCAATAGATGGCGCTGCCCCAGACGGCGCCGAGCGCCAGCGCCGTGACGAGAACGGCCGCCGCGACGACGCGCCATTTGGAAGCCGGCCAGACCGAACGCAGGAACAACCCAACTGGCATCGCAACGCCTCGGACGAACGTTCTTGGCGATCACCGTGCCCGCGGGGTCGGGGCTGACGGCCGCACCCCACTGTTACATAGCCGAGGCGGCGCCCGTGAGTCCTCTTCGTCAACGACCCGTCGGGCTAGAGCCTGATCCGATCGAACCGGCTCGGTTTGATCGGATCAGGCTCTAAACATCTGATTCAGAGGGCGATTGGTCGCGACAAGGTGCCGTCGACTTAGACAGGAGACCGCTCAGCCGCCAGCGAAGCTCGTCAGCAGGCCTCATGTCAGCTCTGAACCTGCTCAGTCTTTGCCGGCATAGGGATTGTCGCTCTTGCGCAGCATCACGCGGATCGGCGTGCCGGGCAGGTCGAACGTCTCGCGCATCAGATTGACCAGATAGCGCCGATAGGCGTCCGGCAGATCGCCCGGCTTGGAGGAAAACAGCGCGAAGGTCGGCGGGCGCGTGTTGGCCTGGGTCATGTAGCGCAGGCGCAGACGGCGGCCGGAGACCAGCGGTGGCGGATGGCGCTCCTGGATCTCGGCCAGCCAGCGGTTGAGCTTCGGCGTGCCGATCCGGCGATTCCAGGTGGCATGGGCCTGCATGCCCGCGTCCATCAGCTTGTCGAGGCCCATGCCGGTGGCGCCGGAGCAGGGAATGCACAGGATGCCCTGGCATTGCGGCAGGGAAACCGCCAGGCGATCGCGCAGCTTTTCGAGGGCGGCCGGCTTGTTCTCGATCAGGTCCCATTTGTTGATCGCGAGAATGATCGAACGCCCCTCGTCCTCGATCATGCGGGCGATGGTCAGGTCCTGCTTTTCCATCATCTGGGTCGCATCGATGACCAGGATGACCAGTTCGGCGAAACGGATCGCGCGCAGCGTATCGGCGACCGACAGCTTTTCCAGCTTATGCTCGATCACCGACTTGCGCCGGAGACCGGCCGTGTCGATCAGCTTGATCGGGCGCCCGCGCCAGGCCCATTCGATCGCGATCGAATCGCGGGTAATACCGGCTTCGGGCCCGGTCAATAGCCGCTCTTCGCCCAGCAGCTTGTTGACCAGCGTCGATTTGCCGACATTGGGACGACCGACGATCGCCAGTTGGATCGGCTTGGTCGGATCGTCCGTCGTGCCGTCTTCCTCGAAGTCGATGTCGCCGCGAACCGGCGCTTCGTCGGGGAATGCATCCTTGTCGACCGGCTTGTCGGCGAAAGGCTCCAGCGCGTCGAACAGATCGCTCAGGCCCTCGCCATGCTCGGCCGAAATCGCAATCGGATCGCCCAGGCCCAGTTCGAACGATTCATAGGCGCCGGCCAGGCCGGCCTTACCCTCGGACTTGTTCGCGATCAGGATCACCGGCACGGCGCGACGGCGCAGCAGCTCGGCGAAATGCCGGTCCATCGGCGTCACGCCGACGCGGGCGTCGATGACCATCATCACCACGTCGGCGTCGTCGATCGCGCGTTCGGTCTGCTCGCGCATGCGGCCGGCGAGACTTTGATCGCGCACGTCTTCCAGGCCGGCCGTATCGATGATGCGGAATTCGATGTCGCCCAGGCGCGCCTTGCCCTCGCGGCGGTCGCGCGTGACGCCCGGCAGGTCGTCGACCAGCGCCAAGCGCTGCCCGACGAGCCGATTGAACAGCGTCGACTTGCCGACATTGGGTCGGCCGATGATGGCCGCCGTGAAACTCATAACCTTATAGTCCTTCCGACCGGCGCCCTCGCTATCGGGGCACCGGTCCCATTCAGCTTCAGCGCAACGCCGTCAACTGTCCATCATTGGTCATCAGATAAAGCGTGCTATCGGCAATCACCGGCGCCAGGAAGCTGCCTTCCGGCAGGTCGAGCCGGCCGAGCGCCTTGCCGGTATAGGGCGACAGCGACCAGGCCTGCCCATGAGAGCCGACCAGGATCAGGCGATCGCCGGCGAGTACGGGACCCGCCCAATGGATCGGGTCCGACTTGCCCTCCATATCTTCCCATTGGTCGAGCTGGGTCAGCCAGCGCACGCGGCCGTCGGTCCGCGTCAGGCAGATGACCTCGCCGGCGGTCGACAGCAGATAGATGAAATCGCCGGCGACCCAGGGCGTGTAGGTCCCGCCGACTTCCTGTTCCCAGGCGCGCTCGCCGGTCCTGAGATCGATCGAGGCGACCCGGCCGGAATGGCTGACCGCGATCACCCGGCCGCGGTCGATGACCGGGCGGCCATGAATATCCGCCAGGGTCGAGATGGCGTCGAACCGGCGGGTCGCCGCCAGGCTGTCCTGCCACACGGTCCGGCCGTTCTCCATGCGCAGCGCCACCAGTTCGCCCGAGCTGAACGGCACCACCGCGGTGCCGCTTTCGACCGCCGGGCTGCTGCCGCCGGCGAGTTCCGCCGTCTCGGGAATGCCGGCGTAGTTCCACTGCTTCTCGCCCGTCGCCTCGGCCAGCGCGAAGATTTCGTTGTCGACGTCGACTACCAGCACATGCCCATCGGCCACCGTCGGCGCCTCGCGCAACGGCACGCCGAGCGTGGTGCGCCAGACCTCCTTGCCGTCGGCGGCATTGAGCGCCAGGACCTGGCCGAAGCCGGTCGTCACGAACAGCTTGCCGGCATCGTAGGAAACCCCGCCGCCCCAGGCCTGATTGTCGTTGTCGTCGGGGGCGACATCGATCTGCCAGATCCGATGGCCGTCCGCCGCCTGATAGGCGGAAACCAGCGACTTCGAATCCTTCACATAGACGACGCCGTCATCGACGACCGGGCCCGCCAGCAATTCGCCATAGAGCGACGAGCCTTCGCCCACGGTGACCTGCCAGGCCTGCTTCAGCGTCTCGCCGAGGGCCGGATGCTGCATGGCGTGGTTCGGTCCGCCGCTCGCCTGCGGCCAGTTCGCATTCACCGTCGGCGGCGGCAGCGTCACCTGCAGCGATGCCAGGTCCGGATCGGGCTCGAGCTGCTTCTCGAGCGCCAGGACCGAGATGCGCTCGCCCGGGATGATGTCCTTTTTCTTCTTGCCGAAGCTATCGCAACCGGCCAACGCCAAAGGCAGGACCAGGAGAATCGTCAGTTTCTTCACGCTCAGCACTGGTCGGGATCCTCAGTTCTTCAAGCCGTTGACGATTTCGGTCGCGCGCGAACGCAGCGACGGCGGGGCGCCCAGATCATCCGCCAGTTCCTGGTAGGTCTTGAGCGCCGCGGCCTTGTCGCCGGCCTTGAGCTGGGCCAGGGCCGTCACTTCGAGCGCGGTATAGCGCCAGGGACCGGCGGCCAACGGCTTCATCCGCGCGATGATGTCTTCCGGCTTGGTCTGGTCGACGCTGTAGAGCCCGCCCAGCACGGTCGCCAGATCGCGATAGACCGGATCGACCGAGCCATCGGCCGCGATGGCGGTCAGTGCCGCGAGGCCGCCTTCCTTGTCCTGGCTGGCCTTGGCCTTCAGCGCGGCCGCCTGGATGCGGGCCAGCAGGCCGTAGCCTGCCTTGTCCTCGGCGGCGAGCGCCCCGAAGCCGACCACGGCCTTGTCGGTGTCGCCGGCGCGCAGGGTGAGGCCGGTCTCGGCATATTTCAGGCCGAGCGCCTGATATTGCTGCTGACGATAATTCTGATAGGCGACCACGGCGGCGGTCAAGACCACGAGCAGCACGGCGGCGGCGATGGCGTATTTGCCATAGCGCGCCCAAAGCTTGGCCATACGGTCGCGCCGCAGGTCCTCATCAATCTCTTGGAAGATGTCCGCCAATGCGAGACTCCGGCAGGATGGCAATATAACAGCAGGCGGATCGGGCCGGGCAGCGCAAGGCCAGCCGGAATCGAACCACGAGAACGGGGCCGGACCATAGCGGGTCGCGCGGTCAGACGCAAATCCGCCACGCGACGGCGGCGCATTCCTGTCGCCCGTTTTCGGGGATCCATTCAGGGAAAATCACCTATCGGCCCAAAGATCGCGGGAACGATCCCGGTCGCCGGCCGTTCACCTATGGTGGAGAAGCGCGCTTTGCGGCAGGAATAGCCCGGCCGCACGACCAAGGATCCGCGGGACCTCATGAGTATCGCCCCACCTGAACGCCCCGGCCCTGCCGTCGATCCCGTCCCCGCCCAACCGTGCGTGCTGATCGTCGAAGATGATTCGATGGTGGCGACCTATGTCGCCGAAGTCCTGCTCGAGGCCGGATTCCGCGTCGCCGGCGTCGCCTCGACCGCATCCGAGGCGCTGAGCCTGGCCGAGCAGATGGCGTGCGTGCTGGCGCTGGTCGATATCCGCCTGCCGGGTCCCCAGGACGGCATCGAGATCGCGGGCGAGTTGCGCCGACGCTTCGGCATCGGCGCGATCTTTCTCAGCGGCACCAGCGATCCGGACCATATCGCCCGCGCCAAACGCGTCAGCCCCTATGGCTTCCTGCAGAAGCCGTTTCTGCCGAGCCAGATGTACAAGGCGCTCGACAAGGCCTTGAAGCAGCGCGAGGCCGAGCGTGGCGGGTGCGCATCGGCGCCCGACGTCCTCTAGCTAGCGAGAACCCGCCCTGGCGGCTCGATATCGCTGCGCCGGATGCTCGGCAACCGCGCAATCATTGCCGGTCCGCGCCAGGTGATTTGCGCTATGGTGGTGCCCTCCTTCGGCGCTTCGAGCAAATCGGGATTGGATGATGGCGACCAACGACACGGTAAAGACCCCTGCCCTCGCGGCCTATGCCGGCCTCGTGTTGCGCGATGCCGCCATCCCGGAGCTGCCGAACCATTACCGCGGCAAGGTGCGTGAGAATTACGACCTGCCCGACGGCCGGCGCATCATCATCGCGACCGATCGCCTGAGCGCCTTCGACCGGATCCTGACCGCGGTGCCGTTGAAGGGCCAGGTCCTGACCCAGATCGCCCGCTTCTGGTTCGACCGGACCCGCGACATCTGCCCGAACCACGTCATCGAATATCCCGATCCGAACGTGCTGGTGTGCCGCAACCTCAAGATCATGCCGGTCGAGATCGTGGTGCGCGACTATCTGGCCGGCACGACCTCGACCTCGATCCTGTCGATGTACAATGGCGGCCGGCGGGAAATGTACGGCCATCGGTTCCCCGACGGGATGAAGCCCAATCAGAAGCTGCCGCAGCCGATCATCACGCCGACGACCAAGGCGTTCGACGCCGGCCATGACGAGGAACTGACTCCCGATCAGATCATCGCCAAGGGGTTGCTGAGCGCCGACCAGTGGGCCCATGTCTCGCGCCTGGCGCTCGCCTTGTTCGCCCGCGGCCAGGAAATCGCCGCCCGGCACGGCCTGATCCTGGTCGACACCAAATATGAATTCGGCGTCGATCCCGACGGAAACATCGTGCTGGCCGACGAGATCCATACGCCGGATTCCAGCCGCTACTGGTTCGCCGAAAGCTATCCCGCGCGCTTTGCCGCCGGTGAAAAACCCGAGAGTTTCGATAAGGATTTCGTGCGCAGTTGGGTCGTCGCGCGCTGCGACCCCTATGCCGACGAGCTTCCCGCCATTCCGGACGAGATCAATCTGGAAGCGGCGCGGATCTATATCAGCGTCTACGAGACCATCACGGGCGAAAGCTTTCCGCTGCCGCCGGCGGATCAATCGGTGCTGGAGCGGATCCGCGCAAACCTGCGGCGCTTCTTTTAGATAGGCTCACGCGTTCAGATCGTCGTCGATGAGATCCGGGTGAGTCCGCAGCAGCGCGGTCGCGGTCTCGACGATGATCGACAGATGGGCACTGAGCGAGCGTTCCGCCGTCCCGGCATCCCGCGCCCTGACGGCATCGAGGATGGCGCGATGCTGGCCGATCAGCAACGCGACCGGTGTCACGTCGGGCAGGCTCAGCAGGCGGACGCGGTCGAACTGCGCCTTCTGACTTTCGACGACCGACCAGAGATCGCCGAAGCCGATGGCATCGGCGAAGACGCGATGGAAATGATCGTCGGCGTCCTTGAATCGACGGGCGTCGTTGCCGGCCGCCTGCTGATCGGCGATCGCGCGCTCCGCCTCTTCGATCGCCGCACGGGGCAGCCCGCGTTCCGCAGCTTCGCGAATGATCGCCAGTTCGAGCGCGCTCCGCACGAACCGCGCCCGCTTCACCGCTTTCAGGGAAATGCGGCTGACGAAGGTGCCGCGTTGCGGGCGAACCTCGATTAAGCCGTCATCGACCAACCGGAGAATGGCTTCGCGCACCGGCGTCCGGCTCGTGCCGAAACGCAGGCCCAACTCATTCTCCGACAGGCGTTCGCCGGGCATCAGCCGCATATGCACGATTTCCGCGCGGATCGTCTCATAGATCGCGGCGGCACCCGAAGGGACTGTCGGCGTTCGCCTGACCCGCATAATCGCTCCCGCGCTTGTCTGCGACCGTTGCTCCGCTTGACGGAAAACGAACTTGTATACAAGTATACGCCCCTGCTGTCGACGAATGCGGCCGCCAGAGCCGCACGAGAGACGAAATGGGGGAAATTCCAATGCTTTCAGTGAAACGCGGCGCCTTCGCCTTGGCCCTGGCCGCCGCCCTCGCCGGCTGGTCCGCCCCGGTGCGCGCCGACGAGGCGGTGCCGACCAACAGCCCGCGCATCCAGGCCATCCAGAAATCCGGCGTGTTTCGCGTGGGCGTGCTGGCCAATCCGCCCTGGCTGGTCGAAAACACCAGCGGCAGCGGCGATCAATGGACCGGCCCCGGCTGGACGCTCGCCAAGGAATATGCCCGGCTGCTGGGCGTCAAGCTGGAGCCGGTCGCCGTCTCGCACGAGACGAAAGTGCCCGTGCTGGCATCGAACCAGGTCGACATGACCATTTCGCCGCTGTCGGTCACGCCCGAGCGCCTGAAGGTCATCGACTTCATCACCTATTCGGCCACCAGCCTGTGCGTCTTCGGACGCGCCGACAATCCGAAGGTCGCCGCCGCCAAGAGCATCGACGATTTCAACAAGGCCGGCGTCGTCGTCGCCTATTATACCGGCGGCGGCGAGGAACATTGGGTTCAGACCCGGTTTCCCAACGCGACGCTGCGCGGCGTTTCCACCGCCGGCACCGCGGCGCCGGTCGAGGAAATCATGGCCAAGCGCGCCGACGTGACGCCGATCAACCGGATTCCCTGGGTCGCCCTCAACAAGAAGGTCAAGGGCCTGAAGGCGTTTCCGGAGGGTGACAATTGCCAGAGCAGCAAGGAGATGGGCACCGACATCGGCTCCGCCATCGATAAGAACCAGCCGGAATATCTGGCCTGGCTGAAGGCGGTCGAAGCGCGGATGCAGCCGGCGCTGACCGCCGAAGAAACCAAGATGATCGACAAGATGTGAGTAAGCGGGATCGGCCGCGCGTTTGCCGCCTGGCCGGTCCCTCGCTCATCCCGACGACCATGGATTTCGATTTCTCTCCCCTGATCGACAGTTGGCGCTTCCTGGCCTCCGGGCTGGGGCAGACGCTCCTGCTGTCCGTCGCGGCCGTCGTGTGCAGCTTCGTCCTCGGACTGGCGGTCGGGCTCGGCCGTCTCTACGGCCCGTTCTGGCTGCGCATTCCCCTGGTCTTCTACATCGATTCGATGCGGGCCATTCCGGTGTTCGTCGTGCTGGTCTGGATCTATTTTTCCGTGCCGATCCTGACCGGCCATAGCTTCGCCCCGTTCTGGGCGGCGCTCGTCGGCATTACGATCCATGTCGCGGCCTATGTCGCCGAGGTGATCCGCGCCGGCATCGTTTCCATCCGCAAGGGTCAGGTCCAGGCGGGCCTCGCCCTCGGCATGTCCAGGCCGCAGATCATTCGCGACATCCTGCTGCCGCAGGCGATCGTGCGCATGCTGCCGGCCTTCGGGTCGATCATCTCGGTCACGATCAAGGATACGGCGATCGCGGCCGTCATCGCCGTCCCGGAGCTGATGCGCCAGGCCGAGACGCTCGCCGGCGAGACCTATCGGCCGATCGAGATCTTCTCGGCGGTCATGATCGTCTATTTCGTGATCATCTTTCCGGTCACCCGGCTGATCGATCGCTTCTACAGCCGCGTGGCACACCTGGGCCGCTCATGAACCTCGATTGGTCGATCGTCTGGCAAAGCCGCGGCCTGCTGCTCGAAGGCGCGCTCGTCACCATCCTGCTGACGGCGCTGACCATGGCCATCGCCGTCCCGGGCGGGATCGTGCTGGCCCTGATGCGCGGTTCCCGCTTCAAGCCCGTCGCCCTGTTCGCGACCGGCTTCGTCGAGCTGTTCCGCAACCTGCCGCTGCTGCTGCTGGTCTATTGGGCGTTCTATGTCATGCCGGTGCTGACCGACCTCAGCCTCTCGCCCTTCACCACCGGCCTGACCGCGCTCTGTCTCAACGTCTCGGCCTATAATTCCGAGACGTTCCGGTCCGGCATCAATTCGATCCGCAAGGGCCAGACCGAAGCAGGCCTGGCGATCGGCATGAGCCGGGCCCAGGTATTCCGACAGATCATCCTGCCGCAGGCCTGGCGGCGGGTGCTGCCGATCCTGGCCAGCACCTGGGTCTCGCTGTTCAAGGATACCTCGCTCGTCTCGGTCATCGCCGTCGGCGAGCTGGCGCACACCGCGATGCAGATCCGGTCGCAAAGCTTTCGCGTGCTGGAGATGCTGACGGCGATGGGGGCGATCTACTGGCTGATGGGCTATCCGCAGGCGAAGCTGACCGACTGGATTCACCGGAAATACGGAGCGCGGGAATGACCGCCTTTACCCGCAAGAACGCCGACAAGCCGCCGGTGCTGGTCTATGAGGACGTGCGCAAGAAATACGGCGGCTTTACCGCGCTCGATGGCGTGTCGCTCCATGTCAACGCCGGCGAGGTCGTCTGCCTGATCGGTCCGTCCGGCTCCGGCAAATCGACGCTGCTGCGCTGCACCAACGCGCTCGAGACCATCGACAGCGGCACGGTGCGCTTCGAGGGCAAGCCCTTGCCGAAAGCCGATGCGGACATCCGCAAGGTCCGCCAGCGCATGGGCATGGTGTTCCAGAGTTTCGAGCTGTTTCCGCACAAGACGGCGCTCGAGAATGTCGCGATCGGCCTGACCACCGTCCGGAAGCTGCCGGCCCAGGCGGCCGAGGAGCGCGCCCGCGCGCTGCTGGCAAAGGTCGGGCTGGCCGACAAGACCGCGAATTACCCGGCCAATCTGTCCGGCGGCCAGCAGCAGCGCGTCGCGATCGCCCGCGCGCTCGCGATGGAACCGCATGTCATGCTGTTCGATGAGCCGACGTCGGCGCTCGATCCCGAAACCGTCGGCGAAGTGCTCAACGTGATGCGCGACCTGGCCCAGGAGGGCATGACGATGATCGTCGTCACGCATGAAATGAGCTTCGCGCGCCGCGTCGCCAATTGGGTGGTCGTGTTCGAGCGCGGACGCCTATTGGAGGAAGGCCCGCCGCAGCAGATCTTCGAGGCTCCGACGGTCGAGCGCACCCGCGACTTTCTGAGCCATCTCGGCTGGGACGATTGACGTCACAGCCTGCGCGCGGCGGGCAAGCGGATCACGGCCCGCATGCCGCCGCCCGGCACCGGCTCGAACAGCAGCCGGCCGCCATGGTCGTGCGCCATGCCGCCGACCAACGCCAGTCCCAGCCCGGCGCCGCCGGCGCCCGATAGGAATGCTTCGCCCAGGTGCTCGCGGATATGATCGGGCAAGCCCGGTCCCCGGTCGGTCACCACTAGATCCAGACTATTGTCGGGCCCGGTTTCGACCGAGATGACGATCGGCGCGCCCGGCGCGTATTTGAGCGCGTTGCCAATCAGGTTCAGCAGCATCTGCCGCACCATGCGGGCGTCGCCTCGCATCCGGCATCCGGCGGGTAACGGCGCCACCGTCAGCCGATCGCCGCCGGCGCCCCGCGCGCTCGTCAGGCGGACGGCCGCGTTGATCGCTTCGGTCAGATCGATGTCGGCCTCGGAGAGTTCGACCTTGCCGGCGTCGATCCGGGCCAGATCGAGCAGGTCGGAGATCAGGCTCAAGAGATGCTGGCCGGCCTCGACGATATTGCCGGCCGCCTTGCGATATCCCGGATCGATCTGGCCGCCGAGCATGGCGCCCTGCAGAATTTCGGCATAGCCGAGGATGCCGTTCAGCGGCGTGCGCAGCTCGTGGCTCATCGAGCCCAGAAAGGTCGATTTCGCCCGGCTGGTCGCTTCGACCGCGGCGAGCGCCAGGCGCAGCTGGCTTTCCAGCTGCTTCTGCTCGGTAATGTCGTAGCGGGTCGAGACCTGATAGCCCGACGGGGTCACGATGCGCTGTAGAATATCGCAGCGGCCGTTCTCGGCCTGATATTCGCGCCGGAACGGCTCGGTCGAGCGCATCTCGGCGAGCCGCGACGCAACGAATGCCTCGATCGCTTCAGGCGATTGCAAAGCGGTCCGGGCCGGCTCGGCCCCGATGGTCGCGCGCAGCATCGCTTCGAAGCTCCAGCCGCGTCGGCTGCCGTCCGAGGGCACGTTGGGAAAGATCTTATAGTACGCGTTGTTCGCGAGCACGAACCGCAGATCCGGATCGTAGACAACGACCGAAAGGTCCAGGCTATCCAGGACCTCCTTGAGAAAAGCTGAGTCCGCCGTCGGTATCATCTGTTCCAAGCGTCTGGCTGTACTGGCAGACCAGCGTCGCATCTTTGGATGATGGAAGAAAGGGGGTCGGGCGGAACCGGTGCAAGCGCCTTCGTGTTGCGTTGCCATGTCCATGCCCGTCGATCGGAGGTTCCGTGACCGAATTTTCCACCTTCCCCGTCCGCGAGGAGCAACGTGTCATCCAACGACAGGTCGCCGCCGCGGATGCCAAGGCCGCTCCACCGAAGCCGCAGGCCATGCAGGCCGGCGCCCGCCCCTATCCGGCGCCGCCGTTTCCCGCCCAGCACCAGCCGAAGCCCGGCCATGAAAGCGATCTCGACCCGGCGCCGATGTATGACGCCCCGTTTTATCAGGGCTCCGGCAAACTGGCCGGCAAGGTCGCGATCGTCACCGGCGGCGATTCCGGCATCGGCCGTGCGGTCGCCGTGCTGTTCGCGCGCGAAGGCGCCGATCTGGCGGTGCTGTATCTGGACGAGCATGAAGATGCCCAGGCGACGCTGGAGGCGGTCGAGCGCGAGGGCCGGCGCTGCCTGCTGATCTGCGGCGACGTGCGCGACCGTCAATTCTGCCGGGATGCGGTCGCCAAGGTGATGGCGGAATACGAGCGGCTCGACGTGCTGGTCAACAACGCCGCCTTCCAGCTGCATGTGCCCCGGTTCGAGGATCTGACCGAGGCGCATTTCGACATGACGATGAAGACCAACCTCTATGGCTATTTTCATATGGCCCAGGCGGCGATCGAGCATATGAAGCCGGGCGGCGCCATCGTCAACAGCGGCTCGGTCACCGGCCTCATGGGCAACAAGGATCTGTTGGATTATTCGACGACCAAGGGCGGCATCCACGCCTTCACCCGCTCGCTCTCGACCCATCTGATCCCCCGCGGCATCCGCGTCAACGCGGTCGCCCCCGGCCCGGTCTGGACGCCGCTCAACCCCGCCGACAAAACCGCCGACGCCATCGCCCGGTTCGGTGCCGACACGCCGATGGGCCGGGCGGCCCAGCCGGAGGAGATCGCGCCGGCCTATGTGTTTCTCGCCTCGCCCCATTGCTCCAGCTACATCACCGGCGAAATCCTGCCGGTGATCGGCGGGTACGACAGCCGGTAGCCATTGTTGCGGATGCGGCGAGAAACCCTCGCCATATCCGCCCATTCTTTCCGGACGGGCTCAGGACTACCTTCCTTTCATCGAAGCGCGGCTCTCGCGCCGGCGGGTAGAAGGAGTTCAGTCATGGATCTGCATCTCGACGATAAGGTTGCCCTCGTCACCGGCTCAACCGCCGGCATCGGCCTGGAAATCGCCCGCAAACTCGCGGTCGAGAAGGCAAAGGTGATCATCACCGGCCGCGACCGGGCGAAGCTGGATCAGGCGGTCGCCAGCATCAAGGCCTCGGGCGGCGCCCGGGTGGACGGCATCGTCGCCGATCCGGCGACGGCGGAGGGCGCCGCCATCCTGCTGCACGCCGCGCCGGAGGTCGATATCCTGGTCAACAACCTCGGTATCTACGAAATCAAGAATTTCGCGGACATCACCGACGCGGATTGGCGCCGGTTCTTCGAAGTCAACGTGCTGAGCGGCGCCCGGCTGGCGCGGGAATATTTCCCCGGCATGCTGAAGCGCAACCAGGGCCGCATCATCTTCATCTCGAGCGAATCCGGCCTCGCAACGCCCGGCGCCATGATCCACTACGGCATGACCAAGACGGCGCAGCTCGCCATCTCGCGCGGCCTGGCGGAATTGACCAAGGGCACGCAGGTGACGGTCAATTCCGTGCTGCCGGGCCCGACGCGGTCGGAAGGCATCGTCGACTTCCTGAAGAGCGTTTCCAGCGATCCCGACGCGCCGGCCGGCGAGCACGAGGCCGAGTTCTTCGCCAAGCATCGCGCGTCGTCGCTGCTGCAGCGCTTGATCGAGCCGGAGGAAATCGCCGATCTGGTCGCGTTCGTGGCGAGCCCACTGTCGGCCGCGACCAATGGCGCCGCGCTGCGGGTCGATGGCGGCGTCGTGCCGACGATCGCCTGATGGTGGGAGCGGGGCGCTCGTCGCCGTAGAAGCAGCCGACGCCCGCTTCGAACCGTCCGACGACCGGGGTGCCGAGGCCGCGGTAGCGGCTGTCCATCCAATGGATCGACCAGGTCCGACCCGCCGGATCATAGAGCCGCAGCGCGGCCCCGTGATAGGCACCTGCCGGGGTATGGGGCGGCATCGGCCGCGCGTCGATGACGAGGAGCGGAGAGTGCGCCCCATAAGCTGCCAAGCGATGTCAGGTATTATTCGGCGGAAGCGATTTTTCGAGCGCCCGAGCGCTACTCCGCGAACGCCGCCTGATACTCCGCGGGCTTGAAGCCCACCAGCAGCGCGCCGCCGACATCGAGCACCGGCCGCTTGATCATCGAGGGCTGGGCCAGCATCAGCCGGATCGCCTTCGCCTGGTCGAGGTCCGCCTTGTCGGCCTCCGGCAACGCCCGGAACGTCGTGCCGGCGCGGTTGAGCAGGATCTCCCAACCGACCTTGCCGGCCCAAGCCTCCAGCATCTCGCGCGTGACGCCCGCGGTTTTGTAGTCGTGGAACGCATGAGGTACGCCCTGGGTGTCGAGCCAGCCGCGGGCCTTCTTCATGGTATCGCAGGCTTTGATGCCATGGATGGTGACGGGTTTGGTCATGGCAGTTCTCACGGACGCTTCGGGATTTCCAGCCCGCGCTGCACCGCCGGGCGGGCCAGGCAGCGTTCGAGCCAGGCCGGCACCCGTTTGAAGGCCTCATAGCCGACCAGCTCGCCGGCGCCATAGAATCCGACCAGGTTGCGCACCCAGCCGAGCAGCGAGACGTCGGCGATCGTATATTCGTCGCCCATGATCCAGTCCCGGCCGTCCAGGCGTGTCTCCAGCACCCCCAGCAGGCGTTTCGATTCCGCGGCGTAGCGGTCGCGCGGGCGCTTGTCCTCGTAGTCCTTGCCGGCGAATTTATGAAAGAATCCCAGCTGGCCGAACATCGGGCCGACCGCGGCCATCTGGAAGAACACCCATTGGATTGTCTCGTAGCGTGTGGCCGGATCGGCCGGCAGCAGCTTGCCGGTCTTTTCGGCCAGATACAGGAGCATCGCGCCCGACTCGAACAGGCCCAAGGGCTTGCCGCCCGGACCGTCCGGATCGATCATCGCCGGGATCTTGCCGTTCGGATTGAGCGACAGGAATTCCGGACCCCAGGTCTCGTTCTTGCCGATGTCTATCGTGTGCGGCTCGTAGGGCAGCCCCACCTCCTCCAGCATGATCGAGACCTTCACGCCATTGGGCGTCGGCAGCGAATAAAGCTGGATCCGGTCGGGGTGCTGGGCCGGCCAGCGCTTGGCGATCGGAAAGGCAGAGAGATCGGACATGCGGGAACTCCATTCGGATCGAACCGCTAAGCGCGCATTCCCGCGCCCAGCCGCTTCCAATAGAGCATCGTTCCGGTCAGTCCGCCATGCGGCTTCAGGGCATAATCCGGAATCTCGCCGGCAAAGGTGAAGCCCAACCCCTCGTAGAGTCCGGCGGCGCCGCCGTCGCTCGCGGTATCCAGCACCAGCAGGGTGCGCGCCCGCTCGACCGCCAGGCGCTCGGCCGCCCGCATCAGCGCCGAGGCGATGCCGCGGCCCCGGTCGGCGACCCGCGTCATCATCTTGGCGATCTCGGCCCGGTGCGGCTGGTTGGGCGGACAATCCAGCAGCAGCGTCACCGTGCCGACCAGACGCCCGCCGTCGAACGCCCCCAGCACGATGCGCTCGCCCCGCGCGGCGGCGGCGAGCGAGCCGGTCCAGAACGCCGTGGCCGCATCGGGCGCCAGCGGATGCATGAAACTGACCGAGCCGCCATGGGCCACGGTCTCGACCAGGATATCGCCGAGCGCGTCCAGGATGGACGGCGTGGCTGTCAAGGGCAGGATCTGGATGTCGGACATGGGGCTAGCTCCGGACGAGGCAGACGGCATAGGCGCAGGGTTCGTTGGTCTCGTTGGCGAAAGTCACCTCCGACGGCGGACCGAAGCCCAGGCAGTCGCCGGTCGCCAGCACATGCCGGTCGCCGCCTTCCAGCAGAACGAGCTCGCCGGTCAGGACCCACACGACCTGGCGGATATGGGCGTAGGAGGAGGTCGGCAGCACGACCTGCCGCCCCGCCGGCAGTTCGACCCGGACGAGTTCGAGCGGATGGTCGGGACGCGCGAACAGCTGGCGGCGCAGATAGCCCGTGTCCGGGTCGCGCCAGACCGGCTGATCCGCGGCGCGCGACAGCCGATGCCCCTCGCCCTCCGCCCTGAGCAGCAGGCCCGCCAGGGTCAGATCGAACGCGCCGGCCAACCGCACCAGAATGACGGCGGTCGGGCTGACCTCGCCGCGCTCGATCTTGCTGATTGTCGCCTTGGAGACGCCGGAGCGATCCGCCAGATCGGCCAGCGACCAGCCGCGCATGTCGCGCTCCAGGCGCAGGCGGCGGGCGATTTGGGCGGCGGGTTCGTCTACTATACTATCCATGTGTCTCTTATAAGAGACGATATCGGCTTAAGCAAGAAGAGGGTGCGGTCAGAGCGTGCCGCCCGAAGCTGAACCTATTCGAGCGGCGCACCCAGACGGCGGCCCCGCTCCGCGATGTCCAGCCCGAAGGATCTTCGCTCGGCATCATAGGCCGCGAGCGCCGATGCGAGGTCGCTCGATCCGGCGAGGTGCGTTCTCAACGAGCGGGCATCGCCCGCCGCCTTCGACACGCCCATGGCGGTATGCGGACGGACGACGAACGCCGCGTCGCCCAGCAGCACGATCCGGCGGGTCGCCATGGTCGGCGCGGTATAGTCGAACACCGCCTGGACGAACGGCTTGGTTTCCGCCTGAACGGCCGCGGCGAACGCCGCCGGCAGCAGGGCTCCGGCATCGCGAGCCAGGATCTCGCGCGCGGCCGCCGACATGCCGCCGGGCGGAAGCGAATAGTCGTGACGGTGCCCGGCCTCGTCCGTCAAGGCGGCCGCGAGCGAGCCGTCCGCCGCGGGCGCCTTGCGATACCAGACCCAGTTGTAGCGCCGTCGCCCGGGCTCGGTCGATCCATCCGGCCCCGCCACCAGATAGCCCAGGATATGGGATCCCTGCATGTCGAAGAAGGCGAAGCGTTCGAGCAGCAGCGCCGCGGCATCGGCGGGCAGATCGCCTTCGGGGAAAAGGCCGCGCCAGGCCGCGTAACCGGCATAGGCCGGCGCCGGATCCGGGCCGACGACGGCCTGCCGCACCGCCGATCCGACGCCGTCGGCGCCGATCACCAGATCGACCTCCACGCTCGTCCCATCCGCGAAAGTCGCCCGCACCGCGTCCCCGGTCTCCGAAGCGGCCAGGATCTCGCGGCCCTGGATATAGCGTCCGGCCGGTATCCGTTCCCGAAAGGCGTGGAACAGCCGGTCCCACGAGATTTGCGTCTGCGGCGTCTCGTGACGCTCGATGATCCGACCGCCGCGATCCAGAAAGATCCGTTCCCGCGCGACGATGCCGATTTGCGCGACATGCTCGCAGCCGATCTCGCGCAGGATCGCAAATATCTCCCGCTGCCCGACCAGGCCGGCGCCCCGCCCCTCCAGGCCGTGCGTCGACCGCTCGTAGATCGTGACGTCATGTCCCGCGGCATGGAGCAGAACCCCGGCGAACAAACCGCCGAGCGACCCGCCGGAAATGGCAATCCTGAGAGGCATCGTTCGACTATACATCGAACCGACCCGGCCGCGAGGCCGGCGGACACCTGCGATCCGATCGCAGGTGTCCATCCAGTCTCTAAATGTTTGGTTTGAGGGCGATTCAGATATGAGGCCGAGCAGGCCCCATATCATCGCGCTAAAGGACGGGGTGACGGTCGCCCAGCCCGCCCTTGCGCTCGAGGAGAGCACCAAGGCGCAGGATCGTCGGCTCGTCGAGCCATCTCGAGACGAGTTGGATACCGATCGGAAGATGCTCCGAACTGAAGCCATACGGGACCGAGAGTGCCGGAAGGCCGCTCAGGTTGAACGGCGATGTCGCGCGCATGACGTGGGTCCAGGGCACCGTCACGCCATTGACGACGAGTTCCTGAGCACCGTGCGGCGTGGCGGTCATCGGATTGACCGGGCAAAGCAGCACGTCGTACTTCTGGAAGAAGCCGGCGAAGGCCGACCTCAGAGCCTCGGCCTGCGCCAGCGCCCCGTTGAAATCGGCGAAGGTGGGATCCGGCGTCACCATGATGCCGGCGCCGATCGCATGCAGGTCGGCTTCGCGGCCGGTGGCGAAGGCTTTGACATAAGGCACGATCTCGCCGAACACGACGGTCATCAGCGCCGCGAGCGGGTCGCCGAGGAACGGCAGGCTCACCTCCTCCACCTCGCATCCGAGATCCGCGAGCTGCGCTGCGGCCGTAGCGACGGCTGCGGTAATCTCGGGGTCCACCGGGCCGAACGCCGCGTCCGATACCCAGCCGACGCGGATGGGTTGACCGGCGAGCCCGGCCGCGCCGGACTCGGCATTCCGGGCGTGGACCGCGTAGCCGTCGCGCCCGTCCGGCCCTTGCAGAATCGAGTAGCCGAGGGCGACGTCGCGCACGGTGCGGGCCATCGGGCCGACATGCCACCAGCGGGATATGACAGCCGGAAAATGGCCGGTGTAGGGAATGCGGCCATGGGTGGCCTTCAGGGCGGCGATGCCTGTAAACGCGGCGGGACCGCGCACCGAGATTGCAACGTCGCTGCCGATGCCGATCGGCGACAGGCCGGCCGCAATCGCGGCCGACTCGCCACCGGACGAACCGCCCGGGGTCCGATCGAGATTCCAGGGGTTGTTGCTGCGGCCGGTGACGAGATTATCGGTCTCCGTCCATGCCGAAAACTCCGGCAAGTTGGTCTTCATCAGGGGAATGCCGCCCGCGGCCTTGAAGCGCGCGACGGCGGTGGCGTCCTTGTCGGGGATATTGCCCGCAAACAGCCTGGAGCCGCGCTGGGTCAGGACGCCCGCCGTATCCAATGCATCCTTGATCGAGAACGGCACGCCGTGCAGCGGGCCCAGTGCGGCGCCACTCGCCACAGCCTTGTCGGCAGCGTCGGCAGCCTGCAACGCGGTCGTGCCCAGTAAGGTGACGACGGCGTTGATCTTCGGGTTTACCGCCTCGATGCGGTTGAGGTGGGCCTGGACGACTTCGCGGGACGATAGCTGCTTGGTGCGGATGAGGGCCGCGAGCGTCGTCGCCTCCAGATAATGGATGGGATCGGTGCCCTTGGTCGGCGTGCTGGTCATGGTTTTCTCCGTTTGCGCTACCACAATCTACCTGACGACAGGTAGAGTAGCCGATAGCGATCAGGTGGGCCTTCCATTTTCGGATATCAAGACCTATCTATCGTCAGGTAGAAAAGGGACCCGTTGCGATGACGACTGACACGAAGGAAAGAATCATGGCCGCGGCGCGCCTGACCGTGCAGGACCGTGGCTACAACGGCTTGAGCTTCCGCGAGCTGGCGAAGGACGTCGGCATCAAGAGCGCCAGCATCCATCACTATTTTCCGACCAAGGGGGAGCTCGGCGGCGCTCTGGCCGAGCGGTACACCACCGATTTTGCCGAATATCTGGATGGCCTGCTGGCCGAAGGCCTCGACCAACCGACCTGTATCCGGAAATATACCGACGTGTTTCGAAACACACTGCTGAACGAGAACCGGATGTGCCTCGCGGGCATCATGGCCGCCGAACATAAGGAGCTGCCCGCCGAGGTCAGGGTCGAGGTGGTGAAGTTCGGCGAGATGAACGTCCGTTGGCTCGCCCAGGTGCTATCGCCCGGGGCAAGCACGCCGGCCGACGCCCGGGCGATCGAACGACGCGCATTGGCGATCTTCGCGGCGATAGAGGGCGCCCAACTCGTGTCCAGGAGCCGGAGCGATATTTCCGCCTATGACGAGATCGTCGAGGGCTATCGAACCGCGGGGCTGCTGCCGCTCGGCACCGGCGGCTTGGCGTCCGGCGCCAGCACCAGCTCTGCGTCGGCCGCGACATAACGGACATAGCGGCAGTCGCGGATGAAGCTGATCCGGTCGTCGCGCCACTCCAGGCACATCCGTAGCTGGGCTTCGGATCGGCGCGGTCTTCGAAGACCGCGATCACTTCCCGGCCATCGAGCCAGGCCGGCGCGAGCCACACGCCTTCCATCCCGGCGTAGCTAGGACGATCGAGGCACTGAAGAGGAGCCAATCGACGCCGCCGCGAGCAAGGCGGCGCTTCGTCGGCTGGAGATCAGCCTCAGCCAGGGCGCCGAATGAAAGACGCTCATCAGCAGGTACATCGGGACCATTCCGCTCAGCGGCGATGCATCCTTCGCGGCCGAGCAGAGCATATCGGACGGGCCCCCGCCGAGAACACCCGTCATCAGCGCCATGATTGCGAAGGTCGGCGTAGCCGCGAGACATAGCCATTTGGCTATGCCGAACGCGACCACGGCGCCCTCGTCATCACAGCTCGCACCGCCGGTCGCGTTGGTGTGATAGGCCCCGGTCATGCCTTCGCGCCTGGGTCGAGGTTCCGGAAGGCGGCCTCTCCGGCGTCCGACACCGCGACCCACTTCGGGTCGGGCGAGGCGTTGGCGGCATATTCGTCGTGCCAGTTCCACCACTTGTACGGCGGGCTCTGGGGGTAGCCTTCCGGCGAGTCCTCCCACGCCTCCTGGCGCCCGAGCGGCGTCGCGTCGAGATAGCTCCAGGTGCTGCCGAGCGCCTCGTCACCGCGGTTGTTGATGAAGTAGGTGCGGAACACGCGGTCGCCGTCGCGGAAGAAGACGTTCGTGCCGTGCCACTCGTCCACGCCGAAGTCGGCGTCGAAGCCGTCCGTCAGGGTGTACCAGGGCATTTCCCAGCCCATCCGCGCCTTGAGGCGCGCGATGTCGGCCTGCGGCGCACGCGAGGCGAACACGAGCGTGGTGTCGCGGGCGTTCAGGTGGGCGACGTGGCCGACCTGGTCGGCCCCGAGCGAGCAGCCGCGGCAGGCATGTTCGGGCCAACCGAACACGCCGGGCTCGAAAAAGGCGCGGTAGATGATCAGCTGGCGGCGGCCGTCGAACAGGTCGAGCAGGCTCGCGCGGCCCTCGGGCCCTTCGAACGCGTACTGCTTCTCCACGGCCAGCCACGGCATCCGCCGACGCTCGGCGGCCAGTGCGTCGCGAGCGCGGGTCAACGCCTTCTCCTTCACGAGCAGCTGCGCGCGGGCAGCCTCCCACGCCTGTGGCGACACGATGGGGGGTGTGTTCTGCATAGCTTAACCTCCTGTTTGCCGAACTGCGTGAGGTGCGGGGACGAAGGGCTCGTCGTACTCGTCGTGGCGGCGAAACCAGGCGCCGGTTTCGTTGCGTCCCTTCGGCGCCCGGTCGAGCCACTGGTACATGCCCCAGAGGCCGTCCAGTCCGCGCACGTAGGTGGAATAGGTGTGGTAGACGACGCCGTCCTCGAGCACGAACGCGCTCATCCCCGGCCGATCCCGCCCATAGGTGGGCGCATCGGTGCCGCACATGGCCGCGAGCTGGGCGACGGGCTCCGGGACCGGTGTCATGTCCAAAGCGTGGCCGCCGCGCTGGTAGTTGTAATCGACGGCCCCGTCGCGCTGCTGGTCCTCGGTGAACGAGACGTTGAAATCGAAGTTGAAGTCGCCGTCGCGCGAGGACGCCCAGGGAAAACTCCACCCCATCCGCTGCTTGTAAGCCTGCAGTTTTGCGAGCGGCGCCCGCGACACCCTGCCCACCGTGACAGCGTGATGGGCGAGATGGACGACGGACGCGTCGAAGCCGTCCGCGATCGCCGAGCAGGATGGACATCCCGCCGCGTAATCGGGCCCGAACATGAAGTGGTAGACGAGGAGTTGCGAGCGTCCGTTGAAGAGATCTTCCAGCGACGCGCTCCCTTCGTCGGTCTCGAAGCGATACGCCTTGTCGATCCGGACCCACGGCAGCGCCTGCCGTCGCAGCGCCAGCGCGTCGCTGCGCCGCGTCAGTTCCTTCTCCTCCTTCAGCAGCTCCAGCCGGGCCGCAAGCCACTCTTCACGGGTTCCGATCTCGTGGTCAGTCATCGCGTCTCTTTGTTTCAGCATCGTCGATCTCCTCGAGACCGGGGGTGGTCGTTGGTCGCGCAATAGACTTAGTGTCGGGCAGCGAAACGGGGGGAGTGACAAGTATGGCGGGATTCCGATGGACTCGCTGATCACGGCCGCGGCGCGTGCACTCGCGGCGGGCGATCCGCTCGGCGCGCTGAACCGGGTCGCCCTGCGTGACGACGCCCCAGCGCTGGCCCTTCGCGGCATCGCGATGGCGCAGCTCGGCGATTTCGTTCGGGCGAAGGTTCTCTTGCGAAGAGCGGCGCGCGCCTTCGGTCCGAAACAGGCGATGGCCCGCGCCAGATGTGTCGTCGCCGAGGCCGAGATCGCCCTCGTCTCTCGCGACCTGGGCTGGCCTGCGAAGGCGCTCGACGCGGCGCGGGCGACGCTCGAAGCACATGGCGACCGCGTCAACGCCGCCCATGCGCGCAATCTCGAGGTCCGGCGCCTGCTCCTGATCGGCCGCCTCGACGAGGCCGAGCATGCCCTCGCCGCATTCGACCCCACGCCCTTCCCGCCCGCATTGCGGGCCGCCCACGAGCTGGTCGTTGCCGGGATTGCGATACGCCGCCTTCGCATCAAGCCGGCGCGCGCGGCGCTCGCCCGGGCCGAGCGCGCCGCGCGCGACGCCGATATCCCGGCGCTGACGGCGGAGGTCGAAAGCGCATCCCTCGTCCTCGACACGCCGGCGGCGCGCCTGATCGCGCGTGGCGACGAGCGCCCCCTCCTGCTCGATGAGGTTGAAGCGCTCCTGGCGTCGAAGGCGCTCGTGGTGGATGCGTGCCGTCATGTCGTGCGGGACGCTCATACGGTGGTCTCGCTCGCGCGGCGTCCGGTGCTGTTCGCGCTCGCCCGCGCGCTGGGCGAGGCGTGGCCCGGAGATGTGCCGAGGGGCACGCTCGTCGCGCGGGCCTTTCGGGCGAAGCACGCCGATGAATCGCATCGCGCCCGGTTGCGGGTCGAGATCGGGCGGCTTCGCACGGCGCTTCGACCGCTGGTCGGCGTGAGTGCTACCAAGCGAGGGTTTGCGCTCGTGCCGCGCGACGCACGCGAGATCGTCGTGCTGGCGCGGCCGGTCGACGAGGAGCATGCGGCGGTGCTGGCCTTCCTCGCCGACGGTGAATTCTGGTCGA
The DNA here is from genome assembly GCA_028288725.1 of Rhodospirillales bacterium. GTDB lineage: Bacteria > Pseudomonadota > Alphaproteobacteria > ATCC43930 > CGMCC-115725 > Aliidongia. The sequence continues at coordinate 33,146 of JAQGIC010000092.1, forward strand.
GCTCCGCGCTCGCGCTTGCGCTGGGGGCCAGCCAGCGGACCGTGCAGCGGGCACTCGACGGGCTTGCGAGCGCGGACAAGGTGCAGTCATTTGGCCGCGGGCGGGCGCGTCGTTGGGTGACCCGGCCCGTGCCGGGTTTCACGACAACCTTGTTACTCCCCGGTCCGCTACCGAGCGACTAGGATGGAATCATGAAACGATCCACCGCCGAAATCCTCCGCGAATATGGCCCCTTCCCGGGTGTCGACCAGGTGGCTGGCGTCACGTTCGACGGTCAGCACGTCTGGTTTGCGTCCGGGGACAAGCTGAACGCCCTCGACCCGGCCAGCGGGAAGACGGTGCGCTCGATCGATGTCGCCGCGCATGCCGGAACGGCCTTCGACGGTCAGCATCTGTTCCAGATCGCCGAGGATCGCATCCAGAAGATCGATCCGAAGAGCGGTCGTGTGCTCGCCACGATCCCGGCGCCCGGCGGCGGCGGTGACTCGGGGCTCGCCTGGGCCGAAGGGACGCTCTGGGTCGGGCAGTATCGGGACCGGAAGATCCATCAGGTCGATCCCCAGACCGGCGCGATTCTGCGCACCATCGCCTTCAACCGCGTCGTCACCGGGGTTACCTGGATCGACGGCGAACTCTGGCACGGCACCTGGGAAGGCGACGAGAGCGGTTTGAGGCGGGTCGATCCGCGAACGGGAGAGGTCCTGGAGCAGATCGAGATGCCGCCCGGCGCGGGCGTGTCGGGGCTCGAGTCCGACGGCGGCGATCAGTTCTTCTGCGGCGGCGGCAGCAGCGGAAAGGTGCGAGCGGTCCGCCGGCCCCGGCGAGGCGCCGCGGCGGGCAGCGGTACCGAGACCCCCGTCGCCCCCGTCGGCAAATAATCGACGCGGCCCTCGCCACGATGATCTTTCATTTCCTCGTCACGGCAGAGATCGCGCGACCTCTTCCATTTGCTGGATCATGATCCCCCAGCCCTCGAAGAAGCCCATGTCTTCGTGCTTCTTGCGATCCTCATCGTCTTTGTGAAGACAGCGCGCCGTGTAGCGCGTGCCGGAGCCTTCATCCGCCAAGGTGAAAATGCCGGTCATGCCGAGCCACGGCGTTGCCGGCCGCCAGCCTGCGACGAGCATCGACGTCCAGACGATCCGTTCCATCGGCAGGACTTCCAGGAAGATCCCTGGATTGTCGCTCTCCCCGCCGTCAGGGCCGCTCATGAAAGTATGAAACGCCCCGCCAGTGCGGAAATCGAATGCGTGCACCTGGGTAACCCACGGTTTCGGGCACCACCATTGCTTGAGAATGTCCGGATCGCTCCAGGCGCGCCAAACCTTTTCGCGCGGTGCCGCGACAAGACGCACGATCTCGAGATCCAACCTGCCGTCAGTCATCTTTCGGGTCCTCCAGCAATGCATCGAAGCGATCGAAACGCGCCTCCCAGAGCACGCGCTGTGTTGCCAGCCAGGTGTCCGCCACCGCAAACGCCTGCTTTTCAATGGCGCATGTCCGCACCCGGCCCTCCTTGCGCGTCAGAATCCACCCGCTGTCCTCAAGTGAGCGGATGTGCTTCATGAAGGACGGCAGCGCCATGTCGAACGGCTTCGCCAGTTCACTGATGCTTGCAGGGCCTCGGCTCAGGCGCCCCAACACGGCTCGACGCGTCGGATCGGCCAGCGCTTGGAAGATGCCGTTCAACTGTTCTTGATACTGTTCCATAAGGCTAAGTATCACGGCAAAACACTTAGCGCAAGGGCTAACTAAGGCAGCGCCGACCAAGACCTCTTCATCGCCTCGCTCACCGTCGCGGAGATCCGCCGGGGCGTGCTGGAAAAGCCTGCCGGGAAGCGGCGCAACCAGCTCGATGCCTGGTTCACCGGCCCCGAAGGACAATGAGCCGCTGGAATTGTTAAGCCCGATGCGCTACATGACCATCTACATAGTCAGGAACGTGACATGGATTCGATCAATCTGGCGGACGCCAAGGCACATCTGAGCGAGCTCGTCGACCGGGTCGAGGCGGGGGACTCGATCGATATCACCCGGCGCGGCAAGCCGGTCGCGCGGCTCACGGCCGTGGCAAGGCCGCGCAAGCGAGTCGATGCGACCCTGCTCCGGGCGCTGACGGCGACCATGCCGCCACAGGCGGAGGGCGCCGCCGATCTGGTGCGGTCGATGCGGGATAGCGATCGCTACTGATGCTCTATCTCGACACGTCGCTCATCGTCGCGGCGCTTTCCAACGAAGCGATGACGCCGCGAGTCCAGGGCTGGCTCGCCGAGCAGGATCCGGCGCAGCTTCTGATCAGCGACTGGACCATTACCGAGATGTCCTCCGCCTTGGCGATCAAGCTGCGGACCGGTCAGATCACATTGGAACAGCGCGCGTCGGCGCTGGCGATGTTCAACAAACTGGTCGCGGAGAGCCTCACCGTGCTGGCGGTGACCGGCGGGCATTTCCGGGCGGCGGCGAAGTTCGTCGATCAACACACGCTCGGGCTTCGTGCCGGCGACGCCCTGCACCTTGCAACCGCATCGGAGCATGGCGCCACAGTGCATACACTCGACCAGCGGCTTGCCCAGGCTGGGCCAGCACTCGGGGTGCCGACGCAGTTGCTGGTATGATCATAGCAGCAGCACGGCAGCGAAATTCGCCGGCGAAGCTAAGCTATTTCCGCCGTTTGCACCCCCTACCCCCACTCGATTGTTCGAACATTATATAACCAACTGATTTGATTGCCGAATTTTCTTAGTGTGACACGAAACACCGACGCGCAGCCCGTCAAAAATCTACGATATTGATTTCGAAGGAAAATTCGCCCGGAATTTTTTTCAGAGGTTTCAGGGACTATCGGGATGGTAGGCAAATAAGTGAACCGCCCGATTTCCTCGACCATCACGGCCTATCCCGAAAACTACCGTCAGAAGAGAGCCTGGATCATCCGTCCAGCCGAATGTTCTCGGCTTACGTATTTCCCACCGGGGCTCTAGATTTCGCTCATGGAGGACGTGCCGCCGGCCCGTGTTGGTAGCCAGAGGTGCCATATTGCAATTGGGCCAGGCGCATCGGCTGGCGGTATCCGGTTCAGGTAGCGAAAAGCGCGGTCGTGTCGCGTTGCCGCCAGGTCAAGCACAGCATGGCCACTCCCAACCGGCCAGTCTCTCACTGCAAAGGGGTCCGGTTTTGCCATTCGACCTGCAGCAAGAAACGGCAACAGGCAGGACTCGATCGTGGACTGGTCGCGGACATAAGCGAGCATGAAGCCGTCCCGGCCTGACCAGCCATATTCGCCGGTCAGGAAGCGGTGTAAGCCGTTGTTGCAATAGAGGGTTCCGGACTTGCCGTCTGGCGCATCAATGAGCTTGCATTCGATGACCAGGGGAAAGGCCGGAGATCGTCCCGACAGGAAGATCGAAAGATCCGGGCGTTTTTCGAGATGTGCCCCGTTGAAACTCACCGTCTCCTTGCCGCGCGCGACAGAGCGGACCAATTGCTCCCACAAGGGATGCTCGTCGAGTAGGCGGCTCAGGCGGGCTTCCAGCAGTGCGTTGATCTCGGCTTCGGATCCCATCGCCAGCGTGCTCGCCCGATTGATGGCAAGGTCGCCCCAGGCGAGCGCGATCATGTCCGCGATCAGCGCCAGATGTTCCTCATGCAACGCAGCCAATGGCAGCTCGATCCCACGCGTGAGCTCATCAATCTGATCGGGACGTGGGGCGGAGGAGCCTGCGGTCACGCGCTCGCCCGCCCCTTCAGCACATCCATATGCTCCCAGGCTAGGCGTTGCGCGACCAGTCGGGCCTGGCTTTCCGACCAGTAGCGCGCTTGGTCGAGCCGCCCCAGCCACAGGCAATCATGCGCTTCTTCGAATATCATCTCGGTCGCTGCGAAATGGTCTGCGAGAGGCAGAAATTTGGCCCAGTCGATATGCTGGACTGGCTGTCTTTTCGGCCTTGCGACGCTGGACGTGAGGCGGATGCCCCGCCACGGCGATGCGTCCAGCTTGGCAGCCGGAAGCGCTTCGATGGACCGGCCCAGCCTTTGTCCCCACAGCGACAATTCGGCTTCCAAAACCTCGCAGAATTGGTTCACAGCCTCGTCTCCGGCCGGAGCTTGGGCGAGACGACGGTTTTCGGCAAAAGGCAGGTTGAACCGCAGCGTGTCCGTCACGACCTGCAGATCGCGCTCGCGCAGATGATAAATGCTGGCGCACCAACGATCGACCTCCTCCCACGCATCCCCGGCGCCGTCCTGAACCAATTGGAAAAGTCGAAGCACTTCGCCCCGATCATTGTCGGAGAGGGATTCCACCGTCGGGATGAATAGTCGGTCGATCGTCGACTTCTCAATCGTATCGCGCTCGAAGCCGAACTCGCCGCTGGTGACTAGCACCTGCCATAGAGCGATCTTGCTGCCGATGACGAGGCTCAGGTAACGGACGAGCAACCCATTGTCGTGCGCTCGCGAGCTATAACCATACAGGCTGGTATTGAAGACGGCGCCGCCCTGTACGACAGCTGTCCTGATCCGCCCGAGAGATGCAGGCGGCGCTTTCTGGACGACGACGAGTGGACCGTCGAACAACGTCTCGGCCCGCCGGTCATGGATGCGGGCCTCGGTGAAGAAGGGAAGCGCCTCTTCGTCGACCAGGATATCGATCATCGATGCCAGAGTGACTTCCCGACGGCCGTGCAGATAGTCAGCCGCAACGCCGGGCAGGCCATCTCCATGCATTCTGATGCGGCTGCTGTTCCTCCGCTTCTGGTACCCGTTTCCGGTGAAACGGGCTCGCCCGGCCTCGACCCCGAAGAGGCGGCGCCAATACTCGCCGAGGCGCTCGGGACAATAGGCCCCCAAGCGTTCATAGACCTGGACGTCAGCCCGCGTCCCCTTAAAGAGAAAGCTTGAAGATCTCCGGCGTCTCGACGATCTCCTGCGCTGTGATCAGTTCGGCATTGGTCCCATCGATCCGCATGCCGCCGGACTGGTTGAGAGCCCCTTCCAATCGGGGGTTGACTAGGCGGCATCCCGCGCCCTGTGGCGGCACCTGGTTGCGGGCGTAAAGAATGCAGAAGGGTGCCGCGACTTCCGGCCATACCCGGGTCTGACGCAGCTCGACACCATTGACCACGCCCGTGACGTCGAGCGCCGCAAATAACGCCCTTCGTGCCGACTGCATGCCATCGCGCTGCTGGAACAGCAGCCGAGCATGAAGCGCGAAGGCGATCTGGCCAAGCGGCTTCGCCCATTCCATCGCGCGCCACACGAAAGGCAAGTCGAGCACCTCGTTCGGGATCGGCGGAGGTGGATAGTCCGGCGGCAAACGCTCGGCTGCGATACGATGGATGATTGCCTGCACCTCATGCCATCCGGGCAGGCGGGTGCTGGTCGCCCAGGGCGGGTTGCCGACGACGAGATCATACTGGCCGACATGTTCATCGCCTACGGCCGGCCCGAGGCTTCCCAGCGACCTCTCCTGTCCGTCGCCGCTCATCTTGAGGAGAACGTGCCCACGAAGATTCTCGAATTTGAGTTTCCTCACGGGCTCGGGATGCGCGTCGAGTTCGATCGACATGAGATAGAGACCGAGTGCTGCGAACCGGAGGGCCGCCTCGTTGATGTCGAAGCCGGTAACCTGGTCGTAGAGGATGCGGCGCAGCTCATGCGTGTCCGGGCGCCGGCCGGACGCGCGCCAATTCTCCGCCACCAGCTGGCGGAAGGCCGTAATCAGGAAGACGCCGGCACCCGCGGCGGGGTCAAGAATGCGGGCTCCATGGGCAGGCGTCGTACGAGCGACCGCATTCAACCCTCCGCGGACCATCAGGTCCGCGATCGGGCGCGGCGTGTAGAAGCCGCCTTCGCGCCGCTGCCGGTCGGGCGCGTGCCTGTGGAGATAATGCTCATAGGCCTGGCTGAGCACGCCGACCGGGATATGGGCGAAGTCGAGATTGTCCCAGCGCTCTTCCCAGCCGAGACGCAGCTGGCCCCCGGGCGCACGCCGCAGGATGTCGCCGAGCACCCTGAAAGCGTCTTGCGGCAACCGCTCCCAGATTCCCGGAGAGGTAGGCAGGAAGTCGCCGTTGAAAGTGGCATCGAGCCAGTCGGACGTCTTCGCGGCACTCGCCGCATCGTCGAACAATCCTGTCGCCGTGCGTATATCGACACCGAGCGATCCCAGCAGGTGACGGTCGCCCAGGAAGCGCGTGAAGAGAGCGCGTCCCACCAGCGATATCGCATCGTCATCATCGACGCCGCACACCGTTTTGAGCGTGTCGATCGAGCCGCCGAGAAGCTTCAGGACGACCTGCGAGATCCATTGCCGGTTGCCCGGCGGCAGGCCCGGCCGGGCATTGGCCAGATGGGCCAGCGTCGCGATTTCCTGGCCTGCCGCGACCCCGACATCAACGCGCGCCTCAGTCGGGCGGTAATCGTCGAGGCTGATATGGTAGATGTCAAGACGTCCGACACCGACGACGCCAAGATAGGGCGCGTCGCCGCGCATGGCGAGTAGGCGCCGGATCCGCTGAAGGCGCGCCTCATCTTCGCCCAGCCGGTCGGCCGCCACGAGAAAGACGAGCGGCGCGCCTTGCCACTCGTAGATGCCGCCAACCGCCTGCAGATCCTCGTCGCCACCGTCGCGGGCAGACAGCAAGGTCGCATAAGGGAGGAGCGCAGGCTCGTTGCTATCGAGCAAGCGCAACGCCGCCTCATCCGCCCCAAATTGCCGAAGCGCCTCGACAAGATCGATCTTCACGGATCCGGTCATTGTCCGTCCGCCATGGCGGTCGGCGGCGCAAGGCCGTGCGGGGCGCCACCCAGCTGCTGCGCGGGCCTCGGCGCACCGGACACTGGCTTGAGATGAGCCTCACTCATCGCCTGGCCTTGAGGATCTGCGGCGGGAAAGGAAGCGCGCTCTGCGCCGCACTGGGCGTCGAGGGCATCATGCGGGCACCGATCTGGCTGACGATGGGATCGCAGGGCACGACTAGCGTGGGCTCGCTGATCTGCCGCGCCGAAAAATCGCCGATCGTCAGGAGACGCGCGGATGCCGAGCTGATCAGCGCAACAAAGCCTTCGAGATGGGCGGGCCGCGCGTCGGCGAGTTCGTGAAACAGCCTGTCCACGCTGGTCCCGATGTCGCTGATCCGCACTCCAAAACGGTTGGTCAGCTCGCTCGTGATCGAGAGACCCACCAAGTCCGCGAAGGTGAACCGCGCGGCCTTGCCGGGCTTGTCGGCCAGATACGGCACGGCTCTGCGCCAAGCGCGCAGGTCGCCAGGCGACACCTCCGCGATGTCGCGCGCCTGCTCCTGCGTGAATTGAATTGTCGCCAACGCCATTTATTCTTGTCGCTGACAACAGGAAAAAACGCAAGCACGAACGAGAAGTTGTAGTGAGCGCTTCCGATCCTCCTCCCTCGTTGCCTTTATCAGAGAAGCTCGGCCATCCGCTCCTGCCGAAAGCCCCTATCGACGGGTGCTTTGGGAACGGCGGCTAAGTCCCAATGGCGGCCGTTCGCGTAAATCAGCGGCCGCACGAATGAACGGCGGGTTCCGGTAGCGGCTAAATCAGCTCGGAACGACGCAGATTGTGCGCAATAGCGCCCTTCAAGAGACCATCCATAGCTACGCGCCAGACGCCTCGCGGTAACGGCGAATCGTATCGTAAAGGCGGTCGTTCACCGGCTTGGGATTTAGGAAGGCATCCGCGAAAACTTTGCTGTCGCGGATCGAGAGCGCGAGGGGACTGCCATCGTCCGCCTCGTGGTGATCAGCGTTTTGTCCCGTCAAAGCGCCCATCCTGCTCACCCAAAAATCGGCCTGAAAAACTACCATCAGACCCAGCGCCGCGAATTGAGGGTGGTCGGCTCGCCGGCTTGTAGCGATCTAAGAACTACCGTCAAAACTACCGTCAAAAAGATTTTCTACCCCATGTTGGCTTTCGGCGTAGCCTAGGCCTCTGTAGAAAAATCAACCACTTACGAGAACCGCAGCTCTAATTGACAATCGGTCCCGAATCTATCCTATAACCCACTGATTTTCTGCTCTATTACCCTCTACAGTATCCCAGAGTATCCCACACCCCTACTCCCACTCGATCGTGCCCGGCGGCTTCGACGTGATGTCGTAGACCACGCGGTTGATGCCCTGGACCTCGTTGATGATCCGGGTCGCGACGCGGCCGAGGAAGTCCTGGGGGAACGGGTAATAGTCGGCGGTCATGCCGTCGGTCGAGGTCACGGCGCGCAACGCGCAGACATGGTCGTAGGTGCGGCCGTCGCCCATCACGCCCACGGTCTTGACCGGCAATAGGACTGCGAAGGCCTGCCAGATCTGGTCATACAGGCCCGACTTGCGGATCTCGTCCAGATAGACCCGGTCGGCATTCCGGAGCACGGTCAGGCGTTCGGCGGTGATCTCGCCCGGGATGCGGATGGCGAGGCCCGGGCCCGGGAACGGGTGGCGGCCGACCATGCGCGGCGGCAGGCCCAGCTCCACGCCCAGCACGCGCACCTCGTCCTTGAACAGCTCGCGCAGCGGCTCGACCAGCTTCAGCTTCATGCGCGCCGGCAGGCCGCCGACATTATGGTGCGACTTGATGGTGACGCTGGGGCCGCCGGTGAAGGACACGCTTTCGATCACGTCGGGATAGAGCGTGCCCTGGGCCAGGAAATCGGCGCCGCCCAGCTTCTTCGCCTCTTCGTCGAACACGTCGATGAAGCTGGAGCCGATGATCTTGCGCTTGCTCTCCGGGTCGGTGACGCCGGTGAGGCGTTCGAGGAACAGCTTGGACGCGTCGACCGCGACCAGCGGGATGTTGAAATGGTCGCGGAACATCTCGACCACGTCGGCCGCCTCGTCGCCGCGCAGCAACCCGTGATCGACGAAGATGCAGGTCAGCTGGTCGCCGATCGCTTCGTGCAGCAGCTTGGCCGCGACCGAACTGTCGACGCCGCCGGACAGGCCGCAGATGACCCGGCCGGAGCCGACCTGGTCGCGGATGCGGGCGATCGCCTGGGCCTTGAACGCGGCCATGGTCCAGTCGCCGCGGCAGCCGGCGATCTTGTGGGTGAAGTTCCTCAGCAGTTCCGCGCCGCGCGGGGTGTGCACCACCTCCGGATGGAACTGCACGCCGTAGAACCGCTTCGCCTCGTTGGCGATGGCGGCATAGGGCGCGCTGTCGCTGACGGCGATCACGTCGAAGCCTTCGGGAATGGCGTCGATCCAGTCGCCGTGGCTCATCCAGACCTGTTCCTTGTGGCCGACATCGAACAATCCGTCGAACAGCGACGAGGCTTTGACGATCTCGATGAAGGCGCGGCCGAACTCGCGGTTATGGTTGCCGGTGACGTTGCCGCCCAGCTGCTGGCACATGGTCTGTTCGCCATAGCAGATGCCCAGCACGGGCACGCCCAGCTCGAACACGAGCCCGGGCGCGCGCGGGCTGCCCTCCTCCGTCACCGAGGCCGGGCCGCCCGACAGGATGATCGCCTTCGCCCCGAACGCCCGGATCTTGTCTTCCGGAGTCGAGAACGGCTGGATCTCGCAATAAACGCCGCTCTCGCGCACCCGGCGGGCGATGAGCTGGGTCACCTGGCTGCCGAAATCGAGGATCAGGACCCGGTCATGGACGGCAGCGATGGGATCGAAGGCGGGGGCGGAAGCGGTCATGGGTCAAGATCCGGTTGGGTCGGAAGATTGGCGAGATCCGGCCAGGCGAACAAAGTTTGATGCACAGCCACGCCGGCAATGTCGAGATCGGCGTCGCCGAGGGCCACGCCGCCCAGCGCCTGGCAAAATCCCACCGCCGACGGCGCCTCCAGCACCGTCGCCACGGCCGAGCCCGCGCCGGCCGCGACCAGCCCGTCGGCCATGGCGTGGAACAGCCGGCGGCCGACGTCGCGGCGCTGAAAACCCGGGGCGACGAACAGCATATGCAGCTCGCCCTGGAAGCCCTCGACCGGGGATCCGGCCGGGCTGCCGGTGGCGAAACCGACCACGCCGGCAGCGGCATCGACCGCGACCCAGGTCGGGTGGGTCGTCTCGTGCCGGCCGATCAGCGCCTGCCACATCGGGCGGCGGCGCGCGAGCGTGACCGCCCGGGCCATGGCGGGCGGCACCAGGGCCGCATAGGCCTGTCGCCAGGCCTCGACATTGACGCGCGCGATCTCCGCCTCGTCGCCCTGGGCGGCGCGGCGCAGCGCGATCATGCCGCCTCCACCACCGCGGCGTCAGCCGCCTCCGGCGACAGCACTTCGGCGGTCTCGTCGGCAGCCGCCTCTTCTTCCGCCACGACAGGATCCGGCACCCGGCGCTCCATGACGGCGACGAAGAAGCCGTCGGTGCCGTGCCGGGCCGGGGTCAGCTGCAGCGTGTCGGTCTCGACCGGGCATGGCGTGCCGATCGCGTCCTTCCAGACCCCCGCCATCGGCACCAGGTCGAACGCCGGATGGGATCCGAGGAAATTCACGATCTGGCCGTCGTTCTCGGCCGGCAGCATCGAGCAGGTCGCGTAGATCAGCCGGCCGCCGGGCTTCACCAGGCGGGCGGCACTGTCGAGGATGCTGGCCTGCAGCACCGAGAGTTCTTCCAGATCGAGCGGGCGCAGACGCCATTTGGCGTCCGGGTTGCGGCGCCAGGTGCCGGTGCCGGTGCAGGGCGCGTCGACGAACACGCGGTCGAAGCTTTCGGCATGGCGCTTGACCCATTTGTCGCGCTCGCTCGTCAGCGGCTTGCGCTCGACATTGCTGACGCCGGCGCGGCGCAGACGCACGACCGCGCGTTCGAGGCGCGGGGCCGAGATATCGCAGGCGACCAGATGCCCCTTGTTCTGCATGCCGGCCGCCAGCGCCAGGGTCTTGCCGCCGGCGCCGGCGCAGAAATCCACGACGCGCATGCCGGGCTTGGCCAGCGCCAGCAGCGCTGCGATCTGCGAGCCCTCGTCCTGGACCTCGATCCGGCCGCTTTTGAACACGTCGAGCGTGGCGAGCGGGATGCGCTTATAGACGCGCAGGCCCGTGGGCGACAGCGGCGTCGGCAAGGCCTCGACCCCTTCGTCCGACAGGGCCGAACGCGCGTCGAGGCGGTTGCCCTTCAGGCGATTGACCCGCAGGTCGAGCGGCGCCGTCTCGGTCATGACCGCCATCTCGGCGTCGACCCGGTCGCCGAACAGGCCTTCCCAATGGGGATCGAGCCAGTCGGGATAATTGAGGCGCACCGGGCGCGGCATCTCCGGATGGTTGAGGCTGCGGCCTTTCAGGCCCTTCACGACCTGCTGTTCCAGGATGCCCAAGGGATTGGGCCGGAACCGGTCGCCGTCGCAGGCCTTGGCCACCGTCTCCGGCTCCCAGCCTTCGATCATGATCAGGGTCGCGAACAGGCGCTGACGCGCGTCGGGCTGCTGATTGCCGTTGACGCGGCGGATCCACCAGTCGATCGAGGCGCGGTGGCGCAGGATCGAATAGATATGTTCCGAGATCGCGGCCCGGTCCTTGGCGCCGACGAAGCGGTGCCGGCGGAAGAAGCCGCCGACCACGTCATCGGCCGCACCATGGCCCTCGCCGATCTCGGCGAGCAGTTCGATCGCGGTCTGTAGGCGCGCGCCGGGGGTCATATGGTCTGCTCCAAGCCGGGAGACGGACTCATGGTGAGGGTTTCTATCTCACATCCCCTGGCGGTAATTGGGCGCCTCCCGCGTGATCGACACGTCATGCACATGGCTTTCGGCCAGGCCGGCGTTGGTGATCTTCACGAATTGGCAATTGCGCTGCATGTCGGCGATGGTGCCGTTGCCGGTATAGCCCATCGCGGCCTTGAGCCCGCCGATCAGCTGATGAATGACCGTGCCGACCGGGCCCTTGTGCGGCACGCGGCCTTCGATGCCCTCGGGCACCAGCTTCAGGGTCGAGGAAACCTCGGCCTGGAAATAGCGGTCGGCCGAGCCGCGCGCCATGGCGCCGACCGAGCCCATGCCGCGGTAGGATTTATAGGTCCGGCCCTGATACAGGAACACCTCGCCCGGCGCCTCGTCGGTGCCCGCAAACAAGGAGCCCAGCATGGCGCAATCGGCGCCGGCGGCGATCGCCTTGGCCAGATCGCCCGAATATTTGATGCCGCCGTCGGCGATGACCGGAATGCCCGACTTGCGGCATTCCTCGACCGCGTCGGAAATCGCGGTCAGCTGCGGCACGCCGACGCCGGCGACGATGCGGGTCGTGCAGATCGAGCCCGGGCCGATGCCGACCTTGACCGCGTCAGCTCCGGCCTCGATCAGCGCGCGGGCGCCCGAAGCGGTCGCGATATTGCCGGCGATGATCTGGGTATAGTTCGACAGCTTGCGGATCTGGGTGATCGATTCGAGCACGCCCGAGGAATGACCGTGGGCCGTGTCGATCACCAGCACGTCGACGCCGGCATCGAACAGCGCCTTGGCGCGCGCCAGCCCGTCGGCGCCGACGCCGGTCGCCGCCGCGACGCGCAGGCGGCCATGGGCGTCCTTCGACGCGTTCGGATATTGCTGGGCCTTCTCGATATCCTTGACCGTGATCAGGCCGATGCAGCGATAGGCATCATCGACCACGATCAGCTTTTCGATGCGGTGCTGATGCAGGATGCGCCGCGCCTCGTCGCCCGACGTGCCGTCGCGCACGGTGACCAGATTGTCCTTGGTCATCAGCTCCGACACCGGCTGCGCCTTGTTGTCGGCAAAGCGCACGTCGCGGTTGGTCAGGATGCCGACCAGGCGCTTGGTGCCCTCTTCGACCACGGGAATGCCGGAGATGCGGTTGGCCGCCATCAGCGCCAGCGCGTCGCCCAGCGTCTCGGTCGGGGTGATGGTCACGGGATCGACGACCATGCCGGCCTCGAACTTCTTGACCCGGCGCACTTCGGTCGCCTGGGCCCCGATGTCCATGTTCTTGTGGACGACGCCCAGGCCGCCGGCCTGCGCCATCGCGATCGCGAGGGGCGCTTCGGTCACCGTATCCATGGCGGCGGAGATGAGGGGAATGCCCAGTTCGATCGTCTTGGTGAGGCGCGTCTTGGTGCTCACCGTCGCGGGCAGGACGTTGGACGCGGCCGGCACGAGCAGGACGTCATCGAACGTGAAAGCTTCTTTGAACTGCATGCCGCCTCCGGAAACCGAGTGGCATCGCAATATACACAGAACCGGAATTTACGAAAGGACGCGCTGCCCGCCGCCGGACCATGGCTGGTAATAAAATTTCACGCGGCTCCCGCAACCGCAGTGGCCGGGCTCACTAGCACGAACGTGAAACTCGCGCTTCAATGCACCGATCCCGCGCTGGCGGACACGGCGGAAAAATGCGGATGACAAGATCCCTGGCGATGGTTCCGGCCTTGCTGTTGATGGCGGCCTGTTCGAACTATGCGAACGTCCGGACATTCGCCGGCAGCCTTCAGGTCGTCACGACCGATACCGCGACGATCGTGGCGGCCGACGAAGCCTCCTGCGCGCAGAACAGCGCCCTGCAGGCCGAATATGTCATGCTCGAACATCAGCAACTTGCCTTGCCGGACTGCGCGAAACTGAGAAATACGCTGAGCGCGATATTGATCGAAAGCCAAGCCCTGCAGGCCTATGGCGCGGCCCTCGCCACCCTGGCGCAGGACCAGTTCGTGACGAGCGATGCCGATGCGAAAGCCGCGACGGCCGGTTTGAGCGCGACCGGTCTGGTGCAGGCGCCCGTCGTCACGGCCGTCAGCACGATCTTCGGGTTCGTCGAAACCGCAGCGCTCGAAGGCTATCGGAAAGGCAAGCTTCTGGACGCCATGACGGGCGCCAACGCCGCTGCCTTCAAGACGCTCGTGGCCAGCTTCGACGTCCTGTCGAAGCAGTACGCCGTCGCGCTTCGCGGCCAAATCGCCAATATCGACATCATTTCGAACGTCTTCGCGCATAACCACGGCGCGACGGAGCCGCTGGCAACCATGGAAGTCAAACTGCGGCTGGCGACCCTGAAGGCGAGCATCGCCGCCAAGGCGGCCGCCCTCAAGGATTTCGACGACGCCTTGGCCAAGCTGGACCCGGCTTTCGACGCCGCGGCCGACGACACCGGCCACCCGAGCGACAGGGAAATATACGAGTCGATCAAGACATTCGCGGGCAAGGCAAAGACGGTCCACGCCGCCGTTCTGAAAGCCTTTGGCGCGCCCTAACCATTCACTCGAATAGGATTTCGACATGGGGATGATCGACCAGAGCCCGACGGCGGATCAACTTGCGGCCCTGGCCGCGCTGTTTGCGCGGGCGGAAACCCTGCTGAGCGCCTATCTCGATTCGGATTCGGGGCAAGACGACCCGAATTTCACCGCGCTCAGCACGGCCGCGATCGGCCTGAACAATGCGGCGGACACGATCGCCGTCATGCAGCTCGATCTGGCGACCGCCGCCGGTGCCCGGGCGGTGGCGACGATCAATCAGGCCGCGGTCACGCTTCAAGGCGCGATCGAGACGCGGAAGGCGATCACCCGCGACCTGCTGCTCGTCCAGGGGATCGTCGCGTTCGGCGCCGCCATTGCTGCGGGCGACGTCGGGTCGATCGCCGATTGCGGCGACGATCTCTGCACCAGACTGACGGCCTGACCGGCCGGGCGGGGCGCCCGTTACCCCCGCGTCGCCTTGCGGAAGCCGGTCGCCACCACATAGACCTCGGCGCTGTCGGCACGGCTGGCCGACGGCTTGGCATGGCCGACCTTGTCGAAATCGCGCTTCAGGCGATCCAGCAGCGTCTTCTCGGTGCCGCCCTGGAACACCTTGGCGATGAAGCTGCCGCCGTTGGTCAGCACCTCGGTCGCGAATTCATACGCCGTCTCGGCCAGCGCCATGACGCGGGTATGGTCGGTCGCGTGATGCCCCGTGGTCGGTGCCGCCATGTCCGAGAGCACCACGTCGGCCGGGCCGTCGAGCAGTTCCTTGAGCTTGGCCGGCGCCGATTCGTCGAGGAAATCGAGCATGATGTGGCTAGCCCCGTCGACCGCGGGCATTTCCAGATAGTCGATGCCGACGACCTTGCCGGTCGGCCCGACCCGTTCGACCGCGATCTGGCACCAGCCGCCCGGCGCGCAGCCGAGATCGACCACGCGCTTGCCCTTGCCCAGCAAGCGGAACTTGTCGTCGAGCTGGGCCAGCTTGAACGCCGCGCGCGAACGATAGCCCAGCCGCTTGGCTTCCGAGACATAGGGATCGTTCAGCTGCCGCTGCAGCCACAGGGTCGAACTGGTCGTGCGCTGCTTGGCGGTCTTGACCTTGACCACCATCTGGCGCGAACCCGACGGCGCATCCATGCGGCTGCCGGGCCCACCGCCCTTTTTCTTGGCGCCGTTCATGGCGTATCGCTCGATCTGTTCATGACGGGGGCTATGAGGACAGCGCCGCCGGCCGGATGCAAGCGTCGGAAATGCCGGTCCGCGTTGCGGCATGCAAGCCGGCCAGGATGCCCTCGCGCACGCCGCGGTCGGCGACGCGCAGACGGCCCACCTTCCAGGTCCGGCAGATCGCCTCCAGAATGGCGCAGCCGGCGATCATCAGATCGGCCCGGACGGTGCCGATACAGGGCTCCTTGGACCGCTCGACCGCATTCATGCCGACGAGCTTGCGCGTCATCCGCCCTATATCGCCGAAATCCAGCACCGTGCCGTCGACCCGCTGCCGCTCGTAGCGCTGCAGCCCCAGTCGCATGCCGGCGAGCGTCGTAACCGTGCCGGACGAGCCCAGCATCTGCACGCCACCGGCTGCCACCTGGGCGGCGATGCCCCAGCCGCGGTCGAAATCGGCAAATGCGTCGCGCACGACGTCGACCATCCGGGCGAACACGACCGGACCGAATGCCTCGCCCGGGCCCGGCTGGAACCGCTCGGTCAGCGAGACCACGCCGAGCGGCAGCGAGATCACGTCGCGGATCTCGGTCTCGACGCCGCCGTCGGCGCAGGGGTTGACCGCGACCCACAGGAGTTCGGTCGAGCCGCCGCCGATATCGAACACGATGGCATGGCGCCGCTCGGGATCGAGCAGCGGCGCGCAGCCGGCCAAGGCTAGGCGCGCCTCCTCCTCGGTCGGAATGATTTCCAGACCCAGCCCTGTGCGCTCATGCACCCGCGCCAGGAACTCGCCGCAATTGGTGGCGCGCCGGCAGGCCTCGGTCGCCACGAACCGGGCGCGCGTCACCTCGCGCTGATCCAGCTTTTCCGCGCAGACCGTCAGCGCGTCGATGGCGCGCGACATCGCGGCCTCGCTCAGCACGCCGGTTGCCAGCAGCCCCTCGCCCAGCCGGACGACGCGCGAGAAGCTGTCGACCACGCGCAACCGATCGCCCGCCGGCCGCGCGATCAGCAGCCGGCAATTCGTGGTCCCGAGATCGAGGGCGGCGTAGATCTCGCTGCGCCGGAAAAAACTCATCCAGCCTCTCCCGCGTCGGACCCATTCTGGGTCGCGACGGGCCCAAGCATGCCTAGAGATGGCGGGATGCGCAATCCGCGCAACGCTGCTCCGATGGAAAGAGCTTCCGCAGGGGCCCGACCCATGCTAGTTACCCGCCCCGTCAGCAAGGCCAATGCCCGCGCCCGAAAGGCCCGTCGCGTTGGGGGATCGTCTAATGGTAGGACAGCGGATTCTGACTCCGTCAATCGAGGTTCGAGTCCTCGTCCCCCAGCCAGCACATTCCCTAGGTTTTCTGGGAATGTGGTCGCTCGCAAAAAGGCCAAGTACCCACCGGGTACCCACGCGACGCTTGCAGGGCCCCTGCTCCCTCGTCGTTCGCCCGATATTCAAAGCCAATCATTGCGCCAGCGGACAAGCTCTGGACGCGCCGAATGCGCTAGATAAGGCCGCTGGCGGCACTTGCTCCTGGTGACGACCGGCCGACTATCTTCAGCGGTTCAAACCTGGCAAATATTGTTCTGGGAATCATCGGGTAATATGCCGCCGCGACGCTCGCCGATACGGCGGCCTTTTCATTTGGATCAATATGGCCGACGCGAAACCACCGATCGGCGCCACCGGCCCTGACCCGGCAATCGCCGACGCCGGTCAAGATCGTCTCGGCCACCGTTCGGTGTCCCCTATCACAACCCATTCTAGAGATCGCCCCGCGTGCTACTGAGACGTTTCTGTTCGGTGGCGCGCTCGTCCTGGTCGACCTGCCGCTAGTCGCGTGCTGACAATGTCAGCTGCTGCTGAATTTAGCGTTGGTCAAAGCGAGCGCTTGGCGGATCGCCTGTGCCAGAGTGACCCCGTTACCCTTGCCGAACAAATGGAAGTAGTAAAGGTCCGGCTCAATGAACAGTTCATGGTTGTGTAATGCCATGATCGTGAAGTCGTGGCCCTTCATGCTACGGGCTACGGCATCGGCTTCGCGGGACCGAACGGGGATCTCGCAATCGGCGATCCAGACGCCGCCGATCTCCTGGAAATTGAACAGTGCCTCGATTTGGCTCGCGGGCTGCAGCGGGACGTTTAGTTCGGCAAAGCTGTCCTTGCGCGGAACCCTGATGGAGAGAACCTTGCCGGATGCCGTCGCCTGACCGCCGATGATTCTGGTGATCTGCTGCTCGACCGGCGTCGGCTTTCTCGTTTGCGGCGACGAGAAGGGCTGTGCCGATCTCCGAAGCGCCGTCTTGAGAATGTTGGCGATGGCGATGGGATCGCCGAGCGCCGTGCCGTGCACGAATTTGGTGCGCGGTAATTCCTCGATGAAATGATTATGGATGGCGTTCAGGGCGGTTTCCGGCGTCGGCAGCTTCGCCGCCAGCAGTGTATCCAGGACCGCGTTGACCTCCTCCTCGAGCAGCGAGAACTCCCACTTGACCAGGGCGGCCTTGCCGGCCGGCTGGAACGTGATCTCCGTATCGAAGCCCCAGCCAGGATCGACCGGGATGCCGAAGATCGACGGCGTCTTCGCGCCGATGAAATCATTACGTGGGAAGTCGAAATTGAGCACGCCGCCGTCCTCCAGCGAGCCCGATGCGCCGAAGATCGCTTGGATCGCTCCCACGGGCAAGGAACCGCCGGACGAGCTGGCCGTGACCTGTCCAAAGGCGCTTGCCGACCCTTTGACCAGCGCGATGCCAGCCGCCGCGGATGCGACGCCGCCCAGCAGGGCACGGCGCCGGCTCAACCCATTGTTCCGATTCAGCATGTTTTCCTCCCTGAGACGCCAGGGTGTCCCGGGTAGTTATGGCGTCGCGCGGGGCAACCCGCGGCATCGAAATTGGTTGCCCCGAATTAGTCGACTGCGGGCACTCTTTGGGTAAGCAGCGCTGCCGGGTTGCCATATCCGGCCTGGGACCAACCTGACGCCACGATCGTCAGCGCCGGTG
>JAQGIC010000117.1 GCA_028288725.1 Rhodospirillales bacterium
CGACGGATATCGAGATCGGCGGCGGCGTGCTGGGCGCGGTCGACGGGCGCGCCGGGCTGCTCCCGGCGACCGATAGCCTGGAGCGCACCTCGCTCGACTATTACGCCGCCCTGCGCAGCCTGATGGCACAGCGCCGGGCGGCCCTGGTCGAGGAAGGCCGCAAGGGCGAGGTCGACACCCATCCGACGGCCAAGCCGGCGACCGAAACGCCGATCGGGGAACCCCAACCTTAGCCGGGACCGCGCGGACGCTCCGGACCGCCGCGGGCTGATTTCCGGTCGACGGCGCGTCCTGGTCGATTCCGACACCGCCCTGATGGCCCGTGCAGGATGACAAAGCAATCGGAACGCCGTCTCCGTAACCCCTTGATATAGCTCGGGTCGATTGACAAACATAGGGCCGCTCTGCGACAGTTTCACAGACATAGTGGGGCCGCGAACAATGTTGATCTAGGCAGGAGACGAGCGTGAACGAAACCTCTGTGACGAACCGTATCGACCTCCGTTCCGATACCGTAACCCTGCCTTCACCCGGCATGAGGCTGGCGATGGCGGAGGCGCCTGTCGGCGACGATCAGTATGGTGAGGATCCCTCGATCAACCGCCTTCAGGAGCGGATCGCCGAGATGCTCGGGAAGGAATCCGCCCTCTTCATGCCGAGCGGCACCATGGCCAACCAAACCGGCCTCAAGCTGCTGACACGGCCCGGCGACGATGTGATCGTCGGTGACGAAGCCCATGTCGTTTGGCATGAATCCGGAGCAGCAGCCGCGAATTCCGGCGTGCAGTTCACCGTTGTCGGCCGCGGCGGCCTCTTCACCGCCGACCAATTCCGAGCGGCCTACAAGGCACCGGGCCACAACGTCTTTCCGCCGACGACATTGGTGACCGTCGAGAACACGCACAATCGCGGCGGCGGCGTGGTTTTCCCGCAGGCCGACGCGATCGCGATCTGTGCCGCCGCCCGGCAACTCGGCGTCAGCAGCTACCTCGACGGCGCCCGGCTGTTCAACGCCGCTGCGGCGACCGGCCGCTCCCTTGCAGAACTCGCGGCCCCCTTCGATCTCGTGTCCGTCGCGCTCTCCAAGGGCCTCGGCTGTCCCGCGGGTAGCCTGATTGCGGGTGGAAGCGCGGACATCACGCGAGCGGTGCGCGTGAGGCGCATGTTCGGAGGCGCCATGCGCCAAGCCGGTATCCTCGCCGCGGCCGGTCTCCACGCCCTCGACCATAATCTCAGTCGGCTGCCGGAGGACCACGCCAACGCGCGGGTCCTAGCGGAACGGCTGGTTGGCGTCGGTGGCGTACGGCTCGATTTACCGACCGTGCAGACCAACATCGCGGTGTTCCGCCTGGAAGACGGCGCCCCCGACGCATCGACGGTGGTGGAGCGCGCCAAGGAGCGCGGCGTCCTGGTTGCCGCATTCGGCGCGCGCACCGTGCGTGTCGCGACCCATCTGAACGTGGACAGGGAGCAATGCGAACGCGCCGCGGAGATCCTGGCGGCGGCCATCGAACGAGGCTGAGACAAGGTTCACGGCAGAGCGGAACGCAAATTGGCGGTCAATTTGTAGGCCCCCTATCCAGTCGAGGCGCTTCAACGGCGGCGCCGGAAATTTCCGCTGTCACGTGTCGATGACGAACAGCGCCGCCGTGCTGGCCGAATGGATCGCGAGCCAAGCCGCTGGACTAACTCACTCTTTCAATGATCGCGGCAATGCCGTTGCCGATACCGATGCAGAGCGAGACCAGCGCATAACGACCGCCCGTCCATTCCAGCTGACGCAGCGCCGTCAGCGCCAGGCGAGCCCCCGTGCAGCCGAGCGGATGCCCGATGGCGATGGCGCCGCCGTTGGGATTCAGGCGCGCATCCGTCGGCGACAGTCCGAGCTGTTGCAGGCACCCCAGGACCTGCACGGCGAAAGCCTCGTTGATCTCGATGACGTCCATCTGGGCAAGATCGAGCCCTGTCCGTTCCAGGACCTTGCGGATCGCCGGAACGGGTCCCAGCCCCATGACACGGGGCGGCACACCCGCCGTGGCGGCCGCCACGATCCGCCCAAGCGGCTTGACCCCATGCCGGGCGCCGATCCCGCGCGAGCCCAGGATAAGCGCCGCGGCGCCGTCGTTGATGCCGGCGGCGTTGCCGGCCGTTACCACGCTGGTGGCCGACATGGCGCGGAGCTTGGCGAGCGAAGCGGCATCAGTCTGGGGGCGAGGGTGTTCATCCTCGATGGCATCCACCGCACCGCGGGTCGCCAGGGCGGTCGGCGTGATTTCCTCGGCAAAGAAGCCGGCCTGTTTGGCGCTGGCGTAGCGCGCCTGAGATTGCAGGGCGAAGGCATCGCCTTGTTCGCGGGAAATACCGAGCTCGCGCGCCACATTGTCGGCGGTTTCCGCCATGGACTCGTTGCCGAAGGATGCCACGATGCGCGGGTGCGGGAACGTGACGCCCAGCGTCGTGTCGGCGATGATTGCCGCCCGGCTGAAGGCGCTTTCGGCCTTGGGGATGACGAAAGGCGCACGCGTCATGCTCTCGACGCCCCCCGCGATGAAGAGGTCGCCTTCGCCGCAGGTGATGGCCCGGGCGGCAGAGACGAGCGCGGCGAGGCCGGAGCCGCATAACCGATTGACCGTTTCGCCCGCGGTATCGGTCGGCAGATCGGACAGCAGAGCAACGAAGCGTGCCAGATTTCGGCTGGCTTCCGACGCCTGGATCGTATTGCCCAGCACGACATCCTCGATCGACGCGACGGGAAACGGACTGCGCGCTACGAGCGCACGCACGACCTGGGCGGCCAGATCGTCGGGTCGCACCCCCGCCAGGATGCCGCCATAGCGACCGACCGGAGAGCGCAGGCCGTCGTAGATGTACGCGTCGAGCATGAACCGAACTCCAAAGAGGATTCGCGCTTGTTTCAGGGGGCCCGCGGGATGGACGCCAAATGGATGTTGATGGCGATACGGAGCAATTCGGCGAAATCCACTTGGCGCGTGCGGATGATCTCGCTGAGGCCACCGATCCCGATGGCCATCGGTTGCTCGTTGTCGCCGCTCGGCAGGAAGCGGGCGACGACGCCGGCGCCCGGCGTCACGCGGTCGGCCGACACGGCATAGCCGAGTTTTTTGATCCGCTTCATATCTTCGGAGATTTCGGCGAAGTCGATATACCGCTCATCCGGATGGCGGTTGGCATTGAGACGCGTGACGATCTTGCGCTGTTCCTCGAGGTGATACCGGGACAGGAACAGTCTGCCGACGCCGGAATGAGCCAGCGGCCGGATGGCGCCCTGCTGTACGAACAGGCGCATCGGGTTGCTGCCTTGGACCACGTGGATGTAGCGGGCGATGAGATCGGTCTGGACCGCCAGAATGATGGTTTCGCCGGTACGATCGTTCAGATCCTTCATCATGCGGTGCAGCGCACCGTCTCGGAAATAGGCCGAATTGAACCAGGAGCCCAGCAGCGTCACCCGCGCCGTCGGGCGGAAGGTGCGATTTTGGGTGTCCGCCGAGAGATAGCCGAGTTCGGCGAGACTATGCAGCAGCGCAGAGGCGCTGGACGGCGGGTAGCCAAGCTCTCGCACGATATCCGCCAGGCTGAGATCGCACTGCAGTCTGTCGAACAGCTCGAAGATCTCCATGACGCGCCGGGCGGACTTCACCGTGGCCGACGGCGCGCTGGCCGACGCCCTGCTCACGGGACCAGATCGGCGTTGTCGAGAACAGCCCGCAGGTCATCGTCCGTCCCAGGGCCGGCATCCACGAGATGCGACCAGGTCTGCGTCGACCATCGGATGGCGGCGGTCCCGACAATGCCATTCCAGAAGGTCTCGTCGCCGTATTCGTCCCGCCAGGACAAGAGCCGGCGCGTGAAGACGCCGAGCGGATACTCGTTCGTGAAGCCGATCGCCCCGTGGATCTGATGGGCGACCGCCGCGATTTCCTCGGCGATCTCACTCGCCTTCGACTTGGCGATCGCCACTTCCAGAACGCCGCCGCCCCGGTCGAGAGCGCGGGCCGCGTGGGTTACCGCCACACGCACGGTGGCGACACCGACGGCAATACGCGCACAAAGATGCTGCACGGCCTGAAACTGCGCGATCGGCCGACCGAACTGCCGGCGCTCGCCGGCATACCGGGTCGAGAGCGTGAGACACGTCTCCATGGCGCCGAGCAATTGTGCGGCCGTCAGGAAAGCCGCGACCACAAGCGGCGTCGATGCGGTGATGGGCAGGGGCGCCGCACCGCCGTCCGCGATGGTCAGGCCGTCCAGCACGATCGATCGATGCCGTTGGCCGGCAAGGTCGTGGGCCTCGCCCAAACCGGACGCTTTTGCGATGAACACTACCCACGGCGCGCCGTCGAGCGGCAAGACCGCCACCAGCCCGTTTGGCCCATCCGGCACCCCTTGCAGGTATCCGGCGGTGACCAGGCGTCCATCGCTCCTTTCGAGCCAGCCGGTCGGCGGGTTTCCGGGCAGCGCGAAGCCAGCGACCTCGGGAACGCCGGTCAAGCCGGCGCGATCGGCAAGCCACCTCGCCATCATCGGCCCGGACAAGGGCAGATCGGTCGCGTGCCGTGCCGCCACCTTCACAAGTGCCGCCGCCGTCTCGAAGGCCTGCTCCTCTGCCAGCAGCACATCGAACATGCCGGCCGACAGCAGATCCGCCCCTGTCTGATCGCGATCGGTGCCCCGCTGCAGCAATCGATCGATGCTCGCTTCTGCGAGCGCGATGCTGTCGGTCATTGGGAGATCACGGCGCGGGCGATGATACCGCGGATGATTTCCCGGGTTCCGCCGCGTAGCGAGAAGGACGGGGCATAGAGCAGCGCGGTGCCGAGCAGGTCCCGTAGATCGTCGCCCGTCGAGCGACCTGGCCGGATGCCCAACGCCTTGCGCACGACCGCCGGCAATTCCTGTTCGAAGGTGGTGCCGGCGTCCTTCACGATGATCGCCTCGATTTCCGGGGAATGACCGCTTTGGGCGGCTGTGGCGACCGATAGAGACATCGCCTGCAGCGCGCCGAGATTGACCACGAGCCGGCCGATTTCGGCTGCCGCCCGTAGAGGCACCGGATGGCTGCCGGCGAGAGCCCGGGCCAGAACGGGATAGGTGCTGAGAAAGCGGTCTGGTCCGCTGCGTTCAGCCACCAATTCTCGCATCACCAATGCCCAGCCGTCTCCCGGCTTGCCGAGGACCTCGCTGTCGGGCACGTGGTAACCGTCGAAATGCACCTCGCAGAAATCCTCGTCGCCGTTGATGTTCTGGATCGGACGCACGCTGACCCCGGGCCGGCGCAGGTCGACCAAGAATTGCGTGAGGTTGGAATGCCGGTTCGGTTCGGGCGCGCCGGTGCGGCAGAGCGCAACCATGTAGTCGGCGCGCTGCGCGTTGCTGGTCCATAGCTTGGTGCCGTAAAGCCGCCAGCCACCATCCGACGCCTCGGCCCGGGTCTTGACCGAGGCGAGGTCGGAACCGACGTCCGGTTCGCTCATGCCGATGGCGAACGTGCAGTCGCCGGCGGCGATACGGGGCAGGACGCGCTGTTTCAGTTCCTCGCTGCCGTGGCGCAAGATCTGCGGGGCGCTCTGCCGATCGGCGATCCAATGGGCCGCGACCGGCGCGCCTGCCGCGAGAAGCTCTTCGAACACGACATGGCGCTCGACGATAGTGCGCCCGCGACCGCCGAAAGCCGTCGGCAGGATCATGCCGACGAACCCTGCGGCCGCACAGCGCTTGCTGAATTCGCGGTCGTGGATCATCCACGAGTTCGGCGCCGGCTTGAATGCCCCGCGAGCCAGCTCTTCCGCGAGGAAGGCGCGAATCTCCCCCCGCAGCGAGCGAAGCTCGCGGGGATCGCTGGTGTGAACATGTTCGAACATCGAGCCCCGCCGCTCCAGTGATGCCGGCCGATCGGGCGAGCCGTGCGTGATGGAAGTCGCTTTGTGATGATGCGACCGCGGTGCCGTCCTTTCCAGAGTGTAAAATAAACTTTCACGTATGTGAATTTATCCGCCAGATCGTTACAAACGATGCTGTCCTGTCTAGTATTCCCTAAACGGCTTCATCCAAGACCGCCCAGGGAGGGTCCACAATCTTGTGTCTTCGCTCTCCGAGCGCCCAGTCGGAAACGGGGTGGGCGCAACGCCCGAAAGAATCCGGACCACAATCTGAATCTAATATTCATTTGATTGATAAATTCAGATCCAGTCGTCTCTATTTTTATTTCCGCGATACGGGAAAATCGGTCCGGGCTTGCCGTGTTGACGAGAAGCGTCGTGCTCGATGCAACCATTACTTCCCGATGCGGGCGCCCGCCCTGGCGCTTGCGGGAGGACGGCGATCGTGACAGCACCGATGCATGATGCGGCGCTAGCGGCTTGCTTCGAGCTAGCGTCGGACCACGGACGATCGAAGGTCATGGCGCTCGCCGACGCGGTCAAGGCCTTCGTCCGCCCCCAGACGACCCTGCATCTATGCTGGTCGAACGCCCGGCCCAACGCCGCGGTTCTCGAGCTGGTTCGCCAGTTCGCCGGGCGCAAGCCGGATTTCACGGTATCGTCGGTGGGTTTCGCCAACATGCAGGCGACGCTTGTCGCCGCGGGCATCGTCCGCCGCCTGATCACCGCCTATGCCGGGGAAAGCTACCCTGCGGGCGGGGTCAATCCCGTCTTTCAGCACGCCATCGATGCCGGCGAAGTCGAAATTGAAAACTGGTCGCAGTGGACCTTCGTCCAGCGCCTGATGGCCGGCGCCCTCGGGCTGCCGTTCCTGCCGACGCGATCCCTGGCCGGCAGCGGACTTGCCGAGCAGAACCGGGGAGTGGGGTATGCCGAGGTGACGGATCCCTTCGGCGGCGAGAGCGTCGGTGCCGTGGCGCCGCTGGTGCCCGACATTGCCTTCCTCCAGGGCCTCGCGGCCGATGCCTTTGGCAATGTGGTAATGTCGCCGCCCTATGGCGAAAGCCACTGGGGTGCGCTGGCCGCGCGCGACGGCGTGATCGCCTGCGTCGAGCGGATCGTATCGACCGACGCCATTCGTTCCCTGGGCACGCTCGTGCGCATACCGGGCCACGTCGTCAAGGCGGTCTGCCTGGCGCCGTTCGGGTCCCATCCCTATGGTGCGTTCTCGCCCCCGCAGGTGGCGGTGCCGTCTTACGTCGAGGACGACGCGTTCATCGCGGAGGCGGCCCTCGCCTGCAAGACGCCCGAGGCGATCCGGGCCTGGATGGATGAATGGGTCTTCGGGCTTGCCGATCACGACGCCTATCTCGCAAAGCTTGGCCCATGCCGTCTCGCTGCCCTGACCGAACGGGCCGCCCCCCTGCGCTGGCGCGCCGATCTCGCGGCCCAGGCGCCGGCTGATCCGGCAGGCTATACCGATGCCGAGGCGATGATCGTCATATCCGCCCGCCGCATTGCCGGACGGGTTCGGAAAGAAGGCTTCCAGACCGTCCTGGCCGGGATCGGCGCCTCGAACATCGCGTCCTGGCTTGCCGAGCACCTGCTGACCGCGGAAGGCACCGACGTCGCCCTCATCTCGGAAATCGGCATCTACGGCTATGCGCCGCGCCCCGGCGAGCCGTTCGTGTTCTCCAACCGCAACATCGCGACCGCCCGTCAGCTCACCGACGTGTCGGTTACGCTCGGGACCCTGGTTTCGGGCGCCCATAATCGCTGCCTGGGGGCGATGGGCGCCGCGATCATCGACCGGTTCGGTCATGTCGGCAGCACCTATGATCAGAACGGCCGCTTCATTGTCGGGTCGGGCGGCGCCAACGATATCGCGTCGGCGGCGAGCGAATTGCTGATCACGGTCAATCACGGCCGCCGCCGGCTGGTCGAGCACGTAAACCATGTCACCAGTCCGGGAACGCGGGTCAAAACCGTGGTGACGTCGCGCGCCGTGCTGGCCCGCGACGCGGCGGAGGCGCCTTTGCGGCTCGTTTCCGTCGTTGCGCCGGACACCGTCACGACGGAGGCCGCCATCGCTGCGGCGCGTGCCGATTGTGGTTGGGACCTCGACGTGGCGGTAGATGTCGACAGAGAGCCGCCGCCGACCGCGCGCGAACTGGCCTTGATTCGCGCCTTCGATCCCGAGCGGGTTTTCCTCGGGGCATTGCCCAAACGCCCCGAGGCTGGTGCTACCCCATGACCGCACAGATGCACCCGATGGCCGACGAAGCCTTCCGCGACATCGTTCTAACCTTCCCGGATCAGCGCGACTGGGTGCTGGGACGGGTGCTCGAGCACCGGGCGAAAGTCGACGCGGATCGCCCATTTCTGCAATGGGAGGAGAGCCGGCCGCTGACCTTTGCGGAGACCAACCGGGAGGTCAACCGGCTGGCGCACGGCCTGGCCGCCGCCGGGGTCGGGCACGGCGACCGCGTGATGCTGTTTCTGCCGAACTGCCGCGACTATGTCCTGACCTGGTTTGCGCTGGCCAAGCTCGGCGCCGTCGAGGTGCCCGTGAACAGCCACTACCGTGGGCAGTTCCTCGAACATGTCGCCAACAACTGCGCCGCCCGCATGGTGGTGACGACCGGCGATCTGTTGCCCCGCATCGCGGAGAGCGAACCGCAGCTGCTGCATCTGCGGCAGGCCTTCGTGATCGGAGCGGTTCCGGAGGATCCGGGATTGAAGCAGATCGCGCTGCGGGATTTCGACGAGCTCCGAAGTTCGAACGAGGACGACCCGGCAGTGACGGTGTCGCCCAGCGACATCTGCGCGATCCTGTTCACCTCCGGCACGACAGGCCTGTCCAAGGGCGTGCTGATGCCGCATGCCCAGATGTTTTTCTTTGCGGAGCAAGGCGCCAGCCTCGTGCGGTTGACCCACGACGACGTCTATATGAATGCGTTTCCGCTATTCCACGGCAATGCCCAGTTCCTCACGACCTATCCCTGCCTCATCCGGGGCGCCCGGGCCGTGCTCTACGAACGCTTCAGCGCCGGCGACTGGATCGATCGGATCCGTCGCAACGACGTGACCCTGACGAACCTGCTGGGCGTCACCATGGATTTCGTGTTCAAGCAGCCTGCCCGGCCTGACGACGCCGACAACAAGCTGCGGCTGGTCTACGCAGTCCCGACGGCACACGCGATCCTCGCCCAATTCAAGCGGCGCTTCGATGTCCATGTCTTCGTCGACGCGTTCGGACAGACCGAGACTTGTTGGCCGCTGATGACGCCCTATGACGAGGACCGTCCGCCCGGCGCCGTCGGCAAGGTGGTCGCCGACTGGTACGACGTCCGGCTGGTGAACCCCGAGACCGACGAGGACGTGCCCGAGGGCGAGCTGGGTGAACTCGTCGTTCGCCACAAGCGGCCCTGGACGCTCTGCGCCGGCTACAACGGCAACGCCGAGGCCACCCTCAACGCCATGCGCAATCTTTGGTGGCATACCGGCGACGGCATGCGCCGCGATGCCGCCGGCTGGTATTATTTCGTCGACCGCGTCAACGACGCCCTGCGCGTCCGGGGGGAAAACGTTTCGTCCTACGAAGTCGAGCAGGTGGTGCTGTCGCACCCCGACGTGCTCGAATGCGCGGCGGTCGGGCTGCGCACGGAAACGTCAGGCGGCGAGCACGAAATCAAGATCAGCGTGGTGCCGAGACCAGGCCTTGCGATCGATCCGGTGGCACTCATTCGTCATTGCGAGGCCCGTGCGCCCTATTTCGCCGTGCCGCGGTTCGTCGAGTTCATCGAGCGATTGCCGCGCACGCCGACCGAAAAAATACAGAAGCATTTGTTGCGCAAGAGCGGCATCGGGCCATCGACGTGGGATCGCGTGGCCGCAGGTGTCAAGACCGAGCACGAGCTCAAGCGCGAACGTCGCTGAGGAGACATCGCATGTCCGTTCCGCCGCTGGTGAACACGGCCAACGTCAAGACCGAAGTCGAGAACAACGTGGCATGGATCACCATCGACCATGAGGAGCGTCTCAATGCGTTCGATCTCGCAACGCAGACGGACCTGACCGCGGCGTTCCGCGCCTGCGGCGGCGACCCGTCGATCGGCGCCGTGGTCCTCACGGGGGCGGGCGATCGCGCCTTCTGTGCCGGCGGCTATCTCAAGGACTTGGCCGAGCCTGATTTGAATCAGCTGCACCAGCTGTTCCTCGGCACTGTCGAACTCGTCAACGCCATCCGCCAGATCCGTCAGCCGGTCATCGCGGCGGTGAACGGTTATGCCATGGGAGGCGGCAACGAGCTCGTCATCGCCTGCGATTTCGCGGTTGCGTCCGACAAGGCCATTCTGGGCCAGACCGGGCCGCGGATCGGCAGCGCGCCCGTGGTCGGCGGCACCAACATGCTCACGCTGATGATCGGCGAGAAGCGCGCCAAGGAAGTGTCGTTCCTGTGCCGCAAGTACACCGCGGCGCAAGCCTTGGAGATGGGCTGGATCAACGAGGTGGCGCCGCACGACCAGTTGCGAACCCGTGTGCGGGCCTGGTGCGACGAAGTTTTGGCACTCAGCCCGCGCTATCTCGAAATCGCCAAGGTCAGTTCGAACTACTGGTGGGACCTGCTGCAGCCCGGCTTCAGCCATGGCGCCCGACTGCTTGCGGCCTCGGCCGGCAGCGAGGAGATGCTGGAGGGCGCACGAGCCTTCGTCGAGAAGCGCAAGCCGGACTTCATGCAGTTTCGCAAGCGAAAATGACGCCTCATTAATAAATGCGGACCGCCCAAAGCGGCCACAACGGGAGGGAAGCGATATGGAAACTTTGAATTTGACTCGGCGGGCCGCGTTGGCCGGCGGCGGCGCGGCACTCGGGGTTGCGTTGTTCGCCAGCCGGGCGTCGGCCCAGACCGGGCCCATCACGATCGGCTGTCTCGTGCCGCTGACCGGGGCGGGATCGATCTACGGACCCGGCATGCGTGACGCCATCGCCGCGGTCGTCAAACAGGTCAATGGCGCCGGCGGTGTGCTCGGGCAGCAAATTCAACTCGTGACGGAAGACGATCAGACCAATCCGGAAGCCGCGGTCCGGGCCATCCGCAAGCTCATCAATGTCGACAAATCCGTGGCGGTGCTGGGTCCCTGGGCCTCCTCGGTCGCGGCGGCCGTCGCACCCTTGTGCTGGGAAAACCAGACACTGTGCGCCATCGTCGGCTCGGCCGACAGCATCACGCGCCTGCCGCACCAGGGTTTTCTGATCCGCACCCAGCCCAGCATCTCGATGCAGGCCGCCCGCTTCGGCAAACTCGCCATCGATCTCGGCGGCAAGTCGATCTACTTCCTGGGGCCCCAGACGCCGTTCACCCAGACCTACATCGACGTCGTCGCGAAGATGGCGCACGACAAGGGCCTTACCTTCAACTCGCAGATCTACGACGGCTCGAAGACCAGCTTCCGCTCCGAAATCGATAGCATGCGTCAAGTGGCGCCCGACACCGTGCTGCTCGGCGGATATGTGACGGACATCGCCGTCGTCCTGCGCGAACTCTACCGCGCCAATTTCACCAGCCGCCTGATCGGCTTCGGCACCGGCGTCAATACCAGCCTGCTCCAAGGCATGCCGAAGGAAGCCGTCGAGGGGGTCTATGCGGTCACGCCCTCGGCGTCGCTGCAGGGAAGCGCCTATCAGAAGCTCGCCGCCCTCGTCGGCAATCCGGCGCCCGGCCCTTTCGAAGCCCAGGCCTATGACATGATCAACCTCACCGTGCTGGCGATCGCCCAGGCGGGCAAGGCGACGGGCGTCGCC
Source organism: Rhodospirillales bacterium (assembly GCA_028288725.1). Taxonomy (GTDB): domain Bacteria; phylum Pseudomonadota; class Alphaproteobacteria; order ATCC43930; family CGMCC-115725; genus Aliidongia. The sequence continues at coordinate 11,706 of JAQGIC010000117.1, forward strand.
GCGCGCGACGCGATCAGGACGGTCAGCCAGGGCGACGGCACGGTCGTCGACAATGCGCCGGATGGCCTCGCGCTGATCGCGAAGGGACAGAAGGTGAATTACGAAGGCGCCAGCGGTTCCTGCGATTTCGACCAATATGGCGACATCGTCGCGGCGAAATTCAAGATCGAGCGGGTCCTGAACGGCCAGATCACGACGGTCGAGATCTCGTGATGCAGGCCCAAGCCGGACGCCGCAACGACGAAGCCATATTGGGCCACCCGACTTCATGAGCCTGCTCGAAATCAAAGATCTGACCAAGTCGTTCTTCGGTGCCCACGCCCTGCGCGGCGCATCGTTCAACGCCGAACAAGGCTGCATCACCGGCCTGATTGGACCCAACGGCGCCGGCAAAACGACATTGTTCAACGTCGTCTCCGGCGTCATGCGGGCGGACGGCGGCACCGTGCTGTTCGACGGCCGGAACATCACGAACCTCAGGCCCGACGAAATCACCCGCGCCGGCCTCATGCGAACCTTTCAGATCGCGCGGGGGTTTCCGCGCCTGACCGTGCTCGAAAACCTGATGCTCTACGCCCCGGGAAATCCCGGAGAAACGCTCGTCGGCGCCATCTGGCGCGGGTCGGACGCCCGCGCCAGCGAGGCCGCAATTCGCGAGGAGGCCCTGCGGGTCGCCAAACGACTGGATCTGACCCGGGTCATCGATAATTACGCGTCCGATCTGTCGGGCGGACAGAAAAAGCTGCTGGAAATCGGTCGCGCCATCATGGCGAAGCCGAAGATGATCCTGCTCGACGAGCCGGCCGCCGGGGTCAACCCGAGCCTGACCAGGATCATCGCCGGACATATCCGGGAGCTTGCCCAAGAGGGCACCAGCTTCCTCATCATCGAGCACGACATGATGCTGGTGCGCGAACTCTGCGATCCGGTCATCGTGATGGCGGAAGGCCGCGACTTCGTCGCCGGCAGCTTCGCCGAGGTCACGGCCGATGCGCGGGTGCAAGAAGCCTATCTCGGGAAAAGACGATGGTCCTGATCGTGAGAGACCTCGTCGCCGGATACGGCGCCGCGGACGAGATTCTGAAAGGCGTGTCCTTGTCGGTCGGCGCGGGCGAGATCGTCTCGATCATCGGGCCGAATGGCGCCGGCAAATCCACCTGCCTCAAGGTCATTGCCGGGCTGTTGGCGCCGCGGCGCGGCAGCGTCACGTTCAAGGGCCACGAGATCGCCGGCCTTCCCGCCCGGCGCACGGCGGCCCTCGGCCTCGCCTATGTGGCGCAGGAAAACAACGTCTTCCCGTCCCTAAGCATCCAGGAGAACCTGGCGATCGGCGGCTATCTTAACCCATCCACCCGGCGTCGGCGCAGCGACGAAATCATGGGTCAGTTTCCCCTGCTGCGCGAGCGCCGGCGGGATGCTGCGCGTGCCTTGTCGGGCGGGCAGCGCCAGACGCTGGCCGTCGCCATGGCGCTCATGTCGGAGCCCGCCCTGCTGGTGCTCGACGAGCCCTCGGCCGGCCTTTCGCCCGTCGCGGCCGAGACCCTGTTCGAGACCATTGTCGCCATCAAGGCCGCCGGCGTCTCGGTGCTGATGATCGAGCAGAACGCGCTCGACGCGCTGGCCATCTCGGACCGCGCCTACATCCTCGTGCTGGGGCAGAACCGGCAGGACGGGCCGGCGGCCGACCTCGCCAACGATCCAGAAATTCGCACCATCTTCCTGGGTGGGTAAGGGCCGCGCATCGTGATCGAGACCATTCTTCAACTGGCGGCCAACGGCATCATGTCCGGTGCCGTCCTTGCCGTGGCGGCGATCGGCTTCACCATGATGTTCGCGGTGCTGCGATTTCCCAACTTCTCGCTGGCCGGCCACATGGCCGGAGGCGCCTATGCCGGCTGGATCGCCAACACGATGTTCGGCCTTCCGCTGCCGCTGGCCCTGCTTTGCGGCTTCCTGGTCGCGGGCGGAATCGGCGTGGCCAGCGACTTCATCGTCCTGCGCCCGCTGCGGCGGGCGGCGCCGATCACCTTGGCCATCGCCTCGGTCGCGATTTCGCTGTTCATCGAAAACGCGCTGCGCTTCGGCTTCGGCAACGATCTGCGCAGCTTCGATCTGCCCCTGGCGCGCGACTGGGTCATCGGGTGGTTGCGGCTGGGACCGCAGCAGGTCCAGAACGCCGGGCTGGCGATCGTGGCGATGCTGATCCTGTTCGTCATCTTCACCTTCACGCAGACGGGGCGTGCGATGCGCGCGACGGCCGACAACGCGGGCCTTGCGGCGGTCAAGGGGATCGATACCGAGAAGATCACCCGCCTCGTCTCGTTCCTCGGCATGGGGCTCGCCGGTGCGGCGGGCGTGTTGCTCGGCGCCGACACGTCGATCGAGCCGCTGCTCGGACTGAAGGTCATCCTGTCGGTGTTCGCCGCCGCCGTGCTGGGCGGCCTCGGCAGCATTCCGGGCGCTGTCCTCGGCGCCTTCGCCATCGGGATCGTCGAGGAAGCCTCGCAGATCGTCGTGCCCGCGACCTACAAGGGGGCGGTCGGCTTCGTCGCGATCCTCCTGGTTCTCTCGTTCCGGCCGAGCGGCTTTCTCGGCCGGCGCCAAACCTAGACGGAAGGCCGCGCATGGACAGCTATCTGATTGCCATGGTCACGCTGGCCGCCATCTACGCGATGATGGCGATCAGCCTCAATCTCTCCTGGGGCTTGGCCGGCATGGTCAATCTGGGGCTTGCCGGATTCATCAGCATCGGCGCCTACGCGTCGGGCCTGCTGACGACGGTGCTCGGCTGGCCGGTACCCTTGGCCATTCTCGCCGCCATGATCATCGGGCTGGTGAGCGGCGTCGCCCTGACCTACGTGACGCTCCGGCTCCGCGACGATTATCTGGCGATCGTGACGCTCGGCTTTGCCGAGGTCATCCGTCTCGCCATCGTCAACGAACTGTGGCTGACCCACGGCTCGGACGGCATCTCCGGCATTCCAGGCATCGTGGCGCGCGAATACGGCTACGGCTTCGAGCTCGGGACCTTGGCGCTTGCCCTCGCGGCCGTCGCTCTCTGCTACTGGCTGGCGGATCGGGTCAGGACGTCACCCTATGGTCGCAACCTGCGCGCCATTCGCGACGACCCGGAAGGAACCGCGGTCGCCGGCAAGAACGTGACGCTGATCAAGGTGAAGACGTTCGGGCTGAGCACCGCCATTGCCGCCCTGGCCGGAGCGTTCTATGCCCACTACACCTCCTTCATCTCGCCGGAGATCTTTCAGCCGCTGCTCACCATGTACGTGTTCCTGGCACTGACGATGGGCGGCACCGGCAATAACCGCGGTGCCATGCTCGGCGCCTTCCTGCTCATTTTCGTGCTGGAGGCATCGCGCTTCATCGCGCCGTCGCTGCCGCAATTCTCCGCCGTGCAGCACGCGGCCATTCGGGAAATGCTCGTCGCGGTGCTGTTCATCCTCACGCTGCTCTATCGTCCGCAGGGCATTTCTCCGGAAACCCGCCACAGATGAAAGCATGCGCGTCGCCATTGGTCGCCAGGCTCGCTCCTCCGAGGATAAGGGCACCACACTTTTCGGAGCACGGCGGCACGCGTGAAACTCTACGAGGGATCATTGCCAGGAGGTTGAACTGAGATGAGCGACGTTCGCATCACGACCAACGGCCACGTCGGCATCGCGGAGATCTGCCGCGCGCCCAACAATTACTTTGACATCCCCCTGATCCGCGACCTCGCCGCCGCCTTCGAGGCGTTCGACGCCGACCAGAACATTCGCAGCATCCTGCTGGCATCGGACGGCAAGAACTTCTGCGCAGGTGCCGATTTCAGTGCGCCCGCGCGGGACACGGTCGGCGATCCCACCTCCGGGCATCTCTATCAGCAGGCAGTTCGGCTGTTCCGCTGCGAGACCCCGATCGTGGCCGCGATCCAGGGCTCCGCCGTCGGCGGCGGGTTGGGCTTATCGCTCGTCGCTGATTTTCGAGTGGCCTCGCCAGACTCTCGCTTTGCAGCCAACTTCAACCGCCTGGGGTTCCATCCCGGCTTCGGGCTAAGCGTTACGTTGCCGCGCGTGGTCGGTCAGCAGAAGGCCGCTCTGTTGTTCTACACCGGCCGCCGGATCGGCGGCGAAGAGGCGCACGCGATCGGCCTCGTCGACGTGCTGGCCGCCTCGGGGGAGGTGCGGACGGCAGCGCTGGCACTGGCGACGGAGATAGCACAGTCCGCTCCGATCGCTGTCGTCTCTACCCGGCGGACGCTACGCCGTGGTCTTGCGGATGCGGTGGCGGCCATCACCGACCATGAATTATCGGAACAACAGCAGCATTTCGAGTCCGCGGATTTCAAGGAAGGCGTGAAGGCAATGGCCGAGCGGCGGCTGCCTGTTTTCGAGCGGCGTTAGCATCGTGCTCTAAGCATCAGCGCCGAGCGCTTGCAGTGCCCGACCAGCTCTTGCCTCTGATTGAACGCACGGTGCAGAAACACCACTATTCCCTGGCCCGGGCGCGATTTGCTTTCGCGCATTTCCAGCACTTCGGTCTCCACCCTCACCGTGTCGCCGTGGAACAGCGGCTTCGGAAACCGGACCTCGTCCCAGCCGAGGTTGGCGACCGTGGTGCCGAGCGTGGTGTCGCCCACAGTGATGCCGACCATCAGGCCGAGGGTGAAGGCGCTGTTGACGATGCGTTGGCCGAACTCGGTCTCGTCGCGGCAATATTCCTCGTCCAGATGCAGCGCCGCCGGATTGTGGGTGAGGGCCGTGAAGAACACATTGTCCGCCTCGGTCACGGTCCGCCGGATCGCATGTTTGAACGTCTGGCCGATATGGAACTGGTCGTAGAATAGGCCCGCCATGGGTCCGTCTCCTCAGCTGATCCCTGCCGGTTCGGACACGGGCAGAGCGCCCTCCGTCTCCGTCGGGGCCAGTGCTTCGAGCGAGCGCCGGTTGGTCTCGATACCGAGGGCGGCGACGATGGCGGCCTGGATCAGCAGGATCCCGCCCAGCAGCGCCACCACGCCGACGATGCCGAAGCTGCCGAACAGCGGCACCACGGCAAACGGCATGGCGACGGCGACCATGCGTCCGACCGCGTTGCAAGTGCCGGCGGCGCGCAGCCTGAGTTCGGTCGGGAACAGCTCGGGCACATAGGATGCCCAGGCGACGGCGACGAAGACATAGATTACGGTCACCAGCGCGAAGCCGTTCAAGGCCACCAGCTCGTTGCTGCCGGCGAAGGGATAGATGAAGCCCAAGAGGGCCGACAGAACCGAAAGACCGACGATCATGCGCTTGCGGTTGAAGCGGTCGGCCACCAGCATGCCGATGCCGGCCCCGACCGGCCCACCCAGCGACATGATCGCGGTGAAGCCCAACGAGGTCGTGATGGTCAATCCCTGCTTCACGAAGAAGCTGGGCAGCCAGATGATGAAGCCATAGACCATGGCGTTGCCGCCGATATTCAACGCAAAGCCCATGGCGAAGCGCGCCAGCATGTTGCGGGTCCAAAGCGGATGCACGATGGCGGCGGCCGGAATTGCCGGGGCTGGCACCGGCGGCGGGGTCGTGACACCGGCCTCGCGCTCGATGCCGGCGACGATGCGCTCGGCCTCGTCGTTGCGGCCCTTGGATTCGAGCCAGCGCGGCGATTCCGGCACGCCCTTGCGCAGGTACCAGACGCCCAGTGCTGCGATGCCGACCGCGACGAACAGCGAGCGCCAGCCGATCTCCGGCAGCACGAAATAGCCGGTGACGGCCGAGACGAACAGGGCCGCGTTCATGAACATCGACAGGCCGGCACCCCAGCGTCCGCGATGGGTCGGCGGCACATATTCGATCAGCGTGGCATAGCCGACCACGATCTCGGCGCCGAGCCCGATGCCCATGACGAAGCGGGCGGCGACCAGATACATCATCGACGGGGCCGCAGCGGCGGCGAACGAGGCGAGGCCGAAGATCAGCAGATTGAGCTGATAGGAGAAGCGCCGGCCGAACCGGTCGCCCAGCACGCCCGAGAGTGCGGCACCCAGCACCATGCCGAACACGCCGGCCGAGATGAACTGCCCGGCCGAGGCCAGATCGGTCCAGCCGGTCTTGATCAGCAGGCCGATCACACCGCCGGCGACATAGACCTCGAACCCATCCAGGAAGAGGCCGGCGCCGATCAGCCAGAGCAGGCGACGGTGGAAGCTGCAGATCGGCAGTCGGTCGAGCCGGGCGCCGGAGGCGACGATCATCGTCATGGTGCTTCTCCCTGGTTTGGGGCGTGCTGGCCGAACTGCGGCCGGCGTTTTTCGAGGAAGGCCGCGACCCCTTCCCGATGATCGGCGGTCATGAGACAGGCTTCCTGGGCCCAAGCTTCGGCGTCGAGGAAGGCCTCCAGGCTCGGCACGGCCATCGATTTGAACAGCTTCTTGGTGACGCCGAACGAGAAGGCCGGGTCCGCGGCGAAGCGCCCGGCGAGCGCCAGGGCCGAGGCTTCCAGCTGCTCGTCGGCGACGACCTCGGTCGCGAGGCCCAGCGCCAGGGCTTCGGCGGCCGGCACCGGCCGGGCGCTATAGACAATCTCCTTCGCCCGCTGGACGCCCAGCAGCTGGGTCAGGAAATAGATGGCGCCGCCGTCGGGGGCGAGGCCGACATTCTTAAAGACCTGGATGAACTTCGTGGTCTCCGACGCCACGACCAGATCGCAGGCCATGGCCAGGCTCCAGCCGATGCCGGCGACCGGCCCGCGCACCGCGGCGATCACCGGCTTTTCGATGTTGGCGACGGCCAGGATCATGCGATGAGCCAGCTTCAGCCGGTCGCGGGCGCTTTCCGGCGTGAAGTCGCCCATGCTGGTCACGTCGCCGCTGCCGCAGAAGCCGCGGCCGGCGCCGGTCAGGATGATGGCGCGGATGGCCTTCTCCTGGCCCAGCAGCGTGAACAGCCGCACCAGCTCCTCGCGCATTTCCACATTGAGCGCGTTCAGCTTGTCCGGCCGATTGAGGGTGACGGTGGCAATCCCGTCGGCGCGCGCGATCTCGACCAGCATGGCCGCCTCCCTAATAGGATTTGGGCTGGCCGAGCACGCGCTCGGCGATGTTGCACAGGATCAGCTGCTCGCTGACCGGCGCCAGGCGGGCGATCAGGGATTCGCGCAGCAGCCGCTCGACATGGAATTCCTGGGCATAGCCCATGCCGCCGTGGGTCATGACCGCGCGCAGACAGGACTCGTATCCCGCGCGGCCGCCCAGCAGCTTCGCGGCATTGGCCTCAGGCCCGCACGGCTTGCCGCTGTCATAGAGCCAAGCCGCGCGCATGCAGGCGTAATAAGCGGCCTCCAGCTCGACCCAGCTTTCGGCCAGCGGATGCTGGATCGACTGGTTCTGGCCGATGGCGCGACCGAAGACATGGCGGTCGCGGGCGTAGCGCGAGGCGCGTTCCAGCGCATGCTGGCCGATGCCGACTGCCTCGATCCCGACCAGCACCCGCTCGGGATTGAGCCCGTCCAGCAGGTAGCGGAAACCCATGCCTTCGTCGCCGATGCGATGCTCGGCCGGGATCGGCAGGGCGTCGATGAAGATCTGGTTCGAATCGACCGAATGCCGGCCCATCTTTTCGATCAGGTGCACGTCGATATGGCGCCGGTCGAGATCGGTATAGAACAGGGTCAGCCCGTCCTGCGGCTTCTTGCACTGCTCGATGGGCGTGGTCCGGGCCAGCAGCATGATCTTGTCGGCGCGCTGCGCGGTCGAGGTCCAGATCTTCTGGCCATGGACGACATAGCCACCCCCGGCGACCCGCTCGGCACGGGTCTTGATGCGCGTGGTATCCAGGCCGGCATCCGGTTCGGTCACGCCGAAACAGGTCTTCTGGCGGCCCTCGATCAGCGCCGGCAACCATTCCCGCTTCTGCGCCTCGGTGCCATGCACCACGATCGGATGCGGCCCGAAGATGTTGATATGGATCGCGGACGCGGCACTTTGGGCACCCGGCGAGCAGGCGATCCGGTGCATCATGATCGACGCCTCGGTCACGCCCAGGCCGGCGCCGCCATATTCGGTCGGCATGGCGATGCCCAGCCAGCCGCCCTTGGCGATCTCGGCATGGAACGCATCGGGGAAGGTCGCCGTCGTCTCCCGCTCCAGCCAATAGCGGTCGTCGAAGCCGTCGATGATGCGGCCGACCGCTTCGCGAATGGCTTCCTGGTCTTCGGTCAGGCCGAAATCCATGACTCTGCTTCCTTTACTTGGCCGCCGCCAGCAGGTTTTGCGCCTGCTTCAGATGCGGCATGTCGAGCATCTGGCCGTCGAGCCCGACCGTGCCGGTGCCAGCGGCGGCAAAGGCTGCGACGATGCGGCGGGCGTGCGCCAGCTCTGCCTCGGTCGGGTTGAAGGCGCGGTTGATGATCTCGACCTGGTCGGGATGGATCGCGATCTTGCCGCGGAAGCCCAATCGACGGCCGTCCTGGGTCTCGCGCTCGATGAGGTCCTTGTCCCGGAAATCCCCGGTGATCGTGTCGATCGCCGCCACGCCGGCCGCGACCGCGCCCAGCAGGCAGAGCGAGCGCGCCATCTCATAGGTGTGGGAATAGGCCCCGTCGGCGCCCCGGTTGGTGCCGGCGCCCAGCGCCGCCGCCAGATCTTCCGCCCCCCAGGTCAGGCCGCTGAGCCGCGGGGTCAGGCCGCGATAGGCGCCCAGATGGAACATGCCGAGCGCCGTCTCGGTCGCGACCGGCATGATCCGGGTCGTGCCGCGTTCCAGGCCCGATGCCGCCTCGAACGCGTCCAGGTAATGGCCGAGCGTCACGACATCGGCCGCAGTTTCCGGCTTCGGCAGCAGGATGCCGTCCGGCCCGCCGGACATCACTCCGGCAAGGTCGTCGAGCGCCATCGGTGTCGTCAGCGGGTTGATGCGGACCCACAGCTTCTGGGCCTCGCGATCGGGCCGCGACTGCAGATATTCCCGGACCAGCCCGCGCGCCGTCGCGGTATTCTCGGCCGCGACCGAATCCTCCAGATCCAGGATCAGCACGTCGGCGCCGGATGCCGCCGCCTTGGTCATCTTGCGTTCCGAATCGCCCGGAACAAACAGCCAGGACCGTTCCATGGTTTTGCCTCGGCTCAGGGTTTGACGAAGGGGCAGCCGCCCGCCTCGAGCGGGCGGAACGCGTCCTCCGGCTTGATGGTGCTCAGGATCTTGTAGAAATCCCACGGGTACTTGGATTCGGCCGGTGTCTTGACCTGGGCCAGATAGACCGGGCGGATCAGGCGGCCGTCCTGGCGCAGCGTGGCGCCCGGCGCATAGAAATCATCGACCGGGGTCGATTTCATCCTGGCCATGACCTGGTCCGAATTCTTCGTGTGCTCGGCGATCGCGGCCTGCAGGTAGTGGCGCACTGCGGAATAGGTCTCGGCATGCTCGCGCGTCGGCATGCTGCCACCCATGAAGGCACCGTAGCGCTTGCTCCAGGCCCGCGTCTCGTCGGTGCGATCCCAATAGAATCCGGTGGTCAGATACAGGCCCTGGGCCGCTTCCAGCCCCAGCGTATGGACGTCGGTGATGAACAGGCCCATGCCGACCAGGGCCTGCCCGCCCTGGGCGATGCCGAATTCATGGGCCGACTTGATGGCGTTGATCGTGTCGCCGCCGCCGTTGGCGAGCGCGATCACCTTGGCGTGCGAGGCCTGGGCCTGCAGCAGGAAGGACGACATGTCGGCGACAGCGACCGGGTGGTTGACCGAGCCCACGATCTTGCCGCCATGGGCAAGGATGACCCGCGTCGCCTCGGTCTCGGCGCTGTGACCGAAGGCATAGTCCGCGGTGACGAAGAACCAGGTGTCGAGCCCCTTGTTCAGCAAGGCGATCGGCGTCGATGAGGCGAGCGTGTAGGCATCGTCCGTCCAATGGGCGGAATAGGGCGAACAGGCCTTGCCGGTCAGGTCGGCCGTCGCGGCGCCGGTGATCAGGAAGATCTTCTTGCGCTCGCGGGTCAGGTTTTGCACTGCCAGCGCTACTGCCGAATTCGGCACGTTCACGATGACGTCGACGCCGTCGTTGTCGAACCAGCCGCGCACGACCGACGAGCCGACATCCGCCTTGCCCAAATGGTCGGCGCTCAACACGCTCACGTCGAGCTTGGCAGCCGCCAGTTCCTTCTTGAGATCGTCGATCGCCATCTGGGTCGCGACGATGGCGCCCTTGCCGGACGAATCCGAATAGGTGCTGCTGAGATCGGTCAGCACGCCCAGCTTGATCGTCTCGGCTTGGGCTACGGTCCACAGCGACATCGAGGCAAGACAGGCGACGGCAACACGGCGGATGCTTTTGAGCGGCATCATTCCCTCCCCATTATTGTTGTTCCCCCGGCGTTCTGCGCCGGGTGGCAGCTAGAAACCGACCTGGTCGGCGCCCTTGAGGCCCAGCAGCGCGCGCGCCTCGTCCGGCGTCGCGATTTCGAGGCTGAGGTCTTCCAGGATGCGGCGGATCTTGGTGACCTGCTCGGCATTGGTCTTGGCCAGCAGGCCCTTGCCCAGATAGATGCTGTCTTCCAGCCCGACCCGGACATTGCCGCCATAGATGCCGGCGAGCGTGGTGAAGGTCATCTGATGGCGGCCGGCGGCCAGAACCGACCATTGATAGTCGGCGCCGAACAGCTTGTCGGCGATGTGGCGCATATGGACCAGATTGTCCGGGTCGGCGCCGATGCCGCCCAGGATGCCGAAGATGGTCTGGATGAAGAACGGCGGCTTCACCAACCCGCGGTCGACGAAATGGGCCAGGTTATAGAGATGGCCGACGTCGTAGCATTCGAACTCGAACTTGGTGCCGCAGCCCTCGCCCAGCTCCTGCAGGACGAATTCGATGTCCTTGAACGTATTGCGGAAGATGAAGTCGCGCGTCATTTCCAGATAGGCCGGCTCCCAGGGATGCTGCCATTCCCGGGGCTTGTCCAACCCCTGGAACAGGCCGAAATTCATCGAGCCCATGTTGAGCGACGCCATCTCCGGTCTGGTCTCGAGCGCCGCCGCCAGCCGCTCGGTCAGGGGCATGCCGTGGCCGCCCCCGGTCGAGATATTGATGATCGCGTCGGTCGACTGCTTGATGCGCGGGAGGAATTCCATGAACACGGCCGGATCGGGCGTCGGCTGACCGGTGTCGGACTTGCGCGCGTGCAGATGCAGGATCGAGGCACCGGCCTCCGCGGCGCCGATCGCTCCTTCCGCGATCTCCGCCGGCGTGATCGGCAGATAGGGCGACATGGACGGCGTGTGGATCGAACCGGTGACGGCGCAGGTGATGACGACCTTGCGGCCGGCGGGCTTGGTGGACGCCATGACTATCTCCCGGTGAAGGCGGGGGCGCGTTTCTCGGCGAAAGCCTTCGTGCCCTCCTGAACGTCTTCGGATGTCTGCAGCAGCCGCAGCATGGCCTGTTCCATGCGCAGGCCCGTGGGCAGGTCCATGTCGCGGCTGCGCACGGCCAGCTCCTTGGCGCTCTGCACCGCCAGCGGCGCGTTGCGCGCGATGCGCCGGGCCGCGGCCATGGCGGTGTCGAGCAGTTCGCCGGCCGGCACGACCCGGTTGATCAGGCCCCAGCGCGCCGCCGCCTCCGCATCCATCGGATCGCCGGTCAGCAGCATTTCCATGGCGATCGGATAGGGCAGCTGCTGTAGGATGCGCTGGGTCCCGCCATTGGCCGGGAACACGCCGCGCTTCACCTCGCTGAGAGCAAACGTGGCATGAGGGGCGGCAAAGCGCAGGTCGGTCGCCAGCAGCAGGGTCATGCCGCCGCCCAGGCAATAGCCGTTGACCGCCGCGACGACCGGCTTCCACACCTCGAGCCCGCGATTCAGCAGCTGGCCCTTCTGGCTCAACATGAATTCGCCCAGGTCCGGGGCATGGCCGATGAAGCCTTTCAGGTCGGCGCCAACGGAAAAGGATTTCTCGCCGCTGCCGGTGACCACGGTCGCGCGCACCTCCCGATCGTCGCGAATGCGGATCCAGGCGTCGGACAGCAGGCCGTAATGCTCGGCATCCATGGCGTTCAAGCGCTCGGGACGATTGATCGTCACCAAGGCGACGCCGTCATGCAGGTCGAAATCGATACTCATGCGGTGCGCTCCTCCCTCATTCTGCCGCCATCATTCGACGTGCGGGCGTTTGGTGGATCGGTCAGGTGAAGACGACCGTCTCCGGACCGACCTGTTCGACCTTCATGCGATAAGCGCGCAGGTGACGGGCCATGCGCCGCCGGGCGGCCTCGACATCGCCGTCGATGATGGCGCGCTGAACCCGGGCATGGGCGCCGATCACGACCTCGCGCATCTCGGTCGAAATGAAATCATCGACATGCGGATCGTGCAGACGAGGGCCCAGGGCCTGGATGACGGCGATCAGCAACGCGTTATGGCTGGCGCGGCCGACGGCCAGATGCCAGGCCGCGTTGAGCGCCAGATAGCGCGCGGTATCGATGGTCGGATCGGCCATCTCGCGGCTGATTGTCTCCAGCGCCTCGATATCCTTGGGGCTGCGATGCTCGGCGGCGAGCGCCGCCAGCGCCGGCTCCAGCGCCTCCATGGTCTCCAGCACCGCGGCGAATTCGACCTGCTGGCCGCGAATGAAGAAATCCAGCGACCGGCCGACGCCCTCGGCGCCCGGCAGCCGGGCGACGCGGCCGCCGCTGCGGCCGGCGCGGGTCGTGACCAGGCCTTCGGCCTCCAAGATCCTCAGCGCCTCCCGCACCGAGCCGCGGCTGAGGCCGGTCTGCTCGCACAGGTCGCGCTCGTTCGGCAAGGCGGCACCCGGCGCGATCTCGCCGCGCAGGATCTGCTCGCGCAGGTGATTGGCCAGGGCCTCATAGGTCCGCTCGACCCGGATCAGTCCCAGCTCGATCACTTCACCCGCCATTCGGTCCCATCCCTCTGTTGACAGGATGCGATGTTATGGCCCTATTATCTGGTTGTCAAATGGTAGGACCAAATGGGCCGAAACGGGCTCGATGGTCGTCAGGGAGGGACAGGTTCCATGTTCAAGCCGCTCGCCGGGCTGCGCGTCCTGGATTTCACCAAGGTGCTGGCCGGCCCGCTCTGCACCCAGTATCTGGGCGACATGGGGGCCGAGATCATCAAGGTCGAGCCGGCCGAGATCGGCGACGAGACCCGCCGCTGGCCGCCGTTCCGCGAGGGCCAGGGCGCGGTGTTCCTGAGCGTGAACCGCAACAAGCAGAGCCTGGCGGTCGATCTGAAGACGGCGGAGGGACGCGAGATCGTCCATCGCCTGGTCCCGACCGTCGACATCGTGGTCGAAAGCTATGGCACAGGCGTGACCGACCGGCTGGGCATCGATTATGCGACGCTGAAGGCGCTGAAGCCCGATCTGATCTATTGCAGCATTTCCGGCTTCGGCCGGACCGGCCCGCGCGCGAACAGCCTCGGTTACGACGTCATCCTGCAGGCATTCAGCGGGGTCATGAGCCTGACCGGCGAAAAGGGCGGCGGCCCGATCCGCAGCCCGATCTCGCCGATCGACCAGACGACGGGACTGCATGCCTTCTCCGGCATTCTGGCGGCGTTGCTGCAGCGGGGCGCCACCGGCAAGGGCACGCAGCTCGAAGTGTCGCTATTCGAAACCGCCGTGGGCTTCCTCGGCTATAATCTGCAGAGCTTCTGGGAAAAGGGCGTGCAGCCGGAGAAATGCGGCTCCGGCCATGAATCGCTCTGCCCCTATCAAGCGTTCGAGGCGAGCGACGCCCCGCTGATGATCGGCATCGCCAACGACAATCTCTGGCGCCGCTTCTGCCGCGCCGTGGGCCGCGAGGAACTGATCGAGGATCCCCGTTTTCGCACCAACCCCGACCGGGTCGCGCATTTCGCCGAGACCGTCGCGACCGTGCAGGCGATCGTCGAGACGCGGCCGCGCGACGAATGGACGGCATTGCTGACGGGGTTGGGCGTGCCCTGCGCCCCGATCAACAGCTTGCAGGAAATGCTCCATGATCCCCACACCATCGCGCGCGGCATCGTGCTGGACTACCAACATCCGACGCTCGGGCCGATGAAGGGCATCGCGCACCCGATCGTGTTCGACGGCGCGCCTCGTACGGTCGAGACCGCGCCTCCGCTCCACGGCGAGCATACGCGACAGATACTCGCCAAAGCGGGTTACAGCGAAGCCTCTATCGATGGGATGATTTCGAACGCGGTGGTCGTCGGCTGAGCTGACTTTCCATGCACCAATGATGCCGGTTACCCCTGTCCATTCCGCTTTGCTTTGTCACTCTACAAGCCCTGTCGGTTGACAGATCAAACCGGACCAACGAACCGCTAAGTCAATGATCTACATGGACCCCGTTGACACATAAAACCGGACTACGTTGACAAATATAACTGGACTGGTTACCGGGCCGGTATCGGCGGCGATGCGCGGCGGACACGTTCCAGAACATGTTCGCGGAATGCCACGTTGAATGAACCTGCCCCAGTTGCCGGGCTCGATGATACTGCCCTCGGCGAGGAGGGCAGGAAGGGCGTGGAAGAATGTCGTCGATTTATGGCCCGTCGCCTTGACGGGCGTGCGATGCCGCTCAGACGATCAAGCGTGGTATTAAGATCGTCGAAATCCTAAACGGTACCGCCGCCTATTGCCTCAATCACCGGGGCGGGAATCGTGCCGGCCGCGACGATCTCATCGACCTCCTCAACGGTGCAACTGAGATACGCTGCGACGCCCTCGCGGCTGAGGAAAAGGGGATATCGATCGCGTTTTCTCGGGCTGCCCTATCTCTCTCGCTCGTATCGACCCACTCCGCCGCCTCACGGGTGACGAAACCAGAACCCCGGCAAAGCTTGCATTCCATATCGGCGGCCGCATCGCCCGTAAGTGCGTGCAGAGGCCACGGACATGGCGTTCGCGCTTCGGTCATTTTTCGTCGCGTCCGGGTTGCGGATGGCCACCATCTAGGTTGCCGACAATCGACCATCCGGCTTCGCTATAGGGCGGCTTTGAAAACCGAAAAGCGTCAAATTTCGGCGCGTGTTCGCCGGTCAGGACAATAGTCGGGAAATATTCAGGTCCGGGCGACATTGAGTGGCCAGATTCCGTTCCAGCAAACATCGGCGTGCTGACAATTCATCGAAATATTCCACCTTTGGCAATTAGCGGGCTCAACCTGAAGCAAGCGCCTCGAGACGGGCGACCGGCACGTTGACAGCCTGGGAGGAATGCTCTTTAATGATGCAATCTGTTATACGGTCGCTGAATGGTGGACCCAATTATAAATTTTGACCGGCATCCAATGAGTGGTGCGGGTTCCCGGGGAGTGTGACGACCGGGGTCGACCACCGTGCAAAGCCATCATCTCGCCGCACATTGCCGCTGATGTGAAGAGATTTATGGGATCGGCAGGAGCAGCCGCCTTTTAGTTCATTTCTTTATCCTTCAGAGAGAGGATAGAACGAGATGGCTACAGCGCGTGTACTGGTGTTGATCGCGATTGGCTCGGTGATGTTCCACCTTCTGAGCCCGTGGTGGTTCACGCCGATCGCCTCGAACTGGCGATACATCGACGACACGGTCAACATCACGTTCTGGATTACCGGGATCGTTTTTACGATCGTCGTGCTGTTCACGGCCTTTTGCGTGCTGCGGTTCCGCCACCAGGCGGGCCGTCAGGCGGCCTACGAGCCGGAAAACAAGAAGCTGGAATGGTGGCTCGCGATCGGCACCGCGATCGGCGTCGCGGCCATGCTGACCCCCGGCCTGTTCGTCTGGAACGAGTTCGTCACGGTCCCGCAGGAGGCGACCGCGATCGAGATCGTCGGGCAGCAGTGGCAATGGGCCTTCCGCCTGCCCGGCAAAACGGGCCGGCTCGGCACCTCCGATATTCGCTTCGTCAGCGACGGCAATCCCCTGGGCTTGAACCCGAAGGATCCCGATGTCCAAGGCAACGTCGTGATCCAGGGCGACGACCTGCACCTGCCGGTCGACAAGCCGGTCCGGGTCCTACTGCGCTCCATCGACGTCGTCCACGATTTCTTCGTGCCGGAATTCCGGGCGAAGATGGACCTGGTGCCGGGGCTGGTCACCCGGTTCTGGTTCACCCCGACCCGAACCGGGACATTCGAGATTCTCTGCGCCGGCTTTTGCGGCGTCGGGCACGCGCAGATGCGCGGTAATGTCGTGATCGATACCGAGAGCGACTATCAGACCTGGCTGCAGAAGCAGCAGACCTTTGCCCAGTCGCAGGTCCAGAAGAACAAGAAGCTTGCCGAGAACGAGGAAACCGCACGATGAGCCTCGTTTGAGTCTCGTCGGAAGAACAAGATGAGGGCGTTCCGATGGTCGATGTCGTACGCGGTGCGGGCGGGCTCGTGCCGGCTGCCGAAGTCGAAGATGTCGAGCTCTACCATCCGAAGAGCTGGCTGACGAAATATGTCTTCTGCCAGGATGCTAAAGTCATTGCGATCCAGTATTCGCTGACGGCGACGGCGATTGGCCTGGTGGCGTTGGTGCTGTCTTGGCTGATGCGGCTCCAGCTGGCGTTTCCCGGCTATTTTTCCTTCATCCAGGCCGAAAATTATTACCAGTTCATCACGATGCACGGCATGATCATGGTGATCTACCTGCTCACCGCGCTGTTTCTGGGCGGCTTCGGCAATTATCTCATCCCCCTGATGGTCGGCGCCCGCGACATGGTCTTTCCCTATGTCAACATGCTGAGCTATTGGATCTATCTGCTTGCCGTGCTCGTGCTGGTGTCGAGCTTCTTCGTGCCGGGCGGGCCGACCGGCGCCGGCTGGACGCTCTATCCGCCACAGGCCATCCTCTCGGGCACGCCAGGGCGAGACTGGGGCATCATCGTGATGCTGGTCTCGCTGATCCTGTTCATCATCGGCTTCACCATGGGTGGGCTGAACTATGTCGTGACCGTGCTGCAGGGCCGGGCGCGCGGCATGACGCTGATGCGCCTGCCCTTGACGGTATGGGGCATCTTCACCGCCACCGTGATGGCGCTCTTGGCCTTCCCCGCCCTATTTGTCGGCGCCGTGATGATGCTGTTCGACCGGCTGCTCGGCACCAGCTTCTTCATGCCGAGCCTCGTCGAGCTCGGACAGCGTTCGCAATACGGTGGCGGCAGCCCGATCCTGTGGCAGCACCTGTTCTGGTTCTTCGGCCATCCGGAAGTCTACATCGTGGCATTGCCGGCCTTCGGCATCGTGTCCGACCTGATCAGCACCCATGCCCGGAAGAACATCTTCGGCTATCGCATGATGGTGTGGGCGATCGTCGGCATCGGCGCGCTCAGCTTCGTGGTCTGGGCGCATCATATGTATGTGAGCGGCATGAACCCGAATTTCGGGTTCTTCTTCGCCACCACCACGCTCATCATCGCGATCCCGACGGCGCTCAAGGTCTATAACTGGGTGCTGACCCTGTGGCGGGGCGACATCCATCTGACGGTCCCGATGCTGTTCGCGCTCGCCTTCATCGTGACCTTCGTGAACGGCGGGCTGACCGGCCTGTTTCTCGGCAATGTGGTCGTGGACGTGCCGCTGTCGGGCACCATGTTCGTCGTCGCCCATTTCCATATGGTGATGGGCGTCGCACCGATCCTCGTGGTGTTCGGCGGGATCTACCACTGGTATCCGAAGGTCACCGGGCGGATGCTCGACGACACGCTCGGCAGGCTGCATTTCTGGGTCACGTTCCTCGGCGCCTATGCCATCTTCTTCCCGATGCATTATCTGGGACTGCAGGGCGTGCCCCGGCGGTATTACGAACTGGGCCAGACCGCCTTCATCCCGCCCTCGGTCGCGACGCTGAACGTCTTCATCACGGTCGCCGCATTGATCGTCGGCGCCGCCCAGATGGTGTTCCTGTTCAATCTGGTCCGTAGCCTGTCCCACGGCAAGGAAGCCGGCGGCAATCCATGGAACGCCACCACGCTCGAATGGCAGACGCCGCAGACGCCGCCGGCCCACGGCAATTGGGGCAAGGAGCTGCCGGTGGTCTATCGCTGGGCCTACGACTACAGTGTGCCGGGCGCCGATCGCGACTTCGTGCCGCAGAACCAGCCCGCGATCGTCCGGTCGGCCTAGGAAGCGGGCGATGAGCATCATCGTTCTGTTCCTGGCGGTGATCGCGGCCATCATCGTCTGGTGGCTGTCCCGGCAGCGGCTGGCCGCCAAGCCCTGGCTGGAGGAAGGCGCGCTCGGCGATTTCCCGGGTACCGGCGCGCTCGCTCTGCCTCCGGCCCAGATCGGCCTGGGCGTGTTCTTGGCCGTCGTCGGCTCGCTGTTCGCGCTGCTGATGAGCGCCTATTCCATGCGCATGGGCATAATCGACGGCAAGCCGCTGCCGGCACCGCAGATTCTTTGGCTGAACACGGGCGTGCTGGTCCTGAGCAGTGCCGCACTCCAAGGGGCGCAGCTCGCCGCGAAGAGGGGCGACCTGGGTGGCACCCGGGCCGGCCTGTTCGCCGCGGCAGCCCTGGCGCTGGCCTTCCTGGTCGGGCAGCTCCTGGCTTGGCGCCGGCTGGCAGCCGCCGGCTTTCTCCTGTCCGGCAACCCGGCCAGCTCCTTCTTCTACCTGATCACGGGGATCCATGGCCTGCATCTGGTCGGTGGCATCGTCGCCCTGGGCCGGATGAACGCTCGGGCGTGGAGCGGCAACCGGGCGGCCGACCTGCGGCCGGGGGTCGGTCTATGTACCGTCTACTGGCATTTCATGCTTGTGCTTTGGCTGGTTCTATTCGGTCTGCTGACGCGCGGCGGCGACGATTTCCTCGCCATCTGCCGCTCGCTGGCTGCGTAAGGGGGCGATGGACAGATGATGGATCGCGCAGCGTCGAGCACTCTGGGAGACGCCCGCGCCCGGCCGCCTGGCTGGCGCGGCGTCGCCGACGACTGGTCCTCGGACCAGCGGGCGTTCAAGAACGTCTCCTGGGGTAAGGTCATGATGTGGATCTTCCTCCTCAGCGACACCTTCATCTTCAGCTGCTTCCTGCTGTCCTACATGACCGTGCGCATGTCCACGACGGCGCCCTGGCCGAACCCCAGCGAGGTCTTTGCCCTGGAGATCGGCGGCAAGCCGATCCCGCTTATCCTGATCGCGATCATGACCTTCATCTTGATCAGCAGCAGCGGGACGATGGCCATGGCCGTCAATTTCGGCTATCGCCGCGAGCGCCGCACGACCGCCCTCCTGATGCTGGCGACCGCCGCCTTCGGCGCCAGCTTCGTCGGCATGCAGGCGTTCGAATGGACCAAGCTGATCGGCGAAGGCGTGCGGCCTTGGGGTAACCCCTGGGGCGCCTATCAGTTCGGCTCTTCCTTCTTCATGATCACCGGCTTTCACGGCACCCATGTGACAATCGGCGTGATCTTCCTGCTCATCATGGCGCACAAGGTGTGGCGGGGTGATTTCGACCGCGAAAGGCGAGGCTTTTTCACGAGCCGCAAGGGCCATTACGAGATCGTTGAAATCACCGGGCTCTACTGGCACTTCGTCGACTTGGTATGGGTCTTCATCTTCGCGTTTTTCTACCTCTGGTGAGGGCGAAACCATGAATCAGGCCACCGTGCACGCACCGGCGCACGCCGCCGCACACGCCACCGTGCCGCAGCATTCGATCAAGCTCTACCTCATGGTCTGGGGCTGGCTGTTCGTGCTCAGCACCTGTTCCTACCTCGTCGATTATTTTGGCCTGCAAGGCACGCTCCGATGGTCCCTGATCCTGCTGTTCATGATCGTGAAGGCGGGCCTGATCGTCGGCGTCTTCATGCATATGGCCTGGGAGCGCCTGGCGCTGATCTACGCCATCCTGGTCCCTCCGGTCGCCGTACTGGTGTTCGTCGGCATCATGATCTTCGAATCGGACTATACGTTCTTCACCCGCGTGCAGTTCTTCGGGGCGGGCTCGTGACCCGGTCCGCTCAGCGCGGCACGAGCCGGCGATAGAGGTGCCAGGTGGCGTGCCCCAGCACCGGCAGGACGATGATGAGGCCGACGAAGAGCGGGATGGCGCCGATCACCAGGCCGGCCACGACGATCGCCCCCCAGAGCGCCATGGGCCCTGGGTTCGCCGCCACCACGCGCAACGACGTCCAGATCGCCGTATTCACGCCAATCGGTCGGTCGAGCAGCAGCGGAAATGCGACGACGCTGATCGCCAGGGTCAGGACCGCGAAGATGCAACCGGCTCCGATGCCCAGGCCGATCATGCTCCAGCCCGCACCGGTCGCGAACAAATCACAGAGGAACGCCTCGATCGAGGCCGGCGGCGCCGGTCCGAGCGTGACCCTGTAGATGCCTTCGGCCGCCAAGAGCCAGGCCAGATAGAGTGCGATCAGCAGCAGGCCCAGGAGCAAGATAGCGCCGAACGACGGCGAGCGGAACACGCCGAACGCGTCCGCCCAGCTGGCGTCGCCCCCTTGTTCGCGCCGATGGCTCATTTCGTAAAGACCCACCGCCGCAAATGGACCGACGAGCGCAAAGCCGGACGCGATGGGAAACAGCAGCGGCAGCATCTCGTAGTCGAAGGCTAGCCGCTCGAGCACCAGCCCCAGCAACGGATAGAGCAGGCAGAGGAAGATCACGTCGGACCGGTAGGCGCCAAAATCGGCGAACCCGCTGGCCAGGACGGCTCTGAGATCCGCCGCGGCGATCCGTCGAACCGGGGGACGGACGGCGTCAAGGGCTCCGCCGGGGCGGTAGACAGCATGACTCGCCTCGTCCACGGCATAAGCGGCAAGCCGCAGCCGATGTGCGCCCCGGGCCAGCGGATTTCGCATCGTCATGATGGTCCTCCCGAACCCTTCGTTCGAGGGGCCGCGGACGAGCCGCCGCCAGGCGCGCGATCCGATCGGCGCTCACGGGATCGGGTCGCGCCCCGATCTCGGAGCATACGCCGACCGCCTGTCGCACGGGACACCTATATTGCTATGCTCATGGCCGAGCCGGCGCTCCGCGAGGCGAGCCCGAACTCATGTTCACGTCGGCCGGCGCGGCCCGGCCCGACGGTCCCAAAATGGCCGCATCCGCATGATTGACGCCGGATGCCGTCGGCGTATACTTTTTGACGTCGGGTTGCGGCTCAAGAAGCGACCGGCGCCGGCCCCGAAAGCGGCCTCACGCGGCCCCACCGCGACCCCTCGAACCCTGGTTCGGGAGGAAGCCACATGACCATACGTAACCCCGTCGAATGGTGCATGTCACAGGTCAAGCTCACGACCCATATCGTGGGCGATGCCAGCCATGCCGTCTATCATCCCTCAGAAGATCTCGACACATTGATCGGGGAAGTCCACCGGATTCGGACGGCCGATCTCTGGGATGCGATCCGCAGCGGGTTCGAGGATTTCCGCGCCTATCGCACCGACGTGATATTTCTTTCGGTCATTTATCCGATCATCGGGGTCGTCTTGGCGCGCGCGGCCCTCGGTCATGGGCTGGTACCGCTCCTGTTCCCGCTCTCGGCCGGTTTTGCGCTGATCGGCCCGATTGCCGGCGTCGGCCTCTTTGAGATGAGCCGGCGGCGCGAGCAGGGCCTATCGGTCGGTTGGTCCGCCGCGCTCGGCGTGTTCACCGGCCCGTCCTGGGGCGCGATGGCTGTGCTGAGCTTCCTCTTGATGGCGATCTATATCGCCTGGCTGGTCGCGGCCGAGACGATTTATATGGTGACGCTAGGGCCCGAGCCGCCGGTCTCGATCGAGGCGTTCGCGACCGACACGCTCACCACAGGCATGGGCTGGATCATGATCGTGGTCGGCATGGGCGTGGGCTTCCTGTTCGCGGTCGTGGTGCTGGCGATCGGTGCCATCGCCTTCCCGGTGCTGCTCGATCGTCCGGTCGGCGTCGACACGGCGATCTGGACCTCGATTCGCGCGACGATCGCCAACCCCGGCCCGATGGCGCTCTGGGGACTGATCGTCGCGGGCGGGCTGTTCCTGGGCTCGATCCCGGCCTTCGTCGGCCTGATCGTGGTCATGCCGGTGCTGGCCCACGCGACCTGGCACCTCTATCGCAAGCTCGTGCCGCACTGAGCGGAATAGCACCCGAGGCAAGGAGTTCCTTGCCTCGGGCGATTACTTCAGCTCGATCACCCGGTTGCGCCCGGTGCCGAGGCAGAGGCCGGCCAAGCTCAGCAACAAGAACCGGACGGCGCGAAGACACCGCCGCCTGCGCGGCGTGCGAAAAGCTATTGGGATGCTTGCTTCAGATAGGCGATGACGTCGCGCCGCTTCTGCTCGTCCTTGACGCCCGGAAACGCCATCTTGTCGCCGGGAACGAAGACCTTGGGATCGGCCAGATACTTGAACAGCGTGTCGTCGCCCCAGACGACGTTCGCGCTCTTCATCGCGGGCGAATAATTGTAGTTGGGTGCGGTGCCGGAGGTGCGGCCGAACAGTCCGTGCAGACTGGGGCCGACGCCATTCTTGCCTGCGTCCAGGCTATGGCAGGCCTTGCATGGCGCGAAGACGGCCTGGCCGGCCTTCGGATCGCCAGGCTCATCGGCCCAGGCTGTGCCGAAACTGGTGAGCAACAGGAATGGCGCGGTAAGTATCAACCAGTTCATGAAACGGTCCTCGCGATACCAAGTGCTGTTTCAGTACAACCCGCTAACCACGGCTGCATGATCATATCCTGGATCGAGGCCCCCTACCACCCCGGACCCGAGAGAGGAGACCATGCCGTGTGGCCGGCTTCGAAAATCCCGTGTCCCTTGCTTTCGGCATTGCGCTCTGCTCGGGCGTGACCGCTGCGCAGGTGCCGGAACGGGCGGCCGCCCGGCGTCGCTTGTGTCATCACGAAGCCGCGGGCTTGCGCCAGGCCGCGGCGGTCTCCGTTCCTCGTCCCTCCGGCCGATGCAGAGCGCAGCCGATGCCGGTCAGCGGCATGAGCAGGGCGCAGGCGAGCGTCCGCACCCGCGGCGGCAATCGCACTCCGCCAAGTAGTGGACCACACCTGGAATATGATGCCGCACCGGCCGGAGTGGGCTGCGAGTTACCTTCCAGGATCGCACAAGGACCTCCACAAGATGGTCGCAGATGAGTGGCCTAAGCTGAAACGACTGATTTGGGTCGCGAACGGCGCGAAACATACCGAGGCTTCGGCGTGGAAGAAAAAGGACGCCGAGTTGGGTCCCGTTACAAATGCCGTGGTCGAAAACGAACTCGGCTACAGCTCGATTTACAACCTCTCCCAAGGCATCGTCGACGTCGAAGAGACGACCAAGACGACCATGACACATTGGGAGACGGGAGAAAAAAGCTCTATATTCGTCGAAGAGATACTTTCCGAGGGCTTCCCTTACTGGGAGAAGTTCTACGAAAAATATTTTCCCGATCTTGTCGCCAAACGACCGCTCTAAGATGCCAGGCGCCGCTGCTGGCGGTTGAACGCGGAGACGCAGGCATTGCCGGGCCGGCTTTTCGGCAGGCAGCCGCCTGCACCGCGCCCTGACATCGAGGCTCTAATGCGATCTCGCGGCGTCTTCGAACCACCGGGCGGATGAGGCTCGACAAGCGCGCCGGACGGCGCGAGGCTGGTTGATCGGTTGGCGCCCGCGCCGAAGACGCCGGCGCCGACATCGCGAGAGGTCACCCTTGAGCGCGACCCCGATAGGGAGACGCCGCCATGCCTGCGCAGACTGCATCATCCGATAATGAAGCCGGGGCCGCCGAGGCGGCCCGTCCCCGTGCCGTTGCCCTGGTCGGGCCCTATGGCAGCGGCAAGACCAGCCTGTTCGAGAGCCTGATGGCGGCGGCCGGCGCGCCGATCCGCCGGTCGGGCGACGCCAAAGGCCGGACGATGAGCATGGAACTCACCGTCGGCCATTGCCGCTTCAAAGGCGACCCCTGGTCGATCGTCGATTGTCCCGGTTCGATCGAATTCTGTTACGAGACTTCCGCGGCGCTGACGGCGGTCGATATCGCGGTCGTCGTGTGCGAGCCGGCGCCGGAACGGGCGCTGACCGTGGCGCCGATCCTGAAGGAACTCGACGAGCGCGGCATCCCGCATCTCCTGTTCGTGAACAAGGTCGAGACGCTCTCCGGCCGCGTGCGCGACACGCTGGCGGCGCTCCAGCAACACTCCAAATATCCGCTCGTGCTGCGCCAGGTGCCGATGCGCGAGGCGGACGGGGTCGTCGGCTATGTCGACGTGGTAAGCGAGCGGGCCTATCGCTATCGCAAGGGCGAGGCGTCGGAACTGGTCAAGATGCCGGCCCAGATGCGCGACCGCGAGGGCGAGGCGCGCGAGGCGCTGGTCGAAGTGCTGGCCGATCACGACGACGGCCTGCTCGAAAAGATCCTGGAAGAGGTCGAGCTCAGTCCGGGCGAGATCTTCGAGCACTTGAGGAAGGACCAGCAGGAGGGGACCATCGTCGAGACGCTGCTGGGCACGGCCCAGCTCGACCACGGCGTACGCCGGCTGTGGAAGGCGCTGCGCCATGGCGGGCCCGATCCGTTGCTGACGGCCGAGCGGCGCGGCATCGAGCCCGCGGGCGAGCCGCTCCTGCAGACGTTCAAGACCGTCTACGCGGCCCATGCCGGCAAGCTGTCCTACGCGCGCATCTGGCGCGGGCCGGTCAGGGACGGCAGCGGCTTCGGTGCGACACGGGTCGGCGGCATCTATCGCATGACCGGCGGCGAAATGACGAAGATCGCCCAGGCCGAGGCGGGCGAGATCGTCGCCCTGGCGCGGCTCGAGGGCGTGGCGACCGGCGTCGTGCTTGGACCCGGCGGTCCGATTGCGGGGGCCGATTTTCCGACGCCGCCGCCGGTCTATGCGCTGACCGTGGCGCCGCACGACCGCAAGGACGACGTCAAACTGTCGGCGGCACTACACCGGCTGATCGAAGAGGATCCGTCGCTCGGCCTCGTGCAGGATCGCGAGACGGGCGAGACCGTGCTCACCGGCCAGGGCGAGATCCATCTCAACGCGGCGTTTGACCGGCTGGGCCGGGCCTCGGGTTTGACGCTTGCGACCCGCACGCCGCAGGTCGCCTTCAAGGAGACCATCCGCCGTTCGGTGCAGCAGCACGCGCGCCTGAAGCGCCAGACCGGCGGCCATGGCCAGTTCGCCGACGTCAAGCTGGCGATCGAGCCACTCGGCCGCGGCGACGGCTTCCGCTTCACCGACAAGGTCGTGGGCGGCGCCGTGCCCCGGCAATATATCCCAGCGGTGGGCGAGGCGGCGGCGGAGGCGGCGCGCAAGGGCCCGTTGGGCTTCCCGGTCGTCGACCTGGGCGTGACCCTGCTCGACGGCACCTACCATTCGGTCGACAGTTCCGACATGGCGTTCAAGACCGCCGCACGCATGGCGATGACGGAGGGACTGGCCAAGGCCGACCCGGTTCTGCTGGAGCCGATCGACCATGTGTCCGTGCGCGTACCCACGTCCTATACGCCGACCGCCCAGCGCATCCTGACCACCCGGCGGGGCCAGATCCTGGGCTATGCCGAAAAGCCGGGCTGGAGCGGCTGGGACGAGGTCGAGGCGCTGGTGCCGGCGGTCGAGCTGCACGACCTGATCATCGAACTGCGCTCGGCCAGCATGGGCCTCGGCAGCTATACACACCGCTTTGATCATCTGGCCGAAGCCCGCGGCCGCGCGGCCGAGCGCATCCAGCATGCGGCGCTGAACGGGAAATGAGGAAGTGCGTCCGCCCCTGCCGGCCTATCTCCGCGGTCGCGAGTGCGACTCAGCCTCGGATCTCGTGCTGATCGAGGGCATGGCGCGCCGCTTTCACGCATCGGCTTTGTCGCTCCGCTACCGTCCGCACGGGGCCACGGCCTGTCGATACGGCAAGCCAGTGAATACGGGCAGGAGAGGCTGTCGAACCGGAAAGTGCCGACTAGAGCCATGAAATCACTTATCTTTTCCGGCTTCTCATTCCGTTTATCAGTGTCACTGATTCCGATTATCCCTGTCCATTCCGGTTTACTTTGTCACCCGACAAGCCCGCTTGACATACGGGGCCACCGCGCCCACATTGTATGAAACTCTTCATACAATGAAGCAATCATGCTCGATCGCCTGCATGTCGCCGATACCGGCATTCCGATCTACATCCAGCTGCGCGAGCAGCTGCTGCGGGCGATCGGTGCCGGCGTTCTGGCGCCGGGCGCGCAATTGCCGACCATGCGGCAGGTCGCGGTCGCGCTCAAAATCGACCTCAACACGGTGCAGCGCGCCTATGCCGAGCTGGAGCGCGACGGCGTGCTGGTGACCACGCGCGGCCGCGGCACCTTCGTCGCCAATCCGCCGCCGCCGCTCGATCCGGTCCGCCACGATCTGGAAATCGACGCTCTCGCCGCCAAAACCATCGCCGCCGCCCGCGCGGCCGGGCTCGACCCGGCCGATCTCGCGCGTGCCATGCTCACCAGACTGGAGCCCTCGATATGAGAAGCGTGAATGCGCCCGCGGTCCTGCTCGCCGGCCTGCTGTTGCTCGCGGGCCTCGCCTCGATCGTCCTCCTGCGCCTGCTGGCGGTCGGCATCCCGCTGATTCTGCTGGCGGTCCTGGTGCCGCAGAGCCTGCTGATCGCCGATCAGTGGGAAAAGGCGGTCGTGCTGCGCCTCGGCCGCCTGAAGGCCATCAAGGGGCCGGGCTGGTTCCTCATCGTGCCGTTCATCGACCGGGTCACCGTCGTGATCGACCAGCGCATCCAGACGACCGAGATCAATGCCGAACAGGCGCTGACCAAGGACACGGTGCCGGTCGGCGTCGATGCCATCGTGTTCTGGCAGGTCCATGACGCCGAGCGCGCGGCGCTGGAGATCACGGACTACATGCGCGCGATCCAGCGCGTCGCCCAGACCTCGCTGCGCGAGACGATCGGCGCCTCGCTGCTGTCGACCCTGCTGGCCGAACGCCGCGCGGCCGACGAGCGGCTGAAGGAAGTGATCGGCGCCAAAACCAAGGAATGGGGCGTGTCGTGCCTGTCGGTCGAGATCCGCGACGTGGCGATCCCGATCGGCCTGCAGGATGCGATGAGCCGCCAGGCCCAGGCCGAGCGCGAAAAGGAAGCGCGCATCATCTTGGGCTCGGCCGAACTTGCCGTGGCCGAACAGTTCCGGCTCGCCGCCGAGGCCTATGCCGGCAACCCGGTCGCCCTGCAGCTGCGCGCGATGAATATCATCTATGAGACGACCAAGGAGCGCGGCGCCACCATCCTGATGCCGACCTCGATGGTCGATGCCATGAACCCGGCTGGACTGGCGGGGTTGGCAGCGGCGCTCAAATCCACCTCCTGAGCCTGCCGCGATAGTTCAATACGAACCAGCACCGAACAGACCATTCAGCTGGCCCGGCGACGATGCGCACGCGGAAAAGCTTTTACATTGCGACCAACCACCTGATAAGGATCTGAAAGTCAAAGTTGAACCTTGGTGGTAAAAAGAATGTTGGTAAAAACGGCCTGTCTGCGCTCCATCCTACTGTTTTGTTTGTCTTTTCTGGCCGCTTGCGCCGGCGACGTTTCGAAGCCCACACCGGTGCAGGCGCTTTCGGCGACTCAGCAGAACTCGCTCCATACGTCCGATGTGACCGCTGAAGCGAAGCCTGGTCTTACCGTTGCCTCCTACGATATCGACCGGATCATTCAGAACGTAAAGGCAGAGCTGGCCAAAGTCGAACTCGCCAGACCCCAGGGTGCCGCCGGCTCGACGGCGAAGATCAAACTGATTCTGACGGAATACGATAAGGGCAACGCCTTTGCCCGAGCCATGATGGCCGGCCTCGGTCAGATCAAGATCGATGCAGATGTCATCTTCATCGACGATGCGACCGGGGGAGAAATCGCGCGGTATAAGGTTTCGAAGGATTTCGCCTTCGGCGGCATCTATGGCGCTTCCACCGGGATGGAAGATGTCGAACAGGGCTTTGCCAAGTCGGTGGCCGAAATTCTGAAGAAGGATTGACCGGCCGACGCGGCCGATTAGGCCAAGGGCACCCAGGGCATGGTGACGTCGAGGGTCGAAGTCGCCAGAAACATCTGCGCGTCCGACTGCACCATCCGGTTGCTGCCAGCGGCCTTGGCCCGGTAGAGACGCTTTTCGCACACGGAATCGCTGTTGGGCACTATGCCGGCAAGCCCGCATGCTGATGGTCACCAACTGCGAAATCCTCGGTTCTACTTCTAGAGCAGACTCGCGGCGATATTGACGCTGAAGGCCAGGATGACCGTGTTGAAGAAGAAGGTCAGGATGGCATGCCCCAACGTCAGGCGGCGCATCTCGGTGGTCGTGACGGCGATATCCGAGGTCTGCGCCGTCATGCCGATGGTGAAGGCGTAATAGGCGAAGTCCATATAGCTCCAGGCCTTCGCCTCGCCCGGAAAACCGAACCCGCCGCGCGCTTTCTTGTCGGCCGGCAGGTTCCCGCCCGGTGTGGCACCATAGAATTCGTGAGCGTAGTGCAGGGTGAAGGCCGTGTGCAGGAAGAACCAGGAGATCAGGATCGTCACGACGGCCAGCGCCAGATGGTACGGCTTGGCGTCGGCTGCCAGGTCCTTGTAGTCGCCCAGCAGGCTGAGGATCGCGCCCAGGCTGATCGTCGAGGCCCCCGCGCACATGATCAGGATCACCCACCGGCCGTCGTCGTCCATCCGGGCGCGCGTCTGGATATGCCCGCTATCGGTGCGCAGGATCATGATCCAGGCAAGCGCCAGATAAAGCCCGGCCGCGACATCCCAGCCGACGATCATGCGCAGGCTGCGCGGCCAGTCCCCCGGCAGGAACAGGCCGGCGACGAGCCCGAGGCCGATGGCGACGAACAGTCGCGGATGCGTGCGCAGCGAATTGATCATGCAGGCGAACTCCGACGAATGCGCATGGCGGATGGAAGGATTGCCGATCGTCGCGGGCATTGAAGCCGCCCGCCCGCCGGTGCTAGGGTCACGGCCAACGTGTCATGGGGTGCCGTCGGATCGTCCGGCGGCTGAGATCATACCCACAACACCTGATCTGGGTCATGCCAGCGAAGGGATGCACGAGATGCACAACGCTTCTCCAGTTAATTCATCCGCCGTTCCGCCGGCCGTCGCCATCATCGGCGGGGGCGTCATCGGCCTGTCGCTCGGCTGGCGGCTGGCCCAGGCCGGCTGCCGGGTCACCCTCGTCGAGCGAAATCCGGAGACCGGCCGCGGCGCCTCCTGGGCCGCCGCCGGCATGCTCGCCGGCGGGATCGAGGCGGAGCCTACGGAAGAGCCGCTGTTCGCGTTGGCCCGCTGGAGCCAGTCGCTCTGGCCCGATTTCGCGGCCGAACTGGAAGCGGCCTCGGGCCTGCCGACCGGCTATGACGCGACCGGCACGCTGGTGTGCGCCTTCACCCGTGATCAGGCGGAAAAACTGCGCCACGGCATCGCATTCCAGCGCGGGCTGGGCGGCGTATTCGAATGGCTGGGGGCGGCCGACGCCCGCGAACGGGAACCAGGCCTGGCGCCCAGCCTGGTCGCCGCCGCCTTCAGCCCGAACGACCACCAGGTCGACAATCGCCTGGTCGCCGCGGCGCTGGCCGAGGCGTTCCGGCGCGCCGGCGGCCGGCTGATCGCCGGTATCGAAGCATCGGTCGATCTGGCCGGCGGACGGGCCGTGGGCATCGTCGCCGGCGACGCGCGCCATCCGGCCGATCTGACCGTGATTGCCGCCGGCGCCTGGAGCCGGACCGTCCCGGGACTGTCCGCCGCCCATCGGCCGCCGACCCGGCCGATCAAGGGCCAGATGCTGGCGCTGATGATGCCGCCGGGCGCGCCGCTGATCCGCCACACGGTCTGGGGCGGCCAGTGCTATCTCGTGCCGCGCGCCGACGGCCGCCTGTTGATCGGCGCCACGGTCGAGGAACGCGGCTTCGACGCCACCATCACGGCCGGCGGGCTGCTGGGCCTGCTCGACGATGCCTGGCGCACCCTGCCCGGCATCGAGGATCTGCCGATCCACGAGACCTGGGCGGGATTCCGCCCCGGCTCGCCGGACGATCAGCCCATGCTGGGACCGAGCGGCATCGACGGGCTGCTGGTCGCGACCGGCCATCACCGCAACGGCATCCTGCTGACGCCGGCGACCGCCGCGGCCATGGCCGAGCTGATCCTGACCGGACGGGTCTCGCCGCACATCGAACCCTTCGGCATCGCGCGCTTCGAGAAGGCAACATCATGAACGGCACCATTCAGGTGAACGGCGCGGAACGCGCGCTGGACATGGAGACCGTGGCGGCCCTCATCGCGGCCATGGGCATCGCCGCCGATGCCCGCGGCGTGGCGGTCGCCCTCAATGGCGCGGTGGTGCCGCGCGCCCGCTGGACGGCGGCACATCTGACGGCGGGCGATCGGGTCGAAGTGATCCGCGCCCTGCAGGGCGGTTGAGAGGAAGGACCGGAGCATGAACGACCCATTCGAAATCGGCGGCTCGATCGTCCATTCGCGCCTGCTGATGGGCACGGCGGGCTATCCGAACCGGGCGAGCCTGCTGGCGGCGCTGGAGGCCGGCGGCACCGGCATCGTCACCCTCTCGGTCCGGCGCATCAGCCTGGACGGCTATGAGGGCAGCCTGGTCGACAGCCTGGGCAACCGGTTCCGGCTGCTGCCGAACACGGCCGGCTGCGCCACCGTGCGCGATGCGGTCCTGACGGCCGAGCTGGCGCGCGAGGCGCTCGGCACGAACTGGGTGAAGCTGGAACTGATCGGCGACCGCGACACGCTCTATCCCGACGTCGAGCAGCTGGTGCGCGCGGCTGCCGAGCTGGTCGACAAGGGCTTCGCCGTCTTTCCCTATACCAACGACGACCCGATCACGGCGCGCAAGCTGGCCGATGTCGGCTGCGTCGCGGTCATGCCACTGGGCAGCCTGATCGGGTCGGGCAACGGCATCGAGAACCCGCGCGCGATCGAGCGGATCTGCAACCGCTCGACCGTCCCGGTCATCCTGGATGCCGGCATCGGCACCGCGTCGGATGCCTGCCTGGCGATGGAACTGGGCTGCAGCGCCGTGCTGGTCAATACCGCCGTCGCCAAGGCGAACGACCCGATCGCGATGGCGACGGCGCTCCGCCACGCGGTCGAGGCCGGGCGCCTCGCCCGTGCCGCGGGGCGAATTCCGAAGCGCGATTTCGCCGAGGCATCGAGCCCGCAGCTGGGATTGATCGGGGCGTAGCCTTCCCCTGGAGCCAAGGCGCGATCAGCTTTTCCGGAAACCTTCATCAAGTAGGCCATGGGATCGCCTGTTTACCGATCCTGGAACCAGACGTTCTCGGTCGCTCGGAACCGACGGCTCAGCGCCCATGGCGGCCGTTCGCCGCGGATTCCCACCGTCTCAGCACCGGACATTCCTTGTACTCGAGATCGGCGGATAAAACGCGTTGTCGGAGGGGCCGCCATGCGGGCGCCCGATTCTCCTTGTGACGCCCTAGAAACTCTGCCAGGTGGCGGTAGAGAAGAACTACAGGGATAGAAGTGCATGAGCGGGTTGAAGCCGGAGAAACTCGCGGACCGCGTAAAGAGAGCCAATGCCGCGCGCAAGGCTCGGCACTAGGTCTCCCGCTGGCGATGAACCCCTGGATTAAGCTCGACACATCAAGCATTCCCGGCGGCAAGGAGGAACTGCGCTTGATGCGGCGCAGCACTGAATTCTCGATCATGCTCGGCCATAACGAACTGATGAACAGCCGCCTAAGCGGTTCCGAGGAAGCGCTGGCGACCCTGTCTTGCGAAAGGATCCGCGAGCACCGCAACGCGCATATCCTGATAGGCGGCCTCGGCATGGGCTTCACCTTGCGTGCCGCCTTGGGCGTGGCAGCGCCCGATGCCAGCATCACCGTGGCCGAACTGGTTCCGGCAGTGATTGCCTGGGCGCGGGGACCCATGGCCGAACTGCACGGCACCAGCCTGGACGATCCCAGAGTGACCCTGCATCAGGGCGATGTCGGCCAGTTGATCCGATCCGGACGCTCGGCCTACGACGCCATCCTGCTTGATATCGACAACGGTCCGTCCGGGCTGACGCGCGCCTCCAATGACACCCTGTACGACGCGGTTGGACTCGGTCTGGCCCACGCGGCACTCAAGCCCGGTGGTGTGCTGGCCATCTGGTCGGCTGCACCCGACCCGCATTTCACCAAGCTGTTGCACAAGACAGGCTTTGCGGTCGAGGAACTTCGGGTCCGAGCTAAGACCGGCCGCAGCGGCGCGCGCCATGTGATCTGGCTGGCCAGTGTCGAAACGGCGCCCAGGCCCGGGCCGCCATAAAAATCACGCTCCAGGGCAAAGCAATGCTTAGCGCCCAACATCCAACGATGTTGACATTCGCTGACTGGCTCAAAGTTCCAAGCGCTAAATGGTCATGGTAACCCGCACACGGGCCGACGACGCCCGCGCTCCGACCGACCCCATGCGCGAATA
>JAQGIC010000023.1 GCA_028288725.1 Rhodospirillales bacterium
AACATCGCCGCCAGCGGCGACGTGTCGGCCAACGTCCAGGTCAGCGGCGGCAGCGCCACGGTCAGCGGCGCCAACGTCAGCGGCAGCATCACGTCGAGCGGCTTGGCGCAGATCAGCGCCACCCAGAGCATCTCGGCCGACATCAGCGGCGGCGCGGTCGATATCGCCGCTGCGGGCGCCAACGTCAGCGGCTTCATCACGTCGACCGGCGGCGGCCCGATCGTGATCGTCGCCAACAACGTCAGCAGCACGATCGTGGCGCAAGGCGGCGGCACGGTTCAGGTGGCGGCGACGGGAACGATCTCGGGCAGCGTCACCGGCGGCAAGGTCGACCTGAGCGCGCCGACCATCAACGAGCAGGTGACGGCGACCTCGGCGAACATCTCCTCGTCGAACGTTACGGTGACCGGCACCATCGGCGGCATCGATGCGAGTGCTGCCCAAGCGAGCGCCAGCAACGTCACCCAGGCCGTGCTGGGCGCCACGCAGCAGGTCGCCAGCAATACCGTGACCGACGAAAATACGACCGCCGCGGGCGACGCCGGTTCGGCGGAAGGCGACACGACCGACGAGAAGAAGAAGAAGAAGGCGAAGGATCAGGGCGCGGTCTATGATTTCGCCAACCAGTACATCGATAATCTGATCGCCGGTAAGAAGGCCAACTGATGACGCCCCGGTTGGGCGGCCGTCGGGCGCTGTGGGGCGTCCTGACGGCTTTGGGCGCCGGCATGGCGGGGCCCGCCTGGGCGGCCGAGCCCTGGCAGGACGCGCTGGCCCCGGTCTGTGCGAAACCTGCGGCGGCCGACGCCAAGCTCTGCGCCGCGGCCGGCAAGGCGGCGCCGACCGAATTGGAACAGATCGCAAAGCAGCTGGAACGGCAGGGTCGCTTTAGCGAGGCCGTGACGGTCCAGACCAAGGTCGTGGCCCTCCGCCGTGCGGCACCGCCGGCGCCGGCGGCCCTGGTGCAGAGCCTGGCCCGGCAATCGCTGCTGCTGCGGCGGGCGGGCAAATATGCCGATGCCGGCGCCGCCGCGACTGCGGCCCTGGCCGAGACCCTGCCGTCCGGACCCGCGTCGGATGGCGCCCGGGCGACCGCGCTGCAAGCCGATGGCATGATGGCGCGCGCGCTCGGCAACTACGGCCATGCCGCCGAACAATTGAGCGCGGCGCTGGCGCTGCGCCAGAAGGAAAATCCGCCGGATCTGATCGCCCAGGCCGAATTGACCGAGGCGCTGGCCGACGCGGTCGGCAACAGCGGCAAGCTGCCGGAAGCGCTGCAACTGGCGCAGGCCGCCGCCGATCTGGCCGAAAAGGTCGATGGCAAGACCGGGCCGTTCCATGCCCACGTCACCATCACGCTGGCGCTGATCGATCGGGCGCTCGGGAAGTTTCCCGATGCCGAGCAATTGCTGGTCCAGGCGACGGCCCAGATCGAGGCGGCGCGAGGGCCCTCCCATCCGGAATTGGCCGATGCGCTCGCCGCCTCGGGCATTCTCTACCGTTCGATGGGGCGGCCGAAGGACGCCGAAGCGGCGACCTCGCGCGCGCTTGAAATCCGGGTCGCCTCGCTCGGCCCCGGCCATCCCGATGTCGCGACCTCGGCGAATAATCTGGCCGTGATCTATCAGCGCTCCAGCCGCCTCGACCAAGCCGAGAAGCTGATCCGCCAGGTCATCTCGATCCGCGAGAACGTGCTGGGACCGAACAGTCCCGAGGTCGGCAGCGCCTGCAACAATCTGGCGGAACTGCTGCGCAACGAGAATCGACCGGCCGAGGCCGAGACCTATTACATCAAGTCGATCCAGATCCGGGCCCGCGCGCTGGGTCCCGATCATCCGGAAGTCGCGACCAGCCTCGCCAATCTGGCCCTGCTGCACCGGCAGCAGGACCGCCTGTCGCTGGCCGAGAACGAATTGCGCCGCGCCTTGTCGATCCGCGAAAAGGCCCTGCCGGCGGACCATCCGGATATCGCATCGACCCTGACCAATCTGGGCGACGTGCTGGTGGCCGAGGACCGGTCGGACGATGCCATCGGCGTCTATGCCCGCGCGCTCACCATTCAGGAAAAGACGCTCGGCCCCGACCATCCGGACCTGGCGACCACGCTCAACAATCTGGCCAAGCTCTATCGCGACGATCATCAGCCGAAGCAGGCGGAGGCGTTCTACGTCCGCGCGCTGACGATCATGCAAAAGGCCTATCCGGCCGGGCATCCGGAAGTCGCCAATACGCTGAGCAACGTTGCCGAGCTCTATCGCGAGGAAGGCCGGATCGACGATGCGGCCAAGCTGCAGGAAGCAGCGCTGCATATGCGCGAGACCGCGTTCGGTGCCACGCATCCGGCGATCGCGACCAGTCTGCTGAATATGGCCCTGGTTCGGCGCGATCAGAAGCGTTACGCCGATGCCGAACCGCTGCTGCAGCGGGCAATCGAGATCCGGACCAAGGCCTACGGCGATCTGCACCCGGACGTCGCCAATGCCTACAACACCTTGGCCGATCTCCAGACGCTCGAAGGCAAGCCGGCAGACGGCCTGGTGTCGATGCGCAAGGCGACGGCGATCTTCCGCGGCCGCGCGTCGCGCGGTGAAGAGGCCGATACGCGCGCCGCCGACGGCGAACGACGCGACGCGCGCTATGCCTTCGTCCATCACGTCGAACTCCTGGCCGCGGCACCCAGCACGCCCGAGACGATCGCCGAAGCCTTCGAGGTGGCGCAGCTGGCCCAGGGTGTCTCGGTCGGCTCCGTCGTCGCGAAGATGGCGGCTCGTTTCGCGGCCGGAACGGGTGAGCTGAGTGAGGTCGTCCGCAAGCAGCAGGACGCGCAGGAAGCCTGGCGCAAGGTCGACGCGACGCTGATCAAGGCGGCCGGCGCGCCCGCCGCCAGCCGCGACATGGTGGCCGAGGACAAGCTCAGGGCCGATCGCACGGCGCTGTCGGCAGAGGTGCGCGACTTCGATCGGCTGCTGAACGAGAAATTCCCGGCCTATGCCGACGCGACGAGCCAGAACCCGGAAACCATCCCGAAGCTGCAGAAGCTGCTGCGGCCGGACGAAGCCATGGTGTCTTACCTGCTCGCGCCGTCGGCTGCCTATGCCTGGGTGATCAAGACGGACAGCGCCCAGATGGTCCGGCTGGATATCGGCTGGAACCAGTTCGATCAGGTCGTCCACCTGCTGCGCCGCGGCCTCGACCCGACGCAGATGACGCGCGAGGCCCGTACGGCCGGCCGGTTGCCGACCTATGATGCGAAGCTCGCGTTCGAGTTGGAGAAGAAGATCTTCGCGCCGCTCGTGCCGGCCCTGCATGGCGCCAAGCATGTGATGGTCGTGGTCGATGGCCCGATGCAATCCTTGCCGCCGAGCGTGATGGTGGCGAGCGAGCCGCCGACCGCCCTCAACGAGCCGGTCGACTATCGCAAGGTCGATTGGCTGGCGCGCCACTATTCCTTCGCGACGCTGCCATCGGTCAATTCGCTGCGCGCGCTCCGGACCTTCGCCAAGCCGACCGCCGCCAAGCAGCCGTTCCTGGGCTTCGGCGCACCGAAGCTGGGCGGGCCGCGCCTGCGCAACCGGAGTACGACGGCGATGCAGGGTGACGCGATCGACGTCAATCTGGTCAATCAGTTGAACCCATTGCCCGAAACGGCGGACGAACTGCACGCGATCGCCAACACGCTCAAGGCGCCGACCGACGACGTTATCCTGGCCGATCAGGCGACGCGGCCGCATCTGCGCGGGCTGACCCTGGCGGATTACCGCGTGGTCGCCTTCGCGACTCATGGTCTGATGGCGGGGGAGTTGAAGGGGCTGAACGAGCCGGCGCTGGTGCTGACGCCCAACCAGACGGGCGACAATCCGGACGATGGGCTGCTCCGGGCCTCGGAAATCGCTCAATTGCATTTCGACGCGGATTGGGTCGTGCTCTCCGCCTGTAACACGGCGGCGCCCGAGGGCGGCTCGACGACCGAGAGCCTGTCCGGTCTGGCGCGCGCCTTCTTCTATGCCGGTTCGCGCTCGATCCTGGTCTCGCATTGGCCGGTGAATTCCGGTGCGTCGGTCGAACTGACCACGACCGCGGTGCAGGCCGTGGTCGACGATCCGAAGCTGGGCAAGGCGGAAGCGCTCGAACGCTCGATGGTCAGGCTGATGGATTCGAGCAACCCGCTCTATGCCCATCCGATGATGTGGGCGCCGTTCGTGGTCGTGGGCGAGGGCGACTACAACGGCTAGAGCCTGATCCGATCAAACCGAACCGGTTTGATCGGTGAATCAGTCTCTAAGTATTTGGTCTAGAGGGCGATTCAGATATGAGGCCGGGTCGGCCTCATATCATCGCGCTTGGCCCTAAACCCATCTGTTTAAAGCGTCGCCCCAAAGACATAGAGCCTGATCCGGTTGCCCGGATCAGGCTCTATTCCATTCGACAGCCGGTTGAAGCGGTCTACAGGGTCTTCAGCAACGCCTTGGCCTGGACCTCGCAATGATCCGACATGAACCAGGCGGCGGCGGTCCGGTCGAGCGGCACGGTCTCCGGCACGGTATGGGCCGTAATCTCCGTCGTCTTGCCGGCGCCGGTCAGCTTGTACTTGGCGCCATCGATGAAGGTCAGCGAGTCCGGCAGCGTTGCGCGCGACTTGTGCGCGTCGAATTGCACCAGGACCGGCGCGCCGGAGCCGTTGGCGGCCTGGATCGTCATGGTCTCGGCAGCGCCGTTGTCGGCACGCCAGAGGTCGTAATCGACCGCCTGATGGACACAGAAATCGCCGCCCTTGCTGGTGTCCAGCACCCAGGGGGTGCTTTCCGGGCCGGCTTCGGCCGCGTTGCGGATGACGCCGGGGGTGGCCGATTCGACCTTGGCCGAGGCGATCAGAGGCCCGAGCATATCGGTAACGCTTGCGGTCTTGACGTCGGCGACCTTGGCGGCCGGACCTTCGTACGGACCCTTCAGCAGGATCATCTTGCCGTCCGGCCCGATCAGGCTGACGTTCTGGCCGTCGGCGAGCTTCAGTTGCTGATTGCCCGGAACCTTGTCGCCGGGCTTCATGTCGAGACCGGTAACCTTCAAGACGACCAGCGACGGTTCATCCGCCCGCGCCGGTGCGCCGAGCGCGACGAACGCAATTGCCAACGCACAGAAGGCGGTGGCGGATGGACGAGACATAACGTTCATTTTGAGACCTCGCTCAGATCCATACCCCATTGGACCGGCGGCAGCGCGTTCATTCATGAACGATCCGCCAACTCGGCTCGGCACCACGGCCGAACTATCGGGCTGAATTGGTTTCGCATTTTATCAGCGCCGTAGGGTGCGTCAATTGTCACACCTAAAGCACAATGACGCAGTTTTCCTTAATGCCGGATCATTTCTCGTGCAATACGACTTCCTGCTCGATGATACCACGGCGCAACCGCTCCAAATGGAAGCCGACCACGCCGTCGTCCGGCCGCTCCAGGGCCAATGCTTCGAACAGGGCCGGCGTCTCCGGCGACCCGGCCTCCAGCGCCGCATAGGCTGCCGCATAACGATCGGCATAACCGCTTTCGATCATCTCCGGCGTCACCGGCTCGAAGATCTTCATGGGCAGGGTCTTGCCCTTGACGACCGCGTTCGCCGTCAGGCGCAGCTTGATGCCGGGCGCCTGCTTCGCGGTATCCTCGCTGATCGCGATGCGGGTGCCGAAGAATTTGTTCAGGCTTTCCAGCCGGGCCGACAGGTTCACGTTGTCGCCGAGTGCGGTATATTCCATTCGGTCGTTGGCGCCGAAGAAGCCGACCATCGCCTCGCCGCTATGGACGCCGATCCGCGTCTTGCCGAACGACAGGCCTAGCTCCTTCTGCTCCAGCCGGAATTTTTCGGCATGGGCGTCGATCGCCAGCGCGCAGGCGACGGCGCGGGCCGCGTGATCCGATTGTTCGATGGGCGCGCTCCACAGCGCGAAGACCGCATCGCCGATGAACCGGCACACCGTGCCCTCGGCCTGCAGGATCTCGTCGCACACGCCCTGCAGATAATGGTTGAGCAGGCTGGAGAGCTGGTCGGAGGTGATGGATTCCGCCAGCGTGGTGAAGCCGGCGACATCGGTGAACAGATAGGTCATCTCGCGCCGGGTCGCGGCGACCGACAGTTTGGTCGGATCGCGCAACAGCTCGTCGACGACCTTGCCGGACACGACGCGCGACATGGCATTGGTCATGAAGTTGCGCTGCTGGCGCATCTGGCGGCCGATGACCAGATCGGTCAGCCAATTGGCGGCGGCCAGAACGATGGTCGGTTCGACCAGCGGGATGAACAGCTCGGTATAGACATACAGGAAGAATCCGCCGGCCCAGAACACCGCGATGGCACCGACGCCGACGATCGCCTTGCCCCACATCGGCAGGCCGAGCCGACCCAGGCCCGAACCGATCAGGGCCATCACCAGCAACAGGGCGAGGGCCCAGGGCTGTGGCAGCATCTTCACGCCCTTGCCGTCGAGCAGTTGGGCCAGGCCATGGGCATGAATGACGACGCCGGCCATCTGGCCGTCGATCGCGCCCTGCGTCCGGGCGAAGGGCGTCATGTGGCGATCGATCAGGCTGAGGTCGGCGCCGACCATCACGATCTTGCCGGCCAGCAGCTCTTCGGGCACGAAATCGATCGTGTCGGCGTCGAGCTCGGTAAAGGGGCCGGATCCGTCGGCCTGCGGCAGCAGGTAGCGCAGCCGGGGCGTAGCCTCGGGCGTCTCGATGCCCAGACGGCTCAGGATCATGCGGTCGAGACCCGGAATGTAACCGCCGTCCGGCGTGCGTTCACCGGCGTAGATGTTCCGGACGATGCTGTCGTCGCTCTTGATGATGTTGGCCATGCCGCGCGACTGCGGCGGCACGAATTCCTTCAGGTACTTGAGACCGTCCGCGTCCATCAGGCGCGGATCGTCGACGAAGCTCACGACGACCGGCACGGGCAAGTTCCGCAGCGTCTGGCGCAGCGCGTCGTCCTTGGCGGGTTCGGTCGGCCGATCGAACAGGACGTCGAGGCCGATCGCCCGGACATGCTTGGCTGCGAGCTTGTTCAAAAGATCCGACAGGAACTGCCGATCGACCGGCGAGCGATAGGGAAAGGCGTCCAGCACGCTTTCCGTGATCGCGACCACGACGATGTCCGGATGGGGCGCCCTCGCCCGGCTCCGGGCATTGCCGACGGGCAGGCGCAGATCGCGCGACCACTCCTCGCCGGCCTCGAGCGGCTTGCCGATGACGGGAAATTGCACGGCCACTTCGATCGCGCCGACGACGACCAGGGCGATCAGCACGGCCTGGGTCAGGTGGGATCGGCCGAATTTGGCAAGCAGCGAGGAAAAGAAGGTGCGTAGGGCGCTCATCTAGGGCCAACCGGTTTTAGAGGCAACTCAGCGGCGGCAGACTAGATCATCGGGCAGCGCCGCGCATCAGGCGATTGAACCCTGGATAGCGTTCTCAATTCGTTATCAATAGTTCCCACCGGCAATCAGCTGCTGGCTGACCGAGCGGACGTTGCGGACCAGGATGAGCAGCAGGGCGTGCAGGAACGGATCGGCCGCCTGCATCTTCTTCTCGAACATCTGATGGTTGACGAAGGTCAGGGTCGTATCGATCATCGCCGTCGCCTTGGCCATGCGCGGCTGCATGTCGATCATCGCCATTTCGCCGAAGATGGACCCGGGACCCAGCCGTCCGAGCTCGACCTCGTCACCGTCCGGCGTCTTCTTGGTAATCAGGATCTCGCCGCGCTCGATCAGATAGGCGCAATCGCCGGGATCACCCTCGCGGAAGATGATGTCGTCCCGGTAGTAAACTTTTCGATTGAGGAATTGCGTTGCCATGATCGGCTCCAAGGTCCGCGCTGTCTTTGGCGAATCATGAGGGAAAGCGGTCGGGGAATGAAGAGATTTCTCGGCAGTTGCATGTAATTGCACAACCGGATGGCGGTTCGGCGATCAACCGCCGGTCAGGAAGATCGCGCGTCCTGGATATGCTATACCGGGGATGGCGCGAAGACGGAGGCTGTCGGTGAAGCTACCCTTCATGGTCATGATCTATGGCGCGGTCGGCGTGGCGGCCCTGTGTCTCGCCACCCATCCGCCGGGCGGCCGATGGGTGCCGCCGATCGCGATCGTGTCCGCGAAACCGGTCGCCGCGGCAAAAGCCGCCGCACCCGCTGCGGCACCGGCAACGGCAACATCATGGTCCGTCCCGGACGTCGATAAGCTGCCGGGCGATGCCTGGGGCAAGCTGGTCCGGCTTGGCCGCGACCTGACGGTGGCGACCTACGCCCATATCGGGCCCGAGGTCGCCGATCCCGCCAAGCATTATGCCGGCAACAATCTATCCTGCCAGAATTGCCACCTGGGGGCCGGCGCCAAGCAGTTCGGGTTGCCGTTCGTCGGTGTCTTCGCCGATTTTCCGCAATATCGCGGGCGGGAGGGCAGGGTCGGCTCGCTTGAAGACCGGATAAACGGCTGCATGGAGCGCAGCATGAACGGCCGCGCCCTGCCGCTCGATTCGACCGAGATGGCGGCGTTCGTCGCCTATATCAAATTCCTCTCGACCGGTATCGCGATCGGCGCGCAGACCAGCGGGCGCGGGGCCGGCGACATTCCAAGGCTGACCCGTGCCGCCGATCCGGATCACGGCAAGCTGGTGTTCGGCCAGACTTGCGCCAGCTGCCACGGGCAGGATGGGCAGGGAAAGCGCCACGGCCCGCTGGGCGATGCCGCCGGCTACGAGTTTCCGCCGGTCTGGGGGCCCGACAGCTTCAACGATGGGGCCGGCATGAACCGGTTGATCAGCGGAGCGAATTTCGTCCACAGCAACATGCCGAACGGCACGGTCTGGTCGGCGCCGGCGCTGAGCGCCGAGGATGCCTGGGACGTGACCGCCTATCTCCAAGGCCAGCCGCGCCCGGCCCGCGCGCATCTGGAGAATGATTTTCCGGTGCGGCTGCAAAAGCCGGTCGATGCCGGCTACGGCCCCTATATCGACGGGTTCGACCGGACCCAGCACCGGCTGGGCCCGTTCGGGCCGATCGAACAGAAGATCAAGGAGCTGAAGGCCGAGAAATCGGCCGGGGCACCGCCGACAGCTACACCGGGGCGATCGTGAACAGGACCTGCAGTGCGAACAGGATCAGGAAGAGCACGATCAACAGCTGCAGCGCTCCGCCGAACAGCCGGAGCGCGCCGACGAAAAAGGCGATCGCAACCAGGACCAGAATGATCGTCGCCGCCTGACCGCCGATGCCGAGCGACGCCAGAAAATGGCGCAACCACAGCTCGATCGAGGCGAAGACGGCGAAGACCACGCCGATGATGGTCATGATCAGGTGCAGCACCATGTCGGCCGCGTGGTTCAGGTTCATGCTGGATCGTCTTTCTGGTGAGGACACGACGCTAACGCCGGGACGGCCGCTTCGTCGCAGCTCCCGGCAGAAAAACCGCAGGCACGCTCGCTTCCGTTCGATGCATGGCTGCCCCGATCAGCGCGCTTGACAGGGCCGTGCCCCAGCGCGCATCGTTTGTATACCAACGAATGAATGACGGGAGCCGGCCGGTGTATTTCCGACCCACGACCATCGACGAGGCGATCGGCGCCCTGGCGAGCCAGGGCGGGCGGATCCTGGCCGGCGGGACCGATTTCTTTGCGACCCAGGGTGATCGCCCGGTCCTCGGGCCCGTGCTCGACATCTCCGCGATCGACGCGCTGAAGGGCATCCGGGTCGAGGCCGACCAGATCCGCATCGGTGCGTGCGCGACCTGGAGCGAGGTCATCGCGGCCGACCTGCCGCCGGCGTTCGATGCGCTCAAGGCGGCGGCGGCCGAGGTCGGCGGCTGGCAGATCCAGAATCTCGGCACCATCGCCGGCAACCTGTGCAACGCCTCGCCCGCCGCCGACGGCGTGCCGCCGCTGCTGGCGCTCGATGCCGCGATCGAATTGGCGGGACCCGCCGGGACGCGGCGGCTGCCGCTCGATCAATTCATCCTCGGGCCCCGCCGTACGGCGCTGGCGCCGGGCGAAATGGTGGTCGCGATCCTTGTGCCGCGCCGGTTCGAGGACGCCCGCTCGCACTTCATGAAACTCGGCGGCCGGCGCTATCTGGTCATCTCGATCGTCATGGTCGCGGCGCAGGTGGCGCTCGACCTCCAGGGCCGCGTTGCCGGTGCACGGGTCGCCGTCGGCTCCTGCTCGGCGGTCGCCTGTCGCTTGCCCGCGCTGGAGCGGGCCCTGCTGGGAGTGGCGGCCGGCGCGGGGTTGGCCGGGCTGGTCCGGACCGAGCATCTTGCGCCGTTGCGGCCGATCGACGACGTCCGCGCGACGGCGCTCTATAGGCTCGAGGCGGCACAGACCCTGATCGGTCGCGCGCTCGATGCCTGCCTGTCGGAGCCGGCCCATGCCTGATTCCGCCGCCCGGCTCGGGTTCATGCTCAACGGCCAAATGGTCGAGGTCGGTTCGGCGCCGATCGCCCGCCTGTCGGCCGTGCTGCGCGACGAGCTGGGCCTGACCGGCACCAAGGTCGGCTGCGATGCCGGCGATTGCGGCGCCTGCACGGTGCTGCTCGACGGCGAACCGGTCTGTTCCTGCCTGATCGCGGTCGGCCAGGTGCGCGGACGCACCGTGACCAGCATCGAAGGATTGCCGGATGCCAGCCCGTCGGCGGCCTCCCTGCAGGCCGCCTTTCTGAAACATGGCGCCGCCCAGTGCGGCATCTGCACGCCGGGCATGCTGAGCGCCGCCGCCGCCCTGCTCGATCGCCAGGCGGCGCCGAGCGAGGCCCGAGTGATGGACGCGATCGGCGGGGTGCTGTGCCGGTGCACCGGCTACCGCAAGATCGTCGATGCCATCCTGGATGTCGGCGGCGGCCCGTCCTGCGCGGTCGACGCGTCGCCGCTCGCCGGCCGGGCGGTCGGCGCCCGGATCGAACGGCTCGACGGCCGCCGCAAGGTCGACGGCAGCGAGATCTTCGGCGCCGACGCGGTGCCGGGCGATGCGCTCTCCGTGCGCGCGAT
Source organism: Rhodospirillales bacterium (assembly GCA_028288725.1). Classification (GTDB taxonomy): domain Bacteria; phylum Pseudomonadota; class Alphaproteobacteria; order ATCC43930; family CGMCC-115725; genus Aliidongia. Next base: position 11,025 of record JAQGIC010000023.1, read on the forward strand.
CCGCTCGCCGCACCATCGCGCGCGGTTCCACTTCGGCGATATCGACGGCTTCGTCCGGCGCCACCCCGGTATCGCACGCGTCTTCACCGCGGATGATATCCCCGGCGACAATTGCTTCGGCGTCATCGGCCCGTTCGCCGATCAGCCCGTGTTCGCGGTCGGCGAGGCCCGGTTCCGCGGCGAGGCCGTGGCATTGGTCGCCGGCGACGCGGCGGTGCTGGCGGCGCTCGATCCGGCCGATTTTCCGGTCACCTGGGAGGAATTGCCGCCGCTTATCGAAATGGACGACGCGCTGGCCGAGACGGCGCCGCGGCTGCATGACGGCCGGCCCGGCAATATCCTGACCCGGGGCCGGGTCGCGCGCGGCGATCTGGATGTGGGATTCGCGGCCGCCGCCGTCGTGGTCGAGGGTCTGTTCGAAACCGGCTTCGTCGAGCATGCCTATATCGAGCCCGAGGCCGGGTTTGCCCGCCGGGTCGGCGACCGGATCGAAATCCAGGCCTGCACCCAGGCGCCTTATATGGACCGCGACGATATCGCCCGCATCCTGGGGCTGCCGGCACTGGCCGTGCGGATCATCCCGACCGCGGTCGGCGGCGGTTTCGGCTCGAAGCTCGACCTGTCGATCCAGCCCTTCATCGCGCTCGCCGCCTGGCATCTGGGCCGGCCGGCCCGCATGGTCTACTCGCGCACCGAATCGATCATGACCACGACCAAGCGCCATCCGGCCCGCATGCGGGTCCGGATCGGGGCGGACCAGGATGGCCGCCTGACCGCGATGGATTTCGCCGGCGATTTCAACACCGGCGCCTATGCCTCCTGGGGCCCGACGGTCGCGAACCGCGTGCCGGTGCATGCCTCAGGTCCTTATTTCATTCCGGCCTATCGGGCGACGACGCGGGCGGTCCACACCAACCTGGTGCCGGCCGGCGCGTTCCGCGGCTTCGGCGTGCCCCAGGCCGCGATCGCGCAGGAGCAATTGTTCGACGAGCTGGCCGATCGGCTCGGCATCGACCGGCTGGATTTCCGGCTACGGAACGTGCTCACGGTCGGCGTGCCGACCGTGACGGGTCAGGTGTTCGATGCCGGCGTCGGCATCCGCGCCTGCCTGGAAGCGCTCAGGCCCCGCCGGGACGCGGCGCGGGCGGAAGTCCGGGCGTTCAACGCGGCCCAGACCGGATCGCTGCGCCGCGGCATCGGTTTCGCCGGCATGTGGTACGGCTGCGGCAATACCTCGCTGCCCAACCCCTCGACCATGCGGGTGGGCCTGCGCGCCGATGGGCGGATCATTCTGCATCAGGGGGCCGTCGATATCGGCCAGGGCTCCAACACGGTCATTCCGCAGATCTGCGCCGACGCGCTGGGCGCCCCATTGGACCTGTTCGATTTCGTCTCGGGCGACACCGACCTCACGCCGGATTGCGGCAAGACCTCGGCCTCGCGCCAGACCTTCGTCAGCGGCAAGGCGGCCTATCTCGCGGGCCAGGCGCTCCGGCGCGCCATCCTGCGCGAGGCCAATGCCGGCGAAGACGCGACCCTGACCTTCGCGGACGGCGGCGTGACGGTCGAGGAACGCGGCCATCGCCGGGCGCTGCCGCTCAAGGAGCTGACGCCGGACGCGCGCGGCTATGTGCTGGCGGCCGAGGCGACGTTCGATCCGCCGACCAGCCCGCTCGACGAAAACGGCCAGGGCGAGCCCTATGCCGTGTTCGGCTATGGCGCGCATCTGGCCGAGATCGAGGTCGATCTGGCGCTGGGCACGGTCAAGGTCTTGAAACTGACGGCCGCCCATGATGTCGGCCGCGCGATCAATCCGACCCTGCTCGAAGGCCAGATCGAGGGCGGCGCCGCCCAGGGGCTGGGTCTGGCCCTGATGGAGGAGTTCTTTCCGGGGCGCGGCGAGAACCTGCATGATTACCTGATCCCGACCGTGGGCGACATGCCGCCGGTCACCTCGATCCTGATCGAGGATGCGGCGCCGATCGGCCCGTTCGGCGCCAAGGGCATCGGCGAACAGGCGCTGATCCCGACCGCGCCAGCCATCCTGAACGCCATTTACGACGCGACCGGGGCCCGCATCCGCCGCGCGCCCGCGACCCCGGACCGGGTGCGCGCCGCGATCCGCGCGCTCGAGATCCGTGAAGTCAAGACCAGGGACGATACCCATGCCTGATACCACGCCGGTTACCGACGGCGACAAGATCCGCTGCGACGCCTGCCCAGTCATGTGCTTCATCAAGCCCGGTGCCACCGGGGCCTGCGACCGTTACATGAACGATGCGGGCGATCTGGTGCGCATCGATCCGCACGTCATCCTCGACCGCGCGGTCGATCGCGGCGAGCCGGTCGTGCAGTTCCTGGAGCGGGCCGAGGATTGGGACGGCGACCCGGTCAAGGCGGGCGGCCGTTTCGTCACCGCGATCGGCGCGGGCACGACCTATCCGGACTATAAGCCGGCACCCTTCATCGTCTCGTCCCAGATCGACGGCGTCGACATGGTCACGGTGGTGACCGAGGGCATTTTCAGCTATTGCGGCGTCAAGGTGAAGATCGACACCGACCGGCATCTGGGATCCGAGCGCGCGCCGGTCCGGGCCAAGGGCGAGATGATCGGCCATGTGACGACCGGCGAATACGGCTCGCAGATGCTGTCGCTGGGCGGGGTCAACCACCTGACCGGCGGCGGCAAGAAGCAGGGACGCGCGACCTGCGACGCGATCCTCGACCTGTGCAACGGCAAGCCGGTCGAACTGACGGTCGATGACGGCGCCACGGTGCTGGTCCAGGCCGGCAAGCCGCCGGTGGTGAACGGCGTCCTGGAAGAGCGCATGCGCGTCGGCTGCGGCTCGGCCACGATCGGCATGTTCGCCCAGCAATGGTTCGGCAAGGTCGACGAGGTGGTGGTGATCGACGATCACATCACCGGCGTGCTGTCGGAACATCAGGCCGGCAAGGTGCTGGGCGTGAAGGAGACCGGCATCCGTATGACCGGCCGCCGCTCGACCCCCGGCCGCTATTTCGAGGTGGCCCATCCCGGCACCGGCTGGGGCGGCACCGCGATCCTCGATCCTTTGTCGATCCTTGGGGCCTTCGACCCCAAGATCGCTTGGGCCGGCCTGCGCATGCTGATGATCAGCACGACCGGCGAGCAGCACGCCTATTACGAACTGGATGGCGCGCTGAAGCCGGTCGCCCGCGATCTGCCGGCGGCGCTCGCCGAATCGGTCGAGCGGGTGAAGGAGAATTGCGAGCCGGCGCTCTCGACCGTGCTGTTCATGGGCGGGGCCGGCGGCTCGCTGCGCGCCGGCGTCACCGAGAATCCGGTCAGGCTGACGCGCTCGGTCAAGGATGCGCTGACCTATGTCACCTGCGGCGGCGCCCCGGTCTATGTCTGGCCGGGTGGCGGCATCACCTTCATGGTCGATGTCACGCGCGTGCCGAGCAACGCCTTCGGCTATGTCCCGACCCCGGCCCTGGTGGCACCGATCGAATTCACCATGCGGCTCGAGGATTACGCAGCGCTCGGCGGGCACATGGACCATCTGCGCCCGCTCGACCAGGTCCTGGCCGGCGAGGGCGGGCGCAAGCTGCCGCAGCTGGACGGCAATCCCTGGCCGCTGGCGCCGTCCGACAGCAAAAGGTCGCATGGATGAGGGAGCCGCCGCTCATCCGCCCGCTGGCCGACGGCCGGCGCGTCCATCTCCACGACGGGCCGATCGACCTGATCCTGGAGGCTTGGGGGCCGCCCGCCGCCGTGCGCGCGGCCTATCGGGCGGCGGCGGTGCGCATGAACGGCTTGCTCGACGAGCTGTGCCTGGAATTGGCGATCCTCAGGGCGCCGGTCGGGGATCTGAGCCCGGTTCCCGCGGGGCCGGTTGCGCGGCGGATGCACCAGGCGGTGCAGCCCTATGCCGCCGATTGTTTCATTACGCCGATGGCCGCGGTCGCCGGGGCCGTGGCCGAGGCGGTGCTGGCCGCCATGGTCCATTCAGCCCCGCTCGACCGGGCGTACGTGAACAATGGCGGGGATATCGCGCTGCATCTGGCGCCGGGCGAAAGCTTCACCAGCGGCATCGTCGACCGGCCCGACCAGCCGTCGCTGATCGGCACCGCGCGGGTCGAAGCCCGGGACGCGGTGCGCGGCATCGCGACCAGCGGGCGCCACGGCCGGTCCTTCTCGCTCGGCATTGCCGATGCGGTGACCATTCTGGCGGCGGGCGCCGCCGATGCCGACGCGGCCGCGACCATCGTCGCCAATGCGGTCGATCTGCCGGACCATCCGGATATCGTCCGGGTGCCGGCCGACAGTCTCGACCCGGACAGCGATCTGGGATCGCGGCTGGTGACGCGCGACGTGCCCCTGCTGCCGGCGGCGGAGCGGGACCGGGCCCTGCACGGCGGCCTTCGTCGCGCGGCCGGCCTGATCTCGGCCGGCCGGATCGTCGCAGCCTCCTTGCATCTGCAAGGCGTCACGCGGACGATCGGCCTGTTCGGCCAGATCGATCAAGAAACGGAACCGGTTCGGAGGATGCACCATGCCTGAAGTCCTGCTGCGCAAACGCGCGCTGATCATCGAAGAGATCTTTCACGAGGGCGGCCCGCCGGCGACCGTGCCGTTGCGCCGCGGGGCCGCCATGGTGGTGATCCACAATCCCTTCGCCGGCCGCTATGTCGAAGAGATCGCGCATTTCATGAAGGACCTGGAGCCGCTCGGGATCGAGATGGCACGGCATCTGCTGGCGGCGCTCGGCGGCGATGCCAAGGCGATCCAGGGCTATGGCAAGGGCGCCATCGTCGGGGCGGCGGGCGAGCTGGAGCACGGCGCGCTCTGGCATGCGCCCGGCGGCTACGCCATGCGCGAGGTGCTGGGCGGCGCCAAGGCAATCGTGCCCTCGACCAAGAAGGTCGGCGGACCGGGCACGCGGCTCGACGTGCCGGTGACCCATATCGACGCGTCCTATGTGCGCAGCCATTTCGACGCCATGGAGATCGGCATCGCCGACGCGCCCAAGGCCGACGAGATGCTGCTGGTGCTGGTCATGACCACCGGGGCCCGCATCCATAATCGTGCCGGCGGCCTCAAGGCGGCCGACATCAAGGGCGAGGACGGCCTGCGATGAGCGTCAGGATCCGCAAGATCGTCACCTTCGTCGAGGAGGTGCGCACGGAAATGGGCCGGACGGTCGATCCGCCGACCCGCCGCGCCGCCGCGGTCGCGGTGATCGAGAACCCGTTCGCCGGCCGCTATGTCGAGGATCTGAGCGAGTTGACGCAGATCGGCGAGGAACTGGGCCGGATTCTGACCGAACGCGCGGTGGCGGCGCTCGGCATTCCGGGCGACCAGGCGGAAAGCTATGGCAAGGCCGCGGCGGTCGGCGAGGAGGGCGAGCTGGAACATGCGGCCGCCTTGCTGCACCCGAAGCTGGGCACGCCGGTCCGCCAGGTGCTGGGCCGGGGCGCCGCGCTGATCCCGTCGTCGAAGAAGCGCGGCGGGCCCGGCGTGGTGCTGGATATCCCGCTCGGCCACAAGGACGCGGCCTTCGTGCGCAGCCATTTCGACGGCATGGAGGTGCGCATCGGCGACGCGCCGCGCGCGCGGGAAATCATGGTCGCCGTCGCGGTGACCGACAGCGGCCGCCCCCTGCCACGCGTCGGCGGCCTGACCAAGGACCAGATCAAGGGCGAGGACGGGCTGAGATAACATTGATCGTCATCCCCGCGCAGGCGGGGATCCAGGGCGGCAGTCGTAGAGAGCCTACCGCTCGCCCTGGATTCCCGCTTTCGCGGGAATGACGGGAATAAAAAATTAATCGAGGCATAGTCGATCGATAACAGGGGCTTAGGCGAGAGAGGATCGGGCACATGATCATCAAGCAGATTTGGGCGGGCGCGTTCGCGCTCGCGGCGTTCGGCGCCTCCTTCACAGCGCGGGCCCAGGATATTACGGTCGGCGAGATCAATTCCTATTCGGCGCTGCCGTCCTTTACCGAGCCCTATCGCAAGGGCTGGCAATTGGCACTCGAAGAGGTCAATGCGTCGGGCGGCGTGCTGGGCAAGAAGCTGGCGATCGTCAGCCGCGACGACGGCGGCAAGCCGGGCGACGCGGTGACGGCGGCGAACGAGCTGGTGTCGAACGACCATGCGGTGCTGCTGTTCGGCACCTTTTTCTCGAACATCGGCCTGGCCGTGTCGGACTTCGCCAAGCAGAAGAAAGTGTTCTTCCTGGGCGCCGAACCGCTGACCGACGCCTTCACCTGGAGCCAGGGCAACCATTACAGCTTCCGCCTGCGCCCCTCCAACTACATGCAGGCGGCCATGCTGGCGGAAGAGGCGGCGAAGCTGCCGGCCAAGCGCTGGGCGACCGTCGCCCCCAACTACGAATACGGCCAGTCGGCCGTGGCCGTGTTCAAGCAGCTTCTATCGGCCAAGCGGCCCGACATCCAGTGGATCGGCGAGCAATGGCCGACCCAGGGCAAGATCGACGCCGGTGCGGTGACCCAGGCGCTGGCCGCCGACCAGCCCGAAGCGATCCTGAACGTCACCTTCGGCCCGGACCTGGTGAAATTCGTGCGCGAGGGCAATACGCGCGGGTTGTTCAAAGGCAAGTCGGTCGTGAGCTTCCTGACCGGCGAGCCGGAATATCTGGATCCGCTGAAGGACGAGGCGCCGGAAGGCTGGATCGTCACCGGCTATCCCTGGTACGGCATCCATACCCCGGAACACGACGCCTTCCTGAAGGCCTATCAGGCGAAATACAACGAGCCGCCGCGCCTGGGCTCGATCGTCGGCTATAGCTCGGTGAAATCGATCGCGGCGATCCTGGCCAAGGCCGGCGGGACCGATACGGAAAAGCTGGTCGGTGCCGCCGAGGGCCTGGGCGTGGCGACGCCGCTGGGGCCGATCAGCTTCCGCAAGATCGACCATCAGTCGACGCTCGGCGCCTTCGTGGGCAAGACCGCGGTGGTCGACGGCAAGCCGGTCATGGTCGATTTCGTCTATCGCGACGGGGCGAAGTACCTGCCCGGCGACGCGGAGATCGAGAAGCTGCGGCCGAAGGACTGATACTCGACCGTCATTCCCGCGCAGGCGCTAGGCTATGTACATATCTTTCTGTTTCATTTCAGATGGTTAGTCTTTTACATCGTCATGGCCGGGCTTGACCCGGCCATCCACGTGGTTGGGCAAGCCGATTTCACGGCCAAACAGG
>JAQGIC010000024.1 GCA_028288725.1 Rhodospirillales bacterium
CCTGTTTGGCCGTGAAATCGGCTTGCCCAACCACGTGGATGGCCGGGTCAAGCCCGGCCATGACGATGTAAAAGACTAACCATCTGAAATGAAACAGAAAGATATGTACATAGCCTAGCGCCTGCGCCGGAATGACGGGGAAGTTTGTGTCAGGCCGATACCACCCCGTCGATCAGGTTCGTCCGCAGCAGCTGTTCCGTCGTAGGCACGACGATGACCGGGCCGATTGCCTTCAGCAGCGTCGCGAACGCCGCTTCTTGCGAGCGACGGGCCGCTTCGGCCGCCGCGACCTCGATCCGCACGAAGCGGATCGTGTCGCCCGGCCGCATCCGGCCGAGGCGCGGCAGGTCGGCGCCGATGACCGCGCCGATCTTGGGATAGCCGCCGACGGTCTGGCGGTCGGCCAGCAGCACGATCGGCTGGCCCGTCCCGGGTACCTGGATATGGCCGTGCGCGATGCCGTCCGACACGATGTTGAAGCCCCTGGCATGGTCCAGCTTGGCCCCTTCGAGCCGCATGCCCATGCGATCGGCCTCGGCCGTGATCATGTAGGGTTCGGCGAAGAAGCGGTCGATCGAGGCCGGCTCGAACCAGGTCTCCTGCGGGCCGAGCACGACGCGGATCGGGCCGCGGCCATAGTCGATCGGCGGCGCCCTCCGCTCCGGTCCGGGCGTCGCCGCGGCACGCGCGAGCGGCAGCAGATCGCCCGCCTTGAGCGCGCGGCCCTCGAACCCGCCGAAGCCGCCGCGGGCATAGGTCGACAGGCTACCCATGCAGGGCACCAGAGCGAAGCCGCCTTCGATCGCCAGGATGCAGCTCGCCGCATCGGTGAAGCCGCCGATGGCGATCCTGGCGCCGCGAGACGCGGTCGCGCTGCGGCCGGCGGGAATGTCAGTGCCGTCGATCTTCAGCCCGACCTCGGACCCGACCAGGGCCAAGCGAACGGAGTCGGCCTCGACCGTCAGGGTCGGGCCGAGCGCCAGGATTTCGAGGGCCGCCGTGCAGGGTGCATTGCCGACCAACGCATTCGCCAGGCGCAATGCCAGCGGATCCAGCGCGCCGGACACCGGCACGCCATAGCGCTGGTGTCCGGCGCGGCCCCGATCCTGGACGGTGGTCGACAGGCCGGGGCGATCGACGCGCAGCCCGCTCATGTCGCGGCCGCCTGATCCACGCACTCGCGTCGCGGGTCATATTCGCCCTGACGCACGGCGGCCAGAATGCGGGCGTGCTCGGCCGTGTCGATCGGCTGGAAGCGGACGGTATCGGCCGGCGCGAGCAGGGCCGGCCGCTCCCAGCGCGCGTCGAACAGCGGGATGGGGCAATTGCCGATCAGGTGCCAGCCCCCGGGACTTTCGGCCGGATAGATCACCGACAGTTTCTGCGCGACCGCGACCGATCCGGCCGGCACGCGGGTGCGCGGCGTCGTCCGGCGCGACAGGTTGAACGCCGGCGGCAGCTCCGCCATGAACGGGCAGCCCGGCAGGAACCCCACGACGGCGACCGTGAAGGGATTGGCCGCATGGGTCGCGGTCACCGCGTCCGGCGCCAGTCCCGTCGCCGTCGCCACATCCGCCAGGTCCGGAGCGAAGGCGTGGTCGTAGCAGACCGGCAGCCGCCAGGGCCGGCCGGGCTCGACCCCGGCGGCGGCGCTGCCGGTATCGAGCGCCTCGATCGCCTGGATCAGCTCGGCGCGGCTGGTGATCAGCGGGTCGTAGTGGACCATCAGGGAGCGAAAGCTCGGCACCGTCTCGATGACCCCGGGCAGTGCCGCTGCGGCGAGCCGCCGATCGAGCTGCTGCACCGCCTCGATCAGGGCGGCGTCGATGATCTCGCCATATTCGACCACCAGGGCGGCATCGCCGGCTGCGAGAAACCTCGGGTTCATAGCGAGGCCGCGGCCCGGGCGGCCTGGTCGTATAGGCCGGACAGCGCGCGCAGCAGACCGGCCGTCTCGCCCAATCCTGCATGATCGGTCGGCGGCGTCGGCACCGCCAGCAGGCAGGCCTGGCGCACCTCGCGATAGCGCCGGCACGCATCGTCGCCGGTCGCGGTCGTCGCGTAGAACACTTCCTTGCCGGGCCGCGCGCGGGCGACCAGCCCGAGCTGGGTCAGCTTGCGCAGCGCGTAATTCACCACGTGGCTATCCTCGATATTGAGGACAAAGCACAGGTCGGCCAGCCGCTTCGGCCGACCGCGGTGATGGACCGAATGCAGCACCTGGATATCGACCTTCGACAGATCGGGATAACCCGCCGCCGTCATGCAGCGGACCAGCCAGCGCTCGAACGCGTTATGGGCCAGGATCAGGCCGTACTCGAATTCGCTCAGCTCCTCGGAGCCGGGATCGGCCAGATGGGCAGAGGAGACGATATAGTCGCGCTTGCTCATGGCCCATTCCCCCGGTAACGCGGCCATATTCACATTTTATCGATAAATCGCAAACATAAACTTGCGCCCCTTCGCAGCGAGGGCTTAGGGTTGGAGCAGCAAGAATTCTTTTTCCATCATTCCCGCCTCTCGCAGGAACGACGAATTGGCGGAGTAAAGCCATGCGCCTGATCGATCTCAACGCCGATGTCGGCGAAAGCTTCGGCAATTGGCGCATGGGCAATGACGAAGTGGTCTTGGCTATCGTCAGCTCGGCCAACGTCGCCTGCGGTTTCCATGCCGGCGATCCCCAGGTGATGGCCAAGACCTGCGAGATTGCCAGGCGGAACGGCGTCAGTCTCGGCGCCCATCCGGGTTTCGCCGATCTGCAGGGCTTCGGCCGCCGCCCGATGCCGATGAGCGCGTTCGAGCTCGAAACCCTGGTCGCCTATCAGATCGGGGCGTTCATGGGCATCGCCGCCCGGGCCGGCATGCCGGTCGCCCATGTGAAGGCCCATGGCGCGCTCTACAATCTGGCGGAGGCCGACCCCGAGGTCGCCGGCGCCATCGCCCGCGCGGTGAAGGCGGTCGATCCGAAACTGATCATGATCGGCGGCACCGGTTCCCCGATGGAGGGGGCGGCGACGGCGGCCGGCGTACGCTTCGCCGCCGAGGGCTTCCCCGATCGCGCTTATGCCGACGACGGCAAGCTGCTGTCACGCAAACTGCCCGGCGCGGTGCTGCATGATCCGGCCGAGGCGGCGGCCCAGGCGGTGCGCATGGTCATCGAGGGCCTGATCCTGACGGTCGGCGGCAAGCTGCTGCCGGCGCGCGTCGAGACCCTGTGCATCCATGGCGACGAGCCGACCGCGGCGGCGGTCGCCAGCGCCGTCAAACTGGCGCTGGCCGGGGCGGGTGCCGAGGTCGCGGCGCTGCCAAGGGTGCTGGGTTAGGGGCGCGGCTGTTCAGGAAACCTCTGGCTCCAGCGGACCCAGCGTCGGTCTGATGGCGCCGGCCGGGCCTGTCCTGTCTCGGTCGCGTTCTGTCGCCGACCCATCCGCAAGGCCTCGGTAACACTATCCCGGTAGCGTGGTGACGGATCACCGGAGACGCACCGATGTTATCGAAGACGCCCGATCTGCCACGCGAGGGCTCCCCACGCTCGTCCGAGCCGGAAGGTTCGTCGGAGCAGGATTGCGGCGCTCAACCGGACCCGTCGTTCCGAGCCCTCGATATCGACCGCTTCCGGGAATGTAGTGAAACCTCCTCGGATTGGCTTTGGGAACAGGACGAGGAGCTTCGCTTCCGCTGGTTCTTCAACGTCAATGCGCCGGCAGATGTCCATGTCGCCCATCAGGGCTTTGGCAAGACCCGGTGGGAAATCGTCGACCGGGGGGTGAGCGAGGCCGAATGGGCACGGCACAAGGCGGATCTCTACGCCCGGCGGCCGTTTCACGACTTTCGGTTCGAACGCTTGGGGGACGAAGGCACCGTCCATTTCGTTACCGTCAGCGGGCGCCCGTTTTTCGACAAGGGCGGGGTGTTTCGGGGATATCGCGGGAGCTGCCGCGATATCACCACGCAAGTTCGGGCTCAGCACGCGGCGGAGGCGGCAAACCGCGCGAAGTCCGAGTTCCTGGCCAATATGAGCCACGAGTTGCGCACGCCGCTGAACGCCGTCCTAGGATTCGCGGAATTGATCCGGGATGGCTTGGCGGACGACCGGACATCGCGGTACAGCGATTACGCGTCGGACATCCATGCCGCCGGGCACCATCTGCTCCAGATCATCAATGATATCCTTGATATTTCCAAGATCGAGAGCGGCCATATGGTCCTGCGCGACGATCTCGTCGATGTGAAGGACTCGATCGGAGCCTCCTGCGGGATTTTGGCCGAGCGCGCGAAATCGGGCGAGGTTCAGGTCGAACAATCCGTGTCGCCGGATCTGCCGCCGTTGCGAGCCGATCCGCTGCGCATCAGGCAGATCCTGCTGAATCTTTGCGGCAATGCCATCAAATTCACCCCCGCCGGCGGGACGGTTCGGATCGAGGCCAGCCGGCGGGCGGAAGGCGGCCTTGTCATCGCCATCGCGGACACCGGCATCGGGATGGCGCCGGCCGGCATCTCGAAGGCTCTGGAGCCGTTCGGCCAGGTGGATAGCGGTCTGTCCCGGCGGTTCGGCGGGACCGGGCTGGGGTTGCCGATCGCGAAGGCGCTCACCGAATTGCATGGCGGGACGCTCGAAGTCACATCCAGCCCCGGCGTCGGGACAGTCGTCAACCTTCGCTTTCCGGCAGAGAGGTTCGTCGGCGAGCCGCTCGATGGTCGCAAGCTAGCCCGCTGACCGGAGGCGGTCGGCACCGGCGAACTCTCCGCCCGTCATTGGCCCAACGCCGCCAGCTTCTCGGCAAACCCGGTCCGGCAGGCGAAACCCATCCGCTCGTAAGCGCGCGTCGAATCATAGACCCGATCGATCGACTGGAACATGGTCCAGCCGAGCCGGGCGTAGATGGCGGGGTATTCCGGGAAATAGCGCCGCACGACGGCGGGCGCGTCCGCGATCAGTTCGGCGCAATCCGCGCGGGCGAAGGGGGTGCGCGGCGCGATGATGAAATTGTCGAAACGCAGCTCCGGCGCCCGCGCCAGGGCCGCGACATGGGCTTCGGCCATGTCCTCAACGGTGGCGCGACGGAACAGCAGCTCGTTCGCCTTGGTGTTCTCGTCCGACTGGCTGATCGCGTGCGCCATATCGTCCTCCTCGGGGAAGAACCGCCCGGTCCGCAGGACCACGACCGCCAGGCCATACAGTTCGTGGTGCAGGCGGCAGAGATTCTCGGCCGCGTACTTGGTCACGCCGTAGATGTTGCGCGGCTGCAAGGGGGCCGCATTCTCGGTCATCCAGGCGGCCTCCCGGGCGCCGCCGTCTCGCCCGGCCCGGACCTCGCGCGAGATCATCAGCGACGTGGTCGAGGTCATGACGAAGCGGCCGACGGTCGAGCCCGGTGCGACCGCTTCCTCCAGCAGGTTGAGCGTGCCCTGGACATTGACCGCGACGAAGTCGGTCGGCGTGCGGGTCGCGATATGGGGCTTGTGCAGCGCGCCCGCGTGGATGATCGCCTCGATCCCGTTGTCGCCGACCACGCGTCGTACGGTGTCGCGATCCGCGATCGAGCCGACGATGTCGGTCATGGCCGACGGCACCGGATCAAGCCCGAAAACGCGATGTCCATCCTGCCGCAGCCGCGGCACCAGCGTCTGTCCCAACCAGCCGGAAGATCCGGTCATCAAGATCCGCATGCTCTCGTCCTTATCGCCTGCGACGGCATTCTACAGGCGGGGGTGCGGTCGAGGACAGCCTGCAGCTACGCGTCGACGGTCGCGGTATGGACTTCGGCGTCCAGCGGCCGGATGAGCGCGTTGCAGATAAAGCCGACCGCCAGCAGTGCCGCCATCACATACATCGTGATCGAATAGGCGTCGGCGTGCGGCACGCCTCGCTCGATCTGGGCGCGGCGCAGGTAATTGACCAGGGCCGGGCCGATCAGGCCGGCGATCGACCAGGCAATCAGCAGGCGGCCATGGATGGCGCCGACCTGGTGGGTCCCGAACACGTCGCGCAAATAGGCCGGTATGGTCGCGAAGCCGCCGCCATACATGCTCATGATCAGTGCATAGCCGACGATGAACAGGATGATGCTGCCGGACTGGCCGGTCGTCGGGATGACGGCGTAGAGGCAGAAGCCGGCGCCGAAGAAGATGGCATAGGTCGCCCGTCGGCCTAGCTGATCCGAGATGGTCGACCAGACCAGCCGGCCCGCCATGTTGAACAGGCCCAGGAGCCCGACGAAGCCGGCGGCGCCCGCGGCCGAAATATCCGGGAACATCTCGCGGCACATCAGCGCCGCCTGGCCCAGCACGCCGATGCCCGCGGTGACGTTCAGGCACAGGACCAGGCACAGCAGATAGAATTGCGGTTGCCGGGCCGCAAGGCCGACCGTGACGGTCTTGGGCAGGTGGGGATCGGGCCGCTCGGCGCGGAACGGCGGGACCCAGTCGGCCGGCGGCTGTTTCAGCGTCGCCGCACCCAGCAGCATGAAGCCGGTGTAGAGCACGCCCATGCAGGCGAAGGTCTCGGCGACGCCGCCCGAAACATCGGTGGCGAAGCGATCGATCAGCCATTGCGCGAGCGGGGCGCCGATCAGCGCGCCTCCGCCGAAGCCCATGATGGCAAGGCCGGTGGCGAGGCCCGGCCGATCGGGGAACCATTTGATCAGCGTGGCGATCGGCGCGATATAGCCCAGGCCCAGGCCGCAGCCGCCGACGATCCCGTATCCCAGAAACAGCAGCGAATAGAGGTGCGCCTCGATGCCGAAGGCGGCGATCAGAAAGCCGCTACCGAAGCAGAGCGCGGCTACGGTCGCGGTCTGGCGCGGGCCCACGCGCTCGACCCAGCGGCCGAACAGCGCCGCCGACAGGCCCAGCACGACGATTGCGGTCGAGAAGACCCAGCCGAGCGTGGTCAGGCTCCAATCGTCCGGCGTGGTCTGGGTGATCCCCAAGAGGTGGGTCAGCGGCTCGTTGAACACGCTGAAGGCATAGACCTGCCCGATCGACAGATGAATGGCGAGTGCCGCCGCCGGCGCCATCCAACGGGAATAGCCCGGGCCGGCGATGGTTCGGTCCCGGTCGATCAGATCGAACATGGTTCGGGCAGGTCGAACATGGCCGCATCATCTCCTAATGTGCTGCTCCGAGATAGGCGGCGCGCACCGCCGGATCGTCGCGCAATTGAGCCGCCGGGCCCTCGTGCGCCAGCTTGCCGTTTTCCAGCACGTAAGCATAGTCGGCGACCGCGAGCGCCGCCGCCGCGAACTGCTCGACCAGCAGCATCGTCACCTTGTGTTCCTTCAGGCGCGCGATGGTGTTGAACACTTCCTGCACCAGGATCGGCGCCAGGCCCATCGACGGTTCGTCGAGCAGCAGGATCCGCGGGTTCAGCATCAACGCGCGCGCCATGGCCAGCATCTGCTGCTCGCCGCCCGACAGCGTGCCGGCCAGTTGCGCCTGGCGCTCGCACAGGCGCGGGAAAAGCTCGTACATGCGCTCGATGTCGGCCGCGACGTCGCCCTTGGGCCGGGCGCCGATCAGGCGGGTGAAGGCGCCCAGTTGCAGATTGTCGCGCACCGAGAGGGTCGGAAACACCCGCCTGCCCTCGGGCGAATGGGCGAGACCCAGCCGCGTCACCTTGTGGGACGGCTGGCCGGTGATGTCCTGGCCCGCCAGGCGGATGGTGCCGCCGGTCGGCGCCAGCATGCCCGAGATGGCGCGCAGCGTCGTGGTCTTGCCGGCGCCGTTCGACCCGATCAGCGTCACCAGCTGGCCTTCCGGAACCGAGAGCGACAGGCCGTGCAGCACCTGGACCTTGCCGTAGCCGGCGACGAGTTCTTGGACTTGCAGCATCTGGAGTCCCTCTCGCTCAGTGCGCCGAGGCTTCGAGGCCCAGATAGGCCTCGATCACCTTGGGATTGGCCTGAACCTCGGCCGGGCCGCCCTCGGCGATCTTCTGGCCGAAATCGAGCACGGTCACCCGGTCGCACAGGCTCATCACCACATCCATGTGATGTTCGATCAGCAGGATGGTGATGCCATGTTCGCGGATCTTGCGAATCATCGCGACCAGTTCGCGGATGTCCGGCGCGGTCAATCCTGCCGCCGGCTCGTCCAGCAGCAGCACCTGCGGATCGAGCGCCATGGCCCGGCCGATCTCCAGCATGCGCTGCTTGCCGTAGGGCAGGTTGCGCGACTGATCGAGGCTGGTCGGGTCCAGTCCGACGAAGCGCAGGATACTGGCGGCGCGCAGCCGGGCGGCCCGCTCCTCGCGCTTCAGGCGCGGCGTGCGCAGCACCACGTCGAGGAAGGTCGAGCGATAGGTGTGATGCAGCCCCACCAGCACGTTCTCAAGCGGCGTCATCTCGCCGAACAGCTGAACGTTCTGGAACGTGCGCGCGACGCCCTTCAGCGCGATGACCGGCGGCTTCTGCCCGCCGATCGACTGGCCCTCGAACCGGATCGTGCCCTCGCTCGGCGTATAGATGCCGGTCAGCACGTTCATCATCGTGCTCTTGCCCGACCCATTGGGACCGATCAGCCCGTGGATGGACCCGCGCCGCACCTTCAGGTCCACGTTGTTCAGCGCCTTCAGGCCGCCGAACTGCATCAGCACAGCGCTCGCATCGAGCATCTCTGCAGGCGTGTCGGCACTGGCGCGGGACACGCCGTCCTCGACCTTCGGCAGATCGCGTGCGGCTTCCGCATCGGTGCGGGCGTTGCCCTTGAGGTTCAGCATTCCGCGGACGAAGCCGATGATCCCGTCCTGCAGGTAGTACACCACCAGCAGAGTGATCAGGCCGAAGATGGACAGGCGCCAGTCGGTCATCGTCTCCAGCACGAAGGAGAGAGCGGCGAGCGCGATGCTCCCGGCAACCGGCACCGCGACCCGGGCCAGGGTCGCGCGCTTGCGGGCGATGAACACGACGGCACCCACAGTGACTACCACCGCCAGTGCGACCGAGACATAGCGGAACATCTCGATGTCGTCCAGCAGCTTGGGCAGCATCACGATGATCGCCGCGCCGAGCAGCGCGCCGCTGCGGGTCTTGCGTCCACCCATGATGATGGCCAACAGGAACAGCACAGTGAGCTCGAAGTTGTAGGTGTTGGGCGAGAT
>JAQGIC010000048.1 GCA_028288725.1 Rhodospirillales bacterium
ACAAGACCCTTCATGTTAATCTCGATCGGCCTTTTGGGCCGCCGCGAAGACACTGCGGGGGGAGGTCGCGCCCTCGACGTGCTCCGTACCCTCGACGCCAAGGTCCATCCAGCCGGCGTTGACAGCCTCATACATTTCTTCGGCCGGTCCGGTCTGACCCTTCGGAATGCCAAGCTGCTCGAACGCTGCCGGCCACCCGGCCCGTGGAACGGCAAACGCCTTGACGTCGCGCTGCATGACTCCGCCTAATTGAGCCGCGACTTCATCCGCGCTGACCATCGAGCCTAGCTCGACGAAGCGCCTCCCCGACCACGCCGGCCCGGTCAGCAGTGTCGCCACCTCCGCGCCGATGTCGTTGGTCGCGACCATGGTCGATTTCCGATCGGTCGGGTTGTAGTAGACGGGGAGCGTGCCACCTTGGGCAACATGCAGGCCGTAGAGGAAGTTTTCGAAAAATCCGCCGGCACGCACATAAGCGATCGGCAATGTCAGGTCGCGAAATCCTTGCTCCAGAAGCGACAGCGCCGTGATCATCCCCAGCCCGCTGGTTCTGTTCGCCCCCATCGACGAAAGCGCAACCACTCGCGGCGGCGATGCCCTGGTGAGCGCCTAGACATAGTTTGCAATCACGCCCCTGGCTTCTTTGAAATCGGGCGATGGCGCCCAGACAGCCTGCAACATGACGAACGCGCCTTCGACGCCTTTGAGCGCGCGCTCGATGGCTGCCGAATCATTCCAATCGCCGTCTACCAGTTCCACGCCCTGGTTCGCCCAGCTTGACGCCTTCTCGCGATTGCGGACGAGCGCGCGTACTTCCTTGCCGTACGCCAACAGGCGTTCTGCCGTTGCGCCGCCCACTTTTCCCGTGATTCCCATTACTAAAAACATGCGGTTTCCTGATCTTGAGGGACAGAGCGCTGCCCAGTTGGTTCAACGAATGAGCGGCAGAATGGCCCGGATACGGGGATCGCGCGCGTACAGGCCGCCCCATGTCATCGCGCCCAGCAGCAGAGAAATGATTTCCGGCGGTGACCCCAGCTCACCCATGCGGACATGGGCGCAGATGGCGCCACCCAAAAAGCCCGTCACGAGGATGGCGCCGAGGACGGCGGTGGCCGGTATGGCGTAGAGGATGGCGCAGGCGAGGATGATCGGCCCCACGACACGGGTCAGGTCCATCGCGAACCCGGTTTCCTGCAACATGCTCGCGATCTGTGCCGGTGCGAAAAGCTGAATAGTGCCGTCTGTCCCCAGAGCGACAACGACAAACGCGCTCATTATCCGGCCGGCCCACAAGGCGCGATGCAAGGTCATAGCTTTAGCCACCGGATGCAGATTCATAGTTTCGGACACTTGTTGTTCTCCGGTGGGGGATCCCGATTTCGAAAATTACTGTGTCTCTTGGATCTGATAAACACCGACAGGGCGAACGCACTGTTCTCTTTTTGGTGAACAATACCGAGGCACGAAAATGCAGAATCTCGAACCCATCCTCATTTTCATAACGGTAGCGGAAATGGGGAGCTTCACCCACGCAGCCGAAAGCCTCGGCATCCAGAAGGGGAGGGCCTCAACGGCGGTCCGGAAGCTGGAAGAAGCTGTCGGTGTCAGGCTCCTGCACCGGACGACGCGCAGCGTGCAGTTGACGGAGGACGGACGCGCATTTCATGCCCGTGCCCGCGATCTACTTGCTGAGGTCGATGACCTACACTCGATGTTCGCAGGCGATCGCGTGGCACTTCGCGGGCGTTTACGGGTCGATCTTCCGACCGAGGTGGCGCGCACAACGATCGTGCCGGCCTTGCCGGATTTCATGGCGACTCACCCCGAGTTGGAGCTGGAGGTGTCGAGTACGGATCGGCAAGTCGATCTGGTTCAAGAGGGGTTCGACTGTGTATTGCGGCTTGGACCCATAGGAGACGAGACGCTGATTGCCCGCCCACTGGGCCTGTTGCGCATGGTCAACGCTGCCAGTCCCGCCTATCTGGCGCGCTATGGCGTCCCTCGATCGCTAAAAGATCTCCAGCGTCAGGAACATCGGACAATTCATTTTTCGACGATGCTGGGCGCAAGACCCTATGGATGGGAATATCCGGACGGCGACAGCTACGCGACGCTTCAGTTGCCAGGTGCGCTACACGTCAACAGCGCGCAGACCTACGAAGCCGCCGCCCTCGCCGGCCTTGGCCTGATTCAGGCGCCACTCTTGGGGATTGGCCGATACTTGGAGAGTGGAGCGCTTGTGGAGATCATACCCGATTTTCGTCGCCGGGCGCTCGCCGTGTCCCTCGTCGTAGCACATCGGAGCAATCTGTCGCGCCGGGTCCGCGCATTCATGAAATGGATCGAAGATGTGCTGACGCCGTATCTGGAATAGCGAGACGAACATCTTCGTCCGGCCCTCGAAATCAACATTCTGAAGTTATGTCTGCCGGTCGGCGGTCGGCGGCCCGGCGGTCCAACAGAAGGGTGGTGCGACGAATGGCCGGTTTCTGGATTTGCGAAATTGAGTCTGTAGGCCCGACATGGCTCGATTCCCGTCGTCGATGGCCGACATCTAACCCGCTTCCGCCGCTACACCGCCAATATCCGCGCCAATCCCTCCGCCATCGCCCGATCTTCGGCCGCGGTCGATTGTTCGTCGCCCTGCGGCGCCACGCCCAGATAGCGCTCGGCGATTTCCGGGCGGGCGAGCAATTCGCGCCCGGGACCTTCGAGCGTGACCCGGCCGGTCTCCAGCACATAGGCATGGTCGGCGATGGCGAGGCTCATGCGCGCATTCTGTTCCGACAGCAGCACGGCCAGGCCCCGGTCGCGCAGCTGCGTCACCAGCGCGAAGATCTCGGTCACCAGCGCGGGCGACAGGCCCAGCGACGGCTCGTCGAGCACGATCAGGCGCGGCCGCAGCATCAGTGCGCGGGCGATCGCCAGCATCTGCTGCTGGCCGCCCGACAGATTGCCGGCGACGCCGCCCAGGCGTTCGCGCAGTACCGGGAAATAGCCGCAGACCTCGTCGATCCGCGCCGCGATGCCGCGTTCGCCCAGCGCGCGCCGTTGCAGGTAGGCGCCCAGGCGCAGGTTCTCCTCGACCGTGAAGCTGCCGATGATCTGGCGCCCCTCGGGCACATGGACGATGCCGAGTTCGACCCGGGCGGTCGAGGACAGCGTCTCGATCGCCGCCCCCTCGAACAGGATCTGGCCGTCCCGCGCCGGCAGCAGGCCGGAGATCGTCTTGGCCAGCGTGCTCTTGCCGGCGCCGTTGGCGCCGATCAGTGCGGTGATCCGCCCTTCCGCGACGGCGAGATCGATGCCGTGCAGCACCGCGTCATTGCCGTAGCCGGCCGTGAGGCGCCTCAGCTCCAGCATCACGCGACCTCCGCCGCGGGCCCGAGATAGGCCTCGATCACGCGCGGATCGGCCAGGATCTGGCGCGGCGTGCCGGTCGCGATGCAGGCGCCCAGGTCGAGCACGACGACCTGGCTGGCCGAATCCATGACCAGCGACATGTTGTGCTCGACGATCAGGATGGTGATGCCGCCGTCGCGGATCGCGCGCAGCAGGCGCGACAGCTCCGCCGTCTCGGTATCGTTCAGGCCGGCCGCCGGCTCGTCCAGCAGCAGCAGGCGCGGGCCGGCCAGCAGCGCCCGGCAGACCTCGATCAGCTTCTGCGCGCCCATCGGCAGGCTCGTCGCGGCGATGTCGCGGAACGCGGAGAGCCCGACCAGATCCAGCAGCGCTTCCGCCCGCCGGGCCAATCGCCGCTCCTCGGCGCGGGCGCCTGGCAGCCACAGCATCTGGGCGAGCGCCCCGCGTTTCAGCTTGCGATGCGCGCCGGCCATGACGTTTTCCAGCGCGGTCATGCCGGGAAACACGCGCGCGGTCTGGAACGTCCGCATCAGGCCCAGCTCGGCGATCTCGGACGGGGTGCGGTCGCCCAGATCCTGGCCGAAGAAGCGCACCGCGCCGCCGTCGCGCCGGAACAGGTTGGTGACCAGATTGAACAGGGTGGTCTTGCCGGCGCCGTTCGGCCCGATCAGCGCGGTCAGACTGCCCTCGGGCACGGCGAACGACACGTCGTTGGTGGCACGCACGCCGCCGAAGCTCTTGGTCAGATGTTCGACCTCCAGCGCGTTCATCGGGTCTGCTCCGTCAACCGGCCGGGCCGGGGCCCGCCCGCCGGCAAGCGGGACAAGGCGCGCATGCCGGTGCCGAGCAGTCCGTCGGGCATGAACTGGAACACCAGCACCAGCAGCAGCCCCTCGGCCATGATCTTGTAGGCGGCGAGCGGCTGGAAGATCGTCGGCAGCAGCGTGATCAGCAGCGCGCCGATCAGCCCGCCGACCAGGGTGCCCTCGCCGCCGATGATCAGCATCGCAATCATCTCGAACGAGCGTGCGGTGCCGACCATCTCCGGCGCCAGGAAATGGAAATCGAAGGCGTAGAGGCTGCCGGCGATCGAGCCCAGCGCCGCGCAGATGCCGAATGCCGCCATCTTGTAGCGCACGACATTGATGCCCAGCGCGGCTGCGGCCATCTGGTCGGTCCGGATCGCCTGCAGCGCCCGGCCGAAGCCGGAACGCATGCCGCCCATCAGGCCCAGCACCAGCACCAGGGCGAGGCCCAAGACCAGGTAATAGAGGCTCTGCGGCGTATCGAATGCGAAGCCCGCGACCGAGAAGGCCGGGATGCCGACCAGGCCGGACGGCCCGCCGGTCAGGTCGCCCAGCCCGACGGTCAGGCTGTCGACCAGCAGCCCGAAGGTGAGCGTCGCCAGCGCCAGATAGGCGCCGCGCAGCCGGAGCGTCACCATCGACAGCACCAGCGCGCAGGCGAGCGAGATGCCGATGCCGGCGACCAGGCCCAGGAGCGGCGGCAGCCCATAGCCGGTCGCCAGGATCGCCGCGGTATAGCCGCCGATCGCCATGAAGCCCGACTGGCCCAGATTGACCTGCCCGGTATAGCCCATCAGCACGTCGAGCCCGAGCACCGCGATGAACAGGATCAGCGCGATGACGAGCGAGCTCATGGTGCCGCCATCGACGATCGCCGGCAGCACGGCCAGCAGCGCCAGCACGACGAGGCCGCCGACCAGGGCGCCCCGCCCCTTGAACCGCACGATCGCCCGATGCACGCGCAATTCCTCGCGCACGTCCTGCCGGCGCTGCCGGCTGGGGGCGAACAGCCCGCTCGGCCGCCAGACCAGGGTCACCAGCAGCAAGGCGAGCGACACGGCCGTGGCGAACAGGGAGGAGACATAGGCGGCCGCCAATTGCTCGGCGACGCCCAGGAACAGCCCGCCGGCGACGGCACCGCCGAGCGAGCTCATGCCGCCGATCGCGACCGCGATGAAGCCGGCGTTGGTGAAGAACCGGCCGGTGTCGAACTGGAACGACATGATCGGCGCCACGGCGATGCCGCCGAGCGCGCCGATCAGCGCGGTCAGGCCGAAGCTGACCAGCGTCAACCGGCGGACGTCGACACCCATCAGCCGCGCCGCCATCGGGTTTTCGGCGCAGGCCAGCAGGGCCTTGCCGACCGCCGTCCGGGCGAGCGCGTACCAGACCGACAGAATGATCAGAACGGCGGCACCGGCGATCCACAGGCCCTGGGACGGCAGGCGCAGGCCCAGGAGCACGATCGGCCGCTCGCCCGAAAAGGGCGGCACGGCATAGGGCTGGCTGCCCCAGACGACGAGCGCCAGCCCCTCGATCGCGGTCATCAGGCCGGCGGTCAGCATCAGCATGCTGCTGTTGGGCAGGCGCTGGAGCGACGGCACGAAGCTCGCCGCCCCCAGGCCCAAGCCGACCAAAGTCGTGATCGCCACCGCCGCCAGCACCGCCAGCGGCACCGGCCAGCCATAGTCGGCTTCGAGCGTATAGAGCGTCAGCGCCCCCAGGATGCAAAAGCCGCCCTGGGCCAGATTGATGATGCCGGTGACCCGGAACACCAGCGACAATCCCAGCGCTATGACGGCGAACACGCTTCCCTGGAGCAGTCCGCCGATGATGATCTGGGCGAATTGCTCCATCGATTAAAGCGGCGCGCCGGCCGGCTGGCTTTTCGGCTCCCAGGTCCTGGCGTCGGGATTCCACAGGGTCACGACCGCATCGTCGACCGTGAGGCCGCGCTGCGCCTCCTTGGTGAAATCGTAGACGCCGTCGATCCCGGCATAGCCGTTGAGCTTGCCCAGATAATCGCGCAGCTGCGTCGCCGTCGCCGCAGGCCCGAGCTTGCGCAGCGCCTCGACCGTGGCGACCGCCGGATCCCAGGACAGGGCCGAGGCGACGTCGGGCGTCTGGCCCGCCGCCTTGAACACCTCGGCGAAATGCGCCTGGGCCTTGGCGACGCCCGGATCCTTGGCCGAGGCGCTGCTGTAGGTCACCCATTCGGCGGCGGGGATATAGAGCTGCTTGGGCAGGAAGTCGGCATATTGCTTCATCTGGGCGAAGGTCATGTTGCCGTCGGTCGTGCCGACCGGCACCTCCAGCCCCGACTGGATGATGCTCTTGAAGATGGTCGCGACCGGCGCACCCGTGCTCCAGGCGATGAGCGCCTGCGGGCCCGCCGCCTTGATCGCCTCGATCTGGGCCGAGACGCTGACGTCGGTCGGGTTGAAATGCTGGCGCGAGACGACCTGCATCTCCTTGTTTTCCGGCAGCGCCAGCGTCTCGTCGAAGCCCTTGTCGGCATCCTGGCCGCTGGCGTCGGTGCTGGTGATGATCGCGATCCTGGTCCAGCCCTTCATCCGGTAGAACCGGACCAGCGCCCGGCCCAGGTCATGGGTCGAAACGCTGGAGGTGAAGGTATAGCTGCCGGCCGTCGGGTGGATGCCCGGCGACATGCAATATTGCACCGGCCCCGCCGTCATCAGCGGCGCCATGGCGTTGCACATGGCGACGATCGAGGAGCCGATCATCACCGCCGGCTTCAATGCCACGACCTGGCTCGCCAGCTGCACCGCGGTCTGCGGGCTCGACTGGTCGTCATGGAAGACAAATTTCAGCGGACGACCCTGGATGCCGCCGGTATCGTTGGTCGATTTCTCGACCAGCTGCAGCGACTGCTGCTCGGCCTTGCCGAGGAACGAGGCGCCGCCGCTCAGCGGCAGCACCACGTGGATCTCGTAGTCGTCGGCTGCACGGGCCGTCCCGACCAGCGCTGCCAGCATCGCCGCGGTCGCCAGGCCAATATGCATTCGGTCCATTTTCGTTTCCTCCCCGATGTCTCGCCGGCGTACGCCGATCTTCTTTTATGCCGCCGCCTCGGCCAGTTCCCGCCACAGGTTCCAGGCCCGGTCGAGCTGGCCGTTGTTCGTGACGGTGATGGCCGCCCCTTCCTCCGCCGTCAGATAGACCGGCGAACCGAGCCGGAGCGCGTCGGCCTGCAGCTTGGCATTGACCTCGGTATAGACCGCGCGGAACACCGCCTGGCGGATCGACTCGCCGACCACGGTCGAACCGTGGCCGCGCATCAGCACGACCGGCCGCTCGCCGAGCGAGTCGGCCAGCGCCACGCCCAGCTCCGGCGTACGGATCAGCAGGTCGGTCGCGGAACCGGCCGTATCGCGGATCTCGAAGACCGGGGTGTTTTCGCCGATGAAGCCGCTCATGTGGCAGATCGCGCGCAGCGGCTGGCTCGGCACCGTGCTGAACACCACGACCGAGGGCGAATGGCTATGAACCACGGCCATCACGTCTGGGCGGGCGCGGAACAGCTCGCCATGGATGAAGCGTTCCAGATAGGGCTTCGGCCCGGCCGGATCGACCGGCGTGCCGTCCAGCTCGTATTCCTGGATGTCGGCGCGGGTGACTTGGCCCGGTGCCATGTTGCGGGCGAGCAGGAAGCGGTCGGCACGTTCGGGGTGGCGCGCGCTGATATGGCCGAAGCCGTCGACCACGCCCTGATGGAACAGGATGCGGTTGGCGACGGCCAGGTCATCGATGACGGTAGCGAGTTCAGACATGATTCCGGTCTCCTCGGACCCGGACGCGCGACAGGACCTGCGGTTCAAACAGGTCTTCGGGCGTCAATAGATGGTGGCAGACGCCCTGTTCGTGAGCGTAGCGCAAAAAAAGCATCGAGCGTCGTGCGATTGCCGTCGACGCCATAGGACCAGCGATCTTCGCCTCGACGGGATCGTAGCGGCCGATCGCCGGCGTCAGCGGGACTTCGTTCATTCGACTTGGCCTTGCGGGCGGGCGGGATAGAGCGGTGCCACCGTCTGCGGGGCGACGGGCAGTTCGGCCGCCGCACCCGGCGCGCGATTGCGCACGATCGTGAGGCGTCCGAGGAAGAACAGCGCGCCGGCCGAGACCAGGATCGGCGCCGCCGCGGTCGCGAACAGCGTGCCGAGCGGCAGGCTGAGCGCGATCAGGGTGCCGCCGATCACCGGACCCAGGATCGAGCCGAACCGGCCCATGCCGAAGGCCCAGCCGGTGCCGGTCGAGCGCATATAGGTCGGGTAGAGCGTGCCGGACAGCGCATTGATGCCGGCCTGACCGCCGATGATGCACAGGCCGGCGACCGTCACCAGGATCATGAGCGGCGTCTCGTCCGTGCCGACATGGCCCAGTGCGGCCACGCAGGGCACGGCGACGGCGAAGGCCGCCACGATGCCGAGCGTGCCGATCCGGTCCAGCAGCCGGCCGACGATCAGGCTGCCGACGCCGCCGCCGGCCTGCAGCAGCGCGGTCGCGATGACGGCATGGGCCAGCGGCACGCCGCTGTCGGCGATCACGGTCGGCAGCCAGCTGGTCAGGAAATGCAGCGAGACCATGTTGGCGGCATAGGCGAGCCACAGCAGGCTGGTCATGGACGCCCGGGCGCCGGTGAACAGATGCCGCACCGGCAGGCCGGGTTGGACCTCTTCCTGCATCGAGAAGGTCGCCGCGTCCGGCAAGTCCAGATCGGGCCGGACCCGGCGCAAGAGCGGCAGCACCAGGTCGGACCGCCCCCGCTTCAGCATCAGGAAGCGCACCGATTCCGGCAGCACGAAGATCGACAGCCCGCCGATCACCAGCGGTAGGACGCCGCCGACGATGAACACGCTGGGCCAGCCGTAGGCCGGCATCAGCTGGGCCGCGATGACGCCGCCCAAGGCGCTGCCGACGGTATAGCCGATGAACATGATGCCGACCCGCGTCGCCCGCACCTTGGCCGGGGCATATTCGGTCATGAGCGCGATCGCGTTCGGGATCGACCCGCCGAGCCCCAGGCCGGCGACGGTGCGCAGCACCAGCAGTTCGCTCAGCGAGGTGGCATAGGCGCTGGCGAGCGTGAACAGGCCGAACAGCATGCAACCCAGCACGATCATGCGCTTGCGGCCGACCCGGTCGCCCAGGTTGCCGAGGATGGTCGCCCCCAGCATGAAGCCGCCGAGCCCGGCGCCGAACACGCCGCCGAAGGCCGCCTTGTCGGAATGCCAGGCCTTGATGATCGCGGGCGCCGCATAGCCCACGACCTGCATGTCGTAGCCTTCGATGAACATGAAGGCGCAGATCCAGAACATCAGGCCGGCCTGGAACCGGCCGAACCCCTGTCCCTCCATCAGAGTCCCGACGTCGATGGGCGTGCGTGCCATGGTCACTCCTCCCCGTTTGAATGGCGCTTCTTCTGGCGGAAGCGTCACGATCATCCAGCCCGCAGGATATTACTTCGGAAACGAAGGATCGTTGTCAAGCGTCTGGCCGGCCTCCGGCGACGCGGTTCTGCGCTCGCGCGCCAGATGGGCATCCAGATTGCTGCGGATACGGTCCAGCACCAGGCGCAGAAAGCCGACCTCGCCATCGCTCAAGCCCTTGAGCGCCACCCGGTTGACGTCGATGGCAAAGGGCATGAGCTGGTTCTTGAGCGCCAACCCGCCGGGCGTCAGATGGACATGGATCTTGCGCCGGTCATCGACCGAACGGCGCCGTTCGATATAGCCGCGCCGCTCCATATTGCGCAGCTGCTCGACCGTCGTCTGTTCCATGGAGCCGACGCGCCGGCTCAATTCCCGCTGGGTCAGACCATCCTCTTCCCAGAGCGCGCGGAAGAAATACCACATGCCGACCGGGATATCGTAGGGCGCCAGTCGTTCCTGCAGATCTTGGGCGAACTGGCGATGGGTCGCGCGGATCGCCGACCCGATGCTGAAGGCGAGCGGGTAGTCCACCTCGGGCAGGGGCACGAGGGTCGACGGGGGGCGAGGAGGATTGCGCATCGCTCTTTTCAGGCTTGTTGCGCCGCACAAAATCTCTTCGGCGCCGAAGCATTATAGCGCCGGCGCCGGCGCCCGCCACGACATTGTGATTCAGACATTGTGATCCGGCATTGTGATCCGGTGCTACTTTTCCCGTCCGGCCAGGGATGATGGCCTGGATGATGCTTCGTCCTTCGATAAGGAACCGGAAATGACCATCCGCGCCTTGGTGTTCGACGCCTATGGGACGCTCTATGACGTGCAATCGGTCCGCAGCCTCGCCACCGAGCTCTGCGGCGGCAAGGGCGAACTCGTCACCCAGCTCTGGCGGCTGAAGCAGCTGGAATATACCTGGCTGCGCGGGCTGATGCGGTCGTACGAGGATTTCTGGCCGGTTACCCGGGCCTCCCTGGAATATTCGCTGCAGGCCGTCGGCGTGCCGTCGGAACCGGCGATCTGCGAACCCCTGATGCAGAAATATCTGAACCTGGACCTTTACCCGGAGGCGACGGCGGCGCTGGACGCGCTCGGCGGCTACAAGCTCGCCATCCTGTCGAACGGCAGCCCGATGATGCTGGATAAGCTGGTCCATGCCTCGGGCGTCGCCGATCGCTTCGCCGACGTGATCAGCGTCGACCGGGCCAAGAGCTTCAAGCCGGATCCGGCCTGCTATGCCCTGGTCGAGCAGGCACTGGGCATCCCGAAGGAGGATGTCCTGTTCGTCTCGTCGAATGGCTTCGATGTGGCGGGTGCCAAGCAGTTCGGCTTCAAGGTCGCCCGGATCGAGCGGGGCGCCGACACGCCGGCACCGAAGAATTCCGACGTGGGACCGAACGAATTCTTCCGGCTGATGCGCGGCTATGCCGAGCATCTGGGTCACGCGGCCGACTGGCGCGTCGCCCGCCTGACCGATCTGGCGCCGCTGCTGCGCCAGATCGGCGGGTAGCGCCGGGCTCGTCGCGCACCTTGGTGCTCATCCCAGGCGGTAGCAGGCCCGGTGTCGATCCGGAGATTGACCGTCCGCCGCGAGACGCCTAGCGTTTCGACCTTGAACGATCATTCTAGAAATCATGACTCATTCTAAAAGCAATGACGGGGAGGAGCGGCCATGAAGATCGCCATTCTGGGGTCCGGCGGGGTCGGCGGCTATTTCGGCGGACGGCTGGCCGCAGCCGGCAGCGACGTCACGTTCGTCGCCCGCGGCGCGCATCTGGAGGCGATCCGGCGCAACGGCCTCACCCTGACCAGCCCGCGCGGCGACGCCCATGTCGCGACGCCCAGGGCGGTCGAAACCATCGACGAGGCCGGCCCGGTCGATCTGGTGCTGGTCGGCGTCAAGCTGTGGGATACCGAGGCGGTCGCCGCCAGCCTGGCGCCCCTGGCCGCGGCGGGCGCCGCGATCCTGTCGCTGCAGAACGGCGTGCAGAAGGACGATATCCTGCGCGCCCACCTGCCCGCCGGGATGGTCATGGGCGGCGTCTGCTACATCGCCGCCACCATCGCCCAGCCGGGCGTCATCGCCCATTCCGGCACGATGCAGCGCCTGGTGTTCGGCGAATATGGCGGGGCCGGGTCCGCCCGCGGCGAGGCGTTCCTCGCGGCCTGCGCCGGAGCCGGCATCGATGCCGAGTTCAGCGACGCGATCGAACGGCTGATCTGGGAGAAATTCGTATTCCTGGTCGGCTTGTCCGGCACGACCGCGCTGTTCCGCACCTCGATCGGCCCGATCCGCGAGCATGCCGAGCATCGCTCGATGCTGCTGGACGCGATGCGCGAGAGCGTCGCGGTCGGCCGCGCCAAGGGGGTGCCGCTGCCCCCGGATTTCGCCGAGGGCCGTCTCGCCTTCTGCGACACCATCCCGGCCGACATGACCTCGTCGATGAAGACGGATCTGGAACGGGGCAATCGGCTGGAACTACCGTGGCTCAGCGGCGACGTGGTCCGGATGGGCCAGGCGCTCGGCATCCCGACGCCGGTCAATGCCGCGATCGCGGACGCGCTGGCGCCTTTCGTCGCCGGAGCGCGCTAGCGTCATGGCGGCCGATACGCTCACGCGCCGGTCCCCGTCGGCGACGGCGAAGTTCCGGCTCGAGTGATGGGCCAGGCGAAGCAGTTCGATCCGGCCCAGCGGTTGGACCTGGCCGTCGACGCCTTCTGGCGGAACGGGTTCGACGGCAGCGGCATGCAGGCGCTGTGCAAGGCCATGGGGCTGTTTCCGGGCAGCCTTTACGGCACCTACGGCGACAAGCGCCAACTGTTCCTGCAGGCGGTCGAGCGCTATATGGTGACCGTGTCGGCGGATGCGATCGAGGTCCTGGGCCAGGGCGGTTCAGGCCTAGCGGCGATACGCCGCTTTTTCGATCAACTGATCGACGGTATCTTCGGCGGCAAGCGCCGTTGGGGCTGCCTCGTCACCAATACCATCGTCGAACTGGCGGAGCGCGAGCCCGCGGTCGCGGCGATGATCGATCTGCATTTGGCCCGGCTCGAGACCGCCTTCGCCGGCGCCATCGAGCGGGCGCGCCACGCCGGGGAGCTTCCACCCGATACACCGCTCGACCAAGCCCAATTCCTCGTCTGCCTGGTCCAGGGGCTGAACGTGCTCGCCAAGACCAGGCCGTCCCGCGACCGACTGGAGCGGGTCGTCTCGACCGCGCTGTCGGCCTTGAACAACGCCTGAAACACCGAAGGGAGCGAACCCATGATCCGTTTCTATTTCCACCCGACGCCGAACCCGCTGAAAGTCGCCCTGCTGCTGGAGGAGGCCGCGCTGCCGTATGAGGTCGTGCCGGTCGACACCCGCAAGGGCGAACAGCACGCGCCCGCCTTCCGCGCCGTCAATCCGAACGGCAAGCTGCCGGCGATCGTCGATACCGACGGGCCCGGCGGCAAGGAGATCCGCGTGTTCGATTCGAACGCGATCCTGTTGTACCTGGGCGACAAGATCGGCCGCTTCGTCGGCACGCCGGCCGATCGCGGCGAGCTCCTGTCCTGGCTGATGTTCGTCGCCAGCGGCATCGGGCCCTATTCCGGCCAGGCGGTGCATTTCCAGCGCGCGGCGCCGGAGCCGCTGTCCTATGCGATCAACCGCTACCGGCGCGAGGTCGAGCGGCATTACGAGGTGCTGGACAAGCATCTGGCCGGCCGCGCCACGATCGTGGGATCCGACTATACCATCGTCGATATGGCCGCCTGGGGCTGGCTCGACCGCGCGGCGATCGCCCTGCCCGGCGACGGCGACCCGCTGGTGGCATTTCCGAACCTGAAGCGCTGGTTCCAGTCGATCGACGCGCGGCCCGCCGTCGCCCGCGCCCGCGCGATCGCCGACGGCTATAGCTTCAAGCAGGAGATGGACGAACCGGCGAAGCGCGCGCTGTTCCCGTCGAACTACCCGGCGGCCTGAGGGCGCGATAGTCTGGGGGCTCTTTCACCGGAGCCCCCATGACCCAATCCCTCGAATTCGGCCTCGATACGTTCGGCGACGTCACCGCCGCCAGCGACGGACAGTTGCTGCCGCACGCCGAGGTCATCCGCAACGTGATCGACGAAGCGGTGCTGGCCGATCAGGTCGGCGTGGATTTCTTCGGCGTCGGCGAGCATCACCGCGCCGATTTCTCGGTCTCGGCCCCCGAGGTCGTGCTGGCGGCGATCGCCGGGCGGACCCAGCGGATCCATCTGGGGTCGGCGGTGACCGTGCTGAGCTCGGACGATCCGATCCGCGTGTTCCAGCGGTTCGCAACGCTGGACGCCGCGTCGAACGGCCGGGCCGAGGTCATCCTGGGCCGCGGCTCCTTCACCGAATCCTTCCCCCTGTTCGGCTATGACCTGTCGCAATACGAGGCGTTGTTCGAGGAGAAGCTCGACCTGTTCGCGGCGCTGATCGGCCAGAGCAGCGTCACCTGGCGCGGCAAGACCCGGCCGCCGCTGGTCGATCAGCGGGTGTTCTCGCCGATCGAGACCGGTTCGCTCAAGACCTGGATCGGCGTCGGCGGCAGTCCGGAATCCGTCGTCCGTGCCGCCCAGTACAATCTGCCGCTGATGCTGGCGATCATCGGCGGCGACCCGATCCGCTTCAAACCCTTCGTCGATCTCTACCACCGCGCCTTCGCGCAGCTGGGCCGGCCGGTTCAGCCGATCGGCGTCCATTCGCCGGGCTATGTCGCCGAGAGCGACGAACAGGCGCGGGACGAACTCTGGCCCGATTACAAGAAGATGCGCGACCGGATCGGCGCCGAGCGGGGCTGGCCGCCGATGGGCCGGGGCGAGTTCGAGCAGGAGGCCGCGCGCGGCTCGCTCTATGTCGGTAGCCCGGAAACGGTCGCGCGCAAGATCGCGGCGACCGCCAAGGCGCTGGGCCTCGCGCGCTTCCATCTGAAATACAGCGCCGGCCCGCTGCCGCACGAGAAGCTGAAGCGCAGCATCGAACTCTACGGCACCCAGGTGGCACCGCTGGTGCGCGACATGCTGGCCTGACCCGTCCGGTTCATTGACATTTATGTCGATCTTTCGTACATATATGTCAATATCCGGGAGAGTACAGGATGAGCGAGATCACCGCCGGCTTCCGCAACGCCGCCTGGACCGCGGGCAATCTGCCCTTGGGCACGCGGACCGCCGTCATGCCGCTCCGGACGGCGGACGGGGCGGCGACCAACGGCTTTCTCTATGCGCGCGGCGGCGAGAAGACCGTGGTCTGCATCATGCACCCGCGCGAATTCCTCGCGACCCATTACCTGATCCCGCACATCCTGGAGGCTGGCTGCGCCGCCTGGACCCAGGCCTCGCGCTCGGTCGGCAACGATCTGCGGCTGGAACACGAGATCGTGCTCTATGACGTCGCGGCCGCCATGGTGCGGCTGCGCGCCGAGGGGTTCGAGCATATCGTGCTCCTGGGCAATTCCGGCGGCGCGAGCCTCTACGGCCTCTATAACGAGCAATCGCTGCTGACGGGCGAGCAGCGCATCGCCCAGACGCCCGGCGGGCGGGCGACGAAGCTCGCCGCGGCCGATCTGCCGCCGGCCGACGGGCTGATCCTGGTCTCGCCCCATCCGGGCCAGGGCAAGCTGCTGCTGGGCTGCATCGATCCGGCCGTAACCGACGAGGCCGATCCGACCGCGACCGACGCGGAGCTGGATTTCCTCGAACCCGCCAACGGCTATCGCGATGCGCCGGAGCCGGCCCGCTATGGAACCGCCTTCCTGGAGCGCTATCGCTACGCCCAGCGCGCGCGGGTGGCTCGCCTGGACGCCCATGCCCGCGACCTGATTGCAACGCGTCTGGAGGACCGCCGCCGCGCCAAGAGTTCCGGCGCGCGCGCCGACCGCGTTGCCGGCTCGTTGAGCCCGATCATCACCGTCTGGCGCACCGATGCCGACCCGCGCAACCAGGACCTGACGCTCGACCCGTCGGACCGCCGGCGCGGCACGCTGTGGGGCAGCGATCCCTACGTCTCGAACTACGGCAGCGTCGGATTCGGCCGGCTGTGCACGCCGGAAAGCTGGCTGTCGACCTGGTCCGGCCTGTCGTCGAACGCGGACTTGGAGCGCACCGCCCGGGCGATGCGGCAGCCGACCCTGGTGATCGGCTATAGCGGCGACAGCGCCGTGTTCCCCTCGACGCTCGCCGCCATCGTCAAGGCGATCCCGGCATCGGACCAGGAGCTCGTCTGGTGCAAGGGCGACCATCACGGCCAGGCCCTGGCGGCCGGCGAGGCGCCCGGCCGCGACGCCGCCGGCGCCAGAATTGGCGCCTGGCTGCGCGAGCGCTTCACCACGCTGCCGCCGGGTTAAAATTCAGTCGGTCGCGAAAACAACGTCCGAGAAGGGTGGGGGAAGCGGGCATTGAGGCGGCCGATCGCTAG
>JAQGIC010000095.1 GCA_028288725.1 Rhodospirillales bacterium
AGTCGATGATCGACTTGTCGAAATCCTCGCCGCCCAGGAACGTGTCGCCGTTGGTCGACTTCACTTCGAACACGCCGTCGCCGATCTCGAGGATCGACACGTCGAACGTGCCGCCGCCCAGGTCATAAACCGCGATCGTGCCCGAGCCGCGCTTATCCATGCCGTAGGCCAGCGCCGCCGCGGTCGGCTCGTTGATGATGCGCAGCACTTCCAGGCCGGCGATCTTGCCGGCGTCCTTGGTCGCCTGCCGCTGGCTGTCGTTGAAATAGGCCGGGACAGTGATGACCGCCTGGGTCACCGTCTCGCCCAGATACGCCTCGGCCGTTTCCTTCATCTTCTGCAGGATGAAGGCGCTGATCTGCGACGGCGCGAACTTCTCGCCACGGCTCTCGACCCACGCGTCGCCATTGTCGGCGCCGATGATCTTATAGGGGACGAGGCCGATATCCTTCTTGACGACCGCGTCTTCGAAGCGGCGGCCGATCAGGCGCTTGATCGCGGAGAAGGTGTTCTCCGGATTGGTGACGCCCTGGCGCTTGGCGGCCTGGCCGACCAGACGCTCGCCACTTTCGGTGAAGGCGACCATCGACGGCGTCGTGCGCGCGCCTTCGCTGTTCTCGATGACCTTGGCCGTCTTGCCGTCCATGACGGCGACGCAGGAATTCGTGGTGCCGAGATCGATACCGATGACTTTGCTCATTAACTTGCCTCTCAACTAAGCAGGACGCGAGGGCCCCCGAAGAGCGCTCCTTGCCGTCCCCCGATTTTACACCTGGGCGCCGCGACCGAGGTCTTGGCGCCCGCCGTTATATATGGGCGGTCTTCCGGCCCTGCAACGGGGTGCAGGGCTTTCCCGTCACGGATTCGTGACCAAAATCGGAAAAGCCGACCCGCGATCGTCTCAAGCCGTGCGATCGACCCGCTTATGGCCGTCCGCGGGCTTCTCCTCGGCCTTGTCGTCGGACGCGGCGGGCTCGGCGACCGGGCCCTTCGCGACGCCGACCATGGCCTCGCGCAACAGCCGGTCATGGATCGTGTAGCCGGCCTGCAGCACCTGGACGACCGTGCCGGGCGGCTTGCCGGTGTTTTCCAGCTCGAAGATCGCCTGATGGAAATTATGGTCGAACTTCTCGCCCATCGGGTCGAGCTTGCGGATGCCGTGCTTCTCGAACGCACCCAGCAATTCGCGCTCGGTCGCCATCACGCCGGACAGCAGATTCTTGATCAGCTCGTCCTTGGCGGCCTGCGCCTCGGGCACGCTGTCGATCGCGCGACGCAGATTGTCGGCGACGGTCACCAGATCCTTGGCGAAGCCGGAGGTCGCGAACTTCAGCGCATCCTCACGGTCGCGCTGCGCCCGGCGCCGCACGTTCTCCTGCTCGGCGAGCGCACGCAGCGCCTGATCCTTGTACTTGGCGACCTCGGCTTCGAGTTCGGCGATCCGAGCCTCGGCGGACGGCATCTCGACGGTCACCGGCTCGGCCGTGTTTTGGAAATCCGCGGCGGAGGTCTCGGGGGTAGCGGGGGTTTCGGTCATTGCTGAATAGGTCCTGCTTTAGCCAATCGAGCGCCCGATCACCTTGGCGGTGTAATCCACCATCGGGATGATCCGGGCATAGTTGATACGGGTCGGGCCGATCACGCCGATCGCGCCCACGATCTGTTCGCGGCTGTTCATATAGGGTGCGATCACCATGGAACAGCCGGCGATGCCGAACAGCGAATTGGCCGAACCGATGAAGATCTGCACGCCCTCGCCGCGATGGGTCGCCTCGACGAGGCGCATCATCGTGTCCTTGGTCTCCAGCAGCTCGAACAGCCGGCGCACCCGGTCGAGATCCTCGAGCGCGCTGATATCCTCCAGGAGATTGGCCTGGCCGCGCACAATGAGCGAACCGCCGGCAGAACCAACCGGCGCGCCGGCCCAGGAGGCCAAGCCCGCCTGGACCAGCTTGGTCGTCAGCTCATCGAGCTCGGCCTGGTTCGCCTGCAGTTCCTGCACCAGCGCCGCCTTGGCCTCGTCCAGCGTGAATCCCACCATGCGGGCCGACAGGAAATTTCCGGCGGTGACCAGCGCCGAGGTCGGCACGCCGACCGGCACCTCGATCACGCGGTTTTCGACCAGGCCGTCCTCGGTCACCAGCACGACCAGCGCGCGGCCCGGACCCAATGCCACGAATTCGACATGCTTCAGCGCGCGTTCGGTCTTGGGCGCCAGCACCAGGCCGGCGCACCGCGACAGGCCCGACAAAGTCTGGGTCGCCTGCTCCAGCAGCGCCGGGAACGAGCGGCCGCCGGCGGCGCAGCGCGCATCCAGGTTGTCGCGCTCGTCCTGGGACAGGCGGCCCACCTCCAGCAAACCATCGACGAACAGCCGCAGGCCCGCATCGGTCGGCAGCCGGCCGGCCGAGGTATGGGGCGCGAACAGCAGGCCCGCCTCTTCCAGATCGGCCATGACGTTGCGGATGGTCGCGGCCGACAGGTTCAGCCCGAGCCGACGCGAGATCGTCCGCGAGCCGATCGGCTCGCCGGTCTCGACATAGGCATCGACGATGGTCCGGAAGATCTCGCGGCTGCGCTCGTTGAGCGCGCCGATCAGGGTCTCCGTCCTCGCGCGGGGGATCTCGCGGTCGCTCAAAGTCGACGATCGTCCCTATTTGACTGAAACCCGCCCCATCATGGGTCAGGCGAGGCGAAACTTAGGGATGCCGGGGGCGAGCGTCAACCGTCGAGCCAACGACGCGGTGCCGCCAAACCCTGGACGCGCGGGCGACAGGCAGAGTAGTTTGACGCCCCTCGTCCAGATCCGCCTTCGCCGAAAGAAGCTCACAGCCCATGTCACGCCCCTCCGGTCGCGCCGTCGACCAGCTCCGTCCAGTCACGCTGACCCCCGGCTTTTCCAAGTATGCCGAGGGTTCATGCCTCGTGAAGTGCGGCGAGACCCATGTGCTGTGCACGGCGTCGGTCGAAGAAAAGGTCCCGCCGTTCCTGCGCAATACCGGTGCCGGCTGGGTCACGGCCGAATATGGCATGCTGCCGCGCTCGACCCACACCCGCTCCGACCGCGAGGCCGCGCGCGGCAAGCAGTCGGGCCGCACCCAGGAAATCCAGCGCCTGATCGGCCGGTCGCTGCGCGCGATCTGCGATCTGAAGGCCCTGGGCGAACGGCAGATCAAGATCGATTGCGACGTGCTGCAGGCCGACGGCGGCACGCGCACCGCGTCGATCACCGGCAGCTATGTGGCGCTGCATCTGGCGCTCAGGGGCCTGGTCGAGGCCAAGCTGATCCCGGCCCTGCCGCTCCGTGACCAGGTCGCCGCCGTGTCCTGCGGTATCTACAAGGGCGTGCCGGTGCTCGACCTCGATTATCCCGAGGATTCCGCCGCCGAGGCCGATGCCAATTTCGTGCTGACCGCGACCGGCAAGATCGTCGAGATCCAGGCGACCGCCGAAGAGGCGCCATTCGCCGAGGAGCAATATGCCGAAATGATGAAGCTCGCACGCAAGGGCATCGCCGAACTGGCCCGGCTGCAGCGCGCCGCCGTCGGTCTCGGCGGGCTCTGATCCCATGTGCGCCGCCGCCCCGCGCCGCCGCTTCACCGGCACCGGCCTGATCGTGGCCACGCATAATGCCGGCAAGCTGCGCGAGATCGTCGAGCTGCTGGCGCCTTACGGCATCCATGTCAGCTCGGCGGCGGAGCACGGCCTGCCGGAACCGGAAGAGACCGGCACGACCTTTCTGGCCAATGCCGAGCTGAAGGCCCTTGCCGCGGCGCTGGCCGCCGGCGTGCCGGCGCTCTCCGACGATTCCGGCCTGGCGGTCGACGGGCTCGACGGGGCGCCCGGCATCTATTCCGCGCGCTGGGCCGGCCCGGCCAAGGATTTCGGCGCGGCCATGGCCCGGGTCGAGCGCGAACTCGACGAACGCGGCACGACCAACCGGCGCGCCCATTTCATCTCGGCCCTGACGCTCGCCTGGCCCGACGGCCATTACGAAAGCTTCGAGGGCCGGATTTCCGGCACGCTCACCTTCCCGCCGCGCGGCGACCGGGGCTTCGGCTATGACCCGTGCTTCATCCCGGACGGGCTCAACCAGACCTTCGGCGAGATGCATGAGGCGACCAAGCATCGCATCAGCCATCGGGCACGCGCCTTCAGCCAGCTGGTCGAGGCCTGCTTCGCGTCA
The DNA here is from genome assembly GCA_028288725.1 of Rhodospirillales bacterium. Lineage (GTDB taxonomy): Bacteria > Pseudomonadota > Alphaproteobacteria > ATCC43930 > CGMCC-115725 > Aliidongia. The sequence continues at coordinate 4,187 of JAQGIC010000095.1, forward strand.
TGACCCAGACCAAGGCGGTGGCACCCACCGCCCCGGCGAGCGCCCCGGGCTTCGCCATCTATGTCCATTGGCCGTTCTGCCTGTCGAAATGCCCCTATTGCGACTTCAACAGCCATGTGCGTGACCGGGTCGAGCAGGATCGCTGGCGCGCGGCCCTGCTGACCGAGCTCGACCATTACGCGGCCCAGACGCCCGGCCGCACCGTCACCTCGATCTTCTTCGGCGGCGGCACGCCGTCGCTGATGGAACCCGCGACGGTCGGCGCCGTGATCGACCGGATCGGCCAACGCTGGTCGCTCGATCCCGCCATCGAAATCTCGCTCGAGGCCAACCCGACCTCGGTCGAAGCCCACAAGTTCCAGGGCTTCCGCGGTGCCGGCGTCAACCGCGTCTCGCTCGGCATCCAGGCGCTCGACGATGCCGCGCTCAAATTCCTCGGCCGCCAGCACTCGGCCGGCGAAGCCTTGGGCGCGATCGAGCTGGCCGCGCGGCATTTCGATCGTTACAGTTTCGATCTGATCTATGCGCGGCCTGGGCAGACCCTGAAATCCTGGCAGGCCGAGCTGGATCAGGCCCTGGGATTGGCCGCCGATCACCTGTCGGTCTATCAGCTGACCATCGAGCAGGGCACCCAGTTCGCGACGCTGCATGCGCGCGGCGATTTCATCCTGCCGGACGACGAGTTGGCCGGCGAACTCTATGAGCTGACCCAGGCGCATCTGAGCGCGGCGGGGATGCCCTCCTACGAGATTTCCAACCATGCCCGTCCGGGGCAGGCCAGCCGCCACAATCTGACTTATTGGCGCTACGGCGACTATGTCGGCGTCGGCCCGGGCGCCCATGGCCGCCTGACGCAGGACGGCCGGAAATGGGCGACGCGCCAGGCCAAGGCGCCCGAAACCTGGCTGGCGCGGGTCGAAGCGGACGGCCATGGCACCCAGGAGACCGAGAGGGTCGATCCGGCCGCGCGCGCCGAGGAAATGGTCATGATGGGCCTGCGCCTGGCCGAGGGCATTCCGCGCCGGCGGTTTCGCGACGAGCTGGGGCTGGAGCCGGAAGACCTGATCGACCCGGTGGCGCTCGGCCACCTGACCGAGGGCGGGTTCGTGACGCTCGACGCCGACCGGCTGGCCGCGACCGACGCCGGCCGCCAGCGCCTGAACGCAGTACTGGCGGCGCTGCTGAAATAATCCTCGTCATTCCCGGAAAGAACTGACGGCCCTACTGGCTGGGCGCGCCTTCGAAGCTTTCCGGCGCCGGGCTCACCACGCTGGCGCCGGCATGTTCGATCTGCAGCACGGCCAGACCGCGCTCGGCCGTGCCGTCGGCACGGAAGCGGAAGATGCCGTCGGCGCCGGCATAGCCGTTCGGGTTGGCGATGGCCGCCTTCGAGAAATCGGCGCCGGGCGTGCGATCGAGCACGGCCGCGACGCCGACCGCGTCATAGGCGAGCGTCGCCAGCCGCTGCGGCGCATGGCCATAGGCCTGGCGGAAGCGGTCCTGAAAGCCGCTGCGCGCGGCGGGCTGCGGGGCGGCGTACCAGCCGCCGATCAGCGACGGCTCGCTGCCGAGGTCCGGCACGTCCCAGATGCCGGTGCCGAGCAGCTTGACCTTCTGCTGGTTGATGTCGGCCAAGCCCAGCTGCGACACCGTGTTCTTGAGCTTGGCGCCCGTCTCGGGCACCAGCAGGGCGGTGAAGGTGAATTTACCGTTGGCCGACAGATGGCGGATCACCGATTTCAGATCGGCGCCGCCGGGTTCGTAGGTTTCGCTGTCGTCGAGCGTGCCGCCGGCCGCCGCGACCGCGCGGCCGAATTCGTCGGCGACCAGTTGCCCATAGGCGTTGTTCGGCACCAGGGCCGCGAAATGCTCGACCCCGGTCGAGCGGGCGTATGAGGCGATCCGGGCCAGCTCCTCGCGCGGCAGGATGCCCATCAGGAACAGCCCGTCGCCGCCGATGGAGGCAATGCTGGAAAAGGCCAGCACATTGATATGGGCGGCCTGGGCGATCGGCTTGACCGCCTCGGCCTCGGGCGCGGTCAGCGGACCGACGAGCAGCCTGGCACCCTCGGCGATCGCCAATTGGGCGGCGGCGGCGGCACCGGCGGGCGTGCCGTGCGTATCCTTGGGCGTCAGCACCATGTCGTCGCCGCCCAGTTCGATGAGCGACAGCTGGGCGGCATCCAGCATGTCGCGGCCGAGCGCCGCGGTCGGCCCGCTCAAGGGCAGCAACAGCGCGATATCGGTCTTGCCGCCGGTATTGATCAGATTTTTCGGCTTCTGCGGCTGCAGCACCGGCGGCGCCACCGGTGCCACGGCGACCGGGGCTTGCTGGACCGGCGGCTTCACCGCTACGGTCTGCGGAGCGCAGCCAGCCAAGCCCAGAGCGAAGGTCACCACAGATGCGAGGGCCAAAGGCCGCAAGGCCGGGTACGCGAGAGACGGACGGTTCAAGCACATTCTCCGAAGCGACCGAGGAGGCGCGGCCGGACACTAGCCGCGCGCCCGCGTCAAGTAAACGCACGCCAAAACAATCCGCCCCCGATGGACCGGCACGAGCGGGCTCGCAGACGGGCGAACGCACCGAGGCACGAAATCGTGCCCCGGCAGGGCTTTATGTCGTCGCCACGCCGATCGGCAACATCCAGGACATCACGCTTCGAGCCCTGGACATTCTAGCGCGGGTCGACGTCATCGCCTGCGAAGACACGCGGGTCAGCGCAAAATTGCTACAGCGCCACGGCATCGATGCAACGCTCATGCCCTACCACGAGCATAATGCCGAGCGCATGCGGCCGGTCCTGCTGGGCCGGGTCGCCCAGGGCCAGGCGGTGGCGCTGATCTCCGACGCCGGCACGCCGCTGGTGTCCGATCCGGGCTTCAAGCTGGTGCGCCAGGCAATCGCCGAGGGCCTGCGCATCCAGATGCTGCCGGGCGCGTCGGCGCCGATCGCGGCCCTCGTGCTGTCGGGCCTGCCGAGCGACCGGTTCCTGTTCGCGGGCTTTCTCGACAGCAAGACCGTCGCGCGACGCCGGGAACTGGCCGAGCTCGCGGGCCTCCGCGCGACGCTGATCTTCTTCGAGTCCGCCCAACGACTGGCCGCTTCGCTTGGCGATATGGCGGCGGAGCTGGGCCAGCGTCCGGCCGCCGTCGCGCGCGAATTGACCAAGATGTACGAAGAGGTCCGCCATGGCTCTCTGGGCGAACTCGCCGCCCACTACACCGCGGCCGGGCCGCCCAAGGGCGAGATCGTCGTCGTCATCGGGCCGCCGCTACCGGCGGTGGCGGCCAGTGCCGAGGACCTGGATGCGAGTCTGAAGGCGGCGCTGGCCCATCTTTCGCTGCGCGACGCCGCGAGCGAGGTCGCCGAAGCGCTGGGCCTGAAACGCCGCGACGTCTATGCCCGCGCGCTCGAACTGGCCGGGCCGTCCGGGAAATGACCCGGGCCCATCGCGTCGGCGCCGAGCGGCACGGTCACCGGTCGGAAGCGATCGCCGCCTGGTGGCTTCGCCTAAAGCTCTATCGCATCGTCGCCCGGCGCTACAAGACCGCCGCCGGCGAGATCGATCTGATCGCACGGCGCGGCCGGACGCTGGTGTTCGTCGAGGTCAAGGCGCGCGCCAGCTTTCGCGGGGCGGCCGAGGCGGTCAGCCCGCGCCAGCGCCATCGCATCGCCCGGGCGGCCAGCCAATTCCTGGCAGCCCGGCCGGATCTGGCGGGTCTGGACCAGCGGTTCGATGCGCTGCTGATCGTCCGGCGCACCTGGCCGCGGCACGTTCCGGACGCCTGGCGCGTTGACGACTGAACGGATGTCCGGTTGTCGCCACAATTCAGCCGTTCTATAGCGTGTCGGAGATTCCATCGGAGGCCTTGAAGCCGTGACCCTGTTTCCTCTGCGCATACCGTCCCTGGTCCTCGGCCTAGGCGCGTTGGCCGTCGTCACCCTGCCGTTGGGCGGCTGCCTGCTGGCCGTCGTCGGTGCCGGTGCCGGTGTCGGCGGCTATACCGCCGGCAACGAGCGCGGCATCGGCGGCACCGCGACCGATACCGGCATCAAGGCGTCGATCAACGCGATCTGGGCCAAGGACAACGGCCAGATCTCGTCCTATGTCGACCTCAACATCTTCGAGGGCCGCGTGCTGCTGACCGGCGCCGTGCCCGATCCCAAGATCCGCGATCAGGCGGTCGCCGGCGCCTGGAAGGCGAGCGGGGTCAAGGAAGTGATCAACGAGATCCAGGTCGCCCAGGGCGCCAGCTTCTCGACCGCGGCGAGCGACAATTGGATTCTGGCGCGGCTGAACAGCGACATGGTGTTCGACGGCGCGGTGCGCACGCCGAACTATTCGCTCCAATGCGTCGACGGCACGGTCTATATCCTGGGCGTGGCGCGCACCCAGAACGAGCTGGACCACGTGCTGAACTACGCCCGCAACATCCCGAACGTGCGGCAGGTCAAGAACTACATCCGCATCCGCAGCGGCATCGGCGAGGATGGCGGCAGCCAACTCGGCACGACACCGGGCGGCGCCGGTCAGCCAAGCGCGCTCAGCGCGCCGGATGCGGGCCAGCCGGGGGCGAGCCAGCGCGCGACCGGCCCCGGCGACAGCCGCGATCCGGCGCTCGGTGGCGCACAGCCCTATGGCCAGCCCGCGGCACCGCAGGCGGCGCCCAGCGGCGGGATCCAGGTGACCCCCCTGCAATAGGACGGTCGGCCATGAGCGAGGGTGCGGAGGCGCTGCTGATCGAACTGGGCCGGACGGACGGGCCGACCCTGCCGCTGGCGGAGGCGGCGCTCGCCTTCGCCCGGCTCGACCGGCCCGAGATCGATCCCGAGGGCTACCGCGCCCATCTCGATCAGCTGGCCGACGAGCTGGCGGCCGAACTGGGCGGCGTCACCGCGCCGCCGTTGAAGGAACGGGTGCGCGCCCTGGTTCAGGTCATGGTCGGCAACCATGGCTATCAGGGCGATGGCGCGACCTATGACGATCTGGCCAATGCCGATCTGATGCGGGTGATCGACCGGCGGCGCGGGCTGCCGGTGGCGCTGGGCATCCTCTATATCCACGCCGCGCGGGCCCAGGGCTGGCAGGCCGGCGGGCTGAATTTCCCCGGCCATTTCCTGATCCGGATCGATGCCGGCGGCGACCGGGCGATCCTCGATCCGTTCGCCGGCGGCGAACTGCGCAGCGCCGGTCAATTGCGCAAGCTGATGCAGCTGCTGGGCGCCGGCCGCGACGGCCAGGGCGCGACCGAGCTCAGGCCCGAGCATTACCGGATGGTCGACGACCGCGACGTGCTGCTGCGCCTGCAGAACAATATCAAGCTTCGCCTGCTCCAGGCCGGCGGCAGCGAGGCGGCGTTCGAGGTGCTGCGCCGGATGCGGCTGCTGGCGCCGAACCACGCCGACCTGTGGCACGAAACCGGCAAGCTCGCCAACCATATCGGCCGGCTGACCGCGGGGATCACCGCGCTGGAAACCGCGCTGCGCCTGGATCCCGGCGCCGAATGGCGCCACGAGGCGGCCCTGCTGCTGCAACGGCTCAAGGGTCGGCTCAACTAATCGCCGCCGATCGGACTTGGGGCCCGGGGCGCCGTCACCATATAGTGCCGGCACGTAATTTTTGGGGGTTTGCCATGAGTCTCGCCGTCGCCATCCAGATGGACCCGATCGAGAGCGTCAATATCGACGCCGACTCGACCTTCGTTCTGGCGCTGGAGGCGCAGGCGCGCGGCCATCTGCTGTATCACTATGGGCCGAAGCAGCTGGCCTTCAAGAACGGCCGGGTCCATGCCTGGGCGCGGCCGCTCAAGGTCCGGCGCGAGCGCGGCAATCATTTCAGCCTTGGCGCGCCCGAATCGATCGATCTGGCCGGGGTCGACGTGGTGCTGATGCGCCAGGATCCGCCGTTCGACATGGCCTACATCACGGCGACCCATCTCCTGGAACGGATCCATCCGCAAACCCTGGTGGTAAACGATCCGGCTGCCGTGCGCAACGCGCCGGAAAAGCTGTTCGTCACCCAGTTCCCGACCCTGATGCCGCCGACGCTGATCACGTCCGACCGGCGCGAGATCGACATCTTCCGCGAGGAACATCGCGACATCATCGTGAAGCCTTTGTTCGGCAACGGCGGCGCCGGGGTGTTCCGCATTCGCGACGGCGACGAGAACCTGGGATCGCTCCTGGAGATGTTCGCGAGCATCAGCAACGAGCCGCTGATGATCCAGCGCTACGTGCCCGAGGTGCGCCAGGGCGACAAGCGCATCATCCTGATCGACGGCGAACCGGTCGGCGCCGTGCTGCGCGTGCCGGCCCAGGGCGAGGCGCGCGCCAACCTGCATGTCGGCGGCAAGGCGGTGAAGACCGGCATCACGAACCGCGAGCGCGACATCTGCGCCGCGATCGCTCCGGCGCTGAAGGCCCAGGGCCTGATCTTCGTCGGCATCGACGTGATTGGCGATTACATCACCGAGATCAACGTCACCTCGCCGACCGGACTGCAGGAGATCAACCGGTTCGACGAAGTAGCGCTCGAGGCCCGCATCTGGGACGTGATCGAGGCGAAGCGCAAGCGGCGGTAAAAAATCGCCCAGGGGTTCTGGACTAACCGGTCCGGAACCCCATCTATCCTCTATGGCCCGCCCCCGCGAATTCGACGAAACCCAAGCCCTGACCCAGGCGCGCGAGCTGTTTTGGCGCGATGGCTATGCGGCGACCTCGCTGGCGGCGCTGCTCGACGCCATGGCCATCAGCAAATCGAGCTTCTACGAAACGTTCGGTTCCAAACACGCGCTGTTCCTGCGCGCGCTCGCGGACTACCAGGATGAACGGGCGGGCCAGATCGAGACCTGCCTCGCCGACAGCCGAAGCGCCAAGGCGGCGATCGAGGCGCTGTTTCGCGGCATCGTCGCCTGTGAACAGGCCAAGGGCTGCATGACCTGCAACGAGGCGATCGAGTTAGGGCCGAGCGACCCCGCGGTCGAGGCCCGGGTCGGCGGTGCCCTCAGCGATATCGAAATCCTGCTGGAGCGCACCGTCGCCCGCGGCCAGCGCGAAGGGTCGATCGGGACGTCGCTCGACGCGGCGTCGCTGGCCCGGTTGCTGGCCGTGTCGCTGAGCGGCCTTCAGGTGATGATCCGGGCCCGCACCGAGCGGGCGCGGCTCGAAGAGACGGTCGAAATCATTCTCAAACTGCTGCACTGACCAGGCTTTTGCCGGGAGGAATGTCGCCATCGCGGCGCTTTCAACCCCATTTCGGACCGATCGGTCCATATCTTTCGGAGCGTTCCATGCCCAAGCCCTCTTCCCTGTTCACGCCGTTCGAGCTCGGCCCGATCACGCTCGGCAACCGCATCCTGATGGCGCCCCTGACCCGCAATCGGGCCGGGGCGGGCGGCGTACCCCACGCGCTCAACGCCGAATATTATGTCCAGCGCGCCGATGCCGGCCTGATCGTGACCGAGGCCTCGCAGATCTCGCCCCAGGGCAAGGGCTATCCGGGCACGCCCGGCATCCATTCGGCCGAGCAGGTCGCCGGCTGGCGCCTGGTGACCGACGCCGTCCATCGGAAGGGCGGGCGGATCTTCCTGCAGCTTTGGCATGTCGGCCGCATCTCGCACCCGTCGCTGCAGCCCGACGGCCAGCGGCCGGTCGCCCCGTCGGCCGTGACGCCGGCCGGCGATGCCATGACCGCCACCGGGCCGCAGCCTTACGTCGAACCGCGCGCGCTGGCGCTGGATGAAATCCCCGGCATCGTCGCGGATTACCGCCGGGCGGCGGTCAATGCCAAGGCGGCCGGCTTCGACGGCGTCGAGGTCCATGGCGCGAATGGCTATCTGCTCGACCAGTTCCTGCGCGACGGCTCGAACCAGCGCACGGATGCCTACGGCGGCCCGGTCGAGAACCGCGCCCGGCTGCTGCTGGAGGTGGTCGAGGTCGCCTCGACCGTGTTCGGCGCCGCCCGGGTCGGCGTCCGGCTGTCGCCGATCAATCCGTTCAACGACATGCGGGATTCCGACCCGCAAGCGACGTTCGATTATGCCGCGACCCAGCTGGGCCGCCGGGGCCTGGCCTATCTGCATGTCTATCAGGCCGGCACCGCGCCGTTCGACTGGCGGCAGTTCCGCCAGGCGTTCGGCGGCGTCTTCGTGGTCAATGGCGGCTATGACCGGCCCAAGGCGGAAGCCGCGATCGAGAACGGGGCGGCCGATCTGGTCGCGTTCGGCTCGTCCTTCCTGGCCAATCCCGATCTGGTCACCCGTCTGGAGCGGAACGCGCCGCTGAACCCGCCCAATCCGGCGACCTTCTACGGCGGCGGCGCCGAGGGCTATACCGACTATCCGACGCTGGGCTAACGCCGTCCACGTGCTAGGCTCGCCGTACTCTTCATCGGCGAGCCTAGCATGCGCTTTATTCTGTTTCGCGGGTCCAGCCTCTACGGCAGCATCGATCGCATGCTGGACAGCCTGGCGGCCGCCTTCGTCGCCCGGGGCGACGCGGCGCCGATCATCGACGCGACCGGTCCGACCTATATCCACGCGCTGCAGCAGGCGATCACCGACGGCCCGGTCGATGCGTTTCTGGGCTTTTCCGGCATCGGTATCGACCAGCGCGTCGAGGGCAATCTGTATAACGCGCTCGAAAAGCCGCTGGTCTCGATCTATCTGGACCCGCTGCTGCTCTATTGGAACCAGGTCGCGACGCCGATCCGCCGCCGGCTGATCACCACGACGGCGCCAGGCGATCTTGATTATTGGCGCGGCAAGCTGAGCCTGCCCGTGCCCTTGCGTCATCTGCCCCATGCGGCGGTGGCCTTGCTGCCAGGTACCGCGCCGGTGCCGTGGGATCGGCGCGAAATCGGCCTGCTGCATGCCGGAACCGCCCCCGCCGATCCCGCGGTGTTGCGGGCCGGATGGGCCCAGCACGGACCGCAGGTCGAGGGTCGGCTGAACGGCATGCTCGACGCCCATGATGCCGATCCGTTCGCGCCGCTGCCCGACATCATCGCCCGCGTCGGCCATCCCGTGGCCTCGCTGGGCGCGCCGCAATCGCTCTATCCCTATTTCCAGACGCTCGACCAATATCTGCGCGCCCGGGTGCGCTGGCGCATGATCCTGGACTTGCTCGGCCATGATCTGACCCTGGTCGGGCCCGGCTGGGAGGCCGTGGCGGCGGCGGCGTCCGGGCCGGTGCGCGCAAAACTGCTGGGTCCCCGCGCGGCAGCCGAGGTCGCCCAACTGACCACCCGCGCCCGGATCGTGGTCAATAGCTGCACGCCCTATCACGGCAGCCACGAACGGCTGTTCCAGGCCATGGCCGCCGGCGCCGTGGCCCTGACCAGCGCCACGGCCTGGCTGGGTCTGACCGCGCCCGACGGCGTGCTGGCCCAGGCTCGCCCGGATCTGAGCGACGTCGGCGCGCTGGCGGACAGGCTGCTGGGCGATTCCACCCAGGCCCAGGCGATGGCCGAGGCCGGCCGCGCCTGGTTCGAGACCGCCCACACCTGGGCCCACCGCGCCGCGACGATCGGCCAGATGGTTCGGCAGCTTTAGGGCGCGATGATATGAGGCCTGCTCGGCCTCATATCTGAATCGCACTCTAAATCAAATATTCAGAGCCAGGGCGGCAGGCCGGCGGCGATCTCGCGCGTGATGTTCAGAAACGCCAGCACGACCGGCGACCGCTCGGTCGCACGATAGGCGATCTTCATCGGGATGCTGGGCGAGGGTGCGGCCGCCGGCACGAAACTGACGCCCGCCCGCGGCACACGGCCGAAGCCGGCGGCGGTCAGCGCCAGGCCCATCCCGGCCGCGACCAGCCCCAGCGCGGATTCGGCATATTGCGACTGGACCGCGACCTTGGGCTCGACCCCGCCGGCCCGGAAGACCGACAGCAGGAAACTGTTGTCGATGCCGCGGGCCATGCCGCCGCCATAGAGCACGACCGGCTCATCGGCCAGTTCGGCGATGGCGATCTCGCACCGGCCGGCCCAGCGATGGTCCGACGGCAGGGCGATGGACATCGGCTCTTCATAGAGCGATTCCTCGGTCAGGTCGGCATGATCGATGCCCGGGCGGACGAAGCCGACATGGACGCGCCGGTCCAGCAGCGCCGCCTGCTGCTCGAACGGCAGCATTTCGTACAGCAGCACCTCCACGCCCGGATGCTCGGTATGAAACCGGCGCAGGACCGGCGGCAGCAGCAGGTTCATGGCCGAGCCGACATAGCCGATGCCGATCCAGCCGACCTCGCCGCGCCCGATCCGACGCGCCCCGGCGACGGCCTGCTCAAGCTGAGCGATCAGGGTCGCCGCCTCGGTCTTGAAAAACTGGCCGGCCTCGGTCAGGCGCAGCGGCCGGCTGCCGCGTTCCAGCAACTGCAGGCCCAGTTCCTCCTCCAATTGGCGGATCTGCTGGCTTAACGGCGGCTGGGCGATATGCAGGCGCAGGGCGGCACGGCTGAAATTCAGCTCCTCGGCCACCGCTAGAAAATAGCGGAGATGACGCAGCTCCATCAGACGTTTCGCCTATAGTTTTCTATCGAACCGATCTTAGACCTCTGAAACCGCAAAGCCTATATCCAGCGGCAGAGGAGATCACCATGGCTGCCGTGCCCCAAGTCACCCATCTGTTCACCGACCCGTCCGCCCCGACCTGGCCCGTCAGTCCCGGCCCGAGCCGACCCGCCGCCACCGTCCTGCGCTTTCCCCGCCCGCGCGGGCCGACCCTGGTCGCCGCCGATCCGAACGAGGGGCACCCGCTCGTCGGGACCGCCAATCCGGTCCGCGAGATCACCGCCGCCTGGGCGCTCGTGCTCGGTCTGGCGATCCTCGGCTTCGTTTTGTTCTAGTCCGCTGGTGCTCGCGCCCCGGTCCCTGTAGGCTCGCCTCCTGGTTTAGCGGAGGACGTTGCCCGGGCATGGTCGCGCGCATACATACCGTCGCCTTTCAGGGCATCGACGTCCTGCCGATCGAGGTTCAGGTCCAGATCGTCGCCGGGCTGCCAAGTTTCGTCGTGGTGGGCCTGCCCGATAAGGCGGTCGCGGAATCGCGCGAGCGGGTGCGCGCCGCCCTGACCGCGATCGGGCTCGCGCTGCCGCCCAAGCGCATCGTGGTCAATCTGTCGCCGGCCGACGTGCAGAAGGAGGGCAGCCATTTCGATCTGCCGATCGCGGCGGGATTGCTGGTCGCCATGGGCGTCCTGCCGGGCGACGAGCTGGAAGGCTATGTCACCCTGGGCGAACTGGCGCTCGACGGTTCGCTGACCACGGTCGCCGGCGCCCTGCCGGCCGCCATGGGTGCCGCCGAGCAGCAGCGCGGGTTGATCTGCCCCGCGGCCTGCGGCGGCGAGGCGGCCTGGGCGGGTTCGATCGAGATCCTGGCACCGGCAACCCTCCTGGCGCTGATCAATCACTTCAAAGGCAGCCAAGTCCTGTCGCCGCCCAGCCCGCGGCTCGAGGCCGACGGGCCGGCGCCGCCGGATCTTAGGGATATTAAGGGCCAGGAATCGGCCAAGCGGGTCTTGGAATTGGCGGCCGCGGGCGGGCATCATCTGCTCATGACCGGGCCGCCCGGATCCGGTAAGTCGATGCTGGCCGCCCGCCTGCCCGGCTTGCTGCCGCCGCTCGACCCGGCCGAAGCGCTCGAGGTCAGCATGATCCATTCGGTCGCCGGATTGCTGCGCGACGGACGGCTGATGCGCCATCGGCCGTTCCGCGACCCACATCATTCCGCCTCGCTGCCGGCGCTGATCGGCGGGGGAACCCGCGCCAAGCCCGGCGAAATCTCGCTGGCCCATCTGGGCGTGCTGTTTCTGGACGAGCTGCCGGAGTTCGCGCGCGCCACGCTCGAATCCCTGCGCCAGCCGCTCGAGACCGGCCGTGCCGTGGTCGCCCGCGCCAATGCCCATGTGACCTATCCGGCGCGGGTGCAATTGATCGCGGCGATGAACCCGTGCCGCTGCGGCCATCTGGACGATCCGGCCCAGGCCTGCGCCCGCGCGCCACGCTGCGCCCAGGATTACCAGAGCAAGATTTCGGGGCCGCTGTTCGATCGTATCGATCTCCATGTCGACGTGCCGGCGGTGCGCGCCGTCGATCTGGCCCTGCCGCCCCCGGCGGAGGATTCGGCCATCGTCGCCAAGCGGATCGCCCGGGCCCGGCGGCACCAGGCCGAACGGTTCGCCCGCCTGCCGGCCGACCGGCGCATCCGCACCAATGCCGAGGCCGACGGCGCCTTTCTGACCGAGATCGCCGATCCGGATCCGGACGGCAAGCGTCTGCTGGTCGATGCGGCCGAGCGGCTGAAACTGTCGGCGCGCGGCTATCATCGCGTCTTGCGCGTGGCCCGCACGCTGGCCGACCTGGATGGCAGCGACGGGGTCCGGCGGCCGCATGTCGCCGAGGCGCTGAGCTATCGCCGGCTCGGCCCCGGCGGATGAATCACAGCGCATCGTGGGATGAATCCCACGCGCTTCGTGGGATGAATCACACGCATTTCGGGGCAAACCGTACCCTTTGCGCCAATTTGGTAACGAGTCGTCAAGCGTCCCCGCCCCAAACTTTCATCCTGGGTCCCCTTGCCGATGCGAGGCCGGATTCCGGATCGAGGACGAGAGCCCCCAGTGAAATATCGCGACGAATTCAGGCAGGTTCGCGTGTTGCTGATCGAGCTGCCCATGGGGCGGCGCGTCTTGCGCACGGCGCTAGGCTCGTTCGACATCACAAAGATCGAGGAATGGAACGAGGTCAGGACCGACCCGGGCGATCTCGCCACCCTGGCCAGCTTCGACCTGATCATCGCCAATATCGACGAGGCGGATGATTCGGCGGCCGTGCTGCTGCGGTCGTTGCGCAACGGCACGATCCCGGGCAATCCGTTCGTGCCGGCCATCGTGACCTGCAACAGCCCGACCCCGACGACCGTCCGCGCCGCGGTCGATTGCGGCGCCGACGCGGTCGTGCTGAAGCCCTATTCCCTGAAGCAGATCATGGACCCGATCACGGCCCTGGTCGATCGCCGCCGGCCGTTCGTGGTGACGTCCGACTATGTCGGGCCGGAGCGGCGGACCTTTCAGCGCGAGGGCCAGGTCATCGACCAGATCGTGGTGCCGAACCCGCTGGCCGCCAAGGTGCTGAACCTGGATCCGGCCGAGCAGGCCGCCGCGACCGAAGCCGCCATGGCCCGGATCGAGCAGCAGAAGTCGCAGCGCCTGGTGTTCCAGGCGCTGTTCCTGGTCCGGCTCGCCGGCTTCGTCACCATGAGCACCGCCGCCCCGGCCGCGCGACGCGACTTGGCCCGCCTGCCGAGCCTGGTCCGCGATCTGGCGCTGCGGCTCAAGAACCCGATCGAATATGCCTATCTGCAGTCTTTCGCGAACTGGGCCGTGGTCTATCCCGGCCTGATCGACGAGGACGCGCGCCGATCGAGCTGCGACGACGCGGCCGAGGCGCTCGGCGGCCTGCTGCAGCAGCTGGGTGGGACCGAAACCCCGGCCGAGAGCATCGCCCAAGCGGACCGGGCGGTGTTCAACTATTGCCAACGCTTGAGCGCGGCTTAGGAATTACTATTCCGCCCGCGCGATCTGTCCCTTGGTCGCCGCTTCCAGCCCATCCTCGAAGAATTCCATCAACCGCGCCAAGCGCGGCCCGTAGCGCGCCGGGTCCTGGTCCGCGGCGCGGCTGAGCAGGATTTCGGCCAGCCCATGCAGCTGGGTCCAGAGCGTCATGGCGGCGAAGCCCACGATGTCGGCATCGGCGCCCCAGGGCAGCATGCGCCGGGCGACGGCGGCGGCGAGCGGGGTGAGCGTGCCTTCGGACAAAGCCGCCAGCTCGTCATGCTGGGCGCGGTCCAAGGGCATGCGGCCCATCAGGCGGAACAGCCCGCGCGCGTCGAGCGCGAAGCCGACATAGGCGGCGGCCAGGCGCAGCAGATCCTCGCCCGGGGCCGACGCCATCAGCGCGCCGGTCAGCCGATCGGTCAGCCGGCCGAAACCCTCGGCCGCGAGCGCGCGTTCCAGGGCTTCCTTATCGGCGAAATGATGATAGGGCGCGGCCTCGGACACGCCGACCGCCTTGGCGACCGCGCGCAGCGACAGGCCGGCGGCGCCGTCCTGTTCGAGCATGTCGAGCGCCGCCTGGATGAGGGCGGCACGCAGGTCGCCATGGTGATAGGCACGCGCCGGCTTGGCGGCTTTGCGGGTCTTGCGACGCGGCATATCTGAACGGCTCCATCGAGAGGGCTTCCGGCCTGGCGGCGTGCCGCGCCAGCGAAGGATCTTAGCGCCGTCAGGTTAGAGCAAGATCCGATTTCGGGAAATCGGATCTTGCTCTAACGTTATCGATCTGGCGCGAATTCTTGTCGTTCGGATCAAGTGATCCGAACGGAAAGCGCGCTGGCGCTATTCCCGATGGGTTTGAAGGGGGTGTGGGATCAGGTCGTGACCGGGTTCAGACCGCCACGAGGGCGCCGGGTGCCGACCGCGACCGGATGAGGCACTGCCGGTTCCGACGGCTCGCTCATGGCGGCCAGCAGATCGCCGCCCATGATCGCTTGGAGGATCTTGACCAGCTTCTGGCCCTTGGGCGTCAGCTGCACCAGCTTGCGCCGCCGCTCGCGCGGGTCTTCGTGGGCTTCGACCAGATCATGGCCGGCCTTGCCGAAGGAATGCCATTTGGACAGCGCCGCGATATTGCGCGAGGCCGAGGATTGGGCGATGCCGAGATGCTGGGCCAGCTCGCCCATCGACATGCCCTCATGTTGCGCGATCGTCAGAAACGACAGTGCATATTGGATCGGCAGGTCGGGGTCGAGCCGCCGAAACTCCTCCAGGACGCGGACCACCAGCGTGATCTCGTCCGGCTTAGGCGACCCGACCATTAGGAAAAGGCCTCGACGCCGCGTGCCAACAACCCGGCGTATAGATGAGGTGCCAACGACCGACCCATATCAGGATCTCCCGTTCCTGGACGTGCCATTCCAGCCACCCCTCCGACGTCGACCAGCGATCACGTTCAATGTAGAGCTGACGGCTCGTGCCCAGTTTGATCAATACAGTCATTTCCAACCCCTAGTCCGATTGCTTTCGGCTTCACTTCGCGCTTCCACGGGTTCGCCATGGCGAACCCACGGAGGACGTCGCCATAGACCCCGGTACCCGATCCAATGACGGGGCAAACATGAATGGTCGACATGGCGTCCTCCTGCGTAAGTGAGGGGTTGAAAACGGGGCGGACTATGCACCCGTCCCAGGAACGGGTGCAAGCCTTAAAATAACCGGTTCTGGGGAAGTTTCCGATATCGGATGGATTCGGCCGATAAAAAATCCTCTTCTTCCCGCAGATTCAGGTCTCGTTGCAGGTGGAGCGACAGCTCGCGCAGCTCCACTACCGGCGCCAGGGCTTCCCGATCCCTGGGACCGCCGGCCTTGCGCCATAGACGCAGCATGACGGTTCTCCTCACGTCCATCGTTCCGATTCCGAGATATATCCGATATCGGATGCATTGACGCAAGACAGAAACGGCCGACGGCGGCCGCCCGGCTCAAAAGGTCAGGCGGAATGTGGCGCCCGTGCCACAGGGCACCGGTTCGTCGTCGTGGCGATCGCCGGCGCCACCTCGCGCGTAACCGACCGGCGCCGGCGCTCAGACCGGCTGGTCGGCCTTCGGCACCATGCGGCCCAAAGGCCGGCCGCCGAAGATGTGCACATGGAAATGCGGCACTTCCTGATGCCCGTCCCGGCCAATGTTCGACAGCACCCGATAGCCGGGCCCGGCCAGCCCGGCATCCCGCGCGATCTGACCGGCGGCACGCACGAAGGCGGCGATTTCCTCGGCCGTGGCATGGGCCGAGAAATCGTCGAACGAGACATAGGCTCCCTTGGGGATCACCAGCACATGGGTCGGCGTCTGCGGATTGATGTCGTGGAAGGCCAGGACATACGCGTCCTCGAACACCTTCTTGCACGGAATCTCGCCCCGCAGGATACGGGCGAAGATGTTCTGCGGATCGTAGGGCAAGGGCGGTATCCTTTCTCTCAACAGATCGGTCGATTGCTCTTTTCAGCGAAGGGAGCCCACCGAGCGACGTGGATCAGGCCGGCTTGCGCGCAGCCTTTTCCGCGATGCCGCTCGTGCCTTCGCGTCGGGCGAGTTCGGCCCAGACCTCGTCGGGCGCAATCCCGGCCTCGGCCCAGCAGACCATCAGGTGATAGAGCAGATCGGCGCTTTCGCCGATCAGCGCCGGCTTGTCGCCGCGCATCAGCTCGATCACCGCTTCGACCGCTTCCTCGCCCAGCTTCTGCGCGATCTTGGGCCGGCCGCGCTGGAACAGCTTGGCGGTGTAGGAGGTCGCGGGATCGCCGCCCCGCGCGGCTTCGATCTTGGCGAACAGCCGGTCGAGCGGGCCCATCGGCGCCTCTTTCATCGCACGGGAATCCCGGCCGCGGCCAACCGCGCCTTGGCTTCGGCGATGGTGTGGGTCCCGAAATGGAATATCGAGGCGGCGAGCACCGCCGTCGCATGGCCCTCGCGGATGCCGTCGACCAGATCATCCAGCGAACCGACGCCGCCGGACGCGATGACCGGCACGGTGATGGCGTCGGCGACGGCGCGCGTCAGGGCCAGATCGAAGCCGGACTTGGTGCCGTCGCGGTCCATCGAAGTCAGCAGGATCTCGCCGGCACCGTAGTCGGCCATGCGTTTCGCCCATTCGATCGCGTCGAGACCGGTCTCGCGCCGGCCGCCATGGGTGAAGATGCCCCATTGGCCGAGGCCGGTCGCCTTGGCATCAACCGCGACGACGATGCATTGCGAGCCGAACTTCTCCGCGGCCTCGCGCACGAATTCGGGCCGAGCGACCGCCGCCGTGTTGATCGACACCTTGTCGGCGCCAGCTAACAATAACTTGCGGATATCCTCGACCTTGCGCACGCCGCCGCCGACGGTCAGCGGCATGAAACACTGCTCGGCCGTGCGCCGGACCACGTCATAGAGCGTGTCGCGCTCTTCGGCACTCGCCGCGATATCGAGAAAGCACAGCTCGTCGGCGCCGGCGGCGTCATAGATCCGTGCCTGCTCGACCGGGTCGCCCGCATCGCGCAAGCCGACGAAATTCACGCCCTTGACCACGCGGCCGTCCTTGACGTCGAGGCAGGGAATGACCCGCATCTTCAGCATCAGACGGGTTCCGCCAGCAGCTTCAGGGCGGCCGCCGGATCGAGCCTTCCGTCATAGAGCGCGCGTCCGCAGATGACGCCCTCGACCCCGGTCTTCTCGACTTCCTTCAGGCTTTTGAGATCGGCCAGCGAGGCGACGCCGCCGGACGCGATGACCGGCGTGGTGAGCGCGAAGGCGAGATCCGCCGTCGCTTCGACATTGACGCCGCCCAGGGCACCGTCGCGGTCGATGTCGGTATAGACGATGGCGGCGACGCCGGCGTCCTCGAACCGCAGCGCCAGATCCAGCGCGCGCACCTCGGACGTCCGGGCCCAGCCTTCGACCGCGACCATGCCGTCGCGCGCATCGATGCCGACCACGACCCGGCCGGGATGACGCTTGCAGGCGGTCCGCACCAGCTCGGGCTCGGTCAGCGCGATCGTGCCCAGGATGACGCGCTTCACGCCGCGTTCCAGCCAGAAATCGACGGTCGAAAGATCGCGGATGCCGCCGCCCAGCTGCACGGGCAGGGTGACCGCCGCCAGGATCGCCTCGACCGCGTCGCCATTGACCGGGCGGCCCGCGAAGGCGCCGTTCAGATCGACCAGATGCAGCCATTCGAAGCCGGCTTCGGCGAACTGCCGCGCCTGGTCGGCCGGCGCCGCCGCGAACACCGTCGCCGCCGCCATGTCGCCGCGCAGCAGCCGGACGCAGCGGCCGTCCTTCAAATCGATCGCCGGGTAGAGAATCACGGCGTATCTCCAGGGTTCGTCAGGGCGGCTTTGCTCAAAATGGCCTCGGCCTCGGGGTCCAGGAACTTGTGATAATAGAAGCCGCGGATCATGCGGCCGTCCACCTTGGCGTAATGCGGATGCACGCCCCAGCGGGTATAGCCCAGCCCCTCGTAGAGCTGGATCGCGGCGATCTGCGTCTCGCGGATGTCGAGATTGATCATGCTGATCGCGTTGTCGCGCGCGGCCTGTTCGACCGCGAGCGTCACCAGCTTGGCCAGGCCGTGACCGCGCGCCCAGGGCGCGACGAAATGGTGCATCAGCTGGGCGGAGAAGGCCTGCGCCTCGTTGTTGCGCGTCGGGCGCACCAGCTGGCCCGCCGCCGCGATCGAGCCGTCGAGCCGGCCGACGAACAGATGGCGCTCCGGCACCAGCAGCACGCCCTTCCAATAGGATTCGAACACATGGCGCGGCGGCGGCTTGACCCAGCCGAAGCCGCCGCCGGCGCCGATCGCCGCGTCGGCCGCGTCGCACAGATCGGCCAGGTCGTTATGGTCGAACCGGGTCAGCCGCTCGACCGAGATGGTGGGGGTGTGTGCGGATGCCACGCCCATTATGGCCGCCAACGGAGGAAATTGCCGATCAGCTTCAATCCGACCTCCTGGCTCTTCTCGGGATGGAATTGGGTCCCGACCATGTTGTCGCGCCCGACCAGGGCCGCGATCGGGTCGCCATACGCGACCGTCGCCAGCACCTCGGACGGCTCCGACGCGGTGAATTTGAAGCTATGGACGAAATAGATATGGTCGCCGCTGGCGACGCCGTCCAGGACCGGATGGGCCGTGCGGATCTGGAGATCGTTCCAGCCCATGTGCGGGATCTTGAGGCCCGGCGCCGGTGGGATCGCGACCACGTCGCCCTTGAGCCAGCCGAGGCCATAACTGGTCTGAAACTCCAGCCCGCGCTCGGCCATCAGCTGCATGCCGACGCAGATGCCGATGAACGGCACCGCGTCGCGGATGACGCGCTGCTGCAAGGCGTCGACCAGCCCCTCGACCGCATCCAGGCCGCGGCGGCAATCGGCAAAGGCGCCGACGCCGGGCAGCACGATCCGGTCGGCATGCTTCAGGGCGCCGGCATCGGCCGACACCTCGATCGCCATGTCCAGGCCGCTAACCGAGGCCGCCCGTTCGAACGCCTTGGCGGCCGAACGCAGATTGCCCGAGCCGTAATCGATGATGACGCAACGCTGCATGGAGGAAAGCCTTAGAGCGTGCCGCCGAGGGTGCCCTTGGTCGAGGGCACGGCATCGGCCTGACGCGGATCGATTTCGATGGCGGAGCGCAAGGCGCGCGCGAGCGCCTTGAAGCTGCTCTCGACGATATGGTGGTTGTTCTCGCCATACAGGTTTTCGACATGCAGCGTGACGCCGGCCGCCTGGGCGAAGGCCTGGAACCATTCCTTGAACAGCTCGGTATCCATCTCGCCCAGCTTGTCGCGGGTGAAGGCGACCTTCCAGATCAGATAGGGCCGGTTCGAGATGTCGATCGCAACCCGGGTCAGCGTCTCGTCCATCGGGATGGTGGCATCGGCATAGCGCCGGATGCCCTTGCGGTCGCCCAGCGCCTGGGAAACCGCCTGGCCGATCGCGATGCCGCTGTCTTCGGTCGTGTGATGGAAATCGATATGCAGATCGCCTTCGACCGCGACCTCGAGGTCGATCAGGCTGTGGCGCGACAGCTGCTCCAGCATATGGTCGAGAAAGCCGACTCCGGTCGAAACCTTGTACTGGCCCGTCCCGTCCAGACGGACGGTGGCCTTGATCCGGGTTTCCTTGGTATTCCGCTCGACCGTCGCCTGGCGCACCGGGTCGCACTCCTTCGAAAGCATCAAAAGGGCTTGCTGAACTCAGGTTTCTAGCAAGTTCCTTTCGCGCGCGGAAGGCCAGAGGAATCGGGGCAGCCCGGCGGCGGAAGCTTGACGCCGCGCCCCGGGTGCCCACATGGGAAAGCTGCGTAGCCGGCGCTCAATGGGAGGCCGGCCAAGGTGAAGTGGAATTTCCATGTCTGAACGCGACGCCCTTTGGCACGGCACGACGATCCTGTGCGTGCGCAAGGGCAACAAGGTCGTGCTCGCCGGCGACGGTCAGGTCTCGATGGGCCAGACCATCGTCAAATCCAATGCCCGCAAGGTCCGCCGTCTGGGCGACGGCTCGGTCATCGCCGGTTTCGCCGGTGCCACGGCCGATGCCATGACCCTGTTCGAACGGCTGGAAGCCAAGCTGGAACAATATCAGGGCCAATTGACCCGCGCCGCGGTCGAGCTCGCCAAGGACTGGCGCACCGATCGCTATCTGCGCCGTCTGGAAGCGATGATGGCGGTGGCCGACAAGCAGGCCTCGCTGATCCTGTCGGGCACCGGCGACGTGCTGGAGCCGGAGGACGGGCTGATCGGCATCGGCTCCGGCGGCTCCTTCGCGCTCGCCGCGGCCCGCGCGCTGATCGATATCGACGGCATCGACGCCGAAGCGGTCGCCCGGCGCTCCATGGCGATCGCCGCCGGGATCTGCGTCTATACCAACACCAAAGTCACTCTCGAAAGCCTGGACGTATGACCGCCGCCTTCAGCCCCCGGGAGATCGTCTCGGAACTCGACCGCTATATCATCGGTCAGCATGACGCCAAGCGCGCGGTCGCAATCGCGCTCAGGAACCGTTGGCGCCGCCAGCAGCTGCCGGACGATCTGCGCGAGGAGGTCCAGCCCAAGAACATCCTGATGATCGGCCCGACCGGCGTCGGCAAGACCGAGATCGCCCGGCGCCTGGCCAAGCTGGCCCAGGCGCCGTTCATCAAGGTCGAGGCGACCAAGTTCACCGAGGTGGGCTATGTCGGCCGCGACGTCGAGCAGATCGTGCGCGACCTGGTCGAGGCCGCGATCGGCATGACGCGCGAGCGGCTGCGCAAGGAGGTCGTCGCCAAGGCCGATGTCGCGGCCGAGGATCGTGTGCTGGATGCGCTGGTCGGTCCGACCGCGTCGGCCGACACGCGCTCCAAATTCCGCAAAATGCTGCGCGAGGGCCAGCTCGACGACAAGGAGATCGAGGTTCAGGTCGCCGATAATTCCGGCCAGACCTTCGAGATCCCGGGCATGCCCGGCGGCCAGATCGGCATGATCAACCTCAGCGAGATGCTGGGCAAGATGGGCGGGCCGCGCACCAAGCCGCGCAAGATGACCGTCGCCGAAAGCCACAAGGTGCTGATCGCCGAGGAAAGCGACAAGCTCCTGGACGGCGAGGCGGTGACGCGCGAGGCGGTCCAGTCGGTCGAGCAGAACGGCATCGTGTTCCTGGACGAGATCGACAAGATCTGCGCCCGCTCGGAACGCGGCGGCGCCGACGTCAGCCGCGAAGGCGTGCAGCGCGACCTGCTGCCGCTGATCGAGGGCACCGTGGTCGCGACCAAATATGGCCCGGTTAAGACTGACCATATCCTGTTCATCGCGTCGGGCGCGTTCCAGGTCGCCAAGCCGTCGGACCTGCTGCCGGAACTGCAGGGCCGCCTGCCGATCCGGGTCGAGCTGAAGCCGCTCAGCCAGGACGACTTCCGCCGCATCCTGACCGAGACCGAGGCGAGCCTGATCAAGCAGTATGTCGCCTTGCTGGCGACCGAGGGCGTGACGCTGGGCTTCGAAGCCGACGCGATCGACGAGCTCGCCCGCCTGGCGGTCGAGATCAACACCACGATCGAGAATATCGGCGCCCGTCGCCTGCATACGGTGCTGGAACGGCTGCTGGAGGAGATCAGCTTCGAGGCGACCGACATGCCGCCCGGCAGCGTGGTGACGATCGACCGGGCCTATGTCCGTTCCCATGTGGCGGAACTGGCCAAGAACGCCGATCTGTCGAAGTTCATTCTGTAGGTTTCGACCCTCACCCGCATTTTGCGGGAGCGGGAGGGTGAGGGTCCGACGCCAACATCGACCATTGCGCCGAGGCCCACCAGCGACCGCGGGCGAACAGGTGCTCGCGCAACACGCCTTCGCGAACCATGCCCAGCTTGGCCATGATCCGTTCGGAGGCGTGATTGCCGATCTCCGAGCGCGCGATCAGCCGGTGCAGGCGCAGATCACCGAAGCCGAAATTCGCCAGCGCGCGCCCGATCTCGGTTGCGAGGCCCTGGCGCTGGTCCGGACCGGCCACGGCCCAACCGATCTCGCCTTCGACATCGCTCAGCCGTTTGAAGATGGCCTCGCCGATCAGCCGGCCGGAGCCTCGTTCGACCGCGGCCAGGAAATAGCGTCCGCGCGGGCCCGGTCCCTGGCGCAGCAGCACCCGGTCGACCATCGCCTGAACCTCGACCCGATCGATCGGGTCGAGCGGCAGATGGCGGATATAAGCCGGATCGGCCATGTAGGCGTGGAAGCCGTCGACGTCGCCCGGGACGACGTCGCGCAGGATCAGCCGGTCGGTCTCGAGCCTGACCGCGTCTATTTCTTCATTCCCGGCACCCATTTCTTGACCTTGGGTGCCGCGGTGATCTGCTGATTGGGTCCGTTCTTGGCGAAGGCGGACACGAATTCCTCGAAGCGGCGGCGGATTTCCGCGCGCTGTTCCGTCGTCATGTCGTTGATCTTCAGATCTGACAGGTTCGCCTGGCGCAGCTCATCGCCCATGACGTCTTGCCTCCTCAAGAACCCTCAAAACAGCGGAAACCCTAAGGCCGCAGCCGTTAACAATCGGTTAGCCAAGCCGCCGGCGCGACGGCGCCGCCGAATTCCTCGCGATGTCCAGTAGCCGGACGAGCGTCGGCTCGTCCAGATCGCCGATCCGGTCGGCCAGCAGATTGGCCAGTTCGGTCGCGAGCGGGCTCAGGCCGCCCGTCTCGACCGTGACCTTGGGGCGTGAGCGCCGCGCCAGCGCCTGCAGTTCGTCCGCATCGTCCCAGATGATGCCGAGATAGCCGCAGATCTGCCGGACCAGGCCGGGCGTCGGCCGGGCGCGCTTGCCGTGCTCCAGCGCCGACAGATAGGCGGCGGACAGGCCGAGGTCGGCCGCCATGCGGGTCAGGGTCAGCCCGCGCTCCCCGCGCAGCGCCCGGAGCCGGGCCCCGAACGGCGTCATTCGCGATGCCGCCGGACCAGGACATAGAGCGCGCCCGAGCCGCCGTCGCGCGGCTGGGCTGCGGTGAAAGCCAGCACGCGCGCCCGGTTTGGCGCCTCGTTCAGCCAGCGCGGCGTCTGGGTTTTCAGCACGCCCGGCTCCGGTTCCCACGGCTCGGCGTCGCGCGCCCGCGGCTTCAGTCCCTTGCCGGTGATGATCAGTACGGCGCGCAGGCCGCGATCATGGGCCTGGGTGATGAAGGCATCGAGCGAACGGCGCGCCTGGTCCTGGGTCATGCCATGCAGATCGAGCCGCGCCTCGATCGGCAATTGGCCGCGCTTCAACCGCTCCGAGGTGCGCCGGTCGAGGCCGGGCGTGCGGGCGTAGGTCAATGTCGGCAGTTCGGTCGGAGACGGCAGCGGCTTGCCGCGCGGGAGCGGTGTCGCTTTCGCCGGCGCCGGCTTTTCCACCAGGGGTTCGAGGGCGACCGGCTTCGGCTCCGGCGGCAAGGCGTGGCCCGGCAGCGGCTCGACATCGCGCATGGCGGCGCGCCAGAGCGCGCGTTCCACGCTGGCGATGGCGCGAGGTCGCCGGGCGGCCATCTTTGCTCAGGCGGTTTTGGCGTCCGGCCCTTCGACCAGGACGATATGCAGGCGGCGGGGGCCGTGGGCGCCCAACTGAATCCGCTGCTCGATATCGCCGGTGCGGGACGGACCGGTGATGAAATTGACCGTGCGCGGCATTGTATTTCCAGGCTGGGCGTTGCCCGCCTGTTCGGCCCGGAGCCGTTGCCACGCCGTCTCGTAGGGCCCGACGACCTGGTCGGCGCGCAGCACGACGATATGGGTATCCGGCATCAGGTTGAGCGTGGTCGGCCGGTCGTTGCCCGAAATCAGCATCAGCGTGCCGGTCTCGGCGATGGCGGCGAAGGCGCCGGTGACGCTGACCTGGTCCAGATCCTGCGCCCGGCCCCGGCGGATGCGCAGCAGCGGCCGGTCGTCCCAGGGATAGACATCGAGCGTCGGGTCGGGCGCCATGGTCAAATCGGCCGGCAGATTATGGCTGGTCAGATATTCCGCGACCGCACCGGGCACGTCGGCCGGGGCCGCGACCCGGGTCACGGTGGCCTGCACTTCCTCGGCCATCCGCACGAACAGGTCGCCCAGACCCTTGGCATCGAGCGTCGTGGTGCGGGCCGGGATCAGGCCCGGGGCGTGGCTTGCGATGCGCCCGGCCGGCCCCGCCGCCGCGGCTTCGCCGAGCGGCCCGCGTTTCAGCGACTTGCGGATACTGTCGAGAATCTGGCTGCGCGCGTCCATCAGGCCGCCTCCCGCCGACGGGCCTGCCATTGCTGCATGAAACTTTTGCCCTCGGGCGCCGGCAGATCCCGGCCGCCGGTCCAGCCCCCCGCCAGCGGCAGTTTGGTGAAGCGGCCGGTGCCGCCGCTGAGGCGGCCGAGCAGACGGGCCGCCAGGCCGGCGCCGAACCGATAGAGCTTCGGGCGTTTGGCGAAGAAGGCCCAGAGCTTGAGGCCGGCGCGGAACGGGGCCGGCGATAGGCCCTGTTCATACTCGCGCTCGCGCCAATGGCGCATCATCTTGGGCAGCGGAATCCGCATCGGGCAGACGCTCTCGCATTTGCCGCAGAAGGTGGACGCGTTGGGCAGGTTGCCCGCCTCCTTGACGCCGATCAGGCTGGGCGTCAAAACCGACCCCATCGGGCCCGGATAGACCCAGCCATAGGCATGACCGCCGACCGACTGATAGACCGGGCAGTGGTTGAGGCAGGCCGAGCAGCGGATACAGCGCAGCATGTCCTGAAATTCGGTGCCGAGCATCGCGGTGCGGCCATTGTCCAACAGCACCACGTGGAATTCGCCCGGCCCATCCGGATCGCCCGGCCGGCGCGGACCGGTCGAGAAGGTCGTATAGGTCGAGAATTCCTGCCCGGTCGCGGAGCGGGCCAGGAGCCGCAGGATGCCGGTCGCGTCCTCGAGCGTCGGGACGACCTTTTCCAGGCTGGCCAGCACGATATGGATCTTGGGCAGGGTCTGGGTCAGGTCGCCGTTGCCCTCGTTGGTGACGATGACGGTCGAGCCGGTCTCGGCGATCAGGAAATTGGCGCCGGTGATGCCGACGTCGGCCTGCAGGAACTGCTTGCGCAGAACCGAACGCGCCTCGTCGGTCAATTCGTGCACCTCGCCCAGCGGCCGGTCCGCGGGCAGATCGGTATGGGTCGCGCGGAACACCTCCTCGACCTGGCCCTTCAGCAGATGGATGGCCGGGGCGATGATATGGCTGGGCGCCTCATGGCGCAGCTGAATGATATATTCGCCGAGGTCGGTCTCGACCGGCACCAGGCCCTCGGCTTCGAGGAAGTCATTGAGCGCGATCTCTTCCGAGATCATCGACTTGCCCTTGGTCACCGTCTTGGCGTCGACCGTGCGGCAGATGCCCAGGATGAGCTGGCGCGCTTCCTCGGCCGTGCGCGCCCAATGCACATGGCCGCCGGCGTTGGTCACGTTGCGCTCGAAGGTCTCCAGATAGAAATCCAGATTTTCCAGCGTGTGGTTCTTGATCGCCCGGCCCTGGTCGCGCAGCGCCTCGAATTCCGGCAGGCGGGCGACCGCCGCCGCGCGCTTGCCGATGAAGCCGGTCTTCATGTTGCCGAGCGCGCGCTGCAGGGTATTGTCGTCGAGCGCGTCGCGGACGTTCGCCTTGAAGGCGTGGCTGGTCGGCTGCATAGCGTCTCTCCTAGCGCGGGCCGCAGATCGGGGCGGCCTCGTCGGTGAAACCGGCCAGCACCTCGGCGACATGGCGCACGGCGACCTTATGGCCCTCGCGGCTCAATTTGCCGGCCATGTTCATCAGACAGCCCATGTCGCCGGCGAGCAGCGTATCGGCGCCGGTCGCGACGATGTCGGCCGCCTTGTCGCCGACCATGCGGTTCGAGATATCGGGATATTTGATGCAGAAGGTGCCGCCGAAGCCGCAGCAGGTCTCGGCGCCCGGGAGCTCGGTCAGGCTCAGGCCCGCGACCGATTTCAGCAGGGTCCGGGGCTGCTGCTTCACGCCCAGCTCGCGCAGGCCCGAGCAGCTGTCGTGGTAGGTGGCATTTCCGGCATAGGCCGCCTGGACCTGGGTCACGCCCAGCACGTCGACCAGGAACGAGATCAGCTCGTGCGTCCGGTTGCCCAGATGCTGGGCACGCTGGAACATCTCCGGCTCGTCTTCGAACAGGCGGGCATAATGCTCGTGGATCATGCCGGCGCAGGAGCCGGACGGCGCCACGACATAGTCATAGCCCTCGAACGCCTCGATCACGCCCCGCGCGATCGCCTTGGTATCGGATTTATCGCCGGAATTATAGGCCGGCTGCCCGCAGCAGGTCTGGGCTTCCGGCACCTCGACCACGCATCCGGCATCTTCCAGCAGCTTGACCGCGGCGAAGCCGACGGTGGGTCGAAACAGATCGACCAGACAGGTCACGAACAATGCGACCCGCGGCTTTGACGGCGCCATTCTGAACCAACCCCCGCGGTTAAAACCGGCCTACCCTGGGACAGCGCCGGTACAATTGCAATTGTCCTTAAGTGCCGGGACCCTGCCGTGCTGCGGCGGCAGCCGGCAATAACAGCCAGGCCTGGCCCTTGCCTTTCATCAACCCGGCATGGTTCGCGGCGTCGGCCCCATAGCCGAAGAACAGGTCGGCCCGGACCGGGCCGCGGATGGCGCCGCCGACGTCCTGGGCGACAAACAAACGCTGCAGCCGGCCCGAGGCCTCGACCGGATCGGTGGTATCGACCCACAACGGCAGGCCCAGCGGCACGAAGCCGCGATCGACCGCGGCGCTGCGGCCGGGGATGAGCGCCACCCCCTCGGCCCCCATCGGCCCGTCGCCCTTCAACTCGCGAAAGAAGATGTAGGACGGGTTCTTGTCCATGAGCGCCGTGCCGTCGGGCCCGTGATCGGCAATCCATTTGCGCAGGTAAGGCATGGTGATCTGGTCGGCCGGCACGCCCTCGGCCGCCAGCACCCGGCCGATCGTCACATAGGGCTGGCCGTTCTCGCCATCATATCCCACGCGCAGGACCTGGCCGTCGGGCAGGATAACCCGGCCCGATCCCTGGACGCCCAGGAAGAACGCATCGGCCGGATCATCGACCCAGACGAATTCCAGCCCGCGGCCGGCGAGCGCCCCGGCCTCGATCTCGGTCCGGGTCGCATAGGGCACGAGCTTGGTGCCCGAGACCTTGCCGGCGATGCGCTGGCCCTTGAGCGAAGGCCGGAACTGACCCAGATCGACCGACACGAGATCGCCCGGCCGGTGATAGAGCGGCACGTTGAACCGGTCGGTCCGGGCGAGCGAGCCATGCAGCTCCGCCTCATAATAGCCGGTGAACAGGCCTTCGGTCTCGGCATTGTTGGACGCGCGGAACGGCACGAAATCGCGCTCGAACAACGCGCGGGCCCCGGCCTGATCGCCCGCGGGCACTTGGGCCGCATCGGCGCAAGGCGTGCGCCAATCGGCAATCGTACCGGCGAACCCGACGGCCTGATCGTCGCCGCCCTTCAAGAGGACCGTGCAGGATTTCAGCAATGCCGGCAGTGCCGCCGACGGATCGTCGCGGCTCCAGCCAGGCAGGTCGCGGTAGCCGGCCCGCGTCAGGACCAGCCTGTCGGGCGGCGGCTTCGCCGGCGGTCCGCCGCAGGCGGCCAACGCCGCCAGCATCAGGCCAAGGGCGGAAAGGCGTCGAAAATTCACTCGTGCGGGCCGGTCGAAACCAGAATCCAGTTCGGGTCGGAAGCCCGGACGTTGCGCGCGAAGGTCCAGTAGTCCGTGTGCTCCACGGCGCGTTCGGCATCGCCCTCGACGATTTTGCCGTCGGCGGTGCGCGTCGCGGAAATCTGGCTCGAGACGAATTTGACGGTGACCGAGGCGGTCCGGCCTTCCAGTCGGGCTTCGACCAATTCCGGATCGCGCATGGTGACGACGCGGGTCTCGACCGTCTCTTTCGTTGCCAGCCGATGGCGGATCGCCTCGGCGAACACGTCATAGACCTCGTCGCTCAACAGCGGGCGCAATGTTGCGGTATCGCCGTCGGCGAAGGATTTCACGATCAGATCGAACGCATGCCGCGCACCGTCGACGAAAGTCTCGGGGCGGAAATGTGGATCGGCGGCGGCGATCTCGGCCAGGCCGGCATCCAGCGGACTGGACGGACGCGCCGGGGCCGAAACCCGCGATCGATCGGGCAGGGCCACGACATTGTCCGACGTGGCCGTGCGCGGCGCCATGATCGGCTGGGGCGGTTTCACCGGCGTCTGCTCGTGTCCGGTGCGGCGGCCGAGCACGCTCCAGAGGCGGAACACCAGAAAGGCCGCGACCATGGCGAATAAAATGATATCGATGACCTGATCGCCCATGGACGCATCCCGGCAGACGGATTATGGGACGACATGCGCCCCGGCAGTGGAACGGGCACGAGCCCGCCCTGTTCGAGAGATAGGCGGAAGCTCGGGAAAGGACAAGCATCGGCATGGGTTTTCTCCCGTTCCTCTACGCATTGCCGCTGATCGAAATTGCCGGCTTCGTTCTGATCGGCCCGTATCTCGGCGTCGCGGGCACGTTGGCCGAGATCGTCCTGACCGGCATGCTGGGCATGGCGATCGTCCGGCGGCAGGGTTTCGAGACCCTGGTCCGGCTGCGCGCGGCCGCCAATGCCGGTGAAACGCCGCTGCCGGTGGCGGTCGATGGCGGCATCCAGGTCCTGGCCGGGCTGCTGCTGATGGTCCCCGGCTTCTTCACCGATGCGATCGGGCTGCTGCTGCTGATCCCGCCGGTGCGCGCGCTGGCCGTGGCATGGACGCTCGGCTGGCTCGCCCGGTCCGGGGCCCGGATGAATGTCGCCCAGCCGGGCGGGTCCGGTCCGACGGTGATCGATACCGAGTACGAAATCGTCGAACGCAAAGTGCCGCCCGACCGGCGGATCGACCGCGAATAACCACCGGATCCGATCCGGATGCGGTTGAGCCGCGGACCCGTTCCGTGCTAGCCCACCGGCTCCATTCTTTCCCGGAGCTCCAGTTCCATGTCCGACACCGCCGCCAACGGCCCGACCGGCGAAGCGCCCCAGCCGCCCTCGCTCGTCATCAACGCGCAATATCTGCGCGACCTGTCCTTCGAGAACCCGCGTGCGCCGGAAAGCCTGCTGCAGCAATCGGCCCCGCCCGAAGTGGGCATCGACGTCGACGTCAAGGCGCGCCAGATCGGCGAAGAGAGTTTCGAGGTCGTCCTGGTGCTGAAGGTCGAGGCCCGGGTTGCCGGCGAGGTCGCCTTCCTGGTCGAGCTGGAATATGGCGGCGTGGTCACCATCAAGAATGTGGCGCAGGACGTCATGGCCGCGCTGATCCTGATCGAAACGCCGCGCCTGCTGTTCCCGTTCGCCCGAGCGATCGTGGCCGATGCCACCCGCGAAGGCGGCTTCCCGCCGCTGCTGATCAACCCGATCGATTTCACCGAGCTGCAGCGCCGCAAGGCGGCCGAAGCGGAAGCGGCGGCCGAAGCCACCGAGACCGTCGGCAACGCCTGACCCGGTTCGACCGACCAGGAACGGCGCCGTCCCCGACCGGAGGCGGCGCCGTTTTCGTCAGAGCCCGACTATTTAGAGACTGATTCACCGATCAAACCGAGCCGGTTTGATCGGATCAGGCTCTAATGCAGCCAGACCGGTTCTTTCAGCGAGGCGATCATCGCCGCGTGTGCCGCCAGTTCCTCGGGCGTCGCCGCGTGCGGGCGGGGCGGACGGTGCTCCCGGTTGGCGATGACGGCGGCCGCCGCGGCCGCGGTCACGCGGCTGTCGGCCGCCAGGCTGAAACCGGGCTGCAGGCCGCCCATCAATTCCAGATAGACCTTGGCCAGCAAGCGCGTGTCGATCAGCGCGCCATGCTTGGTGCGTTCGCTGAGATCGATGCCGAAACGCCGGCACAGCGCATCGAGGCTGGCTGGCGAGCCCGGAAACTTGTTGCGGGCGAGCTGCAGCGTGTCCTGCACCGCGCAGGTCAGTTTCGGCCGACCGGCGCGCACCAGTTCGGCGTTGAGGAACCGGACATCGAACGGCGCGTTATGCGCGACCAGCCGGGAATCCTGCATGAAGGCTTCGAACTCATGCACCAGCTCGATGAATTTCGGCTTGCCGGTCAGGAATTCGCGGCTGAGGCCATGGACCGCCTCGGCCTCGGCCGGCATATCGCGTTCTGGATCGAAATGGAGATGCAGCTCGCGGCCGGTCGGCATCAGGTTGATCAGCTCGATGCAGGCGATCTCGACCATCCGATGGCCCTCGCCCGGTTCGAAGCCGGTCGTTTCCGTGTCCAAACAGATCTCACGCATGCTCGTTCCTCGACGCTCTCCGGCGCATGCTGACCGAGCCGTCGATGGCGCGCAAGGCCCGACGCAGGCGATCGAGACTGAAGCGCCGGCCAAGACCGGTCGGCACCACATAGGGCGTCCGCCGCCGCTTTTCGGCATCCGGCAGCTGTTTCGCCAGGATCGCGCGGAATTTCTCGCCGGTCATGCCGGCGCGTGCCATGACCCGCTGCTGCTGCAGGAATGCCGGCGCGGTGACGACCAGCACCGCATCGCATTCCCGTTCGCCGCCGGTCTCGTAGAGCAGGGGCACGTCGAGCACGACCAGGCGGCGGCGCCGCCGGGCCGCCGCCGCCAGAAATCGCCGCTTCGCGGCACCGACCAGCGGGTGGAGGATCGCCTCCAGCCGTGCCAGCGCGGCGGCATCGCCGAATGCGACGGCGCCCAGCTTGCGCCGGTCGATGCCCCCGTCCGGTGCTGCGACCTCGGGGAAGGCGGCCAGCACCCCGGCGACCGCCCGGCCGCCCGGCGCCAGCAGACGATGAACGGCGGCATCGGCGTCATGGACGGGCAGGCCCAGGCGCTTCAAGGCCTGGGCCGCCGTCGATTTGCCCATGCCGATCGAGCCGGTGAGCCCGATCAGGATCACGGGGCCGGGCTTCCCAACACGGCCCGGCGCAACGGCTCGTCGACCTCGGGTTCGACGCCGAACCAGGCGGCGAAGCCGGCGCGGGCCTGGTGCAGCAGCATGCCCAGCCCGTCGACCGCGACCAGGCCGCGGCACCGCGCATCGGCCAGCAGGGCGGTTTCGAGCGGGCTATAGACGATGTCGCTGACCACGCCGTCCGAGGGCAGCCGGTCCAGCGCCAGAGCGAGCGCCGGATAGCCGTTCATGCCGAGTTGCGTCGTGTTAACGACCAGGCCGCAACCGGCCAGGCCATCGTCGCGGCGGTCCCAGGCCCAGGGCTTGAGCGGCGGACCGAATTCGCGGGCCAGGGCTTCGGCGCGGGCATCGGTCCGGTTGGCGACGCGGATTTCGGGCACGCCGATATCGGCCAGGGCGCCCGCGATGGCGCGCGCGGCCCCGCCGGCGCCCAACACCAGAACCGGCCGGTCGGTCGGCACCCAGCCGGGCGCGCTCGCCTGCAGGTGTTTCAGGAAGCCTTCGCCATCGGTATTGCGCCCTTCGAGCGTACCGTCGGGTCGCACCAGGATGGTATTGACCGCCCCCAGGCGCGCCGCCGAGGCATCGACGTGATCGACCAGGCGGAACGCCGCCTCCTTATGCGGCACGGTTACGTTGCAGCCGGCGAAACCCAGAATCGGCAGCGCCCGGAGCGCCTGCTCCAGATGCTCCGGGCGGACCGGCAGGGCGATATAGGCGCCGGCGATGCCGTGACGCTGGAGCCAATGGCCGTGCAAGGCCGGCGAGCGCGAATGGCCGACCGGCCAACCGATGACGCCGCTGAGACGCGGGGTCATTTCGCCAGCGCGCCCTGGTCGCGCAGGAAGCCCAGCAGCGGCAGCAGCGGCAGGCCGAGGATGGTGAAGAAATCGCCCTCGATCCGGCTGAACAGCTGCGCGCCCAGACCTTCCAGCTGATAGGCGCCGACCGAGGACAGTACGGCCGGCCCGACCCAATGCAGATAGTCGTCGAGAAACGCATCGCTGAACGGCCGCATGGTCAGCCTGGCCGTGTCGATCGTGTGCCAGATGCGCTGGCCATTGCGCGCCACGACCGCCGCCGTCACCAGCCGGTGGGTCTTGCCGCGCAGTGCCTGAAGATGGGCGCGGGCATGGGCCTCGTCGGCCGGCTTGTCGAACCAGACGCCGTTGCAGTCCAGCATCTGGTCGGCACCGATGACCAGCGCACCGGGACGACGCTGGGAAATCCGCACCGCCTTCAGTTCCGCCAGCGCTTCGGCACAGGCCTCGGCCGGGGCCCGTTCCGCCAGGAAC
Organism: Rhodospirillales bacterium; assembly: GCA_028288725.1. GTDB lineage: Bacteria > Pseudomonadota > Alphaproteobacteria > ATCC43930 > CGMCC-115725 > Aliidongia. The sequence continues at coordinate 36,496 of JAQGIC010000095.1, forward strand.
GCCGCCTTCATCTCCTGCTCGTCGACCGACGGCGCCAGAGCCTCGACACCGAGACCCGCCTGCTGCAGCAAGGTCAGGCGCGTCTTGCTGCCCGACGCCAGAACCACGGCCTCGCTCATGCGTCGAGGCCCTGGCGCTTGGCGACCAGCTTCAGGATGGCGGCGGCGGTCTCTTCGATCGAGCGGCGGGTGACGTCGATCACCGGCCATTTCTGCTCCTGGCACAGGCGCCGCGCGGCGACGACCTCGGCCTGGACCGCTTCCAGGTCGACATAGTCGATTTCCGGATCGCTCTGCAGGCTGTTCAGCCGGTTGCGGCGGAGGGCGACCAGTCGTTCCGGATCGTTGGTCAGGCCGACGATCAGCGGCTTGTCGGCTTGGAACAGCTCGGGCGGCAACGGCACGCCGGGGACCAGCGGCACGTTGGCCGCCTTGATGCCGCGATTGGCCAGATAGATGCAGGTCGGCGTCTTGGACGAGCGCGACACGCCGACCAGCACGACATCGGCCAGATTCAGCCCCCAGGGCGCCTGGCCATCGTCATGAGTCATGGCGAAGGTCATGGCGTCGATGCGGACGAAATACTCGTGATTGAGCGCATGCTGCTGGCCGGGAAGCGCCCGGGCCCGGCGACCGAGGAACGAGCCGAACACGCCGATGACCGGATCCAGCACCGGGATCGCCGGCATGCCGAGCGCGCGGCAGCGTTCCTGCAGCGGCTGGCGCAGATGCTCGTTCACCAGCGTGTAGAGCACGACCCCCGGGTTGGCCTCGATCCCGGCGACAACCCGCTCGACCTGGGCCCGGGTGCGAACCATCGACCAGATATGCTCGATCGGATCGGCATCCTCGAACTGGACGAGACAGGCCCGCGCCAGCGCGTGCACGGTATCGCCGGTCGAGTCCGACACGAGATGGAGGTGGAAACGGTTGACGGTCACAAAAGTTTCCTCGTTGCTGTGGAGAACTTCGCGGTTAATGGGGATAAGTCGCCGTTTTTCCCCAGCCGCCGAATTCGATCCCCGTTGCCGCCTTTATCGTCCGGTGAGTCGTGCGCCTCGGGATAGAAGGCCCCCACCGGTCCGAAGCCTGGGGATGGCGGTTGCCAGATCATCCGAACCCCCCGTTATCCCCACTGTCCGAAGCGCGCCGCCGCGCGAGGCTTACCGGCGCGTTCGGCGATGCCGGCCGCAGACTATCCACAGGCCCGGGTGCCCTGTCGAGCGACCCCGGCCCGGTCTGTGGATGAATTCAGGGATAGCGGTAATCCCCGTTGCCCACACCCATCTACTACCACCACCACCTTATTTTCATCAAAACCCTTCCATCTGTTGTATGGCAAGGTGGACAAGCCCCCGATGCGGACGGACAATCGGCGCCATCATGAGAACAGAAGAAAAGCTTTTGCCCCGGGCGCTGCGTGGCGCCGTCGTCGATCGTCACCCGCTTTGGCTGATGCGCCAAGCGGGGCGATATCTGCCTGAGTATCGGGAACTCCGGGCGAAGGCGGGCGGTTTCCTCGACCTGTGCTTCACCCCCGCGCTCGCGACCGAGGTGACGTTGCAGCCGATCCGGCGCTTCGGCTTCGACGCCGCCATCCTGTTCTCGGATATTCTCGTCGTTCCGTGGGGGTTGAACCAGAAGGTCGGCTTCCAGGAGGGAGAGGGCCCCAAGCTCGATCCCATTCGCGACGCTGCCGGTCTCGCGGCCCTGTCGCTCGACGGCATGATCGAGCGTCTGGCACCGGTCTACGAGACCGTGGGCCGGCTGAAGCAGGACCTGCCGCCCGAGACCACGCTGATCGGCTTCGCCGGCGCACCCTGGACGGTGGCGACCTACATGATCGAAGGCGGCAGCAGCCGGACGTTCGAACACAGCCGGCGTTTCGCCGCGGAGGACAAGGTCGGGTTCGAGACGCTGATGGCGCTGCTGGTCGAGGCGACCGTGGCGCATCTGGATGCCCAGGTGCGCGCGGGCGCCGAAGTGATTCAACTGTTCGACAGCTGGGCGAGCGCGCTCGAGGGCGAGGCGTTCGAGCGCTGGGTCGTGGCGCCGGCCAAGCGGATCGTCGCGGCGCTGAAGGAAAAGCATCCGAAGCTGCCGATCATCGGCTTCCCGCGGGCCTCCGGCGCGCATTATCTGGGCTATGCCAAGGCCACCGGGGTCGATGCCGTATCGATCGATCAGGACATGCCGCTCGCCTTCGCCCGCGATGTGCTGCAGCCCAGCGTGGCGGTCCAGGGTAATCTGGACCCGCTGGTGCTCGTCGCCGGCGGCCAGGCGCTCGAGACGCGGGTGCGGGCGATCACCGACGCGCTCGGGCGCGGTCGGTTCGTGTTCAATCTGGGCCATGGCATCGTGCCGCAGACCCCGCCGGAGCATGTGGCGAAGCTGGTCGATCTGGTCCGCGCGATCAAGCCGGCGCGGGGCTGACGCGCTTCGTGCCGCACCCGACTGGACGAATTGCCAAATCGCCCCATCTCTCGGGACGACCATGAAAACCGCCATCATCCTGTTCAACCTCGGCGGCCCGGATGGGCCGGACGCGGTCAAGCCCTTCCTGTTCAACCTGTTCAACGATCCGGCGATCATCGGCCTGCCCCAGCCGCTGCGCTGGCTCGTGGCGAAACTGATCTCCGGCCGGCGGGCGCCGATCGCGGCCGGGATCTACGAGCAGATGGGCGGCCGCTCGCCGATCCTGTCCAACACCGAAGCACAGGCAAGCGCGCTCGAGGCGGCGCTGGGGTCGGGCTTCAAATGCTTCATCGCCATGCGCTATTGGCGGCCGCGGTCCAGCGACCAGGTCGCCGCCGTCAAGGCGTGGGGGCCGGACCGGGTCCTGCTGCTGCCGCTCTATCCGCAATATTCGACGACCACGACCGGGTCCTCGGTCAAGGAATGGCAGCGCGAAGCCGCACGGGCCGGGCTGGCCGTGCCGACGGTCAGCCTGTGCTGCTATCCAGCCAATGCCGGCTTTGCCGATGCGGTGACCGCGCGGATCAGGGCCGGGTTGGCCAAGTTCGGGGCGGTGCGGCCGCGCGTGCTGTTCTCGGCCCATGGCTTGCCGAAGAAGATCGTCGACGCCGGCGACCCGTATCAGACCCAGGTGGAACAGAGCGTTGCCGCCGTGCGGGCCAGGCTCGCCCTGCCGGAGCTCGATTGGGTGATCTGCTATCAAAGCCGGGTCGGTCCGCTGGAATGGATCGGGCCCTCGACCGAAGCGGAGGTCGTGCGCGCCGGCGCCGATGGCGTGCCGCTGCTGGTCGTGCCGATCGCCTTCGTGTCGGAACATTCGGAGACCCTGGTCGAGCTCGACATCGAATATCGAGAATTGGCCCACCATAAGGGCGTTCCGGACTATGTCCGGGTGCCGACGGTCGATGCGGACCGGGATTTCATCGCCGGCTTGGCCGACGAGGCGCTACGGGCACTGGGGTCCGGTCGGACGGTCTGTTCGGGCGAGGGCGGGCGGATCTGTGCCGCGGACCGGGTCGGCTGTCCGTGCGGCAGCGAGGGATAGCACATGGATTTTCTGACCGGCGCCTACCCCTGGATCAAGGCGCTGCATATCGTCAGCGTCATCGCCTGGATGGCGGCGATGCTCTACATGCCGCGCCTGTTCGTCTATCACGCCGCCGCCGAAATCGGCTCGGTCCAGTCGGAGACGTTCAAGGTGATGGAGCGTCGGCTGGCCCGGGCGATCATGCTGCCGGCGATGGTCGCAACCCTGCTGTTCGGCGGGCTGCTGCTGGCGACACCGGGCATCGTCGATTTCCACCAGGGCTGGCTGCACGCCAAGCTCACCCTGGTGCTGGCCATGCTGGTCATGCAGCATTTCTTCGGTGCCTGGCGTCGTGCATTTGCTGAGGATCGAAATCACCACTCGCAGCGTTTCTATCGCATGATCAACGAAGTGCCGACCGTCCTCATGATCGCGATCGTGATTCTGGTGGTGGTCAAGCCGTTCTGAACGGCCAAGGTGCTCAGCGGACAGGCAGAGGTTCTTCGAACGCATTGACTTAGGACGCCGGCTCGCCTAAATAAGCGACGCAGCCGGTCTCTCCGGCGCTTCTCTTTCCCGAAAATGTCTTTGCGTGTCCGGTTGCATCCCGGTGGGTCCGTCCTGCCCCCTTGCGCGGTTCATGTCATCTCGGGCTTTCCCATTCCTTCTTCCGTACTGCGACCCCACCGATGAATCTCCAGGAACTCAAGCGCAAGACCCCGGCAGAGCTTCTCGCCTTCGCCGAGGAACTGCAGATCGAAAACGCCTCATCCCTGCGCAAGCAGGACATGATGTTCGCGATCCTGAAGCAGCTCGCCGAAAACGACGTCGCCATCTTCGGCGATGGCGTGCTGGAGATTCTGCAGGACGGTTTCGGTTTCCTGCGCTCGCCGGAAGCCAATTATCTGCCGGGTCCGGACGATATCTACGTCAGCCCCAGCCAGGTCCGCCGCTTCGGCCTGCGCACCGGCGACACGGTCGAGGGCCAGATCCGCGCGCCGAAGGACGGCGAGCGCTATTTCGCGCTGCTGAAGCTCAACTCGATCAATTTCGACGAGCCGGACCGCGTCCGCCATCGCATCAATTTCGACAATCTGACGCCGCTCTATCCGGACGAGAAGCTGTCGCTGGAAAACCGCGATCCGACGCGCAAGGACATGACGACGCGGGTGATCGATCTGATCGCGCCGCTCGGCAAGGGCCAGCGCGCGATCATCGTGGCGCCGCCGCGTACCGGCAAGACCGTGATGCTGCAGAATATCGCCCACGCGATTTCCCAGAATCACCCGGAAGTCTATCTGATCGTGCTGCTGATCGACGAGCGGCCGGAAGAAGTGACCGACATGGCCCGCTCGGTGAAGGGCGAGGTCGTCAGCTCCACCTTCGATGAGCCGGCCTCGCGCCATGTCTCGGTCGCCGAGATGGTGATCGAGAAGGCCAAGCGCCTGGTCGAGCACAAGCGCGACGTCGTCATCCTGCTGGATTCGATCACCCGCCTGGCGCGCGCCTACAACACGGTCGTGCCGTCCTCGGGTAAGGTCCTGACCGGTGGCGTCGATGCGAACGCGCTGCAGCGCCCGAAGCGCTTCTTCGGCGCCGCGCGCAATATCGAGGAAGGCGGTTCGCTCACCATCATCGCGACCGCGCTGATCGATACCGGGTCGCGCATGGACGAGGTGATCTTCGAGGAGTTCAAGGGCACCGGCAATTCGGAAATCGTGCTCGACCGCAAGGTCGCCGACAAACGCACCTTCCCGTCGCTCGACATCACCAAGTCGGGCACGCGCAAGGAAGAGCTGCTGGTCGAGAAGGGCACCCTGTCCAAGATGTGGGTGCTGCGCCGCGTGCTCATGCCCATGGGCGTGGTCGATGGCATGGAGTTCCTGCTCGACAAGCTCAAGCAGTCCAAGAGCAACGCCGAGTTCTTCGACGCGATGAATACTTGATCTAGACGATCAGCCTGGAATGGAAACGGCGGCACAGGAGACTGTGCCGCCGTTTTTATTGGCTAGAGCGCGATGATATGAGGCCTGCTCGGCCTCATATCTGAATCGCACTCTAAATCAAATATTTAGAGACTGATTCGCCGATCAAACCGAGTTGGTTTGATCGGATCAGGCTCTAGACCATCAGGACAGTGGAACCGGTGGTCTTGCGTGCCTCGAGATCACGATGTGCCTGGGCGGCATCTTTGAGCGGATAGGTCTGGTTGACCGAGATTTTGACCTTGCCCGATGCGACGATTTCGAACAGATCGTCGGCCGTGGTCTTCAGGCCCTCGGCGCTGGCGATGAACGTCCCGAGCGTCGGCCGGGTCAGGTAGAGCGAGCCCTTCTGTGCCAGCAGGTTGATCTCCATCGGCGGCGGCGGGCCCGAGGCCTGGCCGAACATCGCCATCAACCCGCGCGGACGCAGGCAGTCGAGCGACTGCATGAAGGTATCCCTGCCGATCGAATCATAGACGACCGGCAGCTTCTTGCCCTCGGTGATCTCCATCACGCGCTTCTGGAAATCCTCCCGCGTGTAGACGATCGGATGATCGCAGCCGTGGGCCTTGGCCAGTTCGGCCTTTTCGTCGCTGGACACGGTGCCGATGACCGTGGCGCCCAGCGACTTGGCCCATTGGCATAGAATCAGGCCGACACCGCCGGCGGCGGCATGGATCAGGATCGTGTCGCCGGCCTTGACCGGATAGACCTCGCGGATGAGATACCGGACGGTCATGCCCTGCAGCATCATGGCTGCGGCCTGATGGTCCGTGATTCCGGCCGGAATCTTGACGACCCGGTCCGCCTGGATCAGCCGCGCCTCGGCATAGGCGCCGGTCACGCCGGCATAGGCGACCCGGTCGCCCGGTTGCAGGCCGGTCACGCCCGGCCCCAGCGCCTCGACCACGCCGGCGCCTTCGCTGCCGATGATCAGGGGCAGGGGCAACGGATACAGGCCGGTGCGGTGATAGACGTCGATGAAATTGAGTCCGACGGCGGTATGGCGCAGCCGGACCTGGCCGGGGCCGGGCGATCCAACCTGGATCTCCTCCCAGACAAGCGCTTCCGGCCCGCCCGGCTTGTGAATGCGGATGGCGTGGGTCATGGCAACTCCGGGTCTAGCCGAGGTGACGCTTGAAGAAATCATAGGTCAGGCCATTGGCGATCAGCGCTTCCGAGGCGTCGTAATGCGAGCCGCCGACGCGGGCAAAGGCATGTTCGTTGGCCGGGAAATCATGGATGGTCACCGACGTATGCTTGTCGAGCGCCGCGTGGATCTTGGCCTGGGCCTCGGGCGGGGTGAAAGAATCCTGGCCGGCAATATGCAGCATCAGCGGTTTGCGGATCTGGCTTGCTTCGCCCAGCATGTCCTGCAGGCCGACGCCGTAATAGCCGACCGCGCAGTCGACATCGGTCCGGGCCGCCATGAGATACGCCAGCTTGCCGCCCAGGCAGTAGCCGACGGCGCCGACCTTGCCGGTCACGGCCGGATGGGCGCGCAGCGCGGCGAGCGTGGCGCGCAGGTCGCGCACGCCATGTTCCACGTGAAACGTTTTGAACAGATCGAACGCGCGCGCCCATTCGGCCTCGGTCTTGTCGCTGATGTCGATGCCCGGCTCGATGCGCCAGAACAGATCGGGGCAGACGACGACATAGCCGTTGGATGCGAGCTGGTCGGCCAGATCGCGCATGACCTGGTTGACGCCGAAGATCTCCTGGATCAGCACGATACCGGGCCCGGTGCCGGCCTTGGGCAGGGCCAGGTAGCCGGTCATCGCGCCGTCGCCGGTGTCGATTGTAATGGTGGTCATCGCAAAGCCTCTATCGCAGGTGGGATCAGGATTGGGAGAGGGCGGCCGACAGGGCCGCGGGGTCGGAAAGGGGCGGCGAGCAGGTCGCGCCGATGCAGACATAGGCCGTGGCGACACCGTTCAGACGGGTTTTGCCGGCAGCCGGATGGGTGGGCGGCAGCATTTCGGTCGCGGCCACGATCTGGATCAGCCGGTTCGGCAGGCTCACACTGTTGACCGCGTCGAGCAATGCCTTGGTATCGCTGGCATCCCGTGTTCCCACGATCGTGATCTGAACGGTGCGCAAGGCGAAATCGATACCGTTCAGGAACGTGCCGAGGGGGTAGAAATTCCGCTCGATTTCGCCGGCGAAGGCGCCGATCTGGGCATCCAGCGCCTGGCGGTAGACGTCCTCGCCGGTGATCCCCCAGAGTCGGGCGAAGACGTGGACCAGTGCGCCATTGCCGGCCGGCACCGCATTGTCGTTGACGCTCTTGGTGCGGACGATCAGGGCCTCGGTATCGTCGGCGGTGAAGAAGTAGCCGCCGGCCGGATCGCGGAAATGCCGCTCGAGGACGGGGACCCAGCGCTCGACCTGGGCCAGATAGGCCGGCTCGCCGGTCGCCTCATGAAGCGCCAGGCCGGCGCGGGCCATGGCGGCATAATCGTCGAGCGTGCCCGGATGATGCCGCCCGCCGCGCCAGGAGTGATACAACCGGTCATCGGCCGGCATCATCCGCGTGGTGACGAAGCCCCAGGCCGCCGCGGCCGCCGCCAGCCATTCCGGCCGCTCGAGCGCTTGGGCCGCCTCGGCCAAGGCCCCGATCATCATGCCGTTCCAGTCGGCCAGCACCTTGTCGTCGAGGCCCGGATGCACGCGGGTTTCGCGCGCCTGGAACAGGGTGGCGCGGCAGCGGGCGAGCGTGGTCTCGATCGCCGGATGGTCCAGCGCCGGCCGGCCGCGGCGATTGAGGATGGTCTTGCCTTCCCAATTGCCGCCGGCCGTCACGTCGTAATGGGCCTTGAACAAGGCGGCGTCGGATCCCAGCAGCTGATCGATTTCGGCTTCGGACCAGACGGTGAACTTGCCTTCCTCATGCTCGGCATCGGCATCGACGGTCGAGGAAAAGCCGCCATCGGGGGCCCGCATCTCGCGCAGGACCCAGCCGATCGTTTCCTCGATCCGTGCGGCATAGAGCGGCGAGCGGGTCTCCTGCCAGACGAGCACCAGCAGGCTGACCAGCTGGGCATTGTCGTACAGCATCTTCTCGAAATGGGGCGCCAGCCATTGCTCGTCGGTCGAATAGCGGGCGAAGCCGCCGCCCAGATGGTCGTAGATGCCGCCCTGGCACATGGCGTCGAGCGTCAGCAGGGTCCGGTCGCGGCAAAGCGCCAGGCCCGAACGGCGCCAGCCGCGCCAGAGCAGTTCGAGATTGGACGGGCTGGGAAATTTCGGAGCCTGGCCGAAGCCGCCATGGATGGGATCGACGTTCTTGGCCAGCCGTTCCGCGATCTGGTCGAGCAGCTCCGGCGCGATCTCGCCCTCGGCCGGGCGGGCGGCGGATTGCTGCGCCAGCCCGCTGGTCAAAGCCTGGACATTGCGGGCGATCTTGTCCGGATCGCGCTGATAATGTGCCGCGACCCCGCGCAGAACCTCGGGAAAGCCCGGCCGGCCCCAGCGCTGGGTCGGCGGGAAATAGGTCCCGCCCCAGAACGGCTCGCCGGCCGGGGTCAGGAACATGGTCAGCGGCCAGCCGCCCTGTTCGCCCATCAGCGCCAGCGCCTGTTGGTAGATCGCGTCGATATCCGGCCGCTCTTCGCGGTCGACCTTGATGGGGATGTACAGCTCGTTCATCACCGCGGCGATGGCGGGATTCTCGAAGCTTTCCGACGCCATGACATGGCACCAGTGGCAGGCGGCATAGCCGACCGACAGCAGGATCGGCTTGGCCTGGGCCTGGGCCTCGGCGAGCGCTGCCGCGCCCCAGGCGCGCCAATGGACCGGATTGTCCTTGTGCTGCAGCAGATAGGGACTGGTTTCGGCCGCAAGCTGGTTCGCTGCCATGGTACCTCTGAGAGACGGTTCGCGGCGCCGCCATTGTTCCAAGCGCAACATCCTATTAGGTTTTCCGGCATCAGGCCAAGAACCGGCTTGGACAATCAGGAGCGATGATGGATACGGCGGAGCGACCCTATTTCCAAACCCATATCTTCTGCTGCACCAACGTTCGGCCGCCGGGTCACAAACGCGGCTGCTGTGCCGAGGGCGGAGCGGAAAAGCTTAGGGATTACATGAAAGTACGTGTCAAGGAATTGGGCTTGCCGGCGACGCGCGTCAATAGCGCCGGTTGTCTCGACCGCTGCGAACTGGGCCCCACCATGGTGATTTATCCCGAAGGCATCTGGTATGGCTACAAGACTCGCGAAGATATCGACGAGATCCTGGCGACCCATCTGGTCAAGGGCGAGACGGTCGAGCGGCTGCGCCTGTCGCCGGACCAGACCCCGCCGATAGCCTGAGCCGCCATGGCATCGGAACGGACGATCTTCGCCCCGGCGACGGCGCGCGGCCGGGCCGGTGTCGCGATCGTCCGGGTCTCGGGACCCATGGCGGGCCCGGCTCTGGAGCGTCTCTCCGGTCGGCGCCCGCCGCCGCGGGCGGCGCGATTTGCCGCACTCGCCGACCCGGTCACGGGCGAGGCGATCGACCAGGCCCTGACCTTGTGGTTTCCGGGTCCGGCCAGCTTCACCGGGGAGGATGTCGCCGAGTTTCACGTGCATGGAGGCCCGGCCGTGGTCGCGGCCATGCTGGCGGCGCTTGGGCGGCTCGAGGATTGCCGTCTGGCCGAAGCCGGGGAGTTCAGCCGGCGGGCGTTTCTGAACGACAAGCTCGACCTGACCCAGGTCGAGGGGCTGGGCGATCTGATCGAAGCCGAGACCGCGGCGCAGCGGCGCCAGGCGTTGGGCCAGATGGCCGGCGGCTTCACCCGGATTGCCGAGGGTTGGGCGCGGCAGCTGACCCGCACGTTGGCCCATGTCGAGGCGGCAATCGATTTTCCCGACGAGGATCTGCCGGACGACCTGCTGGGCCCGGCCCGGATCGTCGCTGAGACGCTGGAGTACGAGATCAGGGCCCGGCTCGCGGACGGGCGGCGCGGGGAGATTCTGCGCGATGGCCTGTCGGTGGCGCTGATCGGACCGCCGAACTCGGGCAAATCGAGCCTGATGAATGCGCTAGCCGGGCGCGACGCGGCGATCGTCTCGGCCCAGGCGGGGACCACCCGCGACGTGATCGAGGTTCATCTGGATCTGGGTGGCTATCCGGTCATTCTGGCCGATACGGCGGGGATCCGAGAGGGGGCCGACCCGATCGAGGCCGAGGGCATTCGCCGCGCCAGGGCCCGGGCGGCGGCGGCGGATCTGAAACTGCTGATCCTGGATGCCGGCGCGCCGGAAAGTCTTGAGGGCTTTGCGACGTTGCGGGACGACGCGAGCGTGCTGGTGTGGAACAAGGCCGATCAGGCGGCACCGCCGGCCGATGGACTGGCGGTCTCGGCCGCGAGCGGGCAGGGCCTGGGCGCGCTGGTCGATGTGCTGGCGGCCCGCGCCGCGGCGATGCTGGGTGGTGATGCGCCGATCGTGACGCGTGAGCGCCATCGCGTGGCGCTGGAGCAATGCGCCGCCAGTCTGGCGCGCGCGGTCGCCGGCGCCGATCCGGCCCTGGTCGCCGAGGATCTGCGCCTTGCGGTCCGCGCGCTTGGCCGCATTACCGGCCGGGTCGATGTCGAAGATCTGCTGGATGTGATCTTCAGAGATTTCTGCATCGGCAAGTAGCGGCTTTGACGAGCGGGGGCCGGTCGGCGTAATGTCCGGCCGCTATGAATTCACAAGATAAATTCGACGTCGTCATCGTGGGCGGCGGCCATGCCGGCTGCGAGGCCGCGGCCGCTTCGGCGCGTCTCGGCGCCCGCACCGCGCTCGTCACCCATCAACGCGCCACCATCGGCGAAATGTCCTGCAACCCGGCGATCGGCGGGTTGGGCAAGGGCCATATCGTGCGCGAGATCGATGCGCTCGACGGTGTGATGGGTCGGGCGATCGATCGGGCCGGCATCCAGTTCCGCATGCTGAACGCGTCCAAGGGCCCGGCCGTGCGCGGTCCGCGCGCCCAGGCCGACCGCAAGCTCTATCGCCAGGCGATGACCGCGCTGCTGGCCGAATACGAGACGCTGACCGTCATCGAGGGGGCGGTCGAGGATCTGAGCCTCGATACGGCAGGGCGCATCGCCGGCGTGGTGCTGGGCGATGGCCGCATGATCGCAACCGGTCGCGTCGTGCTGACCACGGGCACGTTCCTGCGCGGTCTGATCCATATCGGGCCGAAGAAGATCCCGGCGGGGCGGGTCGGCGAGGCGCCGTCGCTGGGTCTGAGCGCGACCTTGAACCGGGCCGGCTTCGCGCTGGGTCGCCTCAAGACCGGTACGCCGGCACGGCTCGACGGCCGCACCATCGCCTGGGGCCAGCTCGAGGCACAGCCGGGCGACGATCCGCCGGAGCCGTTCTCGTTCCTCACGAGCAAGATCGCTACGCCGCAGATCGCCTGCCATATCACGGGCACGACCGCGGCAACCCATGAGATCATCCGTGCCAATCTCGATCGCGCGCCGGTCTATTCCGGCCAGATCGAGGGTACTGGACCACGCTATTGCCCATCGATCGAGGACAAGGTCGTGCGCTTCGGCGCGCGCGAGCGGCACCAGATCTTCCTGGAGCCCGAAGGCCTGGACGACGACACGGTCTATCCGAACGGCATTTCGACCTCGCTGCCGGAAGACGTTCAGCGCGCGATGCTGCGGACCATCCCCGGGCTGGAGCAGGCGATGATGATCCGGCCGGGCTATGCGATCGAATATGATTTCGTCGATCCGCGCGAGCTGTCGGCGACGCTGGAGACGCGGCGCGTCCCGGGTCTCTATCTTGCCGGCCAGATCAACGGCACGACCGGCTATGAGGAGGCGGCGGGCCAGGGGCTGGTCGCCGGCTTGAATGCGGCGCTCGCGGCCGGCGGCTCGGCCGCCTTCACGCTCGACCGGGCCGATGCCTTCATCGGCGTGATGATCGACGACCTGATCGGGCGCGGCACGAGCGAGCCCTATCGCATGTTCACCTCGCGCGCCGAATATCGTCTGTTGCAGCGGGCGGACAATGCCGACCGCCGGCTGACCGACCTCGGGCTGGCCATCGGCTGCATCGGCTCGGCGCGGCGGGAGCATTGGCAGGCGAAGCGGGCGGCGCTCGTCGAGGCGCGGGCCTTGGTCGATGGCCTGGCCATGACGCCGCCGGCGCTGCAGCGACACGGCATCTCGGTCAATGCCGACGGCCAGATCCGATCGGTCGCCCAGCTGCTGGCGCATCCGGAGATGGACCTCGAGCGCTTGGCCAAAGTCTGGCCGGCGCTGTCGTCACTCCGGCCTGATGTGGCCGAGCAGATCGAGATCGATTGCCGTTATGCCGCCTATATCACCCGCCAGGAGGCCGACATCGCGGCCTTCCGGCGGGACGAACAGCTCGAGCTGCCGGCCGATCTCGACTATGCCGACGTTGGCAGCCTGTCGAACGAGGTCCGTCAGAAGCTGGCGCTCGTCCGGCCGGCGACGCTGGGTGCGGCCGGACGCATTCCGGGCGTGACGCCCGCGGCGCTGATGGCGCTGTTGAAGCATGTCCGCCGCGGCAAGCTTCGACTTTCGGCCTGAACCATGACCGGTCTAAACACCGCTAGCGATGTTTCACGTGAAACATCGGGCGCCAGGGACGTGACGTCATGAGCGCGCCGCTGACCGCTGCCGGCTTCGCCGCCCTCATCGATGTTTCACGTGAAACACAGGAGCGGCTGGCCGCCTATGTCGCCCTGCTGACCAAATGGAACGCGAAGATCAACCTGGTCGGCCCGGCGACGCTGCCGGACGTCTGGCGCCGCCATATTCTCGATTCGGCCCAGATCCATGGCCAGGTCGCCCAGGCCGGCGTGCTGGTGGATCTGGGCAGCGGGGCGGGCCTGCCCGGCTTGATCCTGGCGATCCTTGGCGGCCCGCAGGTCCATCTGATCGAATCCGACGCGCGCAAATGCGCTTTTCTGCATGAAGCAGCCCGCGTCACGGCGACGCCCATAACGATTCACAACAAGCGGATCGAGGCCGCGCCGGCGATCGAAGCCGATATCGTCACCGCGCGCGCGCTTGCGCCGCTCGCCCAATTGCTGGACCATGCGGTTCGCTTCCTGAAGCCCACTGGCAAGTGCGTATTTCTCAAAGGCGCGCGCCAGGGCGATGAATTGACCGAAGCCCGTAAAACCTGGCACATGAGTGTCACGGAGCGGCCCAGCCTCTCCGACCCCTCTGGCGTGATCCTTGAAGTGGAGTCTCCGGCCCGTGAGCGTTCGTAGCGAGGCGATCGGCATCGCCGGTGCCGGCAAGACCAAAGCAAAAGCGCCGCGCGTTTTCGCGGTGGTGAATCAGAAGGGCGGGGTGGGCAAGACCACGACCGCGATCAATCTGGCGACCGCGCTGGCCGCTGCCGAGAAACGCGTGCTGTTGATCGATCTCGATCCGCAGGGCAACGCCTCGACCGGTCTGGGCGTCAGCCAGAAGCAGCGTGTCATTACCACTTACGAAGTGCTGATGGGCATGGAAGAGATCGGCGCCGCCCTGGTCTCGACCTCGGTGCCGGGCCTGCAGCTGGTGCCGGCGTCGGTCGAACTCGCGGGCGCAGAAATCGAGCTGGTGTCGGGCGAGCGGCGGGAATACCGCCTGAAGGACGCGATCGATCAGCTTAAGGTCGTTTACGACTACGTCCTGGTCGATTGCCCGCCGTCGCTGGGTCTGCTGACGCTGAATGGCATGGTCGCGGCCAACGCCGTGCTGGTGCCGCTGCAATGCGAGTTTTATGCGCTGGAGGGGCTCAGCCACCTGGTGCGCACGATCGATCGGGTCAAGAAATCCTTGAACCCGTCGCTCGACCTGCAGGGCGTGGTGCTGACCATGTTCGACAAGCGCAACAATCTGTGCGATCTGGTCGCGTCGGACGTGCGCGGCTATTTCGGCGAGAAGGTCTATAACACGACCATTCCGCGCAATGTCCGCATCTCCGAGGCGCCGAGTCACGGCAAGCCGGTGCTGCTGTATGACTGGCGCTGCGCCGGATCGCAGGCCTATATCCACCTCGCCAGCGAGGTGCTGTATCGCGAACAGGACTATGCGCATTGAGCGAGTTTGAGACGAGGGCCCGCGCCATGGCTGAAGAGGGAAAGCCGCGCAAGCTGGGCCGCGGCCTGTCGGCGCTGTTCGGCGAAGAATCGGAATCCGATGCTGAGGCGGCGCGCAAGCCGTCGCGCACCATCGCGATCGGGCAGATTCATCCCGGCCGCTATCAGCCGCGTCGGGTGTTCGACGACGAGAAGCTGGCCGGCCTGGTCGACTCGATCCGCGACAAGGGCATCCTGTCGCCGCTGCTGGTCCGGGTCCATCCGACAATCCAGAACGCCTATGAGCTGATCGCCGGCGAGCGGCGCTGGCGCGCGGCCCAGAAGGCCCGGCTGCACGATGTGCCGGTCATCGTCCGCGATCTGACCGATCGCGAGACGTTGGAAATCGCGCTGGTCGAGAATCTGCAGCGCGAGGATCTCAACGCGCTGGAGGAGGCCGAGGCCTACGCTCGCCTGACCGAGGAATTCGGCCATACGCAGGACGAACTGGCCAAGGCCGTCGGCAAGAGCCGCAGCCATGTCGCCAATACCATGCGCCTGCTGGGTCTGGGCCAGAAGGTGAGGGGCCTGTTGACCCAGGGCAAGCTCTCGGCCGGCCATGCCCGGGCCCTGCTCGGCGTCGAGGGGGCCGAGGTGCTGGCCGACGAGATCGTCGAGCGCGGCCTGAACGTGCGCCAGGTCGAAGCGCTGGTGCAGAAGGGCCGGAAATCCGGATCCGCCAGACCGTCATCGAGCGGTGCGGAGCCGGACGCCGACATCTTAGCGCTGGAGCGCGAACTGACCGGCTCGCTCGGCCTCGCGGTCAAGATCAGGAGCCAGGGTTCCGGCGGCGATGTCGTCATCTCCTATCGGACGCTGGATCAGCTGGACCATCTGCTGAAGCGGCTGCGTTAGCTGTACGACCCTCATCCTCCCGCTTCGCGGGGCCCTCACTCTCCCGCAAGCGGTAGAGGGTAAGAAAAAGCTCCCTCACCCGCTTTTTGCGGGGAGGGCTAGGGTGGGGGGTCTCGCCGCTTGACTCGGCGATCAAGCCGCGCGGATCGTTTCCAGGAACTGGGCGACCTGACGCTTCAGAGCCTCGGATTGCGCGGTCAGGCCTTGCGCCGAATCGAGCACGCGGCCTGCGGCGCTCCCGACCCGTTCCGAGGTTTCCGTGACCGCGCCGACCCCTTCGGACACCGAGGAGGTATGGCGCGCCGCCTGCTGGACGTTGGCGGAGATGTCGCGGGTGGCACCGCTCTGCTGATCGATCGCCGCAGCGATGGCGCCGCCGATTTCATTCATTTCGTTGATCGTCTCGGCGATATCGCGGATCGACGCGACCACCTCGGCGGTCGAACCCTGGATCGCCTCGACCTGCTGCCGGATATCATCGGTCGCCTGGGCCGTCTGATTGGCCAGGCTCTTGACCTCGCTGGCGACGACGGCGAAGCCCTTGCCGGCTTCTCCGGCACGTGCCGCTTCGATCGTGGCGTTCAAAGCCAGCAGGTTGGTCTGGCTGGCGATCGCCTGGATCAGGCCGACCACTTCGCCAATGCGCTGGGCGGCGCCGGCGAGCGCGCCGACCCTCTGGTCGGTCAGCGCGGTCGTGGTCACCGCCTTGCTGGCGATCGAGGCGCTCTGGCCGACCTGGCGGCCGATCTCGGCGATGGAGGCGGATAGCTCTTCGGCCGCGGCCGCGACGGTCTGCACATTGCCTTCCGCCTCGGCCGCACCGGTCGCGATGTCGCGCGCCTCGCGGCTTGCGGCATGGGCGCTGCCCGACAGGCTCTGGGCTTCGCGCTGCATCTCGCCCGCAGCGTGGCCAACCGCATCGACGATGCCGCCGACGGTCTGTTCGAACGCGCCCGCAAGCCGCAGGGTCTCGTTCCGGCGACGCTCGGCGGTCTGACGTTCGCTCTCTTCCTGGGCCAGGCGCAGGCGCTCGATCTCCAGCGCATGCTCCTTGAAGATCTGGACCGCATCCGCCATCCGGCCGATCTCGTCGCCCCGTGCCGTCTCGTCGATCGTGACCGCGAGATCGCCGGCCGCCAGCGCGCCCATCTTGTGCTGCAGGCGGGTGATCGAGCCGGAGATATCGCGCGAGATGACGAAGGCGATGGCGCCCAACAGCAGCAGCAGCAAGACCGCGACCATGCCGACCCGGCTCATCATGCTCAGGAAATCGGCCTCGATGTCGTCGGTATAGACGCCGGTGCCGATGAAGCCGTCCCAGGGCGTGAAGCGCTTGACGAAAGTCATCTTCGGCAGCGGTTCACCGCCGCTCGCCCGCGGGTACATGTAGGTGGTGAAGCCTTCATCAGCCTTCTTAAGCGTATCGACGAAATTGCCGACGATCGGCTTGCCGGTCGAATCCTTGACGGCCAGGCGGTTGGTGCCGACTTGCGCCGGATTGCCGCCATGGGCGAGGCTGAGGCCATCCATCTGATAGGCGAAGACATATTCCTTGGTCGGCCGGTACCGCATCGCCTCGATCGTCTGGCGTAACGAGGCGACGGCAGCCTCGTGGGTCAAATGGCCGGCCTGGACCTCGGCTTCGAGCTTCTGCGCGACGCCATGCGCCGTTTCCACGATCGAGCGGATCTCGCCCTTGCGGTCCTCGATCATCCGATCGCGCGTGTCAGAGGCGTTGATGGCGACCAGCACCGCCGCGACGCCGATCGCCAGGGCGGTCAAAAGGATCAGTTTCTTTCGGATGGTCAAGCGATCGAGCAAAGTCATGGGGGGTCTCCGCCCTGAATTTTCTTGTAGAAGAAAATAGTTCCAGCGCTTCCGAGCGATCTGGGACGGGCAGACTGGGCTCTGGAGACTTAATTCGTGGTAAAAAATCTACCGATTTCCGAGAATTACATAGGTAATCGTGATTACCCGGCACGGTTGATTAGCGGCGAACTGGCCCAATCCTGGCGATATGGATCAGCAAGTGCCGGCACAGCGTCTCATCCGGATATCCGGTGCGCTTCAGATCAAGCTCGGCCTGGGTCAGCCGCTTCAGCAACCGCTCGCAGCGTTCCTCCGGCCATTGCTCGGCCTGGCGGCGGAAGCGATCGGTATATTTGAAGAAAATCGGCGGCCGGAGCCCGCGCACCGCCAGATCGAGCGGCTGCCCGCCCGCGACCTGGGCGGCACAGAAATGCAGGCGCTGGACATGGCGCATGACGGCCCGGACGATGGAGACCGGCGCCTGGCCTTCAAGGAACAGGCGGGAGAGGGCGCTATCGATATTGGCGGTACGACCGTCAAGGGCATCATAAATGACGTCTTCCAGCTCGAGCGCGCTGGAATCGCCGACCGAGGCGACCGCATCGGCCAACTCGATCCGGCCGCCGGCGCCGGCATAGAGCACGAGCTTTTCGAGTTCCTGGCGGCTGATGGCGCGATCGCTGCCCAGATTGCCGACCAGATATTCGACCGTATCATCGTCGATCGCAATGCGCTGGGCCTGGAGCGTGTCGCGGATCAGGCCGGCGACCTCGCGCGGGCCGTCGGCGTAGCACGGGACGGCGACGGCCTTGGCGTCGGCCTCGCACAGCTTGCGCAGCGACGAAGATTTGCCGATGTCGCCGGCTTCGAGCACCAGCAGCGCATCGCCGCCACGGCCCGTCTCCAGCACGTGTTTCAGGGAGGCGGAGATGCCGTCGGCCGCGTCGCGCACGCGCACGACCCGACGACCTCCCATCAGGCTCATGGCCGCGGCCTCGTCGGCCAGGCTGGCGGGGTCCTTGCGGATGGTGTCGGCGGTCAGGAGCGCCAGGCGGAACGGATCGTCGCCGGCGTCGCCCAGCACGGCCTTGACCAGGGCGTCGGCCCGCTCGCGCACCAGCCCCTCATCGGGGCCGAACACCAGGGCGACGATGACGGCCTCGTCGGGCCGCTTGAGAAAACTGGCGAGCTGCGCGCCGGTGAATTTCATCGGGCTGCCGCCGGGCGTTAGGGCTTGGCGGCGGTCTGGCGCAGATAGATCGCGATCTTCTCGTGGATCTGATCGCCGAGATCCCGCACGGCGCGCAGTTCTTCGGTCTGCACGCCGATCGTGTTGGCATATTGGTTGTCGAGCACGTCCAGGCCATTGTCGGACCGGAGCTTGCCCGACGTCGCCAGCTTGTTGTCGGCCAGGCTGCGCAGCACGTAATCGGCGGTGACGCGGATCGTGGTATGGCTGGCCGTGCCGTCGGAGCGCAGCGCCGAATCATAATGCGTGCTGGCCAAGGATACATCGAGCCGATACCGCGCCGGTACGGCGGCCGAGGTCGGATTGAACCCGTCGCGCAGCTGATTGGTCAGCACCTGGCCCAGCCGGTCGTGGATCTGATCGACCTGAACGGAGGCGAGCGCCGGATCGAGCGCGTCCCGGCCATGGTCCGCATAGAGCGGATGAAAGCCGCAGCCCGCCAGGCCAGTGCCCAGCAGGACCGTTCCGAGACTGGCGAGGACGCGGTTACGCCACGACATTGATCACCCTGTTCGGGACGACGACGACTTTACGGACGGGCTTGCCTTCGAGCATCCTTTGTACCTCGGGCATCGCGAGTGCCGCAACCCGAGCCTGTTCCTGATCGATATCGCGCGGCAGCTCGATCGTGGCGCGCAGCTTGCCGTTGACCTGCACGGCGAGCTTGACGGTGTCGTCCCGTACCAGATTCGGATCGGCCACGGGCCAAGCCTGGTCGATCAACAGCGCCTCATGGCCCATCAGGCGCCACAGCTCCTCCGCCAGATGCGGCATCATCGGGCCGATCAGGATGGTAAGCGCTTCGAGCGCCTCGCGCAGCACCGCGCCGTCGACCGTGCCGGCGACGGTTTCCAGGTGGTTCGACAGTTCGCGCAGGCGCGCGACGCCGCGGTTGAAGCGAAACTGCTCCAGATCCTCGGTCACGGCCGCCACGGTCTTATGGACCAGGCGGCGCGTCTCGCCGGTGTCGGTGCTGGCGACCCCGATCGGCGCCAGGCGGCCCTGATGCTCGTAGATCAGCCGGAACAGCCGGTTGACATAGCGCCAGGTGCCCTCGACACCGGACTCGGTCCATTCCAGGTCGCGCTCGGGCGGGCTGTCCGACAGCAGGAACAGGCGTGCCGTGTCGGCGCCGTAGCTCGACACGATTTCATCGAGCCCGACCAGGTTCTTCTTCGACTTGGACATCTTTTCCAAGCGGCCGACCGTGACCGGTTGGCCGTTGGAGGTCGCGACACCATTCTCGTCGATCGTGACCTGCTCCGGATAAAGCCAATTGCCGGCCGCATCCTGGTAGGTCTGATGGCAGACCATGCCCTGGGTGAACAATCCGGCAAAGGGCTCGGCCAGGTCGAGATAGCCGCAGGCGCGCAAGGCGCGCACGAAGAAGCGCGAATAGAGCAGATGCAGGATCGCATGCTCGATGCCGCCGATATACTGGTCGACCGGCAGCCAGTAATCGACGTCGGCGCGCTCGAACGCCACATCCGACCGGGGCGAGCAGAAGCGCGCGAAATACCACGAGGATTCGAAGAACGTGTCGAACGTGTCGGTCTCGCGCTGGGCCGGACATCCGCAGGTGGGGCACGCGACATGCTTCCAGGTCGGATGGCGGTCGAGCGGGTTGCCCGGCTGGTCGAAGCTGACGTCGTCGGGCAGCCGGACCGGCAGATCCTTCGCCGGCACCGGCACGATGCCGCAGGTCTCGCAATGGATGATCGGGATCGGGCAGCCCCAATAGCGCTGCCGCGAGACGCCCCAATCGCGCAGGCGATATTGGATGGTGCCCTTGCCGGCATCGAGGGCTTCGAGCCGATCGATCACCGCCCGCTTGGCCTCGGGCACCGGGAGCCCGTCCAGGAAATCGGAATTGACCAGGATGCCGTCCGTCGCGACGAACGCCTCGGTGCGGACGTCGGGCACGGTGCCGTCGGGCGCGCGGACCACGACATTCACCGGCAGACCGTATTTGCGCGCGAAATCCAGATCGCGCTGGTCATGGGCCGGGCAGCCGAAGATGGCGCCGGTGCCATACTCCATCAGCACGAAATTCGCGATATAGACCGGCAGGCTGACGCCGGCCAGGAACGGATGGGTGACCTGGAGGCGCGTCTTGAAACCCAGCTTCTCGGCAGTCTCGATCGCGGCTTCCGACGTGCCCATGCGGTTGCAGTCGGCATTGAAGGCGGCGATGGCCGGATCTTCCGTCGCCAGCTCTCGGGCGATCGGGTGATTGGCCGAGATGGCGCAGAAGCTGGCACCGAACAGCGTGTCCGGCCGGGTCGTGAAGATCTCGAGCTTCTGGCCGGCGAAGCCGTCGCCCTCGAGCGCGAACTGCACGCGGGCACCCTCGGACCGGCCGATCCAGTTCGACTGCATGACCCGGACCCGCTCGGGCCAGCGGTCCAGCGTCTCGATGCCGGCCAAGAGCTCGTCGGCGAAGTCGGTGATCTTCAGGAACCACTGGGACAGCAGGCGCTTTTCCACGAGCGCGTTCGAGCGCCAGCCGCGGCCGTCGATGACCTGCTCGTTGGCGAGCACGGTATGTTCGACCGGATCCCAATTGACCCAGGATTCCTTGCGATAGGCCAAGCCCTTCGCCAGGAAGTCGAGGAACATCTTCTGCTCGTGCCGGTAATATTCCGGGTGGCAGGTCGCGATCTCGCGATCCCAATCATAGGCGAGCCCGATCAGCTTGAGCTGGGCGCCCATGGTCGCGATGTTCTCGTAGGTCCATTTGCCCGGATGAATGCCGCCGGCGATCGCGGCGTTCTCCGCCGGCAGGCCGAAGGCATCCCAGCCCATCGGGTGCAGTACGTTGAAGCCGCGCGCGCGCTTGAAGCGGCTGACGACGTCGCCCATCGTATAGTTGCGAACATGGCCGACATGGAGCTTGCCCGACGGATACGGGAACATCTCCAGCACGTAGTATTTCGGCCGGCTGGGGTCGGTCTTGGCGGCGAAGCTGCCGCGGTCGCGCCAGACCGACTGCCAATGGCGCTCGGCCTCGTGAAAATTATACCGATCCATCCCCATCCACCTTGATCTGACGACGGTCGGTCCGGACGCCCGTCCCTGCGCGATGACGCGGGGTGAGGCGCTCCGGACCCGATTGCCGTCGTTGATCCGATCCGCGCAGGACTGCCGCGCTATATATAAGGCGCTGGCGGCCCGCTCCCGTTACGACGACTGCTGCGCCGTATTCACCCGCAACTGGCGGGCGCGGGTAAGGATCGCGTTCTCCAGATCCGTCGCGGTCTTCGGATCGACCACCATATCGACCCAGCGGCCATCGGCGGCATGGCTCTGGCGGAACACGCTCGCCTTGATGCCGTCGGCGCGCAGCTGGCGATCCAGAATGTAGACATTCAGCTTGAAGCGTTCGTTCGGGGTCTCCGGCGGCGTGTACCAGTCGGTGATGATGACGCCGCCGAACGGGTCGGCCGAGGCGAGCGGCATGAACGATACGGTGTCGAGCGACGCCCGCCATAGATAGGTGTTGACGCCGATCCCCTGGGTGCCGGGCGCGTCCTTCTTGGATCCGCCGCCGCCGAACAGGCCGGTCAGGCCGCTGGCGCCGAACAGCGAGTTGGAGCTCTCCGCCTCGTCGACGTCTTTCGGGTCGTTCGCACGATAGGTGCTGTCGGCCGGCGTAACGCTGCCGCAGCCGGCGAGGATCGTGGCTGCAGCAATGCCGAAGGCAAGGGTGGTGGCACGGAAACGGTTGACCATGGGACTCCTCGAACGCCCCGACCTGTCCGACGGCCCGGTGGCCGAACCAAGGATCGCGGGCGGAGCTTCAGATTCTTTCGCGCTCGGTTCCTAGCATGTTCCGGCGCGGCTTCAAAGCGGCGCAAGCGTGCCATGACCTGGGTTTCGGGGGTCCGCCCCCTTGGACGCCATTGTGCTGTCTCGGCAACAGTGTTTGGAAATGCCTGCGACGAATCGTCGTCTTTCTTGACCCGACGATGGCATTCCGTACCTTCCAGCTTGGGATTGCGAAAGAATCGACCGCGGCTCGCATGGGGACCCGCCGCGGCCATCAGATCGTGCCGAGTGCTGATCTGGTGCGCGATAGTTACGAACTTCTGGAGGGGAATCATGAAGAAGCTATTGTTGGGCACTTCCGCGCTTGTCGCGGCCGGCCTGTTCTCTAACGGCGCCCTCGCTCAGACGGCGACGACGGATACGCCGGTTCAGTTCAAGATCGGTGGCCAGTATTACGCCGGTGCCGGCGCCTTCGTTCAGCAGCAGGACGCTCCGGGCCAGGTGGCCTACAAGCGCGAGCCGGTTTCGTTTCAGGATTACTTCCTGATCCGCTTCATCGGGTCGACGACCTTCTCGAACGGCATCACCGCCGGTGTGTGGACCCGCCTGAACGCGTTCAGCGCGCCGAACGCGACCGCGAACACGGTGAGCGGTTTCCAGTCGTCGAACAACACGACGATCAAGGACTCCTACCTCTACCTGAAGAACACCGCCGTCTGGGGTGAATTCCGCCTCGGCGACGACAGCGACGTGCGCCGCAACGTGGCAACCGGCAACAACGCCGGCGCCGCCAACGGCGACGGCAACCTGGGCGCCAACTCGGGTGCCCTGCAGTGGCTGAACACGCCGATCTACAACTTCACGACCATGAACCTCGACGGTCGCGGCACCAAGGCCGTCTACTACAGCCCGACGGTCATGGGCTTCCAGCTCGGCGCCAGCTTCACGCCGGACGCCAAGGGTGGTCACACCTACGGCCCGGGCAACGGCGGCGACAACAGCGGCCTGACCGACCGGATCACCAACGGTCTGACGCCCAGCTACCTGAACAACGAGTCGGCCTATAACTACTGGTCGCTCTCGGGTCAGTGGACCGGCACGTTCGGCCCGACCAAGATCGCCACGACGGTCGGCTACTCGACCGGCAGCCGCAAGTGCGCGGTGAGCTCGGCGGTTACGGTCCCGCTCGGCCAGAACGCCGGCGCGGCAGCATGCTCGATCCTCGGCTCGGGCGGCACGCAGAATGCCGATCCGCAGGTCTATAACGCGGGCATGCAGGTCAATTACGGCCCGTTCGAACTGGGCGTCGACTACGAACAGACGATGGCCATCCCGGGCACCCTCGCCGGTGGTTTGGGCGCGGGCACGTTCAACGCCGCTGGTCAGGCGACCGGATTCACCGTGAAGTCGAACGAGATGATCAACAAGATCGTCGACTTGAACCTGTCCTACACGATCGGTGCGATCCGCCTCGGTGCGGAATATTCGCGCGGCGCGTTCGAAGGCATCACCGGCGACGCGAACATCAAGCGCGCCGCGATCCAGAACGAAATCCAGATCGGCGGCACCTACACCGTCGGACCGGGCGTCGCTCTGGTCGGCATGGTGCAGGAAGCGATCTACGACGCCAACGGCGCCTACGTCCCGCTTTCGACCGGCGTGCAGAACATCTACGCGAAGAGCACCAACACCACCGCGGTGATCTTCGAGACCTCGATCCGCTTCTAATCGGACCGAATATCGTCAAGACTGGGGGAGAGCGGGCAACCGCTCTCCCTTTTT
>JAQGIC010000113.1 GCA_028288725.1 Rhodospirillales bacterium
GAGTGGGCGTCCCGATCCTCAGCCGCCGCCGAGGACGGCGCTCGCGGGGGCGGTCGGGTCGAGCTGGCTGGGATCGCCGCCGGGCAGGGCGGCTGCCCGGTCGTGGCCGGTGCCTTCGGCCCGATCGGGGGTGCGCCAGGCCAGCGAATCGAAATTATGGCAGCTCGGGCACAGCGGTTCCCAGCCCTGGGTCTCGGCCCCGCAGGCGCCGCAGACCCAGGTCGCATCCGCCTCGCCGCGCGCGGCCCGTTCCAGCCAGGTTTGCCGCGCTTCGCCATTGCCATGGTCGCCCTGCTCGAGCTCGGCCATCAGATGGCAGAGCCGGTTCGACCAGGGGCCCGGCCCCTGCGCGCCGGCGCGGTCCAGATGGCGCCGCGCCTCGCCCCAGAGGCGCGCATTGAGCGCGATGGCCCCCGCGGCCAGATGGCTTTCCGGATCGGACGGCCGGAGTTCGACCAGCCGCTCGAACCGCTTCAGCCGCTGCACCGGCGCTTCCGATGCCAGCAGCAGATCATAGGTCTCGGCCACCTGGGGATGGCCGCTCTTGGCCCAGGCGGTCTCGATCGCGCGCAGGCCCTTCTGGGTCTTGTTGCCGTCGCGCAGCAGGCGGGCGTAATGGGTCGCGGCCGGGGCGAAGCCCTCGTCCAGCCCATGGGCTTGCGCGGCATAGCTCAAGGCATCGCGGGCATGGCCCTCGCCGGCCGCCTGGCGGCTGTGGGCGATCAGCAGGGTCGCCTGGTAATGCCGGCCGGTTTCGGCGCTGATGGCACCCTTCTTGACCGCCTGCTTCAGCGTCGCCGTCGCCTTGCGCCATTCCTGCGCCCGGGTCTCCAGCGCCAACTGGCTCTGCAGCACCCAGGGGGTCGACGGCTTCAGCTGGGTGGCGCGTGCGGTCAGCTTCAGCGCGGTCGCGTCGTCGCCGCGCTTCAGCGCCTGCAGGATCAGGCCGCGCAGGCCCAGGAATTCGGTCTCCGGGTCGCCCAGCATGGCGGAGAATTCGCCCTCGGCCTTGGCACCATCGCCGCGCATCAATGCAGCCTGGGCCGACAGCAGACGGGTCAGCGGCGGGGTTTCCAACTGGCCCTTGCGGAACATGAGTTCGGCCCGCTTGTGCAGCCGCTCGGCCTCGCGCGCATCGCCGGCGGCGATCGCGACCAGGCCCGAGGTCAGCGCGCGATAGCCCTCCAGCCGCCGCTGGTCGCGCCGCCGGCCGGCATAGCGCCGCGGCGCCCGCAACAGCCGGCCGAGCACCGAGAAGATCAGCCACAGGATCAGCACGACCACCAGCAGGGCCAATGCGGCGATGCCGACCGCGATATCGACGCGCCAGCCGAGCCAGCTGACGCTGACGATGCCGGGCCGGTCGGCGAAGAACACCGCGACCGCGACGACCAGGGCGATCGCGAACAGGCCGGGCAGCACGCGCCTCATTGCGGGGCGCCCTGATCCGACGCGGCTGCGGGCTTTGGTGCCGGCACCGCTTGCGGCATGGCGGTGCTCTGCAGCCGCTGGGTCGCAAGCGTGGTGAGCTGGCCCACCGCATCCTCGACCGCCAGCCGGTCCTTGGCCTGGGCCAGCCACGGCTTCACCACCTCGGCCGCGTGCCCGTCCATGGCCTGCACCGCCTGGACCGCGCCGTTGAGATCGCCGGCCGCCAGCGCCGTGGCGGCGACGGCCAGACTATGATCCGGGCCGGGCGGCAGATTGTTCACCGTGCCGGCATCGTCGATCCGGCGAACCGAGACCAGCTTTTCCGCGCGTGCCTCGATCCGCTGCCACAGGCCGGCGTCGGCGCCGGGCGGCAACGGCTGGTTGATCGCGGCCGGTAGGCCCGCCAGCTCCTCGCCCAGCTTGGCGCGGCTGGCAACGCCCTGGGTCGCGAAGCGGTCGAGCGTGGCCAGCGCCGGGGCGGCGGACGGATCATCGCCGGCGGCCGCTTTCAGCACGGCGACCGGACCGTCGAACGGGCCGGAACCGGCCAGCCGGTCCTTCAATTCGGCCAGCGCCAGCACCGTCGCCTTTTCGTTGCGCTGGGCCGTCGCCTGCTGCTGCACCTGCAGCTCCAGCCGGGCGATCCGCGCCGCCGCATCGTTCAGGCCGGCCGTCACGCGCTGCAGGTCGGCCGCGACCGCCTGGACGCTGGCCGGGTCGACCGACGGCTTCGCCTCCAGCGTGGCCAGGCGCTGGCCCAGGACCGTGACGCCCTGCTGCAGGCCGGTGACGGCGCCGACCGGGGCGGCGCTCGCCTGCAGCCGATCGAGCCGGGCCTCGGCCGCCTCGAGCCGCTGGGTGAAGGCGCCGCCCGCGATCTGCTCGGACCCGGCCGGCGGCGTATCGCTCGGGTTGACGCTCGGGCTCGCCGGCGGCGGGCTCGCGGCCGCCGCGGTCGGCGGCGGTGCGCTGGGTATGGGCGTCGGTGACGGCGCGGGTGTCGAGGCTGGCTGCGGCGCTGCGCCGAGCGGCGGTTCATGGGCCGGCATCATGCTTCGCGGGCCGCTCGACACGTCGGGCGACGCTTTGGTATCGGCAGCGCCGCCGGCGCGGGTATCGGGGACGCCGCCGGCGTGCGATGTCGCGCCGGCCGGGGGCGCGTTCGCCGCCTCGGTGTCGCGGGTTGGCGCGGGCAGGGATGCGCCGAGATAGCCGGCATCCTCCAGCTTGTTCTTGATCATGGGGCCCAGCACGGTGACGCCGCCGACCAGGACCAGGACGCTCAGGCCGATCCAGACGATCGGCGACCGGCTTTGACCCGCGCGCTTCGCTGCCGAGCCCGGCGGCACCGGGGCGTCGTCCGCATCGGCATCCGCCGGCTCGAACGGGAAGGGCGGAACGAAATCGGCGTCGGAGGCCATATCGCCGGTCAGCGGCGTCTCGGTCATGACCGGCTCGATCGGCGGCGGGTTTGCGGGTTCGGGCTTCGGCTCCGGTTTCGTCTCGATCTTGGGCTCGGCCGGCGGGATCGACGCGGCGATGGTCGGCTCGATTCGGGTCGGCTTGATGGCGGGTGCCTTATTGTTGGCGGGGGGAGTCTTGTTGGTGGGGGGAGTCTTGGGCGGCGGGGCTTCGGTCAAGACGTCCTCCTTGGGCGCCGGCCTCGGGGCGGCGGCGGGCGGCACGAGCGAGAGCAGCGCCGCCTGGGTCGGCTGCGCCGCGATATGAATCTGGCCGAGCGTCAGTCCGTCCAGCGCCTGGGCGACCGCCGGGCTGAGGCACCAGGCCTGGAGGCGGCCGGCGCGGCCGGACAGGCCGGACAGATGCATCAGGGCCACGAAATGACGCGCCGTTCTGGGCGAGAACAGCAGCACGCCATCCAACGTTCCGGTGCCGAGCGCCGTGCGCGTCGCCGGCGCCAGATCGGCCGCCGGTTCGGCATCGTAGAGCACGGCCCGGCGCACGCCATAGCCGGCCGCCTCCAGGCTCTGCGCCAGTTCGCCCGCCACGTCATGGCCGGAGATATGGAGCAGCAGCCCATCCTCGGGCTTGCGATGGGCGCGGACCAGGGCCACCAGCGCCGGTACGTCGCCGTCGGCGCTTTCGATCCGTTCGAAGCCCAGATCGCGCGCCAGCGTGGCGGTCCGGTCGCCGACGGCATAGGCCGGAAGATCGCGCCGCTTCGACAAGGCGGCGAAGGCGCGCACGCCGTTGCCGCTGGTGAACAGCAGCCCGGTCGCCCCGTCCAGTTCGAGCGCGCTGCGGTCGCGGAACCGGATCGACAACAGCGGGTCGAGCAGAATCGTGTGGCCGGCCGCGGTCAGCAGATCGGACAGCGGGCCGGCGTCGAGAGCGGGGCGGGTCACCAGCAGCTTCATCGGCGGACCATGCTCCAGGGCTTCAGTTAGCGGACGGGGATGTCGGGAATCGGCAGGTCGAAGAAACCGTCGCCGGCACGGCGGCGCAGCTCCTGGCCGGCATCCCGGCCGAGCGCCTCCGCGTCCGCCGGGGCGCCCGATCGCCGGGCTGCATGGGCGACCTTGCCATCGGGGCTGACGATGAGGCAACGCAGGTGGAGCGTGCCCGCGGCATCGAGCTCGGCCAATGCCGCGATCGGCGTCTTGCACGAGCCGTCGAGCGTCGCCAGCAGCGCCCGCTCGGCCGCGACGCGGATCCGCGTCGCCGCGTGGTCGAGCGGCCTCAGGTAGGCCGCGACGCGGGCGTCGTCCGTGCGACGCTCGATGCCGATGGCGCCCTGGGCCACGGCGGGCAGCATCACGTCCGGCGGCAGGATCTGGGTGATCTTGTCGGCCTGGCCCAGGCGCTTCAGCCCGGCCGCCGCCAGCAATGTGGCATCGACCGTGCCGGCGGCGAGCTTGGCCAGGCGCGTGTCGACATTGCCGCGGATCGGCACGATCGAAAGATCGGGCCGCGCGCGCAGGATCTGGGCCTGCCGGCGCAGCGAGGCAGTGCCGACCACCGCGCCGGGCGGCAACGACATCAGACCGTCGGCCTTGGCGGAAAAGAACGCGTCGCGCGGATCCTCGCGTTCCAGGAAGCAGTCGATCGTCAGGCGGTCGGGCAGCCAGGTCGCGACATCCTTCATGGAATGGACGGCCAGATCGATGCGGCCGTCGATCAGCGCTTCCTCGATCTCCTTGGTAAACAGGCCCTTGCCGCCGATGGCGGCGAGGGTCCGGTCCGTCACGGCATCGCCGGTCGTACGGATGATCGTGATCTGAACGGCATCGGGCGATGCCAGCTCGGGATGGGCCTGGATCAGCAGGGCGCGCACCATCTCGGCCTGGGCGAGCGCGAGTGCGCTGCCGCGGGTGCCGATGCGCAGCAGGGGAGGGTCGACGGTCATGGCTCAATCTTTATCGTCAGCCGCCTGGCTTGTCGCCTGCATTCCTGATGCGGCAGGTAGCCCGGCGACGAAAGCCTGCGAAAAGCCGGGCCTTATCGACCTGTCCGACCCGGATCGGCTGCGCTATCCTTTTGGAAAAAGGGGAGGATCGGCGTGCCATGGCGTCCGGCTTGATCAGATGTGCGTCGATAGCGCTGCTCTTGCTCGGGACGGTTGCTCAGGCGGAGCCCACGGCGGAGACCGTGCAGACGCCGGCCCGGCAATTGATCGATCTGGCACGGGACGCAACCGGCGGTGCTGCCTGGGATCAGGTGCGGATCCTGCACCGTTTCCTGACGCTCAGCGCCGGCGGGCTCAGCGGTTCGCTCGAAACCTGGAGCGAGCCCGGCCGGGGTCTGGCCTCGAGCCATTATACGCTCGGCCCCGAATCGGGGGCGGAAGGTTGGGACGGCAAGGTCGGCTGGAACGCCGATTGGGCGCATCGCGTCCACCGGAGCGAAGGCGGCGATCTGGCACTGGCGCGGGCGATGGCGTTCTGGGCCAGCTTCGGCTTTCTGGTGCCCGACCAGCTGACGGTGCCGGCCGAGCCCCAGGGCGGCCGCAGCGAGGGCGGCAAGAACTATGATCTGGTGCGTTTCATGCCCGCCGGCGGCGCCCCGGTCGAAGTCTGGTTCGAGCGGATCAGCCATCTGCCGATGAAGCTGCTGATCCAGAGCACCGATCCGGTCACGGTGCGTCTGGCCGATTGGCGCCGGTCCGGGGTGCTCACGCTGCCCTTCTCGCTGCAGACCTCGAACGGGCTGGTCAAATATGACGCGACCAGCCGGCTCGACCGCGCGGTGATCGAGGCCGGCGGCGGTCCCGACCCGTTCGCGCCGCCGCCGTCGCCGCCGCCCGACTATATATTCGCGGAGGCGAAGCCGGCGGTCATGCCGCTGGAGCCGATCGGGACGGCGGTACTGGTCGATGTCGAAATCGACGGCCACGGGCCCTATCGCTTCGCGCTCGACAGCGGCAGCAGCGACGTGATCGACAGCGGCCTCGCCCGCGAGCTGGGCCTGCCCGTGGTCGGCGCGTTCCACGGCCGGGGCGCCGGCGAGCGGCCGGTCGATGTCGGATTGACCCGCGTCGCCTCGCTGGGCGTCGGCGATCTGACGCTGCGCGACCAGCTGCTGCGCGTGGTGCCGCTCGATTTCGACCTGAACGGGGCAAAGCCGGCCTATCGCGGCCTGATCGGGTTCGAGCTGTTCGATCGGCTGATCGTCCGGCTGGATCACGAACTGAAGCAGCTGACCCTGAGCGAGCCCAAGGGCTGGCGCTATGGCGGCGACGGCAAGCTGGTGCCGTTCCGGTTCCACGGCCGCGTGCCGGTGACCGACGGCGTGCTCGACCTGGTGCCGGGCCGCTTCACGCTCGATACCGGCCAGGGCAATTCGCTGACGCTCTACCGGCCGTTCATGGAATCGGCCGGCATCGTCAATAAATACCCGCCGAAATTCACCACCGTCGTCGCGGTCGGTGTCGGCGGCACCATCACCGCCGGCGTCGCCCGGGCCCATATGCTGAAGCTGGGGCCGGTCGATGTCGCCGGTCCGGTCGTCTATCTCTCCGAACAGCGCGCCGGCGCCTTCGCCGATCCGGCCGTGGCGGGCAATATCGGCGAAGGCGTGTTCGAGCGCTTCAACGTCACGTTCGACTATGGCCGCCGCCAGGCGTTCTTCGAGCGCACGCCGCACTATAACGACGGCGATTCCCTGCGGCTGATGACCCTGAAGCGGGACGTGGGGGCCGGCGGCATGCGCGTGCTGAGCGTGCTGCCCGGCGGGGCCGCGGCCGATGCGGGGGTGCGCGTCGGCGATCTGATCGAAATGATCGAGGGCAACGAGGCGCGCTCCATGGACTATTGGCCGCTGCGGCGTCTTTTCTCCCGGGCCCCCGGCACGCGGCTGCGGCTGCGCATCCGGCGCGAGGGCAGAGTATTCGATCTGGTCGTCGTGCTGGGCCAGGCGGTGTGAGGCCCTAGCCGGTTGTTCGCGGCGCG
This sequence comes from Rhodospirillales bacterium, assembly GCA_028288725.1. Classification (GTDB taxonomy): domain Bacteria; phylum Pseudomonadota; class Alphaproteobacteria; order ATCC43930; family CGMCC-115725; genus Aliidongia. Next base: position 6,840 of record JAQGIC010000113.1, read on the forward strand.
GTGCGCGCGTATATCCGATCCCATGAGAATACTCGGCATCGAGACGAGCTGCGACGAGACCGCCGCCGCCGTGGTCACGGAGGAAGGGACGGGGACGTCCCGCATCCTCGCCCATACCGTCCGCGCCCAGCTGGCCGAACATGCCCCCTACGGCGGCGTGGTGCCGGAAATCGCGGCGCGCGCGCATCTGGACTATCTGGACGACGTGATCCGCGCCACGCTGGCCCAGGCCGGGCTGGCTTTGCGCGATCTCGACGGCATCGCCGCCACCGCCGGGCCGGGGCTGATCGGCGGCGTGATGGTGGGCGCCACCACGGCCAAGGCGCTGTCGCTCGTTTCCGGGCTGCCGTTCATGGCGGTCAATCATCTGGAAGCGCACGCGCTGACCGTGCGGCTGACCGATGCGGTGCCGTTTCCCTATCTGCTGCTGCTGATTTCCGGCGGCCATTGCCAGTTGCTGATCGTCGAGGGCGTCGGGCGCTATGTCCGGCTCGGCACCACGATCGACGACGCGGTCGGCGAGGCGTTCGACAAGACCGCGAAGCTGCTGGGCCTGGGCCATCCGGGCGGTCCGGCGGTCGAGCGCGCGGCGGCGACCGGCGATGCCAAGCGCTTCGCGCTGCCGCGGCCGATGGTCGGCCGGCCCGGCTGCGACTTTTCCTTCTCCGGCCTCAAGACGGCGGTGCGCCAGGCCCAGGCGGGCCTCGCGCCGGGCGACGCCCAGGCGATCCATGATCTGGCCGCCTCGTTCCAGCAGGCGGTCGCCGACAGCCTGGCCGACCGCTGCCGGCGCGCGGCCGACCTCTTCAAGGAGCGCCATCCGGACGGGCGCCATCTGGTCGTGGCCGGCGGCGTCGCCGCCAACGGGGCAATCCGCGCGGCGCTGGCCGCGGTGGCCGAACGGGCCGGGCTGGCATTGGCGGCGCCGCCCGCGGCGCTCTGTACCGACAATGGCGCCATGGTCGCCTGGGCCGGATTGGAGCGGTTGCGGCTCGGCCTGGTCGACCCCCTCGATTTCGCCGCCCGACCGCGCTGGCCGCTCGATGCCACCGCGCCGAAGGCGGCCTTCGCCGGAGTGAAGGCATGACCCGTTTCAGGGATATCGGCGTCATCGGCGGCGGGGCCTGGGGCACGGCGCTGGCCGCGACCGCCCAGCGCGCCGGCGCGCGGGTGACGCTGTGGGCGCGCGAGGCCGAGGTGGTCGAGAGCATTACGGGCCGCCACGAGAATGTCGCGTTCCTGCCCGGCGTGGCGCTGCACCCGTCGATCCTGGCGACCGGCGATCTGGCCGAGGTCGCCCAGGCCGACGCGCTGCTGCTGGTGGTGCCGGCGCAATATGTCCGGGCGACGACGCGCCAACTGGCGAAGCTGCTGCCCGACGAGACGCCGCTGGTCATCGCCGCCAAGGGCATCGAGATGGGCACGGGCGCCACCATGGGCGAAGTGCTGGCCGAAACCCTGCCGCGCAACCCGTTTGCCGTGCTGTCCGGCCCGACCTTCGCGATCGAGGTCGCGCGCGGCCTGCCGACGGCGGTGACGCTGGCGGCACGGGACCAGGGACTGGGCGCGGATCTGGTGACGGCGCTCGGTACCCAGACCTTCCGCCCCTATCTCAGCAATGATCCGATCGGCTGCGAAATCGGTGGCGCGGTCAAGAACGTGCTGGCGATCGCCTGCGGCATCGTGTCCGGCCGCGGGCTGGGCGACAATGCCCGCGCGGCGCTGATCACCCGTGGTCTGGCCGAAATGGTGCGCCTCGCCGTCGCCAAGGGCGGCCAGCCGGCTACGCTGATGGGCCTCTCCGGGCTGGGCGATCTGGTACTGACCTGTACCGCGATGCAATCGCGCAACTGCTCGCTCGGCGCCGCCCTCGGGCAGGGCCGGAGCCTGGCCGACGTGCTGGGTGAGCGCCGCTCGGTCGCCGAAGGCGTGGCCTCCGCCGCCGCCGTGGCGGAACTGGCCGCCCGGCTCGGGCTCGACATGCCGATCGTGGCCGCGGTCGATGCCATCCTGCACCGGGGGGCGGCGATCGACAGCGCCGTCGCGGGCCTGCTCGCCCGGCCGTTCCGGGCCGAGGGGCTCTCGTTCTGATTGCGTCAGAGGGCGCTTGCGAGCGGGCGATCTGCCGGCCAATCTCCGTCGTGGCTGGTTTGCCCCGAGGCGATCGGCTAGGTTGCCCCGGCTGATTTTTCGCCAAAAAGGGTTCAGGGATCATGATCTTCTCCATCCACTGTATCGACCGCACCGATGCGACCGGCGTGCGTGCCGGGACCCGTCCGGCTCATGTGGACTATCTGAAGTCGCTGGGCACGACGCTGGTGCTGGCCGGCCCGTTCCTGGCCGACGACGGCGCCACGCCGACGGGCAGCTTCCTGTTGGTCGAGGCTGCGGACAAGGCGGCGGCCGAGACGATTGCGGCGAACGATCCCTATGCCAAGGCCGGCCTGTTCGCCTCGGTCTCGGTCCAAGCCTATAAGATCGTGTTCCATAACCCGCCGGTGGCCTGAGCGATCATGGCCTACTGGTTGATGAAATCGGAACCTTACGAATATTCCTGGTCGCAGCTGGTGGCCGACGGGCTGAACCATTGGGATGGCGTGCGCAACTACCAGGCGCGCAACAATCTTCGGGCCATGCAGACCGGCGACCGGGCGTTCTTCTACCATTCGAACGAAGGGCGGGAGATCGTCGGCGTGATGGAGATCGTCAAGACGGCCTATCCGGACCCGAGCGACGAGACCGGGCGCTTCGACATGGTCGACGTCAAGCCGGTGATGCCGGTGGTGACGCCGGTGACGCTGGCCCAGATCAAGGCGGATCCGCGGTTGGTCGATTTCGCGCTGATTAGGCAATCGCGCCTGTCCGTCGCCCCGGTGCGCGATAACGAATGGGCGATGCTCTGTGCAATGGCGGGGATTCCCGCCTGATTATCGCGTGGCCTTCCACGAGAAACGCGTTCGGATGGCGCCTGTGAGTGTGGACGAGAGCGGCCGACATAGTCAGCCCGGGCGTCCGTCCGGCTTCATCGGCTGGGCGGTCGGCCTCTATATGCGCTGGCGCAACGCCGACCTGAACGCCGCCGCGATCGATGCGCTGGTGCCGTTCCCGGGCGACCGGGTGCTCGAGATCGGCTTCGGTCCCGGCGAGGGGCTGCGCCGGCTGTCCGGCATGAACGAGATCGGCAAGCTGACCGGCATCGATCATTCGCCGGTGATGCTGGCCATGGCCGAACAACGCAACCGGCCGGCCATCCGGCGCGGCGCGATCGATCTGCGGCTGGCCAGCATCGATGCCGCCCCTTTCGCCGAGCGCAGCTTCGACGCGATCCTGGCGATCGACTGCATCCAATATTGGCCCAATCTGATGGGCGACCTCGCGGTGGTGCGCCGGCTGCTGCGGCCGGGTGGCCGCGTCGTGTTCGCCATTCAGGGCAGCGAGGCGGATGCCGGCGCGGTCAGCCCGGCCAAACTGCGTCAGGCGCTATCGGCCGTGGGCTTCGTCCAGATCGCGACCGAACGGGTCCGGACCCGGCCGGCGCCCTCGACGATGATTATCGCCCGGCGGTCGATTTAGGTCGCGATAGCTCCCTTCGTCCGGTCGCGACGTGCTATGATCCACAGTGTTCCCATGCTTGTTCCAAGTCTCGAGATCCATCAGGGGGGTTTCCATGATGTTCGAGCCGAATGAAATGACAATGGTCGTTTCTCCACTGGCAAACGGCAGGTTTGCGGTGAGCGCGATCTGCAGCAACGCGCTCAACCGACGACTGGGCGAATTCGGCTCCCGGCCCGAGGCCGAGGCCTGGATTCTGCAGCGGTCCATGGCGGGCGACGAAATCGCCTATGGTACCGGCATCATCAGGCCCGGCGACGGTCAGGGGGTCGGATGAAGCGACCGCTCACTCCCCCGCGACGAAATCGCGGTAGAATTGCGCCAGGTCCGGCACTGCCGCGTCATAAAGCCGCTTGCCCTTCTCGGGCGAGGCCAAACCGGGGTTCGAGCCGATGCGGCCGTCGGGATAGCGCCGGCGGAAGTCGGACGGGCCGTGGAAGCGGCCTGACGGTGCCCGCGGCGGATCGAGCACGGCCTGCTTGATCGTATCGGGAAAAGCCCATTGGGTGACGGCGACTTCGGAGGCGGTCGCATGGCTGCCTTCGTCCGCGCCGAACAGGTCGCGCGACAACGCGCCAACCTGCGGGCTGTCCCACCAATTCACCAGTTTGCAGCGCAGCGGCTCATCGACGCCGGCCTTGCCCAACACGCCCTCGGCCGCCGCATAGACCTCGTAGAAGGCGGCGTTGATCGTCGCGATGTTGCCGCCGTGGCCGTTCAGGAAGAAGAAGCGGCGGAAGCCGTGGTGTGCCAGCGACAAGACATAGTCGTGAATGATCTGGATCAGGGTCGATGGGCGCACGGTCATGGATCCGGCGAAACCCATATGGTGCACGGCCATTCCGACGCCGATGGTCGGGCCGACGAACGCGTCGGCCGCCTCGCCGACACCGCGGGCGATCACTTCGGCGCAAAGCGCATCCGTCCCGATCAAACCGTTCGGCCCGTGTTGCTCGGTCGAGCCGATCGGCATGATGATGCCGGTCGAGCGCTTCAGATAGGCCTCGGCCTCGATCCAGGTGGCGTGTTGCAGCAGCATGTCGAAACTCCGGATTCATTCATGATAGGAAAGCATGACGGCGACAGTGGGATATCTTGTTTCGCGGACAAAATCTCCCGATACTCCGCCGCGCACGACCGGGGGCGACTGTGCGAACTGACGCGGCAGGCCGAGACAAGGTCTGTATTAAAGTACCAGGAGGAAGGGTGCCTACCATGTCCGACCAGAGCTTGTTTCCCGTGCCGCAAGGTTTCGCCGGCCCCAAGACGACCGACGCGGCGGCCTATGAGCGGCTCTATCGCCGCTCGGTCGAGGATCCCGACGCTTTCTGGGGCGAGCAGGGCCGGATCCTCGATTGGATCGAGCCGTTCACCAAAGTGAAGAACACCAGCTTCAAGGGCGACGTCTCGATCAAATGGTTCGAGGACGGCGTGCTGAACGCCTCGGCCAATTGCATCGACCGCCATCTGGCGACCCGCGCCGACCAGGTCGCCATCATCTGGGAAGGCGACGACCCGAATACATCGCGCAGCATCACCTATCGCGAACTGCACGAACAGGTTTCCAGGTTCGCGAACGTGCTGAAGAGCCGCGGCGTGAAGAAGGGCGATCGGGTCACGATCTATCTGCCGATGATCCCCGAGGCCGCCTACGCCATGCTCGCCTGCGCGCGGGTCGGCGCCATCCATTCCGTCGTGTTCGGCGGCTTCTCGCCCGACAGCCTGACCGGCCGCATCCAGGATGCGAGCTCGACCGTGCTGATCACCGCCGACGAAGGCCTGCGGGGCGGACGCAAGGTGCCGTTGAAGGCCAATGCCGACGTGGCGCTGAAGGCCTGTCCGGAGGTTTCGACCGTGCTGGTCGTGCGTCATACCGGCGGCAAGGTCGAGTGGGATGCGGCCCGCGACGTCTGGTATCACGAGGCGATGGCCGAGGCTTCGGCCGATTGCCCGCCGGAGCCGATGGGCGCCGAGGACCCGCTGTTCATCCTTTACACCTCCGGTTCGACCGGCAAGCCCAAGGGCGTGCTGCACACGACCGGCGGCTATCTGGTCTATGCGGCGCTGACCCATCGCGAGATCTTCGACTATCGGGACGGCGAGATCTACTGGTGCACGGCGGATGTGGGCTGGGTCACCGGCCATAGCTATATCCTCTATGGCCCGCTCGCCAACGGCGCCACGACGCTGATGTTCGAGGGCGTGCCGAACTATCCGGACGCCGCCCGCTTCTGGCAGGTGATCGACAAGCACAAGGTCTCGATCTTCTATACGGCGCCGACAGCGATCCGCGCGCTGATGCGCGAGGGGCTGGAGCCGCTGAAACGCACGAGCCGCACCTCGCTGCGCGTGCTGGGCTCGGTCGGCGAGCCGATCAATCCCGAGGCCTGGCTGTGGTATCACGAGCATGTCGGCCTCGGGCGTTGCCCGATCGTCGATACCTGGTGGCAGACCGAGACCGGCGGCATCCTGATCTCGCCGCTGCCGGGTGCGATCGCCGCCAAGCCCGGCTCGGCCACCAAGCCGTTCTTCGGGGTGAAGCCGGTCATCGTCGACGCCGAGGGCAATCCGCTCGAGGGTGCCACCGAGGGCAACCTCTGCATCGATGACAGCTGGCCCGGCCAGATGCGGACGATCTTCGGCGATCATCCGCGCTTCATCGAAACCTATTTCGCGATGTACCCCGGCCGCTATTTCACCGGCGACGGCTGCCGGCGCGACGAGGACGGCTATTACTGGATCACCGGTCGGGTCGATGACGTGATCAATGTCGCCGGTCACCGCCTGGGCACGGCCGAGATCGAAAGCGCACTGGTCGCCCATGTCAAAGTCGCCGAGGCCGCGGTCGTGGGCTATCCGCACGATGTGAAGGGCCAGGGCATCTATGCCTATGTGACGCTCATGGCCGGGATCGATCCGACCGAGGAACTGCGCAAGGAGCTGGTCGCCTGGGTCCGGCGCGAGATCGGTCCGATCGCCTCGCCGGATCTGATCCAATGGGCGCCCGGCCTGCCCAAGACCCGCTCGGGCAAGATCATGCGCCGCATCCTGCGCAAGATCGCCGCCAACGAGCAGGGCGCCCTGGGCGATACCTCGACCTTGGCCGATCCGACCGTTGTCGACGGCCTGGTCGAGAATCGGATGAACAGATAAGCCTCTGACCGTCATGCCCGGGGATGACGGAGTTTAACTTGACGCCGCCGCTGCCCGGTCCAGGTGTCGCCGCGCGTAGCGCACATAGAGCGGCAGCGCCACCAGCCCATAGCTGGCGACGGTGCCCCAGACGATCCCGGCCATGCCGAGCCCATCGGCGAGCCAGAATTTCAGCGCGACCGCGATCACGGCATAGCTGACCGAGGCCGCGATCTGGAAACGGATCACGCCGGCGCCGTTCAGCAGCATGCCGAACACATTGCCGGTGCTCTGCAGCACGAGCCATGCGGCGTTGGCCGCGAGCAGATCGAGCGGCAGGACCGTGTCGCGGCCGAGCCACAGGGCGATCACCGGATTGGCGATGGCGAGCAGGATGCCGGCACCGATCAGGCTGATGCCGAACGCCATGCCGACGCTGCGCCACAGTGCACGGCGCGCCCAGCGGTGGTCGCCGCGGGCCAGCGCCTCGCCGAAGGCCGGCCAGAGCGGCAGCAGCGCCACGATCACGACCGCTTGGGCCGCGCCGAAGATCTTGCCGGCGATGCCGACCGACCCGGCGCTTTCCGGGCCCAGCAGCTTGATCGCGATCAGATTGTCGGCCGTCGTGGCGAGCGCCGCCGAGCAGGCGAGGGCGAAATACAGCAGACCCAGGCGCGCCACGGGTCGGAAGCCGTCGAAATCGACCGCCGCCCAACGGGGCCGCAGGCTCTGGCGCTGCCACAGCCCGATCCCGTTGCCGAGTGCTGCCAGCACCGGCCCGATCCCGAGCGCCGCCGCGAGGCCGGCCATCCCGGTATCGAGCCGGATCGCGAGCACGAACAGGCCGAGCGTGAGAACGACGCCGGCCGCGTCCCACGCGCTGTTGCGAAACGCCTCCTGCAGCCCGGTGCGGATCTTGGCGGCCAGGCTGACCGGCAGCACCAGGAGGGCCATCAGGACGCAAACGGCGCCGGCGGGGCGGGCCTCGCCCGCGGCACCCGTTCCGGCGACATTCAGCCAGCCGGCCCAATCGCCCAGCGCCACCAGAACGGCCAGGCCGATCAACAGCAATGCCGCGATCGCGCCGACGATCAGGATCGCGGTCGAGATCGCGCGACGGATCCGTTCCGGCTCCTCGCGCCCGGTCGCGGCCGAAATCGCGGTGATCAGGCCATTGCCGATGCCGAAATCCGCCAGGGTCAGCATCGAGCCGAGCGCTGTGACGGCGGACCAGAGGCCGAAACGCTCGGCCCCCAGATAGCGATAGGCGAGCGGAACGATCAGGATGCCGCTCAGAATCTGCAGCGCGCGGACCGGAAAGCCCGCGAGCATCGACAGCATCATCCGGCGATTGCGCTGCTTCGCGTGGGGCAGGGTCACGTCAGGCGAGCTCGCGATAGAGGGCGGCATGCGCCTCGCACGTCTTGGTCCAGGTAAAGTCGCGGGCGCGCAGCGCGCCGGCCTCGCCCAGGCGCCTTCGGGTCGCCTCGTCGCGGATCAGCCGGCCGAGTTGATCGACCAACTCGTCGGCCCGGTCGGGGTCGAAATAGAGCGCCGCCTCGCCGCCGATCTCGGGAAAGCAGCTCCGCCGGGCCAGCACTGCCGGGCAGCGGTTGATGAACGCCTCGAGGATGGGCAGGCCGAAGCCTTCATAGAGCGATGGAAACAGAAAGGCCGCGGCATGGGCATAGCACCAGGCGAGCGTCCCATCGTCGGCCCGGAGCTGCAGCACGCGGTCGGCCGCCGGGCCGAATGGCGCCACCTCGGCCGGCGACAGCGGCCCGCCGCCGATGCAGACCAGGTGCAGATCGGGTTGGCCCGTCATCAGGGCGGCGAGCGCCGGGGCGACGCCGGCGAAGTTCTTGTAGCCGCCGCGCTTGCCGACAAACAGCAGGAAGCGGTCGGGCAGTCCGGCGGGACGGGGCGCGCCGGGGCGCCACAGCATGCCGTCGCCGACGCCCAGATGGATGACCCGGATCCGATCGGCCGCGGTCGTGGTCAAACGCACCAGATCGGCCTTGGTCACCGCCGAAATCGCCACGACCCGGTCGGCGGCCTCGACCATGGCCAATTTGCCGGTATGGGGATTGCCGACGCCGGCCGCGATCGCCTCCGGCATCACTTCGGGCGTCATGTCATAGACCGTCGTGACGATCGGTTTGTCGGTCCAGGCCCGGGCATGGGGCAACGCCCGACCATCGTACCAGGTCGCGTGCCAGATGTCGTAGCTGCCGCGGTCGAGGGTGGCGAGACTGCTGCGACGGTTGATCCAGCGCAGCAGCGACCGGGAACCGCTGAAGCGGGGCGGGCGCCACCCGGCAAAGGCCGGCGATTCCGCCAGATGGCGGTTACAGGTCAGCCGGAACGGCAGCAGCGGGTTCAGCCCCGCGGCGGGCAGGCCTTCGATCAACTGGGTGAAATAGCGCGAGACGCCGCCTTCGAACTGTGTCGAAAAGATCTCGTCGTCGAAAAGGACACGCATTAAGCAGGATTCTTTTGGGTCGGACACATTTGCGACGTCCCATGGTCCAGGCAGTCCGTTCCTTCGGATTGGCCGCGGATGGCCGATCGCGGCGTCCCGCCGACGATGCGCTCCTGGCGCTCAATCCATCCGTGACCAACGCAAACGTGTCTCACCCAAAAGAATCCTGCTCAGGCTTCGGAACCGCTGGCGCGGTGTTTTGATAGGCCGACGGCGGGGCGCGGGCAAGGACTGCCGCTTAGGTCGGTTACGGCATGCGGCACATGCGGCACTGATATGTATCGGCCGTGAAGAGAGCGAAAGCCGAGGTGCGGTTAAAAGTCGCTGCAGCGACCGCCCCGTTCCCAATCGCCATAGCGGGTTGGTTCAGGGCCGCTCGGGCCACCGATCTCGGCGACAGTCGTCTTTTCGACCGGTTTGGCGGGCTGTTGTGTCGAAGCGACGGACGGTTTCGTCACATCGGCGGGAGCGGGGTGCTTGGTATCGTCGGTCATGCTCCATATATGTCTCATCCAATCGTTTCGCCAAGGGGCCAGGGCGACCGCCCCGGGGGTCCGATCCGACCTAATTTATAAGTGATGCAACCATTGCGAGATGATTTCGGTTTACGGCAAGAGCCTCGGCTTGGCATCATTGCGGGCAGAATTTCACCCGCTGCGTTCCGAGCTTACGAGCAGACACCAATTTGCAGGCCTAGGCGGAACGATTGCCCGCTATGGGTGTTTGCCACATGATTTGGCGCGTTCAGGATAAGATGGCAGATAGTACTTTGCTGACCTCCACACCCCTACCCACAGCCCGCGGCGTTGCCGTGGATCTGCTCGGCTCCGTTTTGCGACGGCGCCGACCGCTCGACGATGCGATCGACGAGGCTCCGGATCTCCCGAGTCTCTCTGTTCGCGATCGGGCATTTGCTCGACTTTTGGTTGCGACGGTCCTGCGCCGTCTTGGCCAGATCGACGCGCTCATCAGCCATTGCCTGGCGACACCGCTGCCGCCGCGCGCCGCCCAGGTGCATGACATGCTGCGGCTCGGCATCGCGCAGCTGCTGTTCCTGCGCACCCCGGCCCACGCCGCGGTCGCGACGACGGTGGATCTGGCCGATGCGCGCGGTTTCATGACCCACAAGGGCTTGGTTAATGCCGTGCTGCGCCGCCTGTCGCAGGATGGTCCCGGCCTGGTCACCCTGCAGGACGCGCCGCGGCTCAATACGCCGAAATGGCTGTGGCAGGCCTGGTCGGATGCCTATGGCGAGGATATCGCCCGCAAGATCGCCGAGGTGCATCTGCGCGAGGCACCGCTCGACATCACGGCGCGCCTCGACCGCTCCGGTTGGGCCGAGCGTCTGGAAGCGACCCTGCTGCCCAGCGGCACGCTGCGCCGGGCCGCCGGCGGCGCCATCGCCAACCTGCCGGGCTATAGTGAAGGCGCCTGGTGGGTCCAGGATGCGGCTGCGGCCATTCCGGCCAAGCTGTTCGGCGACGTCTCCGGTCGCACCATGGTCGATCTGTGCGCGGCACCCGGCGGCAAGACGGCTCAGTTGGTCTCCGGCGGGGCCCTGGTCACCGCCATCGACCGGTCGCCGCGCCGGTTGGAGCGGATGGTCAGCAACCTCAGCCGCTTGTCGCTCAAGGTCGACACGTTCAGTGCCGATGCGGTCACCTGGCGTCCGACGGAAAAGGTCTGGGGCGTGTTGCTCGATGCGCCCTGCACCGCGACCGGCGCCATCCGCCGCCATCCGGACGTGCCGCATCTGAAGACGCCGGACGACGTGACCCGTCTCGCCGCCGTTCAGGAACGGCTGCTGACCTCGGCGGTCGAGATGCTGGAGCCGGGCGGGATGCTGGTCTATTGCACCTGCTCGCTCGAGCCGGAAGAAGGCCCGCAGCAGATCGAGAAGCTGCTGGCCAAGGGCCTGGGCGTCGCGCGCAAACCGGTGTTGGCGGAAGAGATCGGCGGCCTGTCGGAGCTTTTGACCGCCGATGGCGACGTGCGCACCCTGCCGTGCCATCTGGCCGAGTATGACGGCATCGACGGCTTCTTCGCCGGCCGCCTGGTCAAGACCGCCTGATTTTCGAAGGCGATGCGATGAGAATGGCCCCGTCTCACAAGGCGGGGCCATTCTTGTTTGTTGGTTGGTCGTCGCTAAACACCGTCACGCCTGGGCTCTTGACCCATTGTTATCCGTCAGGATTTTTCGCCGTCATTCCCGCGTAGGCGGGAATCCAGGGTGGCCATAAAGGCTATCTCCATAGCGGAAATCTTCAACGACAGACTGTCGATCTCGCGCGTGGCCCTGGATTCCCGCCTACGCGGGAATGACGGTAGAGTCAAATCGGGCGGCCGTGGGCTTGACCCGGATGACGAGCTCAAATCTTCGATCGGGTCTTTCATGTCCTTCACGTTGGTCGCCGAACTCGTTCTGCTCTGTTTCGTCGTCAGCCTGGCCGCGACCGGCGGCGTGCTGTGGTGGCTGCGGCATCGCCAGATCCTGGACGAGCCCAACCATCGGTCCAGCCATACCAGCCCGACGCCGCGCGGCGGCGGGCTGGCGCTGGTGCCGGTGCTGGCGCTCGCCTGGACCGTGATCGCGGTCCTCGGCATGGCGCCGCTGGCCACGCTGGGCGTGATCGCCGCCGCCCTGGCGCTGGCCTTCCTGTGCTGGCGCGACGATCGCGGCGGACTGCCCGTGCTGCAGCGCTTCGGCGCCCAGTTCGTGGCGATCCTGGCGGGTCTGATCTTCGTTCCCGGCGCCGGCCATGTCTTCCAGGGTCTGCTGCCGCCGGTGCTGGACTATGCGCTGACCGCGCTCACCTGGCTCTGGTTCGTCAATCTGTACAATTTCATGGACGGCATCGACGGCATCACCGGCGGCCAGACCGCGGCGATCGGTTTCGGTGCCGCGCTGGTGGCGTTTCTATCGCTCGACCCCAACGGCGGCGTGCTGCCGCTCGGCCTGTCGCTGGGCGCCGTGTCATTGGGCTTCCTCGCCTGGAATTGGGCGCCGGCCAAGCTGTTCCTGGGCGATGTCGGGTCGATCCCGCTGGGGTACCTGACCGGCTGGCTGCTGCTGGGCATGGCGGGCGACGGGCATTGGGCGCCGGCGCTGATCCTGCCGCTGTATTATCTGGTCGACGCGACCGTGACATTGCTGCGCCGGGCCGTCCGATTCGAGCGGATCTGGCACGCCCATCGCGAGCATTTCTATCAGCGGGCCGTGCAGTCGGGCCTGGGGCATGGGGCGGTCGTGCTGCGCATCCTGGGATGCAATCTGGCGCTGATCGGGCTTGCCGTGCTGGGTCTGGAATGGCCGTGGGTCGCGGCGGTGCTGGCGTTTTTCGTCGTGGGTCTGCTGCTGTGGGAGCTCGGGCGCCGCAATACAGCGCTTGCAGCCCAGCTTTGAGCGGCCCCGGCATCGCTTGATCGGGCGCGTTCGCCGCCCTATGGTCCCGCCTTCGTTTGGTAACAAAGCCCGGACGCCAGCCCATGACCAGTTCATTCGATCGTCCGATCCGTCGGGCGCTGATCTCCGTTTATGACAAGACCGGCCTGCTGCCCTTCGCGCGGGCCCTGGCCGAGCGCGGGGTCCTGCTGATTTCGACCGGCGGTTCGTCCAAGGCGCTGTCCGATGCCGGCCTCGCGGTGACCGACGTCGCCAGCATTACCGGCTTTCCGGAGATGCTCGACGGACGGGTCAAGACGCTGCATCCGGCGATCCACGGCGGCATCCTGGCGCGGCGCGATCTGGCGACGCATCTGGACGCGCTGGCCAAGCACGACATCGGCGAAATCGATCTGGTCGTCTCCAATCTCTATCCGTTCGAAGCGACCGTCGCGAGCGGCGCCGGCTGGGAAGAATGCATCGAGAAGATCGATATCGGCGGCCCGTCGCTGATCCGCGGCGCTGCCAAGAACCATGATTTCGTGACCGTCGTCACCGACCCGGCCGACTATGATCTGGTCCTGGCCGATCTCGCCGCCAACCATGGCGCCACCACGCTCCAGACCCGGCGCAAGCTGGCCGGCATGGCCTATGCCCGCACGGCGGCCTACGACACCGCCATCGCCGCCTGGATGGCGGCCGACCGGGGCGAGACCTTTCCCACGACGCTCACGATCGCCGGCGAGCGCAAGCAGCTGCTGCGCTATGGCGAGAACCCGCATCAGCAAGCCGCGTTCTATGCCATCGCCAAGGACAGCCGTCCGGGCGTCGCGACCGCGACCCAGCTGCAGGGCAAGGAGCTGAGCTACAACAATCTCAACGACACGGATGCCGCTTTCGAGGCGGTCGCCGAGTTCGACGCGCCGGCCGTCGCGATCATCAAGCATGCCAATCCCTGCGGCGTCGCCATGGGACCCAGCCTGATCGACGCCTATCGCAAGGCGCTCGCCTGCGATCCGGTCAGTGCGTTCGGCGGCATCATCGCGCTCAACCGCCCCTTGGACGCCGAGACCGCCGAAGCGGTCGCGTCCTTGTTCGCCGAGGTCATCATCGCCCCCGCGATCGACGAGGCGGCGCGCGAGATCCTGGCGCGCAAGACCCAGCTCCGCCTGCTGGCGACCGGCGGCATGCCCGATCCGGCGGCGGCCGGCATGACCTTCCGGTCTCTGTCGGGCGGCTTCCTGATGCAGAACCGCGATGCGGGCCGCGTCACCGAGGCGTCCCTGCAGGTCGTGACCAAGCGCGCGCCGACCGCGGCCGAGATGGCGGATCTGCTGTTCGCCTTTCGCGTCGGCAAGCATGTGAAGTCGAACGCGATCGTCTATGCCAAGGGCGGGGCCACCGTCGGCATCGGCGCCGGGCAGATGAGCCGGGTCGACAGCTCGCGCATTGCCGCCTGGAAGGCGGCCGAGGCCGGTGTCGCGGCCGCCGGCGGCGACCGGCAGGCGGCCAGCCCGGCGATCGGGTCGGTCGTCGCCTCCGATGCGTTCTTCCCGTTCGCCGACGGTCTGCTGGCGGCGGCCGAGGCGGGCGCCACCGCGGTCATCCAGCCGGGCGGCTCCAAGCGCGATCCGGAAGTGATCGCGGCGGCCGACGAAAAGGGCCTGGCCATGGTCTTTACCGGACTGCGCCACTTCCGCCACTGAAAGGTCCCGCCACGATGAGCACTTTCGACGTTCAGGCCAAGGTTCGCCATGTGCTGGAGCGCGAGGCGGCGGCGATCCGGGCGATCCGGGTCGATGCCACTTACGACGCCGCGATCGACGCGCTGCGCTCGTGCATCGGCAAGGTGGTCACGACCGGCATGGGCAAGGCCGGGTTCCTGGCGCGGAAATTCGCCGCGACCTTGAGCTCGACCGGGACGCCCGCCGTGTTCATCCATCCGGCCGAGGCGGCGCACGGCGATCTGGGCCTGATCGCGGCGGGCGACTGCATCGTCGCCTTCTCGACCAGCGGCAAGACGCTGGAGATCGTCGAACTGATCGAGCTGTCGCGCCACCTGACCAGCGCGCAGGTCATCTGCATCACGTCGCATCCCGAAAGCGAGCTGCGGCGTCTATCCGACGTCGTGCTCGATATGGGCGTGATCGAGGAGCCCTGTCCGCTGGGCCTGACGCCCTCGGCCAGCATGGCGGCGATGGCGGCGATCGGCGATGCGCTGGCGCTGACCCTGATGGAACTGAAGGGCGTCACGCGCCGCGAGTATGGCTTGCGCCATCATGGCGGCTATCTCGGCCACAAGGCGCGGCTGGCCAACGACGTCGAATAGGAAGGCATCATGCGTCTCGGTCGTTGCGCGTTCAGAACGATCGGCGCCTTAGATTTGCTGACCTGGTATCGCGCGGGGCAGGTGCCGCGCAGATGGCGCAGCGCGCCGGCATCGATGCAAATGTCGATCTGCTGCCGTGGAAGCGCGCCTATGACGGTGTGCTGAACAACCCGACACCTTAAAGGGCGATTCAGCGATGAGGCCGACAGGCCTCATATCATCGCACTCTAGGCACCGGCCACCTGGTAGCCCTCGTCTGCGATGGCGGCGACCAGATCGGCGCGCGGCACGGCGCTGTCGACCTCGACCCGGCCGGTTTCAAGATCGATGCGGACGGCGGCAGTGGCATCCCGGCTGGCGATCGCCGTGGTGACGGCACGAACGCAATGGCCACAGGTCATGCCGGTAACGCTGAAAATCTGCATAAATAATCTCCTTCGATCCTGAACATGGGGCTTCCCATCGTGACAAGGTCAAGGGCCGTGCCGTTTTCCCGTTTCATGCTAGGCTCGCGGACGAACCGGAGCACATCGGGGAGAAGATCATGAATATGGCAGTGGCGGGTGTGATGTTGGCGGCGGTGCTGGCCGCGAACGGCGTCGGCAAGAAGCCGGCGGACGACAGCGTGCTGAAGCAGATCCAGCAGGCGGGCGTGCTCAAGATCGGCACGACGGGCGACTATAAGCCGTTCAGCTACAAGATGGCCGACGGCACGCTGGTCGGCGCCGATATCGAGATGGCCAAGGATCTGGCGGCGACGCTGGGGGTGCGGCCGGAATTCGTGCCGACGACCTGGAAGACCCTGCTGGAGGATTTCAAGGGCGGCAAGTTCGACATCGCGCTGGGCGGCATCACGATCAACCCGGACCGGGCCGCGGTCGGCGATTTCTCGATCCCGAACGTCAGCGACGGCAAGCGCCCGATCGTGCGCTGCGCCGACAAAAGCAAATACACCAGCCTGGACGCCATCGACGTGCCGGCGACGCGGGTCGTGATCAACCCGGGCGGCACGAACGACAAATTCGCCCACGAGCATTTCACCAAGGCGCAGATCGCCGTCTGGCCCGACAACAAGACCATTTTCGAGCAGCTGGTCTCCAATCAGGCCGACGTCATGGTGACCGACGGGGTCGAGGTCGATCTGCAGACCAAGCTGCATCCGGGCGTGCTATGTCCCGCTGCGGTCGCGGCCCCCTTCACCCATTTCGACGATGCTTATCTGATGCGCAAGGACAAGGAATTGCGCGCCGTGGTCGACGGCTGGATGTGGCAGGCAATCGCGTCTGGGAAGTGGAAGAAGGACTACGACGCGGCGATGAACTAGCCGTATCCGATCATTTGAGCGGATATCGGCCGCCGTATCCGATCATTTGAGCGGATACGCCGGCCGCGTCGCCCTCTCAGCCAAATATTTAGAGACTGATTCACCGATCAAACCGAGCCGGTTTGATCGGATCAGGCTCTAGGACTTGCGGCAGTTGGCCGGCGAGTAGCGGGTCATATCGATCTGGCCGGCCGCGTTCGGCAGGGCATAGAGCACGGCCGACCCGCCGGGATCGCACGTGTCGGGCGGCAGGGCGACGCCGCCGGCGGCGCAGGCGCCGGTCAACAGCGGCAGCATCAGCGTGGCGGCGAGCAGGGGCAAACGAACGTTCATGGGGGTAACCCTTCTTGTGGCGTGGCAGGCATGCCTACCGGGATAGCGCCTCTCATGAACGAAGGCCGGCGGCATTGGTTCCTGGGTTGTGCCGTTTCTCAGATTTGCAAGCGACGATAATCGACGGCCGGCGGGCTTGCCCGCCGGCCGTTCGTCGTGTCGCACCCTCAGATCGTCGATGCCCGCAACTGGCGGCCGACCACGGTCAGCATGGCGAGGTCGGGCGGCGAGACCCGGGCCACTTCGGCCACCATTTCCTGCACCTTGGTCATCGCCTCCAGCCGGCGGCCGATCCAGGTATCGAGCCGGGCCACGACGGGACCGTCGCTTTCGGCCAAAACATGACCGACGATCTCGCGCTGCATTGCCGAGAAATCATCGACCAGCGCGCCGATCGCCAGGCGCTGCCACGGCGTCGAGGCCGGCAGGGCATGGGCCTTGTCGCGCAGGATGCCCAGGCCCAGCTTGGCGCCGGTCGTGAAATAGAGGCGCCCCATTTCGACCATGTCGAGCTTGGTGCCCTCGTCGATCCGCACAATGTCCATGGCGGCCGACAGGCTGTCGAGCGCCACGACGCGTTCGGCCAGCTCGGCCGAGACGCCCTGGGCGACATAGGCCTGCGCGCGCTCGGCATGGGTCGCGCGCTCGGCGTCCGGCAGCAGGCTGGCGAGCTTGGCCGACAGCGCCTTGATGCCCGGGCCGAACTCCTTGATGCGCGGCGTGACGCTCAGGTTCTGCCCCGACTGCAGGAACCAGCGCGCCGCCTGCTCGGCGACGGTGCGCACGGCCAGCAGCAGCTTGGTCTGGGTCGCGGCCGGGATGATGTTGTCCAGCACCTCGATCGAGCGCCACAGGCTGGGCAGATCGAACACGACGCGCGTGATGCGATAGGCCCGGGTCACATCCTCGGTCGAGCGGCCGGTCTTCGCCTGCATCTCGCTGACGAAGCTCGGTCCCAGGCGATTGATCATCGCATTGGTGACGACGGTCGCGACGATTTCGCGCCGGAGGCGATGGGCCTTCAGGTCGGCCTTGGATTTCTCGACCATCTGGCGCGGGAAATAGGCCAGCAGTTCCTCTTCCAGCTCCGGTTCGTCGGGCAGATCCGTGGTCAGCAACTCGGCATAGATCGCGTTCTTGGCATAGGCGAGCAGGACGGCCAGTTCCGGACGGGTCAGCCCGCGCTTCGACGCGGCGCGCTGGGCCAGCCCCTCGTCGTCCGGCAGATACTCGATCGCGCGATCGAGCTTGCCGGCCCGCTCCAGCGACCGCATCAGGCGGACATGCTCGTCGAGCAGCGCCGGCGCCTCGGCCTCGGCGATCGAGAGCGCCTGGGTCTGCAGATAATTATCCTCCAGCACCAGCAGGCCGACTTCGTCGGTCATGGTCGCCAGGAAGGCGTTGCGCTGGGCGGCCTTGAGCTTGCCGGAGCCCAGCATGGCACCGACCGCGATCTTGATGTTGACCTCGTGATCCGAGGTGTCGACGCCGGCCGAATTGTCGATGGCGTCGGTGTTGAGCCGGCCGCCGGCGAGCGCATATTCGATACGGCCGCGCTGGGTCAGCGCCAGGTTGGCGCCTTCGCCCACCACCTTGGCGCCGATCTCGCGACCGTCGATGCGGAGCGCGTCGTTCGCCCGATCGCCGGCCTCGGCCTGGCTTTCGCTCGAGGCCTTGACGTAGGTGCCGATGCCGCCGAACCACAACAGGTCGACCGGCAGCTTCAACAGCACGCGGATCAGGTCGTTCGGCGTGATCGTCGCCGACTTCAGCCCGAGCCGGTTCTTGGCTTCGTCCGACAGGGTCAGCGACTTGGCCGATCGTTCGAAGATGGCCCCGCCCTTGGACAGGAGCGTGCGGTCATAGTCGTTCCAGGTCGACCGCGGCAGATCGAACAGCCGCTTGCGCTCGGCCCAGCTCGTGGCCGTGTCGGGCGCGGGATCGATGAAGATATGCAGATGGTTGAAGGCGGCAATCAGCTGCGTGTGCTGCGACAACAGCATGCCGTTGCCGAACACGTCGCCCGCCATGTCGCCGATGCCGACGCAGGTGAAATCCCGGGTCTGGATGTCGGTGCCCATCTCGCGGAAATGCCGCTTGACCGCTTCCCACGCGCCCCGGGCGGTGATGCCCATGGCCTTGTGGTCGTAGCCGATCGAGCCGCCCGAGGCGAAGGCGTCGCCCAGCCAGAAGCCGCGCTCGATCGCGATCGCATTGGCGACGTCGGAGAAGGTCGCGGTGCCCTTGTCGGCGGCGACGACGAAATAGGGGTCCTCGCCGTCGAGGATCGTCACGCCCTTGGGATGGACGATCTTGCCCTCGACGATATTGTCGGTGACCGACAACAGGGTGCGGATGAAGATGCGATAGCTCTCGGTGCCCTCGGCCAGCCAGGCGTCGCGATCGACCGTCGGGCTGGGGAGCTGTTTGGGATAGAAACCGCCCTTGGCGCCGGTCGGCACGATCACCGCGTTCTTGACGCGCTGCGCCTTCATCAGGCCCAGGATTTCGACGCGGAAGTCGTCACGCCGGTCGGACCAGCGCAGGCCGCCGCGCGCGATCGGGCCGGCGCGCAAGTGGATGCCCTCGACCCGCGGCGAATAGACGAAGATCTCGCGCCACGGCACTGGCTTGGGCAGGCCGGGGACCAACGCGGAATCGAACTTGAACGCCAGCGCCACCTGCCCGGCGGGCGCGAAGGCGTTGGTGCGCAGCATTGCCAGCACGATGGCGCGGAACGAGCGGAGCAGGCGATCGTCGTTAATCGCGCCCACG
>JAQGIC010000116.1 GCA_028288725.1 Rhodospirillales bacterium
ACGAATATGTCCTGACCGGGATGGGTCGGGATTTCCGGCCGGTGCTCTGGTCGATCCTGGCCTTCGGCAACAAGCATTTCGCGCCCGAGGGCCCGGCCGTGCAGATCGTCGACAGTGCCACCGGCGCCGTGGCCGATCCGATCCTGGTCGACCGCGCCACCGGCCGGCCGCTGACCGAAGCGACCCATCGCCCGGCCGCCGGCCCCGCCGCCGACGACCGCGTGCGCCGCCGCTATGCGCCGCGCGCCGACGCCTAAGCACCATGCTCTGGCGCCTGTAGCCCAATTGGGCTACAATCGGGCTGGAATGGAGAATTCGAATGGCTGCGAACACGGTTGTGCGGGCTCGCGTCAGTGAAGACGTTAAAGACCGAGCCACGGCCGTATTGGCCGGTCTGGGTTTGACGGTTTCCGACGTGGTCCGGATTACGCTCACTCGGGTCGCCAAGGATGGCGCATTGCCGTTCGATTTGACCCCGAACAAGCTGACCGCGGACACCTTGGCAAAGAGCGATCGTGGTGAGGATTTGCATGCGGCGGCGGATGCTGATGACTTGTTTGAGAAACTTGGCATCTAATGCGGCGGCTCGTTTATTCCGGCCAATTCAAAAGAGATACCAAGCGGGCGGAAAAACGCGGCAAGGACATGGAGAAGCTTAAGAAGCTGGTCCGTCTGCTCGTGGCAGAGGAGCCCCTGTCGCCGCGTTTCAAAGACCATCCGCTTAAAGGCGAATGGGTGAGTTTCCGGGATGCGCACATAGAGCCGGATTGGGTCTTGATCTATAAAGTTACGGACGACGAGTTGCGCTTGGAACGCACCGGGACCCATGCGGACCTGTTCGATCAGTAGCCTTCGATGACAAACTACCAGCCGCCGCCCAGGGCCCGGTAAGAACTGACCGCGGCGCGGGCCGTGTCGGCCCGGGTGCGGGCCTGGTCGTCCTGGGCCAGCAACAGCTGCCGGTCGGCATCGAGCACGTCGGTCAGGCCGATGGCGCCGCCCTGATAGGCTTCCTCGGACGTGTCGCGCGCCTTAGTCAGCGCGTCGATCTCCTGAGTCAGCTCCCGATTCTGGGCTTCGAGCTGCACCAGCGCGGTGAAGGAATTCTCCACATCTTCAGCGGCATGCAGCACCGATTTACGGTAGTGCGCGAGCGCCTCGGCATTGGCGCCGCGCGCGCCCGCGACCTCGGCATCGACCTTGCCGAAATCGAACAGGCGCCAGCGCAGACCCGCCGTCGCCTGCGGCTGGAACGCGCCGCCGGTGAACAGATGGCCGGCGCTCAGGCTCTCGAAGCCCAGCAGGCCCGATAGCGAGATCTTGGGATAATAGTCCGAGATCGCCGCGCCGATCCGCGCGTTGGCGGCGGCCAGACGGCGTTCGGCCGCGATCACGTCGGGACGGCGGCGCAACAGGTCGCTGGCGTCCCGGCCCGATGTCACGCCCGGCACCGCCGGAACGGGCGCATCGGCCGTGAGGTCGATCGTGCCGGTGCCGGGCTGGACGGCCATCAGGACGTCGAGCCGGTTCTTCTGCGCCTCAAGCGCGGTGCGCAGGGGCGGGACCGTGGCGCGCGCCTGGGACAAGAGCGCCAGGGCCTGGGCGGTCTCGCGATCGGTCGCGGCCCCCCGACTCTGGCGCAGCCGGACCAGATCCAGCAGATGAGCATCGGTCGCGACCTGATCCTCAGCCAGCTTCAGCCGGGCCTGATCGCCGCGGATCTGGAAATAGGCGTCGGCCGCCTCGGCGACGACCGAGATGCGGACGCCCAGATTGTCGGCCTCGGCCGCGTCGGCCTCGGCGCCGGCCGCCTCGACACCGCGATGCAAGCCGCCGAACAGGTCGATTTCCCAGCTGGCGCCGACGCCGACATCATAGACGCTCTGGTCGCGATCGTAGCCCGGCAGATGACGGGCGACAGTGCCGAGCGGTCCTTCGGTCGATTGATGCAGCGGGCTGATGCCGGTCTGCAGGTCGCCGGTCGGCAGCAGGCGGGCGCCGGCCGCCTGGGCGGCGGCGCGGGATTGATCGACCCGGGCGAGCGAGGCGGCCAGGTCGAGATTCTGGTCCAGCGTGCGCTGGACGATCCGGGTCAGCACGGGGTCGTTGAAACCGGTCCACCAGCTGTCGAGCGCCGGGGCGGGGGCTGCCGGGCGCGCCGTGACCGCCTCGGCGCTGTGGAACGGCTGCAGGCTCGCCGTCGGCGCCTGATAGTCGGGACCGACCAGGCTGCAGGCGGCGACGCTGCAGCCCAGCGCCAGGCTGAGGGCCAAACGACGGGCGATCATGTCAAGCGCTCCCTTGAACGGCACGACCAGCTTGGCGACCAGGATCTGCAGGACCTCGTCGCGCTGGTTCAGCGTCTCGCTGCGCACGGTGACCATGCCGCGGTCGGGGCGCGAGCGGGACGGCCTGATCTCGGTCACTTCGCTCCGGACGCGCAGGACGTCGCCCGGACGGGTCGGCTTCGGCCAGGTGATCTCGGCGCCGGCGCCGACGATGCCGCCGGAAAATGGCAAGCCGCTCTCGACGTTCAGCCGCATGGTGATCGCCGCCGTATGCCAGCCGCTGGCGGCAAGGCCGCCGAACAACGTGCCTTGCGCCGCCGCATCGTCCAGATGGAACGGCTGCGGATCGAACGCCGCCGCGAAGCCGACGATCTCGGCCGCATCGAGCGTGTGCGTCCCGCTTTCGAAGCGCTGGCCCACGTGAAGATCGTCCAGGAAGAGCCGCTGTCCCGCGCTCCGTCTGCCGGTTCCATCCATCTCGCCGTTCCTTCGATCCAGATCGCATCATGTCACTTGCATGAAGATAGTTACTGCTATATATGACTTTCACGATGATATCAACGGGGCGGTACCCGTCATGCAGCACAAGAGCTTGGGCGAGATGCAATGCGCGATCGCCCGCAGCCTCGAACGGGTGGGCGAATGGTGGAGTATCCTCATTCTGCGCGACGCGTTTCAGGGCCTGACGCGCTTCGGCCAGTTCCAGGAAAGCCTGGACATCGCGCCAAACATGCTGACCCGCCGTCTGAACGGCCTGGTCGGGGCCGGCTTGCTGGAGCGGCGCCCCTACAGCCTGCGCCCGCTGCGCCATGAATATGTGCTGACCGCTCTCGGCCGGGACTTCCGGCCGGTGCTCTGGTCGCTGCTCGCCTGGGGCAACAAGCATTTCATGCCCGAAGGCCACACGGTCCAGATCGTCGATGCCGAAACCGGCGCCATCGCCGATCCCGTGCTGGTCGATCGACGGAGCGGCCGGGTCCTATTGTCCCCCGATTTCGAATCCGCGGCCGGACCGGCCGCCAACGAACGGGTGCGCAAGCGCCAAGCCTTCGCGCGCGCCCACAGAGAGAATGAAGCCAAGCCATGAGCAGCCAAGTGATCGATCGGGGCGTGGTCGCCCTGCCCACCAAAGCCGCGGCCGGATCGCGCAAGCGCCTGTTGCTGGCCGGCGCGGCTCTGGTCGTACTATCCGCCGCCGCCTGGTACGGCCATGACTGGTGGACGGTCGGGCGCTTCATCGAGAGCACCGACGATGCCTATGTCGGCGGCGATGTTACGGTGATCGCGCCCAAGGTCGCGGGCTTCGTCTCGCAAGTGGCGGTAATCGACAACCAGGCGGTCCAGGCCGGCGACCTGCTGGTCAAGCTCGACGATCGCGACTATCGGGCGGCACTGGCCAAGGCCGAGGCGGCCGTGGCGGGGCAACAGGCGACGCTCGCCAATCTGGATGCGACCCATCATCTGCAGCAGGCGCTGATCGCCCAGGCCCAGGCCGGCATCGCCGCCGCGGATGCCGAGATCATCCGCGCCAAGGACGATCAGGTCCGTTTCCGCGATCTGGCCGTCCATGCCGCCGCCTCGGTCCAGACCGCACAAAGGGCGGATGCGGACTATAAGCAGGCGATCGCCGCCGTCGACCGGGCCAAGGCGGTCGCCGATGCGGCGTCGCGCCAGCTCGACGTGATCGACACCCAGAAGCGCCAGGCCGAGGCTGCCCTGGCCGGCACCATCGCCGATCGCGACACGGCCCGGCTCAATCTCGGCTACACCGAATTGCACGCGCCGATCGACGGCACGGTCGGCAATCGCAGCGCTCGGCTCGGCGCGTTTGCGACCGTCGGCGCGCAGTTGATCTCGATCGTGCCGGCCCGCGGCCTGTGGGTCGATGCCAATTTCAAGGAAAACCAGTTGGCGAAGATGCAGCCCGGCCTGGCCGCGATCATCTCGGCCGACGTGCTGCCGGGCGAGGTGTTCCATGGCCATGTGCTGAGCCTGGCGCCGGCGACCGGCGCGCAGTTCAGCGTGCTGCCGCCGGAAAACGCCACGGGCAACTTCACCAAGATCGTGCAGCGCGTGCCGGTGCGCATCCTGCTCGACGGCGATGCGTCGCTGCTGGGCCGGCTGCGTCCGGGTCTGTCGGTCACCGCCGACGTCGACGAGCGTTCCGGCGCCAAGGGGACGCCGTGAGCGCCGTCACCGCCCCCGACCGCTCCGCCGGCGCCGAAGCCGTCGCCGCGGCGCCGGCGGAGCTGTCGGGGGCGGCCAAGATCTTCGCGTTCGGCGTCATGTGCGTCGGCATGTTCATCGCCCTCCTCGACATCCAGATCGTCTCGGCCTCGCTTCGGGACATCGGCGGCGGCCTGTCGGCCGGTGCGGACGAGACCGCCTGGGTCCAGACCAGCTATCTCATCGCCGAGATCATCGTGATCCCGCTGTCCGGCTGGATGGCGCGGGTCATGTCGACGCGCTGGCTGTTCTGCGCCTCGGCCGCGGGCTTCACGCTGACCAGCCTGTTCTGCGGCTGGGCCTGGGACATCCAGAGCATGATCGCGTTCCGGGCGCTGCAGGGCTTCCTCGGCGGCTCGATGATCCCGATGGTGTTCACCTCGGCCTTCGCCTTCTTCAAGGGCCCGAAGATCGTGGTCGCCGCCGCGACGGTCGGTGCGCTCTCGTCGCTGGCCCCGACGCTCGGGCCGACGGTCGGCGGCTGGATCACCGACAATTATTCCTGGCACTGGCTGTTCTTCATCAACCTGGTCCCGGGCATCTTCGTCGCCGTCGCGGTGCCGCTGCTGGTCAAGATCGACAAGCCCAACGTGAGCCTGCTCAAGGGGGCGGACTATTTCGGCATGGTCCTGATGGCGATCTTCCTCGGATGCCTCGAATATACGCTGGAAGAAGGGCCGCGCTGGAATTGGTTCGGCGACGAAACGATCCTTTCGACAGCTTGGATCGCCGGCATTACCGGCATCGGCTTCGTCTGGCGCAGCCTCGTCTATGCCAACCCGGTGGTCGATCTGCGCGCGCTCAAGAGCCGCAATTTCGCGCTCGGCTGCTTCTTCTCGTTCGTCACCGGCATCGGCATCTTCGCGACGATCTACCTGACGCCGGTGTTCCTGGGGCGCGTCCGCGGCTTCAGCGCGCTCGAAATCGGTCTGGCCGTCTTCACCACCGGCATTTTTCAGGTCAGCGCCATCCCGCTCTATACCTATCTGGGCCGGCGGATCGATCTGCGCTGGCTGATGATGTTCGGGCTCGGCTGCTTCACGCTCAGCATGTGGAATTTCACGCCGATCACCCATGATTGGGGTTGGCGCGAGCTGCTGCTGCCCCAGGCGCTGCGCGGGTTCGCCCAGCAATTCGCCGTGGCGCCGACCGTGACCTTGACCTTGGGCGGCCTGGCGCCGGACAAGCTCAAGCTCGCCTCGGGGCTGTTCAACCTGATGCGCACGCTGGGCGGCGCCATCGGCATCGCCGGCTGCGGCACGATCCTGAACGATCGGCTGAACCTGCATTTCCTCCGCCTGGCCGAGCATCTGAATTCGACCAACCAGGCCATGGTCGGCCTGCTCGACCGGACCACGGCGGCCAATACGGTCGCGGTCGGCGGCAATGCGGTGTTGGGTCACGAGATGGCGCTCGGCCGGCTCTGGTCGCTGACCATGCGCGAGGCGCTGACGCTGACCTTTTCCGATGCTTTTCTGGTGATCATGGGCTGCTTCACCGTCGCGACCTTGATGGTGCCGCTGATGCGCAAGGTCGCCCCGCCCAAAGGCCCCTCGGCCGATGCCCATTGAGGAGTGGCGCCGATGACCGGTCACAGCCCCCGCACGCAGCAACTGCTGCACGGCCCGATCGCTCGGACGCTGCTGCGGCTCGCCTGGCCGAACGTGCTGGTCATGCTGGCCCAGGCGTCGACCGGCCTGATCGAAACCTGGTGGATCTCGCGCCTCGGCACCGATGCGCTCGCGGGCATGGCTTTGGTGTTCCCGGGCGTCATGCTGATGCAGATGGTGTCCGGCGGCGCCATGGGCGGGGGCATTTCGTCGGCGATCGCCCGCGCGCTCGGTGCCGGTCGGCGCGAGGAGGCCGACGCGCTGGTCCTGCATGCGTTGGTCATCAACGGCGTGCTGGGCGCGATCTTCGCAGCATTGCTGCTGCTGTTCGGGCCGTCGCTCTATCGGGCGCTCGGCGGCGAGGGCGCCTCGCTCGAGGCGGCCCTGCGCTATTCCAACGTCGTGTTCGCCGGCTGCATTCTGCTGTGGCTGATGAACGCGCTGGCCAGCGTCATCCGCGGCACCGGCAACATGCTGGTGCCGGCGCTGGTGATCTGCGGCGGCGTCGTGCTGCTGATCCCGCTGTCGCCCTGCCTGATCTTCGGCCTCGGGCCGTTTCCGGCCCTGGGTGTCGCCGGCGGCGGTGCCGCCCTCTTGCTCTATTATGCCGGCGGTGCCGCGGTGCTGGCCTGGTATATCGCGTCCGGCCGCAACCTCGCCCGCTTCCGACGGGTGCGTCTCCGTTGGCCGCCGTTCCGCAGTATCCTGGTCGTCGGTGCCGTCGCGGCGGTTTCCTCGCTGCAGACCAACCTGACCGTGGCGCTGACCACCGCGCTGGTCGCCCAGGACGGCGGCCCGGAAGCGGTCGCCGGCTATGGCACCGGCGCGCGGCTCGAATATCTGCTGGTGCCGCTCGTGTTCGGCTTCGGCGCGCCGCTGGTGGCCCTGGTCGGCACCAACATCGGCGCGGGCCAACCGCGGCGCGCCCTGAGGGTCGCCCTCATCGGCGGCGCCATGGCGTTCGCCGCGACCGAGGCGATCGGTCTCGCCGCGGCCCTGTGGCCCGAGGCCTGGCTCGGCCTGTTCGGCGCGGATCCGGGCATGTTGACGACGGGTGCGGCCTATCTGCGCAGCGTCGGCCCGGCCTATGGCTTCTTCGGGCTGGGGCTGGCGCTCTATTTCGCATCCCAGGGTGCCGGCAAGCTGTTCTGGCCGCTCGCGGCCGGCTTCATCCGCATGATCATCGCCGTCGCCGGCGGCTGGCTGATGCTGCGTCTGACCGGCTCGCTCGGGTGGATGTTCGCGGCATTGGCGCTGGGATTAGCCGTCTATGGGCTGTCGCTCGCGGCGGCGGTCATGTCCGGTACCTGGTTCAAGCCCGCCCGCGCGGGGGTGGGCGCCGGTGCGGAACGCATCCGGCTCCAAACATATGATCTAAAGGCAGCTGGTGATGCCGCCGTCGACATACAGGATATGGCCGTTGACGAAGTCGGACGCGGAGGATGCCAGGAACACGGCGGCGCCGTTCAGCTCCTCGACCTTGCCCCAGCGCCGGGCCGGCGTCCGGCCCTTGAGCCAGGCCGAGAAACTCTCGTCATCGACCAGCGACCGGGTCAGCTCCGTCTCGAAATAGCCCGGCGCCAGGCCGTTGATCTGGAGGCCGAGCGGCGCCCAATCGGTACACATGCCTTTGGTCAGCATGACCAAGGCACCCTTGGACGCGGCATAGGGCGCGATGTTCGGGCGGGCGAGCGCGCTCTGGACCGAACAGATATTGATGATCTTGCCGCGCCCGCGCGCGATCATATGCTTAGCGACGGCCTGGCCGACCAGGAACACGCTGTCGAGGTTGGTGCGCATCAGCTCCGACCAGGTCTCCTCGGCGAAATCCTGCAAAGGCGCGCGGCGCTGGATGCCGGCGTTGTTGATCAGGATGTCGATCGGCCCGATATCGGTCTCGATCCGGTCGATCGCCGCGCGGGTCTCGGCACCGTCGGTGACGTCGAAGCCGGCGATCCCGGTCCGGTGCCCCTCGGCGTCGAGCGTCGCCTTCGCCGCCGCCAGCTTGGCGGCGTCCCGCCCGTTCAGGATCACCCGCGCGCCGGCGGCGGCCAACCCGCGGGCCAGGCTGAAGCCGATGCCCTGGCTCGATCCGGTGATCAGCGCGGTGCGGCCCTCCAGACTGAACGGGTTGGACATCGCGGCATCTCCTCTTGGGTTATGTATGAGTTATGCTATCGGTAGCATAGGTTCTGGGGAGAGACGACCATGAAGGCCTGCGTGATCCATGCACCGCACGACTTGCGGATCGAAGAGGCGGAGGTGCCGCCGCTCGGGGCCCATTCGGTCAAGCTGCGCATCGGCGCCGGCGGCATCTGCGGCTCGGATCTGCATTATTTCCAGCATGGCGGCTTCGGCACGGTCCGCATCAAGCAGCCGATGATCCTGGGGCACGAGGTCGCCGGCACGGTGATCGAGATCGGCGGCGCCGTGACCGCGGTCAAGCCGGGCGATCGGGCCGCGATCAACCCGAACCAGCCGTGCGGCGCCTGCGCCCAATGCCTGGCCGGCCGCGCCAACCTGTGCCTGGACGTGCGCTTCTACGGCAGCGCCATGCGCTTTCCCCATGTCCAGGGCGCCTTCCGCGAGATCCTGGTCGCCGAGGAGCGGCAGATCTTCACCATTCCCGACCATGTCAGCCTGGGTCAGGCCGCCTTTGCCGAGCCGCTCGCGGTCTGTCTGCACGCGGTGACGCGCGCGTCCTCGGTCGCCGGCAAGCGGGTGCTGGTGACCGGCGTCGGGCCGATCGGGGCGCTGACCATCCTGGCCGCCCGCTGCTTCGGTGCGCGCGAGATCGTCGCGACCGATGTCGCGGCCTTGCCGCTGAAGACGGCCAAGGCGGTCGGCGCCGACCGGGTCATCGATGTCGCGACCGACACGTTGGCGGATTATGCCGCCAACAAGGGCACGTTCGACGTGCTGTTCGAATGTTCCGGCAATGCCCGGGCGCTCGCGGCCGGGCTCGATGCCGTGCGCCCCGGCGGCACGGTCGTGCAGCTGGGATTGGGCGGCGAGATGGGCCTGGCCATCAACACGATCGTGACCAAGGAGCTGGAGCTGCGCGGCAGCTTCCGCTTCCACGAGGAGTTCGGCTGGGCGGTCGATTACATCAGCCGCGGCCTGATCGACGTGACGCCGCTCTTGACCGAGACGATCCCGCTCGCCGAGGCGCAGCGCGCGTTCGAGCTGGCCGGGGACCGAGCTCAAGCGATGAAGGTGCAGCTGAGCTTTTGACGAGCCAAACGACCGTTAGGTTGCGAGCCCCCCGGTCTTTGCCCATACTCGGGACCAAGCAATGAAGATCCGAGGGAGCGCCCGAATGGCCACGCATTATCGTGCCTGCAACCTGTGCGAGGCGATCTGCGGCCTGGCGATCGAGGTCGAGGACGACCGGATCGTCTCGATCAAGGGCGACCCGGCCGATCCGTTCAGTCGCGGCCATATCTGCCCGAAGGCGGTGGCGCTGCAGGATATCCAGAACGATCCCGACCGGTTGCGCGGGCCGATGCGGCGCGATGGCAGCGAATGGCGCGCGATCGGCTGGGACGAGGCGTTCGCCTATGCCGCAGAGGGCATCGCGGCCGTGATCCAGGCCCAGGGCGGCGACGCGGTCGCGACCTACCAGGGCAATCCGAACGTGCATAATTGGGGCATGATGACCCATGCCTCGGCCTATCTGGGGCTGATCCGGACCCGGAACCGGTTCTCGGCGACGTCGGTCGACCAATTGCCGTTCCAGCTCGCGGCCTATTGGATGTATGGCCATCAGCTGCTGCTGCCGATCCCCGACATCGACAACACCGATTATTTCCTGATGCTGGGCGCCAATCCTTTGGTGTCGAACGGCAGCCTGATGACCGTGCCGGACGTGACCAAGCGGCTGAAGGCGATCCAGGCGCGCGGCGGCAAGCTGGTCGTGGTCGATCCGCGCCGGACCGAAACCGCGACGATCGCGAGCGAGCATCATTTCATCCGACCCGGCACGGACGCGGCCTTCCTGCTGGGCCTGCTCTCGACTCTCCTCGACGAGGGGCTGGCCCGCCCGATCGACAATCTCGACGGCTTCGACACCGTCGCCCGGCACGTCCTGCCGTTCACCGCCGAGCGGGCGGCCAAGGTCACCGGCATTCCGGCGGACGAGATCCGCCGCATCGCCCGCGCCTTCGCGGCGGCACCGCGCGCGGTCTGCTATGGCCGGATGGGGGTCTCGACCCAGGAACATGGCACTTTGTGCCAATGGCTGATCCAGCTGATCAATATCGCGACCGGCAATCTCGATCGGGTCGGCGGCGCGCTCGTCACCAAGCCGG
This sequence comes from Rhodospirillales bacterium, assembly GCA_028288725.1. Lineage (GTDB taxonomy): Bacteria > Pseudomonadota > Alphaproteobacteria > ATCC43930 > CGMCC-115725 > Aliidongia. The sequence continues at coordinate 10,435 of JAQGIC010000116.1, forward strand.
CGTTCGACATCGTCGGCGCTCCCGGCTCGCGGCCCGGCAGCTATGGCCGCTGGACCAGCCGCGTCGGTGGCCGGAGCGAGGTGCTGGGCGAATTGCCGGTGGCGGCGCTGGCCGAGGAGATGCTGACGCCCGGCGCCGGGCAGATCCGGGCCCTGATCACGCTGGCCGGCAATCCGGTGCTGTCGACCCCCAACGGCCGGCAGCTGGAGCAAGGCCTGGCCGGGCTCGATTTCATGATCTCGATCGATCCCTATCTGAATGAAACCACGCGCCATGCCGACCTGATCCTGCCGCCGACCTCGGCACTGGAGCGCGATCACTACGACATGACGTTCAACCTGCTCGCCGTGCGCAATGTCGCGCGCCGGAATCCCCCGGTCCTGTCCAAGCCCGACGGCGCGCTCGACGATTGGCAGATCCTGGAGGGGCTGGGCGCGGCGCTGGCGGCGGCGCTCGGCCAGGAGCCGAAACGCCTGCCCAAGCCGGCCCGGATGCTGGATGCCGGCCTGAGGGCCGGCCCCTACGACCTGTCGCTGGAGGCGCTGCAGGCGGCACCCCACGGGCTTGATCTCGGGCCGCTCGAATCCTCGTTCCCGGCGCGCCTGGCCACAGCGAACAAGCGGATCGAATGTGCGCCGCCTCGATTGATCGCGGCGTTGGATGCGCTGGAGCAATCGCTGTTCGACGGCCCGGCACCCGAACTGGTATTGATCGGGCGGCGCCATATCCGCAGCAATAATTCCTGGATGCATAATTTCGAGCGCCTGGTGAAGGGCAAGCCGCGCTGCCAGTTGCTGATGCATCCCGACGATCTGGGCCGCTACGGCTTCGCCGAGGGCCAGCAGGTCCGGGTGACCTCGCGGGTCGGCAGCCTGGATGTCGAGGTCGCCGGCACGGACGAGGTCATGCCGGGCGTGGTCAGCCTGCCGCACGGCTGGGGCCATGGCCGCGTCGGCACGTCGCTCGCCGTGGCCCAGGCCCATGCCGGGGTCAGCGCCAACGACCTGACCGACGATACGTTCATCGATGCCGTCTCGGGCAACGCGGCCCTGAACGGCGTACCGGTCGCGGTCGCGGCAATCTAGAGGGCGATTCATATCTGAATCGCCCTCTGAATCAAATAATTAGAGCCTGATCCGATCAAACCGAGTCGGTTTGATCGGATCAGGCTTTAGGCGGCCTCGGCTCTGGCTACGCCCAGCCGGGCGGCCAGGCCGTCGGCGTCGAACGGGGCGCGGACCTTCATGTCATTGTCGAAATAGACATAGACGTCCCGGGCCGCCTGGGGCGGACCGGCCCGATCGGAAATCCGCCGGATGCCCGTGCCGTGCGGCTCGCCGCCCCGCGCCCAGGCATCGATCCATCGGGCCCAATCGTCCAGTGCCTTGTCGTCGTAGCCGCTGGCGTAAAGCTGCTCGGAGCCGTGCAGCCGGCAATAGACGAAGTCGGCCGCCAGATCCATCAGGCGTGGCCATTCCACCGTGTCTGCGCAGACGAGCGCCACCTGGTGGGCGCGCAGCAGGTCGATGAAGTCCGGATCGACGAAGCTCTCGTGCCGGATCTCGATCGCGTGGCGCATCGGACGCCTGGCGTCCGGCGTCAGGACGACCTCCTTCATCCGCGCGTCATGCCGGGCGGCGCACCGGCCGGCCGCCTCGGTGTCGTGCGGCAGCAGTGCCAGGAATGGTTCGATCAGGGCGCGGTCGTACCGGAAGCTGGGCGGAAACTGCCATAGGATCGGCCCCAGCTTGGTCCCGAGCTTCAGCAGGCCGGAGGCGAGGAAATTCGCCAGCGGCTCCTCGGGATCGCGCAGCCGGCGGATATGGGTGATGTAGCGCGGCGCCTTGACGGCGAAGACGAAATCCTCGGGCGTTTCCGCGGCCCAGCGCCCGAACACCGGCGGCCGCTGCGGCCCGTAGAAGGTGCCGTTGATCTCGATCGAGCGAAACCGGCGCGAAGCGAAAGAGAGTTCGTCCTTCTGGCGCAAGCCTTCGGGATAGAACACGCCGCGCCAGGGCGCGTAGCGCCAGCCGGAAATGCCGATCCTGATTTCGCCGCGCTTGGCCATCCGTATCCTCCGTCGGGGTGACGAAGGAACAACCGCGACCCGGCCCGATCAGATCCGGCGGCGGCCGGGCAGGGACTTGGAGCCGGGGCCCATCAGGTACCACAGCACGAAGCCCACGATCGGCAGCACTAGCACGATCAGGACCCAGACCAGTTTCGTGACCGGTTCGGCGCCGCTCTGCAGCGTGCCGACGATCGCCCAGATGACCAGCAGCAGGGTGATCAGACCGAGGAGGTCGTTGCCGAAGGTGAACATGCCGGTGTCCTTCTCGAAAAGCCCCATGGCTCTGAGAACGGCCCCCCGCCGATTTGGTTGCGGTATCGGGAGCGGCGACGGCCGCTCCCGACGGCTTGGGGCTAGAGACTGATTCAGAGTGCGATTCAGGCAGGAGGTCGATGTGGCCTCATGTCATCGCGCTCAGATCTAGATCGCCCGCTCCATCTTGGAATTGGCCTTGGTGTCCGGGATGAAGATGTAGAACAAGAGCGAGACGAAGATGCAGCCGGTCGCATACCAATAGAAGCCGGACTCGTTGCCGACGCTCTTGAACCAGAGGGCGATCGAGTCGACCGACCCGCCGAAGATGGCCGCGGTCAGCGCATAGGGAATGCCGACGCCCATGGCGCGCACCGCCGTCGGGAACATCTCGGCCTTCACCGTCGCGGTCAGCGCGGTATAGCCGCTGACGATCATCCAGGCGATGCAGATCAGCAGGAAGGCGAACAGCGGGCTCTTCGTCGTCTGCAGCGTGGTCAGCAGCGGATAGGTACCGAGCGTGCCGGCCAGGCCGAAGGCGATCAGCATCGGCTTGCGGCCGATCTTGTCCGACAGCGCGCCATAGAGCGGCTGCAGGATGATCGCGAACAGCAGCGATCCGGCGGTCACCATCGTGGTCTGATCGTCGGTCAGGCCGACCGACAGCTTCAAGAACTTCTGCATGTAAGTCGTATAGGTATAGAAGGCCGAGGTGCCGCCGATCGTGATGCCGACCACCAGGATCATGGTCTTCCAGTTCTGGCCGAGCAGCGCCCACATGCTGTCCTTCTTGACGATCCTGTCGGCCTGCTTGAACAGTTCGGTCTCATGCATGTCGCGGCGCATGTAGAACGCATAGATCGAGATCAGCGCGCCGATGGCGAACGGAATGCGCCAGCCCCAGTCCTTGAGCTGGTCCGGCGTCAGGAAGACCTTCTGCAGCACCAGCAACACCAGAAGGGCGGACAGCTGGCCGCCGATCAGCGTCACGTACCAGACGCCGGAATAGAAGCCGCGCCGGTTCGGGTGGGAGATCTCGCTCAGGTAGGTGGCGCTGGTGCCGTATTCGCCGCCCTGGCTCAGACCCTGCAGGATACGGGCGAGCGCCAGGATGGCCGGCGCGCCGACGCCGATCGTGGCATAGGTCGGCGTCACCGCGATCAGCAGAGAGCCGAAGCACATCAGCAGGACCGACATGGTGAGCGCGGTGCGACGGCCGTGCTTGTCGGCGAAATAGCCGAAGATCACGCTGCCGATCGGCCGGACCAGGAACGCCACGGCGAACAGCGAGGCAGCCGCCAGCTGCTGGGCCGCCGGATCGCTTTTGGGAAAGAACGAGCCGGCGAAATAGAGCGCGAAGGCCGAATAGGCATAGACGTCGTACCATTCGATCAGATTGCCGACCGAGCCGACCAGGATCGCCTTCACCCGCTTGCGCGTGTCCGCCGCATCGAAACCGTCCGTCGTGACGGCAAAGTTCTCTTTGACGCTCATGTCGTCTCCCGTCTCTTCCCACGTTTTCTTTTATCGCCGCCGGAGTTTTTCAGCCCCGGCGCGTTATGCCAAGGGGGAAATGTCCATCGCGGCAGCATTCGTTGCGTTTGCCATAAAAAGCCGTGACAAGCCGGCGCCGCGTGCCGTTATACTTGGCAAAAGCCTAAGGCGAGAAAAGAACAAACCAATCGCTATACAGGGGGGAAACAATGCAAAAAGTTCGTCCGCACGCAAAAGGCATCGCGCTGTCGCTGATCGCCGCCGGCACCGTTCTGGCGTTGCCCCTGGCCGCCCAGGCTGCGGACCCCATCAAGATTGGCGTGATCGCCGAGGCGGCTTCGATCGCCGGCGCCGCCATTCCGAACGCAGCCCAGATGGCGGCCGACGAAATCAACGCCAAGGGCGGCGTCGACGGCCGCAAGATCGAGATCGTCACTTACGACGACCATAGTTCCTCGAGCGACGCGGTGCGCGCTTTCCAGCGCGCGGCATCGGACGACAAGGTGCATGCGGTCATCGCCAGCTATATCAGCGAGGTCGTGCTGGCGCTCGAGCCGTGGGCCGCCCGCCTGCATATGCCGATGGTGACGCCGGGCGCGGCGTCCAACGAGATCAGCCAGGTGATCAAGAAGGACTATGATCACAACAAATATACCTTCCACGGCTACCTGACGTCGGCCTTCCTGGCGCTGTCGGTCTGCGACGCGGCCAAGGATCTGCTGGTCGCGAACCTGCACATGAAGACGGCCGTCGTCATGAGCGAGGATGCCGCCTGGACCACGCCGCTCGACGCCGGCTATCTCGAATGCCTGCCCAAGATCGGCATCAAGGTGCTGGATCATATCCGCTTCTCGCCGGACACGACCGACTTCACCCCGATCTTCAATAAGATCGAGGGCGAGAAGCCCGACGTCATCATCACCGGCATCAGCCATGTCGGCGTGCAGCCGACGGTGCAGTGGCAAAGCCAGCAGGTGCCGATCCCGATGTTCGGCATCGCGTCCCAGGCGACCTCCAGCACGTTCTGGAAGGATACCAACGGTGCCGCCGACGGCGTGCTGTTCCAGACCGTGGCGGCCCCGGGCGTGGCGGTGACGCCGATGGCCGTGCCCTTCACGGACAATTACACCAAGCGCTACGGCATCACGCCGGCCTATTGCGGCAATACGGCCTATGACGAGGTCTATTATATCGCCGACGCGATCAAGCGGGCCGGCTCGACCGACCCGGACAAGCTGGTGGCCGCGCTCGAAAAGACCGACTATGTCGGCACGATCGGCCGCGTCCAGTTCTACGGCAAGGATGACGCCTTCCCCCATGCCATGAAGCAGGGCACCGACTTCGTCTCGGGTCTGCTCGTGCAATGGCAGGACGGCAAGCAGGTGACGGTCTGGCCGACCGCCGTCGCCAACGCCAAGCTGAAGTTCCCGGGCTTCGTCAAGCTGCAGCAGGCGTCGAACTAACCGCGCTTATCGACAACGATATCCGGCCTTTCAAGGGCCGGATATCGTCGTTCGCCGTTCCCTCATTCCCATCGGAATTGACCAGGCCAGCCGGCTTGGTCGGAATCGTCAGCGGGGCCCATGCTCGGACTTCAAATCCTCATCGACGGATTCGCCATCAGCTCGCTCTATGCGCTGGGCGCGACCGGCTTCACCCTGATGTTCGGCGTCTCGGGCGTCCTCAACCTGTCCCATGGCTCGATCATGGTCGCAGCGGCGGTCGCGGCCTGGGTCATCGCGGGCTATCTGGGCGGCAACCCCTATCTGGGCGCGCTCGGCGGGGTCGGCTTCGGGCTGATCATGGCCTATGCGACCTATTTCACCGTGGTCCGGCCGATCCAGCGCTCCAAGGCGATCCCCAAGGAGGAAACCGAGATCTTCGTGCTCACCGGCACCTTGCTGTGGGGCATCATGATCCAGGAGGCGATCGCGTATTTCTACACGAGCAATCCCAAGACGGTGCGGCCGCTGGTGCCGGGCGTGTTCAATTTCCTGGGCGTGCGCACGCCGCTGAACGAGGTCGCGACGGCGATCATCTGCTGGGCGGTCATCGGGCTGTTGTGGCTGCTGGTCAACCGCACCCGGTCGGGCAAGGTGCTGCTCGCCGCCTCGATCAACCCGCGCGGCGTGACGCTGCTGGGCTTCGAACTGTCCAGCGTCTATATCCTGGTCTGGACGATCTACGGCATCCTGGCCGGCATCGCCGGCGTGCTGCTGGCCATGTTCCTGGGCGTCAGCTCCGACGGCGTCGGCGCGCTGACCGCCAGCGCCTTCTCGATCGTCGTCCTGGGCGGGTTGGGCAGCGTCTCCGGCTCGCTCATCGCCGCCTATGTGGTCGGTTACATGGAAACCCTCACCGCCTATCTGATCTCGCCGGCCTATCGCACCATTCCCGTCCTGCTGCTGCTCGTGCTGGTGGTCTATATCCGCCCGCAGGGCCTGCTCGGCCGGCGCTAGAGGGAGGGCATCAGATGATCGGTCGTCTCTTCTCCGCCCGCCTGACCTGGGTGGCGCTTGCCATCCTGGTCATCGGCGCCACCCTGCCGCTCTATGTCACCGGCTACATCCTCGGCATCCTGACGCTGGCCTATTATTTCGGCGTGTTCGCCATGGCCTGGGACCTGCTGTTCGGCTTCGCCGGCGAGGTCAATTTCGGTCCGACCTTCCTGGTCGGGCTCGGCGCCTATACCGCCGGCATCATCAATGCCAACTGGGGATGGCCGATGGCCGCCTGCGTGCTGGCCGGCGCGTTGATGGCGGTGGGCGGCGGCGTGCTGCTGGCCTTGCCGGCGCTCAAGCTCAAGGGGCCGTATTTCGGCCTGGTCACGCTGGTCGCCGTCCTGCTGCTGCAGAATTTCATCGTGATCTTCGCCGGCATCACCGGCGGCGAGATCGGCCTCACCGTGCCCGACGTGCTGTTCATCGATGATGCGGCCAACTATGAATTCGCGCTGGGCTTCATGGCGCTGAGCGGCGCCATCCTGTTCGGCCTGTCGCGCTCGCCGATCGGCCTCATCCTGCAGGCCAGCGGTCAGGATGCGGTCGAGACCGCGGCGCTGGGCTTCAATGTCGCCAAGCACAAGCTCGCCGCCTTCTGCGTCAGCGCGTTCTTCTCCGGCACCGCCGGCGCCTTGATGATCTTCTATCTGGGCACCGCCTCGGTCGGCACGGTGGTCGATATCGCGGTCGGCGTGCAGGTCATCATCGCGGCGGTGCTGGGCGGCCGGCGCACCATCCTGGGTGCCGCGGTCGGCGCCATCTTCCTGATCCTGGCGGGCGAGGCGCTGCGCCCGTTGGGCGAACTCAGCACCTTCGTGGTCTCGGCCGTGGCGCTCGCCGTGATCCTGTTCTTCCCGAACGGCTTCATCGGCAGTCTGCTGCGCGTGGGAGAGCGGTCATGAGCGCGCCTCTGCTCGAAGTTTCCGGCCTGACCAAACGGTTCGGCGGTCTGGTCGCGGTCAAGGGCATCGGCCTCGAGATCCGGCCCGGCGAAATTCTGGGCCTGATCGGCCCGAACGGCTCCGGCAAATCGACCGTGATGAAACTGATCATGGGGATCGAGCGGCCGAACGCCGGCATGGTCAAGGTCGAAGGCGTCGATGTCGCCGGCTGGCCGTCGCACCGGATCGCCCGCCAAGGCGTCGGCATCGTGTTCCAGCATTCCCGGCCGCTGCACCGCCAGACGGTGCTGGAGAACATCAAGCTGGCCCTGCTGCCCGACAGCCTGATCCGCCTGTTCGCCGATCCCGAGGTCGAGAGCAAGGCCATCGCCATCGCCGAGCGCGTCGGCCTGGGCGCGGTGCTGCACCGCCGGCCCGCGACCCTGCCTTTCGCCGATCTCAGGCGGATGGAACTGGCCAAGGCCGTGGCGCGCGATCCCAAGATCGTGCTGGTCGACGAGCCGTTCGCGGGCCTGACCTCGGGCGAGGTCCACGATTTCTCCAACCTCATCCGCAGCTTCCGCGAGGAAGGCCGCGCGGTCCTGCTGGTCGACCACAATGTCAAAAGCGTCTCGGCCCTGGTCGACCGGGTCAAGGCCATGTACCTGGGCGAGCATATCGCCGAGGGCACGGCCGAAGAGGTGATGCGGGACGAGACGGTGCGCCGGGTCTATCTGGGCGGCGCCATCACCACGGCGGCCCGCCCCGAGGCGAGCTTCAAGGATGCCGAGCCGCTGTTGAAGGTCGAGGATGTCGGCGTGCTCTACGGCAAGGCCCAGGCGCTGGAAAAAGTCTCGATCCACGTGCACGAGGGCGAGTTCGTCTCGGTCGTGGGCTTGAACGGCGCCGGCAAGACCACTTTGTTCAATGCCATTTCCGGTCTGGTGCCCTATTCGGGCACGATCGGCTGGGGCGGGACGGCGCTCGCCGGGCGCACGCCGGCCGCGATCGCGCGGGATGGCATCGTGCAATGCCCGGAAACGCGCGAACTGTTCGGCGACATGAGCGTGCGCGAGAACCTGGATCTGGGGGGGCAGCACCTGTCGAAGGCGGAGCGGCTGGAACGGACCGAATGGCTGTTCGAGCTGTTTCCCATCATCAAGGCGCGCCAGCCGCAGGCCGCGAAGACGCTCAGCGGCGGCGAGCAGCAGATGCTGGCGATCGCGCGCGCGCTCATGATGAAGCCGCGCCTGTTGATCCTGGACGAACCGACGCTCGGCCTGGCGCCGGTCATCCTGGAACAGCTGTCGAAGGCGCTGGAAAAGCTGCGCCAGACGACCTCGATCACCGTGCTGCTGGGCGAACAGAACGTCACCTTCGCACTGCCCCACGCCGACCGGGTCTATGTGCTGGAACATGCCCGCATCATCTGGGAAGGCGACCCCGGGCGCTTCGCCAAGGAGGCGGGGGCGGGGCTGCTGTAGGGCGGCTTACCCGCGGAACTGCGCCACCAGCCGGCGGGCGATCGTCTCGGGCCCGTCGCCGCCGGGCCGATACCAGGCGAGCGTCCAGTTGAGCGCGCCCAGCAGGGCCAGGCGCAGGAACTGCCGATCCTGGTGGGGGCCGAGCGGCAGGGCCGCGACCAGATCGCGGAACGTCGCTTCATACCGGTCCCGCTCGCGGATCAACTCGGCCCGGGCCGCACCGGACGACGCCGGCCAGCCGGCGATGACGGCGGCGGCATAGCCGCGCTTGTCGAGCAGCGTGCCGAGATGGGCGGCGGCGGCGGCCTCGAGCCGGGTCCAGGGCTCGGTCTCGCCGGCGATCGCGGCCTGAACCGCCTCCAGCATCTGCTCCATGCCGAGGGTGTAGACCGCGACCAGCAGGTCCTCTTTCGAGGGGAAATGATAATAGAGCGAGCCCGGCAGCATGCCGACCGCCGTGGCGATGTCGCGCATCGAGGTACTGTCATAGCCGCGGGCGCCGAACAGCCGGGCGGCCTCGTCGAGCAGCAGGGTCCGGCGATTGTCCGGCCGGACGAGCCCATCCTGTTGCAACATGTTCGTGCTCTTGGGTCTTCTGGACATGAGGGGCAAGCGTTCCGGAGGGGCTGAAGGCGGCAGGATGGCGCCCATGTTAAAGGAGCCTAAGGCTTTCCGCACGATTATGATGGCCGCGACGGTCTTGGCCCGGGACGTGATGTGATGAACCGCGCGAACAAGAATATTTCAAAAGGTTCCGAAACCTGACCGGCATCCTGGTTGCGGGCAACCTCAACAGCACGCCCCACCAGAATGGTGAATTTCATGCCGGGACCTTTACTGGCACGCTGCCCAGTGCCGCGCCCGCGCCGGCGCCGCAGTTCGGCAGCAGCCCTTTCATCGGCGTGATCCCGGCGGGGGCTCTGCTGCTCGGTCTGCGCGGCCACCGCCGCCGGGCCACCCCACGCCCTGGAGCGCGATGATATGAGGCCTGCTCGGCCTCATATCTGAATCGCACTCTAATCAAATATTTAGAGACTGATTCACCGATCAAACCGAGCCGGTTTGATCGGATCAGGCTCTACCCGCTCACGCTCCGCACGATATCGATCGCCCGCCGCAGCAGCGTTTCGGAGGCTTCCGGCGTCCGGAATGCCGCATGCGCGGTCAAGGTTACGTTCGCCACGCGCGTCAAAGGATGATCGGCCGCCAGCGGCTCGCTGGTGAACACGTCCAGCCCGGCATGGCGCAGATGGCCGCTCTCCAGGGCCGCGATCAGCGCCGCCTCGTCGACCAGCGCGCCGCGCGCCGTGTTGACCAGGATGGCGCCGGGCTTGAGCCTGGCCAGCTCGGCCGCCCCCAGCATGCCGCGCGTCTCATCGTTGAGCGCCAGATGCAGCGACAGGATATCGGCGGACGCCAGCAGCTCGTCGCGGGTGACCAGCGGCACCGGCGCGTCGGGCACGGGCGAGCGGTTCCAGGCGACGACCTTCATGCCGAGCCCCTGCGCCATCCGCGCCACCTCCAGCCCGATGCCGCCCAGTCCCAAGAGGCCCAGCACCTTGCCCTGCAGCTGCATGCCGCCCAACGGCTGCCAAGTCCCCCGGCGCAACGCCCCGTCCATGGTCGCGACCGACTTCGCGGCGGCAAAGATCAGCGCCATCGTATGTTCGGCCACGGCGCGGTCGCCATAGCCCTTGATGGTATGGACCGTCACGCCGAGCTGTTTCAGCTCGGCGACGTTCATGTAGCTGGCGGCGCCCACGCCCAGGAACACGACATGGCGCAGGTCGGGGCATTGGGCGATCACGTCGGTCGGCAGATGGGAATGATCGTCGATCAGCACCTGATAGCCCGCGACCAGCGGCGGAATGGCGCTCGGCACCTGGGCCAGGTTGACCGTGATCGCCGGATCGTCGGCGCGATGCACGCGGCGGAACACCGGCTCCATCTGCGGATTGCAATCGATGAATATCGTTTTCATGGGGGCGGCTCCGATATCGGCGAGGCTTGGTCTTAAATGATCAAAGCAGCTCGGCTGCGGCAGCAATATTACAAATCGACATTGCAGACATTCGGTTTGTTTCGGCTGAAACCGAACTCCAAGGTTGACAGGGAAACCGGGTTCATGGAAATGCTTGTCGCATGATTACCGGGATCGCCCTGCTTCGACTTTAAGACCCGACCTCTCGCGAGGGGTCGGGCCGTTGGTATGTCGTCTGCCGGTGTTTGGAATCCTGGAAATTCTCATGTATACGAACGCAATTGTCGATCGTCTCCGATCTCGCCCCCGTGCGAGCGGCGACATGTGGGTCTGCTTCGAGCTCACCCTGCGACTTCCCGGCGGCCGCCGGGCCTGAGGGCTGCCCGCCGGCTGTAGCCTTGCCTCGTTCGCACATTCCTTTCCGACGAATTGCCGAGTTCGAGTTGATCCCATGTTGACCAATCCCGCTGCCAAATACCGCGCCTTCCCGCCCGTCCAGCTGCCGGACCGGACTTGGCCGTCCAAGACGATCACCCAGCCGCCGATCTGGTTGTCGACCGACCTGCGCGACGGCAATCAGGCGCTGATCGAGCCGATGGACGGCGAGCGCAAGCGCCGCTTCTTCGATCTCCTGGTCAAATCCGGCTTCAAGGAAATCGAGGTGGGCTTTCCGTCGGCCTCGCAGACCGAATTCGATTTCGTGCGCGAGCTGATCGAGGGCGACCGGATCCCGAAGGATGTCTGGATCCAGGTGCTGACCCAGGCCCGGCCCGAACTGATCGAGCGGACGTTCGAGGCGCTCAAAGGGGCGCCGCGCGCGATCGTGCATTTCTACGGCGCCACCGCGCCCAATTTCCGCCGCATCGTGTTCGGCCAGGACAAGCCCGGCACGGTGGCGCTGGCCGTCGCCGCCGCCAAGCAGATCAAGGAGCTGGCCCGCAGCCGGCCCGAGACCGACTGGCGCTTCGAATACTCGCCCGAGGTGTTCAGCGGCACCGAACTGGATTTCGCGGTCGAGATCTGCGACGCCGTGCTCGACGTCTATCAGCCGACCCCGGCCAACAAGGTCATCCTCAACCTGCCGGCCACGGTCGAGATGTCGACGCCGAACATCTATGCCGACCAGATCGAATGGTTCGGCCGGCATGTCAGCCGGCGGGATTCGGTCATCATCAGCGTGCATCCGCATAATGACCGGGGCACCGGCGTCGCCGCGGCCGAGCTCGCCGTCATGGCCGGCGCCGACCGGGTCGAGGGTTGCCTGTTCGGCAATGGCGAGCGGACCGGCAATGTCGATATCGTGACGCTGGCACTCAATCTGTACACGCAGGGCGTCTCGCCCGCGCTCGATTTCTCCGACATGCAGTCCGTGGTCAAGACGGTCGAATACTGCAACCAGCTGCCGGTGCATCCGCGCCATCCCTATGCCGGCGATCTGGTGTTCACCGCCTTTTCCGGCTCGCACCAGGACGCGATCAAGAAGGGCTTCGCCGATCTCGAAGGGCGCAACGACCAGCATTGGGAACTGCCCTATCTGCCGATCGATCCGGCCGATATCGGCTGTTCGTACGAGGCGGTGATCCGGGTCAACAGCCAGTCGGGCAAGGGCGGCGTCGCCTGGCTCCTGGAGCAGGACCGCGGGCTGAAACTGCCGCGCCGGCTGCAGATGGCCTTCAGCAAGGTGGTCCAGGAAATTTCCGACCGGACCGGCAAGGAACAGACCGCCGCCGATATCTGGGACGCGTTCCGCCGGACCTACCACCTCGACGGGAGCCCGCGCATCCAGCTGATCGATCATCAGGAGACCGGCACAGCCAAGCAGCGCACGGTCATCGCGCGCATCCTGCTCGACGGGCGCGAGCAGACCGTGTCGGGCCAGGGCAACGGCCCGATCTCGGCCTTCATTGACGCGATCCGCCAGGCCTGCGGCGTCACGCTCGACCTGGTCGACTATCAGGAGCATACGCTGCGTGCCGGCGCCGACGCGCAAGCCGCTTCCTATATCGAGTTCAAGGGGGCGGATGGGGCGACCATCTTCGGCGTCGGCCTGGACGAGGATATCGCGACCAGTTCGTTGAAGGCGGTGGCGAGCGCCGCCAACACCGCGCTGGGCGGCAAGTAGGGAAATGGGCTCCGCGTCGTTCGAACGGCGCGGAGCCCCTGGCCTTCTCAGCAGGTCTTGGCTTTGGTGCAGGCCTCGACTTCGGCGAGCTTGCGCAGATAGCCCTGGATATAGAGGGCCGGCACGGTGACCACGATGGCGCCGTGTCGCCCTTCCAGCCGGATGTTCATGCCCGTGCCGGCATGGCTCGCCAGATAGCCGTCGGGGAAAATCACGGCCACTTCCTCGTGGGAAAACTCGTTGACGCCGGCGGCTCGGACCCTGCTGAACGCCTTGGTCGCGAGCGGTTGCGCCCGGTCGTCGTGTGCGGTCTCGAATGCATTCAAGACATTGGGTTCGTCATGGCTCACGTAGAGCCATGCGACGCTTTTTCCGCTCCTGTCCACCTGGCCGGCCAAATGCTTCGATTGAACCAGGGTAGGGAAGGCGGAATCGGACAGCGTCGCGCCGACCACATCGGTCATGCCGGCGTATTGATCATGGGAAATCACCGTGCCGTCATAGGCTTTCTGCGGGCTATCGATCCCGGTGCGGCAGCCGGAGATCGAAAGCGCGGTGACGAGTGAGACGAGCGGGTGCCGAAAGCGCTTGAGCATGGAAATCCGTCCGGGCAAAGACGCGAGTGGGCCCGAGGGCCTATCACCTTCGATTGAATCAGAAGGATCGCCTTCCGGTCAACTCTCAATCATTCGGGTGACAGCAGATCCGCCAGCGTCAGCGCCACCACCTTGGTCGCTTTCCTCAGATCCTCCAGCACCAGATTCTCGTCGGCCCGATGGCCGTTCGCTTCCAGGAGCGAGCGCGGGCCGGCGCCATAGAGCACCGACGGAATCCCGGCACCGCTATAGAGCCGGGCGTCGGTATAGATCGGCACGCCGTCGGCCGGGATCGCCTCGCCCAGGATGGTCTGGGCATTGCGCTGCAAGGCCGCGACCAGCTTTTCCTGGCCGGGCAGCGGCTGCAGCGGGCGGGCCATGAGCACGCGGCGGACCTTGACGGCGATGCCCGGAAGCCGCGCCGCCGCCGTCTCGATCGCGGCGATCAGGTCGCGCTCGACAATCTCCGGATTCTCCTCCGGGATCATGCGCCGATCGACCCGGAAGGTGACCAGGTCGGGCACGACATTGGTGTTGATGCCGCCCTCGATCAGCCCCACGACCAGGGTCGGATGGCCGATGCCGGGCACGGTGGACCTGGTCGTCTCGTAGCCCTCGCGCAGGGCGTAAAGGCTGGTCAGCAGGCTGGTCGCCGCTTCCAGCGCATCGACGCCGGTGTCGGGCCGGGCGGCATGGGCCGACTTGCCCTCGACCCGCACTTCCAGATGCAGGCAGCCGTTATGGGCGATCACGACGTTATAGGCGAAGCCGGCGCTGATGACGTAGTCGGGTTTGCTCAAGCCCATCTCGATCAGGCGGCCGGGGCCGATCATGCCGCCGACCTCCTCGTCATAGGTGAAATGCAGCTCGACCGTGCCCAGCAACGGCGCGCCGCTGGCGATCAGCGCCTCGAGCGCAAAGGCGTAGGTCGCAAAATCGGATTTCGACACGGCGACGCCGCGGCCATACATGCGCCCGTCGCGAATCTCGGCGCCGTAGGGATCGCTCGACCAGCCTTCGCCCGGCGCCACCACGTCGCCATGGGCGTTGAGCGCGATGACCGGGCCGGGGCCGAAGCGGTGGCGCACGATCAGGTTGGTGGCGCTCTTCATGCCGTTGGCGGCGACCGCGTCGGCCGGCACCGGATCGCGCTCGACCGCGAAGCCCAGCGCCTCCAGCAACTGGCCGGCCCGAACGCCGTGCGGCGCGCAATCGCCGGGCGGATTGTCCGACGGCACCTTGACCAACTCGGCGAGGAACCGGACCGCTTCCTGATGATGCTGATCGATGTGGGCGGCAAGTATCAGGGCGAGATCGGACTTCACGGGCGGCTCCTCGACGGGGAAATTCTGGGCGTAAAATTTCGAATGAAACGGGCGAGCACGCGGGCGCCGGTTTCGGCATCCTCCGCCGTGATCGCCTCGGCGGGATTGTGGCTGATGCCGCCTTTGCAGCGCACGAAGATCATGGCGATCTCGGCGATGGCGCCCACCGCCATGCCGTCATGGCCGGCACCGCTCGGCAGGCTGCGCAAGGACAGCGCCTCGCCTTCGATCGCATCGCGGATCTGATCGGCCAGCCACGGCGCGCAGGGAGTGGACGCCGCGTCATGGGTCTTGCTCGCGGCGAGCGTCACGCCGCGACGCCGGGCGATCTCGTCGAATCCCGCCAGCAGGTCGGCGAGCGCCACCGCCCGCCGCTCGTCGGCCGGGGCGCGCAGGTCGACGGTGAAGCGCGCCAGCCCGGGCACGACATTGATGGCACCCGGTCCGGCCTCGATCCGGCCGACCGTGCCGACCAGTTCCGGCTCGGCCGCCGCGCGCCGCTCGATCAGCAGCATGCATTCGGCCGCCGCCGCCAGCGCGTCGCGCCGGCCCGCCATCGGCACGGTGCCGGCATGGCCGGCCATGCCCTCGATCTCGACGGCGAGCCGTGTCGCCCCGCTGATCGCGGTGACGCAGCCGACCGCCAGACCTTCCGCCTCCAGCACCGGTCCCTGTTCGATATGCAGCTCGACATAGCCCAGAAAATCCTCGCGCCGGCGCGCCGCGGTCGGAATCCGGGCGGGATCGAGCCCGAACCGGACCAGGGCCTCGGCCATGCTGACCCCGTCGGGATCGGTCCGGCCCAGCACGGTCGGGTCGAAGGTGCCGGCGAGCGCACGGCTGCCGAGCAGGGTGGCGCCGAAGCGCGTGCCCTCCTCGTCGGCGAAACCGACGACCTCGATGGCGAAGGGCTGGGGCGCGTTCCTCGCGGCCAGATCGGCGACGCAGGCGATCGAGCTCACCACGCCCAGCATGCCGTCATACCGGCCGGCATCGACCACCGTGTCCAGGTGGGAACCCAGCAGCAGCGCCGGCAGGCCGGGCGCGTCGCCCTCGTAGCGGCCGATGACATTGCCGATCGCGTCGGTCCGCGTGCTCATGCCGGCGGCCCGCATCCACTCCGCCACGAGCGCGTTGGCGCGCGCATGCTCCGGGGTCAGGAACCGCCGGACGAGCGCGTCCGGCCGCTCGCTCAATTGGGCCAGTTGATCCAGCCGGGCCATCAGCCCGGCGCCGTCGAGGGCATTGCTCATAGTTCGTCCAGATCCTCGTGCAGCGCCTCGATATGGGCGAGCCGCCGGCGCCCGGCCGCTCCCATGCGGTCCAGCAGGCCGGCGCTCAGCAGATGCAGCAGTGCCATCGGCGCCACATGATTGTCGAGCGGCGACAGGCTCACGGTCTCGCAGGCGAAGCGCCAGGCGGCGCCGGTGGCCTCGTCCGGCGAATGGGCGTCGCCGATCCACAGGATGCCGACGCCGGCCGCCGTCGCCGCCGCCATGATGCGTTTCAGGACCGGCACGCGACGCCGGATCGCCAGCACGACCAGCAGATCCCCCGCGGCGAGACTGGTCAGCGTCTCGCCGAGCGTCTCGCCGGCCCCGGGCAGCAGATGCACCCGGTCGCGCACCTGGATGAACTGCCAGCGGGCATAGCCGGCCAGATACTGGTTGTTGCGATAGCCCACCAGCCAGACCGACCGGGCCTTGGCCAGCGCCTCTATCGCGCCCTCGAGCGCCGCCGGGTCCAGGTCGGGCAGCAGCTTCTGGATATTGCCGATGCAGCGATCGACATGGGCCGACCAGATCGGCAGGCCGGCGGCATCCGCCTCCTTGCGCAGGCGATAGAGCGGCGAGCCGCCGTCGCTGGCGCTGCGCGAGGCGAGCCGGGCCGCCTCGTAGCTGGCAAAGCCCAGCCGCCGGACCAGGCGCGTCACCGTCACCTTGGGCACGCCGGCGAGACCGGCCAGCTCCGTGGCGCTATAGCTGGCGAGCTCGCCCGGGAAATCCAGGATCGCGTCGGCCAGCCGCCGTTCGGTCCGGCTCAGCCTGTCGTAGCGCGCGCGGATCTCGCCGGTCAGGGTCTTCGCGGCGGGGACGATGGAAGGGATCAGAAGCATTTGCCTATTCGTTGGGCGGCGATTCCGGCGAAATTGCCTGAAACTTAGATTCCATATTCGATCATAATTGAAACTCTCGTAGCAAAACAGCGGCCAACCGGCCAGGGCGCCGGTTGGCATGTCGCTTGAAACGCTACAGCCTGTTGCCGGTTTTGTGAGGAGCCCTTTCGTGATGATGCGCATTCGCCGTTGTGCGGCCGTCGCCGCCGCCGCTGTTTCCCTCGCCCTGGTCTTGAGCCCCGCCGCCCGGGCCGAAGGCAACTCGCTCGACGACATCATCAAGGCCGGTGTGCTCAAGGTCGCCGTCCCGCAGGATTTTCCGCCGTTCGGCTCGGTCGGTACCGACCTGAAGCCGGAAGGCTATGACGTCGATGTGGCGACGCTGCTCGCCAAGGATCTGGGCGTGAAGATCGAACTGGTGCCGGTGACCAGCGCCAACCGCGTGCCCTACCTGCAGACCAAGAAGGTCGATCTCGTCATCTCCAGCCTGGGCGTGACCCCGGATCGGGCGAAGACCATGAGTTTCTCCGAACCCTATGCGCCTTATTTTTCCGGCGTGTTCGGCCATGGCGATGTCAAGGTCGCGGCCCCTGCCGACCTCTCGGGCAAGACCATCGGCGTCGCGCGCGGCACGCTCGACGATCTGTCGCTGACCAAGCTGGCACCGGCCGATGCGGTCATCAAGCGCTACGATGACCAGGCCGCCGCCGCCCAGGCCGTGATCTCGGGCCAGGTTCAATTGATCGCGTCGGGCAATGTCGCGATCGCGGCGCTGAACAAGGAAAATCCGGGCAAGTCGCTCGACGAGAAATTCATCATCAAGCAGTCGCCCTGCTCGATCGGCATCCGCCGCGGCGAGCCGGACCTGCTGCAATGGGTCAATGCCGCGATCTATTCCCACAAGCTCGACGGCTCGCTCGACGAGATGTCGGTGAAGTGGTTCGGCGCCAAGCTGCCGGCGTTCCCCGTGCTCTGATCCCAAGGTTCGGGAGCGCGCCCATGACCTATATTTTCCAGTTCGGCGACGTGTTCAAATATACCGACACGCTGCTGATGGGCGCGCTCACGACCCTGGTGTTGACGGTCGCCACGACCATCATCGGTGTCGCGATCGGCATTCTGGGCGCGGCCGGGCGCACGTCCGGATCGCGGCTCTGGGGGCGGTGCGCGCTGGGCTATGTCGAATTCATCCGCAACACGCCCTTCATCATCCAGCTGTTCTTCGTCTATTTCGGCCTGCCCAGCTTCGGGCTGAAGCTGTCGGCCGAGACGGCGGCGGTAATCGCGCTGTCGCTCAGCCTCGGCGCCTATGCGACCGAGATCATTCGCGCCGGCATCGAGGGTGTGCCCAAGGGCCAGCGCGAGGCGGGCGCCGCCCTGGGGCTGACCGGTCGGCAGATCTTCTTCCTGATCGTGCTGAAGCCTGCGATCGCCAAAGTCTATCCGGCGCTGACCAGCCAGATCGTGCTGGTCATGCTGGGATCCGCCGCGGTATCGCAGATCGCGGCCGAGGATCTGACCTTCGCCGCGCAATATATCCAGGCGCAGAATTTCCGCAGCTTCGAGGTCTATCTGGTCACGACCTTCGCCTATCTGGTGCTGGCGGTGCTGTTGCGTCATGCCTGCCGGCTGGTCGGCCGGCGCGTGTTCCGCATGGCTTGAGGCAGGGCACGATGCATCATTTCACCTTCCTCGACATCGTCTGGGCGCTGATCGGAGCGGCCAAATGGACGGTGCTGCTGTCGCTGATCGCCTTTGCGGGCGGGACGGTCGTCGGGCTGCTGATCCTGGTCCTGCGGGTCTCCGGCCAACGTCCGCTGGTGGAGGCGACCAGGCTCTATATCGAGTTCTTTCAGGGCACGCCGCTGCTGATGCAGCTGTTCCTCAGCTTCTTCGGCCTGGCGCTGTTCGGCATCGACGTATCGCCGCTCAGCGCCGCCGCGGTCGGCCTCACCCTGTTCGCCAGCGCCTATCTGGCCGAGATCTGGCGCGGCGCGGTCGAGGCGATCCCCCATGGGCAATGGGAGGCCGCGCGCAGCCTGGCGCTGGGCTTCGGCAAGCAGCTGCGTCTGGTCATCCTGCCCCAGGCCCTCAGGCTCGCGATTCCGCCGACGGTGGGGTTTTCGGTCCAGATCGTAAAGGGGACGGCGCTCGCCTCGATCATCGGCTTTCTCGAGGTGACCAAGGCCGGCTCGGTCATCACCAACGTCACCTTCCAGCCCTTCACGGTCTATGGCCTGGTCGCCGTCATCTATTTCGGCCTGTGCTTCCCGCTGTCGGCGGCGAGCAAATGGCTGGAAAAGCGCCTGGCGATCGGTCGCAGCCACTAGGCGCGATGATATGAGGCCCAATCGGCCTCATTTGAATCGCCTTCTAAATCAGATATTTAGAGCCTGTTCCGTTCGGATCGCTTGATCCGAGCGACAAGGGCCGAAGGCAACGCCCAAGGGGCGGTATTTCGCGCCAGATAAATAACGTCTGACCGAAATCCGAATCGGATTTCGGTCTAGCGATATCGCGGCCGACCTGCCACCTTCCGGCTATGTCTTTCGTCCCGCTCCGGTCCGGCCTCGCCCTGCTTGCCCTCCTCTCCGTCGCGGCGCAGGCCGCCGATGCCGTCGATCCGCGTTTCCTGGCGCTGCTGAAGAGCGACGGTCATCGGGCCGCGGTCCTGAAGGTGGCGACCGATCAAGCCGCCGGACTGCCCGGCGCCTGTGCCACGGCGCGCCTTCAGCCGATCGGCGAGATCGAATTCTTCCTGCCGCCTCAGACCGACGGCGGCGGCCGGATCATCCACGGTCTGTGGCGCGAGCAATTGGCATCGGTCGGCTGCGGCACGGTCGTACTGTTGAACGTGTTCTCGCTGGCGGGGCCCAGCGGCGAGCCGAAGCTGCTGGGCGGCCTGCCGGGCACGACCCGGGCCGATCCGGTGCTGCAGAAGGAAGGCTTGCCGATCGCCGTACGCGGCCTGCCGGCAAAGGCCGCCGCCTGCCACGATATCCGGGTCGTCGATACCGCCCTGTCGAGCGATGCGCCCAAGGACCGGATGACCCCCTGGCGCGAAAATTGGACGGTGCTCGCGTGCGACGAGGCCTACCAGGTCCCGCTGCGCTTCACGCCGACCGCCGATGGTGCGACCATCGCGGTCGATGAGACGCCCCCTTCATAAGGTCAAATCCCATGCCCGCCATTGCGATGGATCATTTCACCATCCTGACCGAGGATATCGCGGCCACGGTCGCGTTCTATAGCGACATCCTGGGGCTGGAATCCGGTCGCCGCCCGCCGTTCGATTTTCCGGGCGCATGGCTCTACGGCGGCGGTCGGCCGATCCTGCACGTGGTCGGCGGCCGGCCGCTGCCCGAGGATCCGCAGGGCGTGCTCGATCATATGGCGTTCAGCGCCACGGGTCTGCGCGACACCGTCGGCCGGCTGGACAAGCGCAAGGTCGCGTACGACCTGCAGCATCTGCCGGGCAGCAGCCTGTGGCAGTTGTTCTTCTTCGACCCGAGCGGGGCGCGCGTCGAGCTGGATTTCCGCGGCG
Organism: Rhodospirillales bacterium; assembly: GCA_028288725.1. GTDB lineage: Bacteria > Pseudomonadota > Alphaproteobacteria > ATCC43930 > CGMCC-115725 > Aliidongia. The sequence continues at coordinate 30,802 of JAQGIC010000116.1, forward strand.
AGGAAAAGGCGCCGGAAGGCTGGCGCGACGGGGACTGATCAGAGATCCAGTTCCCAATTCTCGCCGACAAGATCCTGGCCGAAGCTTTGGTGAGGTTCGCTGGCGATCAGGCGAAAGCCGGCCCGATCATAGATCCCGCGGGCTGCGGTCAGGATATCATTGGTCCAGAGTGTAATCCTGTCATAGCCCCGGGCCCGGGCGAACTGGATGCATTCCTCGGTCAGGCGGCGGCCCAGCCCCAGGCCGCGTGCCGACGGCTCGACCAGCAGCAGGCGGAGTTTCGCGACCTGGTCGGACTGACGGACCAGGAAGACGGACCCGATCCTGTCGCCGCCTTGTTCGGCGATCCAGGCCCGTTCGCGCGCCGGGTCGAATTCCCGAAGGAACTTGGCGCCGATTTCGGCGACCAGCGCCTCGAAGCTCTGGTCCCAGCCGAACTCCTGATGGTAGAGCGCGCCGTGGCGTTCGATGACCCAGCCGATATCGCCCGGACCATGCGGGCGTAAGCGATAGGGTGCCGCGTCGGCCGGCGGGTTCAGGATCGCTTCGATCTCGGCCATGGCGCCTGACAGGCGAACCTGTGCGCGGAGGTCGAGCTTGGCCAGCATCGCGGCCACTTCGGCGCTTGATCTTTCGTTCAACGGCGCAAAGGCAGCCTGACCGGCATCGGTCAAGGCCAGGTAGCTCTGTCGACCGTCCTGGGGCGATCGGCGCCGCTCGACGAAGCCTTGGGTTTCGAAGCTGCGCAGCATGCGGCTCAGATAGCCGGCATCGAGGCCAAGATCCCGGCCGAGGTCCGTCGCGGTCGCGTCTACGCGATGGGCCAGTTCATAGAGCACGCGGGATTCGGCGAGCGAGAAGGGGCTGGCCAGCAAGCCCTCCCGCAACACGCCGATCTGGCGCGTATAGAATCGGTTGAAGCGGCGCACCGCGCCGATCCGTTCGGCGAGACCCTGTTCCGTCATGACCCGCACTCCCAAGGGCACGGCGACAGAATCACGGAGATAATTGACGGAGTCAACTATCTCCGTCTCGATTCAGATCTCCAGACGGAATCCCACCTCGATCACCTGCTTCTGCGGCAGATGGAAATAGTCGGCGGCGCGCATCGACATGCGGTGCATGAAGTTGAACGCCTCCCACACGGGGCCGCTCAGCGCCGAATCCTTGGTCCGGCGCACCAAGCTCTCGTGGCCGACGTAGTAGTGCAGCGTGTCCCGGCAGAAATCCAAGCCCAGCTTGTGGCAGGCCCTCAGTGCGGCCGGGATGTCGGCACGCTGCATGAAGCCGATGCGCACGCTGACACGATGGAAGCCGTGGCCCAGCTCCTGGATTTCCAGCCGCTCGGCCACCGGTACGCGCGGCCGGCGCGTCGGCAGGACCGTCAGCAGGATGACATGTTCGTGCAGCACCCGGTTATGCTCGATGTGATGCAGGATCATCGGCGAGGCGCGCTCGGACATGCGCGTCACGAAGATGCCGCAGCCGGGCAGGCGGGCGACCAGCATGTTGTCGACCTGCGCCATGAAATCGGCGAAGGGCATGGAATCCTCGCTCAGCCGCTTCTGCACCTCGATGTTGCCCAGGCGCCAGGACAGCATGATGAAGCAGACGCCGCCGCCGATCGCCAGCGGCAGCCAGCCGCCTTCGGTCAGCTTGGTCGCATTGGCGGCGAAGAAGGTCGCGTCGATCGCGGCGAACACCATGATCAGCGGCCAGGCGGCGAAGGGCGGCCAATGCCATTTGTCGCGCATGACCCGATAGAGCAGGATCGTCGTGATCAGCATGGTGCCCGACACGGCGATGCCATAGGCCGATGCCAGCGCATCCGAGCTTTTGAACAGCACGACCACGATCAAGGTCGCGATCATCAGCAACCAATTGACCAGCGCGATATAGATCTGGCCATAGGCATGGATGGAGGTCGGCACCACCGGCATGCGCGGCGACAGGCGCATCTGGATCGCCTGGCGGGTCAGCGAGAACACGCCGGAAATCAGCGCCTGACTGGCGATCACCGTCGCCATCGCGGCCAGCACGATCATCGGCGCCAGCGCCCAGCCGGGGACCATCTTGTAGAACGGATTGTCGACCGCTTCCGGATGCTCGAGCATCAGGGCGCCCTGACCGAAATAGCACAGCAGAAGCGACGGCATGACCAGCCCGTACCAGGCGCGGCGGATCGCGGTGGCGCCGACATGGCCCATGTCGGCGTAAAGCGCCTCGCCGCCGGTCAGGGCCAGAAACACGGCGCCGAACACGGCGAACGAGACGGCCGGATCGTCCGCCAGGAAATTGTAGGCCTGGCGCGGATCGAGGGCCAGCAGGATCCCCGGGGCGTGGATGATGCTGATGATGCCGAACACCGATATCGCGCCGAACCACACGCACATGATCGGCCCGAACAGGCGGCCGATTTCCGCCGTGCCCCGGCGCTGGATCAGGAACAGTCCGACCAGTATCACCAGGGTCAGCGGGATGACCCAGGGTTCGAGCGCCGGTGCGATGACCTTGATGCCTTCGAGCGCCGACAGCACCGAGATGGCCGGCGTGATGACGCCGTCGCCATAGAGCAGCGCCGCGCCCGCGACGCCCAGCAGCACCAGGATCGGCAGCCGGCGCTTGACGTCGCCCTTGGCGATGACGAGGGACAGCAGCGCCAGAATGCCGCCCTCGCCCTCATTGTCGGCGCGCAACACAATGGCGACATATTTGAAGGCGACGATCAGCGTCAAGGCCCAGAACACCAGGCTGACGATGCCCAGCACGTCCTCGGGTGTCGGCACGGCATCGCCGGTCGCCTTGAGGGCGACCTGCAAGGCGTAGAGCGGCGAGGTGCCGATATCGCCGAACACGATGCCCAGCGCGGTCAGCGCCGCCAGCCACCAGGGGCCGTGCGCGCTGTGACTTTGGCTGTCGGCGTCCAGGGCGTGAAGCTCGTGTGCGGCCGCCGACTGGCGGGCGAGAGTATCGGTGCTCATGTAATTTCGCGATCCTCAGGACGCGCGGAAGATGCTCGGCCGCGGCAACTTAGCGCCAGCGTGCGCTGCATCATAGCCCGTTCACACGTCGGTTTCATTGCCTCAAACGGGCGTTCTCGGATCTTTTCTTTCGCATCGCCGCCATATGGCGTTGTTTCGGCTCGTTTGTCCCGCGTTGCGTGATCACCGGCGCCGGGCGAGCATCAAACCGTCGCCGATGGGCAGCAGGCTCATATCGACCCGTTCATCCGCATGAATCTTGGCATTGAGCATGCGCAGCGCCAGGGTGTCCGGCTGCATGTCGGTCATGTCGGCCACGGCACCGCTCCACAGCATATTATCGAGCGCCAGCACGCCGCCCGGCCGGACCAGCTTCAGGCAGGCCTCGTAATAGGCATCGTAATTCGTCTTGTCGGCATCGATGAAGGCCAGATCGAAGCTGTCGGGCGCGAACCCGGCGAGCGTGTCCAGCGCCGGTCCCAGATGCAGCCGGATCTTGGCCTGGACGCCGGCCTCGTCCCAATAGCGCCGGCCGATATCGGTCCAGCCGCGATCGACGTCGCAGGCGTCCAACCGCCCGTCCGGCGGCAGCGCCAGGGCCATGGCGAGCGCCGAATAGCCGGTGAAGGTGCCGATCTCCAGCACTCGGCGGGCGCCCAGCATGCCGACCAGGAACCCCAGGAACTGGCCTTGATCCGGGCCGATCTGCATGCCGGCGGCCGGCAATTGGCGCGTCTCCTCGCGCAGGCGGGCCTGCAAGGCGGTCTCGCGCGTTCCGACCGCGATGACATAGTCGTCGGCTGCCTTGCCCCAGAACGTGATCTGCTTCGCCATATGCGCCCCTTCGGTTGCCGCGAGCTTAGTCGATCAGCACGCCATTCTCGAAGAACGGAAACGGCCCGGGCCAATCGCCGACCGCGGCGGTATGGCTGATCAGACCCGCGGACGGCTGGTACCAATGCAATTGATAGCCGGGCGGTTCCAGGCTGAAGGCCGAGGGCGCGTCGGGCCGCAGATCGAGGGCGACCGAATGGGCGGTCGCTGGCGCGGTCGAGGCGAGCGTGCCGGCGAAGCGGGTCTGGATCGCCCGGTGCAGATGGCCGGACAGCACGCGCTCGACTTGGACGTGCCGGCCGATCACGCCGGCCAAGCCCGCCGCATCCTCCAGCCCGATCTTGTCCATATGGCCGATTCCGGTGGTGAAGGGTGGGTGATGCACCGCGACGAGGGTCGGCCGGTCCGGCTGTTCAGCGAGGCGCCGGTCGAGCCAATCGAGCTGGGCCGCGCCGAGCCGGCCGCCGCCCTGGCCGTCGATCAGGCTGTCGAGCGCCAGGAGGCGCAGGGGGAAGTCCTCGATGGCATAGTGAATGTGCCCGTCCGTGCCCAGGTAGCGATGGTCGGGGAAGCCCGCCCGCAAGGGCGCGCGTGCGTCGTGATTGCCGGGCATCAGGAACAAAGGCAGGCGGATCGACGACAAGATCTCGCGCAGCAGGCCATATTCCTCGGGCCGGCCGGCATCGACCAGGTCGCCGGTGACCAGGACCAGGTCGGGCGCCGGCGACACGGCCAGCACGGCCCTGACCGCCGTCTCGAGGCATTGCGCCGTATCGACCTTGCGATAGGCCAGCCGACCGCGCGGCTTGATATGCAGGTCGGTGATCTGGGCGAGCAGCATGCGTTACCTCCGGGCGAGCACGATGAGGGCGGCGGGATCGAGCGCCAATGCGACGATCGTCCCGGGCACGGGCGCCTCGCGCGCGCCGACATCGACCGTGATCAGGCGATCGCCCACGACCGTCACGGCCAGCCGGGTGCGGTCGCCCAGGAATTGCGCCGCCTGTACGGTCGCGGCAAGGCAGCCGGGTGCCGCCGGTTCGGCGGCAAGCGCCGCCGCGTCGGGGCGGATCACGACATCGACCGCGCCGTCGGCTCCGGCCCAGGGCAGCATGGCGCCGGCGACGCTCAGCATGCCACCGGCGATCTCGCCGGGCAGCGGGCTGGTCGTGCCGATGAATTCGGCAACGAAACGATCGGCCGGCGCAAACCAGATGTCCTGCGGACTGCCGATCTGGGCGATGCGGCCCTTGCTCATGACCACGATCCGATCGCCCAGCGCCATGGCCTCGGCCTGGTCGTGGGTTACATAGACGGTGGTAATGCCGAGCCCGCGCAGCAGGCTGTCGATCTCGACCCTCAGCTGCTCGCGCAGCTTGGCGTCGAGCGCCGTCAGCGGTTCGTCGAGCAGCAGCACGTCGGGCTTGACCGCGATGGCGCGCGCCAGCGCCACGCGCTGGCGCTGGCCGCCGGACAATTGCCCGATCGCCCGGTCGCGCAGCTCCGCGATCCGCATCATGTCGAGCATGTCGCCGACCCGCCGGCGCCGTTCCGTCGAAGCCACGCCGCGGATCTTCAGGCCATAACCGATATTCTCGGCCACGCTCATGTTCGGGAACAGGGCATAGGACTGGAACACCATGCCGACATTGCGCCGCTCGATCGGCAGGTCGGTGACGTCGCGCGCGCCGAACCGGACGCGGCCGCCTGCGTCGGGGAGCTCCAGCCCCGCGATCAGGCGCAGCGTCGTGGTCTTGCCTCAGCCGGACGGGCCCAGCAGCACGATCGTCTCGCCCGCACGGATGGCGAGATCGAGCGGTTCCAGCACCTGGGTCCGGCCATAGTGCTTGGCGCAGGCGTCGAGGCGGATCGGCACGGTCATACGGTGTCCTCGGGAAGGGCCTTCATCCGGCGCGGGCGTCCCAGCATCTGCAGCGCCACCAGCAACGGCACGATCAGCACGAAGAAGACCAGCGTATAGGCGCTGCCGATTTCCAGCCGCAGCGAGGCATAGGCATCGGCCAATCCCACCGGCAGGGTCTTGGTCAGCGGCGTATGCAGCAGCCAGGTCAGATTGAACTCGCCGATCGAGAGCGTCACGACGGTCAGCGCGCCGGCCAGGATGCCCGAGCGGCAATTGGGCAGCACGACGTCGAAGAAGCGCCGGAAGAATCCCGCGCCCAGGCTGGCGGCCCCCTCTTCCAGCGTCGCGAGATCGCTCGACGCCATTACGGCCAGCACGGCGCGGATCATGAAGGGCAGCGTGAACAGCACATGGCCGGCCAGGATGAACCAGGCGGTCTGGCGAAAGCCGCCCCAGCCGTTGTAGGCGATGACCATGGCGAGCGCCAGGGCGAGGCCGGGTACTGCGATCGGCAGTACCAGCGCTTCCTCGGCCAGGCGCGCCAGCCGGCCGGGTGCCCGGGCCAGGCCATAGGCGGCCGGCACGCCGATCAGCAGGGTCACCGCCAGGCAACCGATGGCGATCTCGATCGACAGCAGGATCGCCGGCCAATAGAGCGTCAGCACCTGACCGACCCAATCGAGCGTCAGGCCGCTTTTCAGGACGCCGGTGAAGATGTTGCGGGTGACGCCGGCCAGCATGGATTGCAGGATCGGCACGCCCAGAAAACCCGAGACCGCCAAGGTCAGGCCCAGTTGCAGCCAGAAGCCCAGCGAGCGTTTAGCCGAATTTCGAGCCATATATCGGATCACCCCGCCGCCGCGACGCCGGCGCCCGCGGCCTGGCGGGCGAGCGCCAAGGCGGCCCAGGTGACGGCACCCAGCAGCAGGCTCAGGCCCGCGGCGGCGGCCAGATTCACGCCCAGGGTAAATTCCGTGTAGATCACCATCGGCAGCACGTCGATCCGGGTCGCCAGCGTGAAGGCGGTGCCGAACGCGCCCATCGATGTGGCGAAGCTGACGGCGCCGGCCGCGATCAGGGCTGGCCGGAGCCCCGGCAGAATGACGTCGAGGAACACGCGCCACGGGCTGGCGCCCAGGCTGCGCGCGGCCTCTTCCAACTGCGGGTCCAGCTTTTCGGCCGACGCCATGACGGTCAGCACCACGCGCGGGATCGAGAAATAGACATAGCCCAGGAACAGCCCGGCCATGGAATAGGCGAACACGATCCGCTCGCCGCCCAGCATCTGCGACACCTGGCCGATCATTCCCTGGCGGCCGGCCAGAAGGATGACCATAAAGCCCACGACCACGCCCGGAAATGCCAGCGGCAGGGTCAGGATCGACACCAGGAACGCACGGCCCGGAAAGCGGTTGCGCGCCAGGAACAGGCCGGGAATGCCGCCCAGCACCAGGGTCGCGGCGGTGACGGCGATCGACAGGATCAGGGTTTCCGCCAGGCTGGTCAGGTGCCGCGCGTCGGCGAGCGCCACGCCGTAGCCGGCCCAGCCGTCCGGGCCCTCGCCGCCGGCGATCACCAGCCGGACCAGCGGCAGGACGAAGAAGGCCAGGAAAAAGAGTCCCGCCGGCAGGATCATCAAGGCCGCGATCATCCTGCCGCGCGGCATGCTAGTGAACCTCGGCCTGATAGCGCTCGATGAACGCCTTCTGGGCCGTCGCCAGCGCCGCCAGATCCAGCGGCTTGGAACGGGCATAGTCGCTGGCCGGCAGGAACTTGGCCGCCAGCTCCGGCGTCAGCACCGAGGCGCGGACCGGGCGCAGATAGGCCTGCGCCCAGAGCTGCTGGCCCTTTTCCGACAGCACGAAATCCAGCACCTTCCTGGCGTTCTCCGGATGCGGGTCATGGGCGACCATCGCCATCACATAGGGGAAGGTCACGGTGCCTTCGGCCGGAATGACGAACACGACCGGTGCCTTGTCCTTGTACATGGCGCGATAGGCGTCGAAGTCATAGTCGAGCAGGATCGGAATTTCGCCGGACAGCACGCGGGCATAGGCCGTCTGCTTCGGCACGATCGGCTCGTTCTTGGCCAGCGCCTTGAAATAGGCGATCGAGGGTTCGTAATTCTTGTAATTGCCGCCCATCGCCTCGTTGACCGCGGTGGCGCCGACGAAGCCGACGGCGGCGCTGGTCGGGTCCAGATAGCCCACCATGCCCTTGTACTCGGGCTTCAACAGGTCCTTCCAGGATTGCGGCACGGGCTTGCCGCCCAGCGCGTCCTTGTTGACCATGAAGCCCAACGTCCCGCTGTGGATGGTGAACCAATAGCCGTCCGCGTCTTTGAGGTCGGCCGGCAGCTCGTCGAAGCCCTTGGGCTTGTAGGGCTGGGTCAGGCCCTGATCCTTGGCCTGGATGCCGACCTGGCCGCCCAGATAGAGCACGTCGGCGACCGGATTGGCCTTCTCGGCGATGACGGCGGCGATCGCCTGCCCGCTGTTCTTGTTGTCGAACGGCACGCTGATGCCGGTCGCGTCCTTGATCGCCTTGATCTGGGCCGCCCAATCGGCCCATTCCGGCGGGCAATTATAGCAGATCGCGGTTTCCTCGGCTTGGGCCGTCCCCGTAAGCCGGGTCAGCAACGCACCGGCGATGACCAGCGCGCCCAGGCTTTGTTTCAGCATGTCCGTCACTCCCCTTTTTCAGCGTCCCGGCGGCAGCGATCCGCCGGGACGCAGTTCGTATGGCAGCAGAATCCGTTCGGGTGCGGCGCCCTCGATGCGCGCCAGCAGATGCAGGAAGGCGCGGCGGCCCATCTCGTGGCTCGGCTGCGCGATCGTGGCCAGGCTGGGTGCCGTCAGCCGGCCGACCGGGATGCCGTCGAACCCGACGATGGCGACGTCGTCCGGCACGCGCAGACCGGCCTCGCGCAGCAGCGCCATGACGCGCAGCGCCAGCAGGTCGGTCGAGCAGAACAGGCCGGTCGGCCGGTCCGGGCCGGTCAGGAGCCGTCTGGTCGGCCCATCGACCTCGGGCGCGTCGAAACCCAGTTCGATCAGGGCGACCTGGCTCAATCCGGCCTCGGCCAGGGCCTCGCCGAAACCGCGGTAGCGCTGCTTGGACCGGTCCGACGCGGCAAAGCGTCCGGCGACCATGGCCAGCCGGGTGCGGCCGGCCGCGATCAGCGCGCGGGTGGCGTCGCGCCCCGCGGCGATATTGTCGATGGTGGCGCTCGACCGATCGGCCCGATCCGGCTGGTTATAGACCAGCACATAGGGCATGCCCTCGCGGTCCAGGCCGTCGAGCGTGGCGCTCCGGTCGGCATCCGCCACGGTCAGGACCAGCCCGCCGACGCGATGCGACAGCAGATGCTCGATCGCTTGGTTCTCGCGCTCGGCTTCATAGGCGCTCGACGCGATCAGCACGGACCAGCCGGCCTCGCGGGCCGCATCCTGGATGCCGGCGACGCTTTCGGCGAAGACGGGATTGGCCAGGCTCGGCACCAGCACGCCGACGGTGCGGCTGGTGCCGGCGCGCAATTCCCGACCGGTGCGGTTGGCCCGAAAGCCCAGCGCCTGCACCGCCGCCTGAACCTTCTTCGCCGTTTCGGACGCGATCGGCGCGCGACCGTTCAAGGCGCGCGATACGGTCGCGATCGACACCCCGGCCTCGGCCGCGACGTCGCGAATGGTCGGTTTGGAAGATGCTGCCCGGGTCCGCATGGGAGCGCACTCTAAGGTCGATCGATGACTCTGAGATGACGAACTGAAAACGTTTACGACGACGCCAAGGCTGCCGCGGTCTGTGCGGGTGCCGACGCGCTCACGCCGGAGGATATCGCCGATGCCGTCCATCGGGTGGCGAGCCGGCCGGCGCGGCTCAACGTCGATACCCTGGAGATCATGCCGGACCCTGGAGATCATGCCGGTCTGCCAGGCCTCGGGCCCGCTCGCGATCAAACGACAAGGTTAATTTAATCTTGCTCAGGCTTGCTCTCGATCGTGATCTCTGGTTTCAATCGCGATGACGCGCACAGTTTTGCTATGTGCGCGCTCGAGGGTAAGCACATGTCCGGCACGATGTTTTCTCAGGAAATCGATAGCGAAGCGATTTTCGGTGTCTGGCGCATGGACACCGAGACCCAGGATCTGCTGAAGGCCGCCCGATCGGCTACCGCCACGGCGCTCGACGGGTTCGAGGCCCGGGTGACGCGTCTGGAGGAGGGCGAGGCGACCATCGCGGCCCTGCTGGCCGATCGTGTGGAGCGTGCCCGCGTGCTGGATACGCTTCGGCAGCATTGGCGCGATCTGTTCGGCCAGGGCCCGTCCGAAGCGGCCCTCGCCCGGGCCGCCCAGATCGGTCGCCGCCATTTCGAGGTCGCGGTTCAGCCGCGCCATTATCTGGCGCTCTGCCAATTGCTGTCCAAGATCGTCACCGACGCGCTGATCGAGGATCCGGACTTCGATACGCCGCAGGCGGTCGATGCGGTCGGCCGTGTGGTGATGATGGATGCCGAGGTCGTGCTGGGTTCCTACTACGGCAGCCTGGCCGACCTGGTCAGCTACGAGGCGCACTCCGAGACGCGCAGCCTCAAGGACCGGGTCAGCGTTCTCGAGGATATGGCGTTCATCGACGCGCTGACCGGCCTGTTCAACCGGCGCTATTTCGATCGTTCCGTCGCGGTCGAGATTTCGCGCGCCAACCGCGAGCACACGCCGCTCAGCCTGCTGGTGTGCGATATCGACCGGTTCAAGGCGATCAATGACGGCTGGGGCCATCCGGTGGGCGATCGGGTGCTGCACACATTGGCGGGGGTCCTGGCCGACATGGGGCGCAAGACCGATATCGTCGCCCGCTTCGGCGGCGAGGAATTCTGCTTCGTGCTGCCCAACACCAAACCCGAATGGGCGCGCCTGGTGGCGGAGCGGGTACGGGCCAGGGTCGAGGCGACGCCGATCGAGATCGAGCAGGGCGCCCTGCTGAACGTGACCATCAGCATCGGCATCGGCACCTACCGGGCCGGCGATACGGTCGCGCAATTGCTGCTCCGGGCCGACGAGGCGCTCTATCGTGCCAAGCGGCTCGGGCGCAACTGCGTTTCGGACTGAGCGGATCGACCATCCCCCGGCCGGCGCCGCGATGCGCGGCCATGGCGCGACCGGGCTCGCGAAGTTCTGGAAACTGCAATTGCAGGATTTTCCGGACGGCAGGCCCCTGAACCGGCCGCTGGGTACTGTCTTTCTCCTAAAAGCTGCTGTAGATTATATTCAATCGCAACTTCAGGTCGAGATGGCGATGAGCGATCGGCGGCGATCCGATGCGGGAACTCTGCGGGTGGAACGGGTCCTGATCGGCCCGATCGTTCCGACCTTGCTCGCCCTCGCGGCGCCGATGGTCCTGGTCCTGACGGTTCAGGCCGGCATCAATCTGGTCGAGACCCATTTCATCGGCGGGTTGGGGGTCGAGCCGCTGGCCGGTGCCGCCATGGTGTTTCCGATCATCATGCTGATGCAGATGGTGGCGTCGGGCGGTCTTGGCGGCGGGATCGCCTCGGCGATCGCCCGCTCCGTCGGGGCCGGCGAGCGAGATCGGGCGTCGGCGCTGGTCGGTCACGGCCTGATCCTGGCGACCTTGTGCGGATCGGTCAGCACCATGCTGGGCCTCGCCATCGGCCCGATGATCTATCGAACCTTCGACGGCTCGGCGACGACGCTTCAGGCGGCCATCGACTATTCCGATACGGTCTTCGCCGGTGCTGTGCTGCTGTGGTGGTCGAATGCGTTGGCGTCGTCCTTGCGCGGCAGCGGCGAGATGCTGGCGACGGCGGCGATCATTCTCGTGTCGGCGATCACGGCGGTGGTGCTGTCGCCGTGCCTGATCCTGGGCTTGGGCCCGTTTCCGCGGCTGGGCATGGTCGGCGCCGGCCTCGCGATCCTGTCCTACTACGGCCTCTGCACGCTCGGGTTCCTGGGCTGGCTGGGGCTGGTCGGCACCGGCTGGCGACGCCTGGTCGGCTTCGAGCGCGACCTGTTCGCCGAGATTCTCTCGGTCGGCGGCCTGTCGACGATCATGGCCCTGCAGTCCGCGCTGGCGGTCATCATCGTGACCGGTCTGGCCAGCGGCTACGGCAGCCTGGTCCTGGCCGGCTATGGCATCGGGTCGCGGCTCGACGCGTTGCTCGTCCCGCCGATCTTCGGGCTGGGCGCCGCCACCGTGACCATGGTCGGGATCAATGTCGGCGCCGGCCAGACCCGGCGGGCGGAGCAGATCGCCTGGATCGGCGCGCTGATCGCCGCCGTCGTCCTGGAGACCCTGGGTTTGCTTGCCGCCGCATTTCCCCGCGCGTGGCTGGGCCTGTTCACCGACGATGCGGCCGTGCTGAAGACCGGCGCCCGCTATCTGCACGCGGTGGCACCGTTCTACGGCTGTCTGGGCGTCGGCACGATCCTGCATTTCGCGGCGATCGGCGCCGGCTGTCCGCGCGGTCCCCTGTTCGGCATCACTGCCCGCTTCCTGGTCGCGGCCGGGGGCGGCGCCATGGTGGCCGGCCTCCTGCACGGCACCCCGCGTCAATTGTTCGCCATGGTCGCGGGCGGTCTGGTCGCCTTCGCCATCATCAATGCGGTTTTCGTCCTGCGCGGCTCGCTCGGCGCCGCGCCGGTCAGCCCGGCAGCAGGCCGCCGGCCATAAAGCCGCCGTCGACCACCAGGGTGTGGCCGGTCACGTAGCCGCTCTCGTCACCGGCCAGATAGAGCGCCGCCGCCGCCACGTCCCCGGGCGTGCCGTAGCGGCCCATGGGGTTGCGCTCGGTCCAGGCGCGTCGCTCGGCCGGGCTGTGCATCGCCGCGACCAGCGGCGTGTCGATCGGACCGGGGGCGAGCGCGTTGACCCGGATGCCGGCGCCGGCAAGTTCGACCGCCATGACCTCGGTCAGCGTCACGATACCGCCCTTGGAGGCGCCATAGGCCGCCCGGCCGACATTGCCGCGCAGGCCCGAGACCGAGGCGATATTGACGATGGCGCCGCCGCGGCCGGCCGCGATCATCGCCCGGGCCGCGGCCTGTCCCATCAGGAACGTGCCGCGCAGATTGATCGCCAGGATCCGGTCGAGCAGGGCCGCCGGGGTTTCCAGGAACGGCACGCTATGGCCGATGCCGGCCGAATTGACCAGCAGGTCGAGCCGGCCATGCCGCCCCACGACGGCCTCGACCAGACGCCCGATCGAGCCCTCATCGCCGATGTCGGTTTCATGGAATAAGCCGGGCAGCGGATCGGGCGGCGGCTTCAGATCGGCGATCGTGACCGCCGCCCCTTCGTCGGCGAAGCGGCGCGCGATCGCGGCGCCGAGGCCGCTCGCACCGCCGGTGATGATCGCCACCTTGCCATCGAGCCGCATTGCCATCCTCCCCTGGCGCGATAGGAGGGCTGTTTCGCCTCATATCTGAGTCGACGACACCTTGTCGCGACCAATCGCCCTCTAAATCATATAGTTAGAGACTGATTTGCCGATCAAACCGCATCGCTTTGATCGGATCAGGCTCTGGGATCGGGTTTTGTTGACGTCATTGAACGGCGGTTCACGCCGGCAAAGCAAGGGGAGGGGTCGGACCATGCCCAAAGTGATGAATCTCGGACGGTTGCTGACCCAGACCGCCGGGCGCTGGCCGGATCGCGCGGGCTTGGTGCAGGGCGATCGGACCTGGTCGTGGGCGGAGCTCGACCGGCGGACCGACGCGATGGTGGCGGCCTTGCGCCGGCGCGGCATCGGGCCGGGCGACCGGGTCATGATCCATGCCCGCAACGGCAATGCGATGTTCGAGAGCCTGTGGGCCGCCTTCAAGCTGGGGGCGGTCTGGGTGCCGACCAACTTCCGCCTGACCCCGCCCGAGGTCGCCTATCTGGCCGAGGCGAGCGGCGCCCGGGCGATGATCTATGATCGTGGGTTCGAGGCCCATGCCGATGCGGCGCGTGCGTCGCAGCCGGCTCTGGGCCTGCTGCTCGCGATCGGGACGCCCCGCGCCGGCGAGCAGGCCCATGAGGCGCTCGCGACCGAGCCGTTCGACCCGGCCGAGGCCGAGCCGGCCGAGGTCGAGTATGACGATACGCTCTGGTTCTTCTATACCTCGGGCACGACCGGACGGCCCAAGGCGGCGATGCTGACCCATGGCCAGATGGCCTTCGTCGTGACCAATCACCTGGCCGACCTGATGCCGGGCCTGAATGATGCGGACGCCTCGCTGGTGATCGCGCCCTTGAGCCATGGCGCCGGCATCCATGCGCTGGCCCAGGTCGCGCGCGGCGCCCCGAGCATTCTTCCATCGAGCGACCGGTTCGACGGGGCCGAGGCCTGGCGGCTGATTGAACGGCACCGCATCAGCAACATGTTCACGGTGCCCAGCATCCTGACCATGCTGGTCGACCATCCGGAGGTGGATAGGGTCGATCATTCGTCCCTGCGTCACGTCATCTATGCCGGGGCGCCGATGTACCGGACCGACCAGAAGCGCGCGCTGGAAAAGCTCGGCCCCGTCATCGTGCAATATTACGGGCTGGGTGAAGTGACCGGCAACATCACGGTGCTGGCGCCGGCGCTGCATTCGCTCGACGACGAGGCGAGCCCGGCGCCGATCGCCAGCTGCGGCGTCGCCCGGACCGGCATGGAGATCGGCATTCTGGACGCGGACGGACGCCGCCTGCCGCCCGGCACCGGCGGCGAGATCTGCGTGCGCGGCCCGGCGGTGTTCAAGGGCTATTTCGACAATCCGGCGGCCAATGAGAAGGCGTTCGCCCATGGCTGGTTCCATACCGGCGACCTGGGCCAGCTCGACAGCCGCGGCTTCCTCACCATCACCGGCCGGGCGTCGGACATGTATATCTCCGGCGGCTCCAACATCTATCCGCGCGAGATCGAGGAGCTGCTGCTGATCCATCCGGCCGTGGCCGAGGCGGCGGTGGTGGGCGTGCCGCACGCCAAATGGGGCGAGGCCGGTATCGCGGTGCTGGTGCTGCGTCCCGGCGTCCGGGCCGACGAGGCGGAGATGCTGGCGTTCCTCGACGGCAAGCTGGCCCGCTACAAGCGGCCGGCGCGGGTGGTGTTCTGGCCTGATTTGCCGAAATCCGGCTATGGCAAGGTGCCGAAGGCGCTGGTGCGCCAGCATCTGGGCGAGCGCGGCGAGGATCTGCTGGATTAGGTTCGATAAAAAAGAAGGGCCCGGTGTTCGACACCGGGCCCCTAAGCATCCCCGGCCTGCCGTCTGCTAGGGCGGCCGATGGGATGATCTCGATCGTCTAGAAGTGGATGATCGCGTCCGCCGCGACCATCACGGTGTAGTTCTTGTTGCCGGGGATGCCGGCGTTCGCATTGCCGTTGAACGCCTTGGCATCGATCGAGCGATCCCAGTCGATCTCCGGACGGACCTCGATCTGCGGCGACAGCCAATGCTGCAGGCCGAGGCCGAAGTTGACGTAGCGAGCCTTGGTGCCGGTGCGCTGGCCCTGGGCGTCGTCATAATACTCCGGACGGAACGAAATATTATCCAGCGGCGAGATTTGATAGTTGAGGTAGGCGACGGCGCCGAACGCCTCGGCGCGGCAGGTCAGTTCTTTCGGGTTATGGCAGTTCGCCAGATTGGGTGCGTTGAACGGGACATATTGCGGCGAGAACGGCGTCCCGCCATTGGCGACGGCAGCCTGGACGACCGGGTTGTTCAGGTTCGGCACGCCGGTCTGGTGGATATCGTACGCCTCGAATGATAGGTGCCACTTGTCGTTGAATTTGTGGTAGTAGGTGAAACCGTACCACTGCAGATTGTTGTAGCCGTACGACCCGTTGTTGATACCGTCCATGCAGGGATAGATCGTGTCGTCGCCATCGTTCCAGGTATAGCGGATGCAGGCGGTGAAGGACGGCTTGGCACCCGGATCTTTCTTGAAGCTGTTGCCGGGATAGAGCGGATTCGGGTCCGGATTATGGACGCTCTCGCCGACGTGCCAGAGGGTCGATTCCGTGCCGACGTTCACGCCGACCTGCACCATCAGGTTCTTGGTCACGGCCAACGTGGCCTGCAACCCTTCATTGGTGTAGTTGTCGAACGTGTACATCATCGAATGGGTGTACATGTAGTTGTTCGGCGCGAGCTGCGCCTCGATGTCCGGCACCGAGATGTAGCGCCCCAGCCGGAACAGCAGGCCTTCGGCCACCTGCGGGACATAAACCTCGCCATAGACCATCGGGAAGTCGTAGCCGTTGACGGAGTTCTTCTTGAGCAGCTGGTAGCTCGCCAGGCCGTAGGAGGTCGTGTAGCGATAATTCTCGCCATAGATCGCCGACAGGCGCATGCCCCAGTCGATATGATCGGTCTGGACCGTATCCGGCAGGCGCTCGAAATAGACCACCACCTGGTCCAGCTGCACCGTGTTCGGCGTATAGGCATAGGCGATCGGCGCGTTGCCGCCCGGTCGCGTCGTGTTGCTGCTGACATTGCCGCCGACATTGCCCCAGCCGTAGATCTGGAAATTATTGTCCGCCATCCACTTGCCGAAGGAGGTGTTCGCGATCGCCGTCATGAACGGGCTGTCGACCGAGCCCGGCCGCGTCACGCCGATCGAGGTGGTGCCGCCGTACGGCCATTCGGTGAATGGCATCGGCGGCGTCGTTTCCGGCGTGGCCGGCCAATCGGCGCGCCGTGAGGCGGGGGCGCTCGGATCGCTCGGCCCCGAGGCCTGGCCCATCTCCAGCTTGTAGTAGTTCACGAAGCGGGACGGGACATCGTCACCCAGATAGGTGTCGAGGCAACCGTAGTCCTTATAGGGATCGACGGCGCCGGTGCAGCTTGCATCCGCATGTGCCGTTTCCGGCAAAGTGGAAAGGAAAAACGCGGGGACGAGCGCCAGTGCCAGTGGCACCGCGCGGGTCCGAAACGGTCCGGTCATGGAATTTACTCGCACCACTTGCTTGTTGAAGCGCGTAATCACCATGTCGACGCATGAAAAATCCATACGGTCTTGCCGCTAATTTCATCAATTGCGCGATAATCGCGAAATTTTCATGCAGTTTTTATTCGGGCGTTACGCCGCCAAGCCATGTTCCCGCGCCGGATTCTGACGGATCGGCACGGATTCGGCGCTGCCGGTCCAGCAGCGCCAGTCGTCGGCCGCCTGGAGCACCCGATTGCGCCGGATCTCCCGGGGCGGGGTCTGGTCGAAGCGCCGTTCGATCCGGTCGGCCAGACGGCAGGCGGCGAGCGTGGCGACATGCGGGTCTTCGTCTCCGGCATGGGCGGCCAGCAGCAGCCAGCCGATCGACATGTCGAGGTTTTCCGTCGGGTCCGCCTCATATTCCAGAGCCAGCACCTGGCCGGCCAGATAATCGCGCTCGGCGGCCAGCAGACCCAGGCGCCACGGATCGCCGGGCGCGATTTCCGGCGTCCGCGCGATCAATGCGGCGTGGAGCGCGCGGAGCGCGTCCGCCGCGACCGGCTGCGGGCCGATCGCGAGATGGAAAGCATGCTCGAAACGTGACATCTCCGACTTCCTTGATTGAGATCCGCCGGCCGCTGAGAAGCAGACGCCAGGCGATCGGCGGTACAAAGCCATGGGACCGTCTCAAAAATCCATGCATCTCTCGTCAGGGCTGCGTGAAAGTCCGATCAAATCCAACCGCGCGCCTTTCTATATTTCACGTGAATTTCACGAAACGGGCGAAAGGCCCCTCTCGTTTTTTTATGGTGCTTCGTTCTAAGAACTGCATCGGCTCAGAACTTGCTGGGCCGTCGTGGAAAGACAATATGATGCGCAGCGCAATTTTCGGATTTTTCGGGCTGCTCGCTGTTCAGGCGCCAGCCGTGGCCGCCCCGTCGGCGGCGTGCGACGCCGTCGGCAATGACTGGCGCACTGCGGCTTTCTCGTCGCCGGCGAAGCCGGCCCAGGCCCGGGTCGCCGGCAGCGCCGGTTACCAGGCGAGCGGAGCGGAATACCGGCAGATGATGCAGGCGATCCGCCATGTCTGCGAATCCCAGGATCAGACCGTCGCCGTTCGACAGGCAGCGGTGGCGGAAGGGTTGCTCCATCACGCCAAGGGCGGTCTCTGAGGCCGCCGCACGGCCGGAACGATACGACGGCGGCCTTCGGGCCGCCGTTCGTTTTTATGGGTTTTTGATTCCGCGCGCCCAAAGCTCGTCTCGATTTTTCACGGGCCGCCACCCTAATCCAGAGCCTGGAGATTTCTGACCGCCGCGATGGCGGTCTCGCTCCGCAGGCGGAGTCCTTTACCGACATGTTCGATGTGATCTGGCTGGCCTTGACCCTGGGCCTATTCGGCGTTGGCCTCGCCTATCTCGCGGCCTGCGACCGCGTTTAGGGAGCATCCCCATGCTGTTCGACTACATCCTCGGCGGCGTCGTCTCGGTCGGCCTTCTCGGCTACCTGGTGTACGCGCTGATCCATCCCGAACGCTTCTAGCGTGCTCGTCATTCGGATCATCCATCCGGATGACCTGCGCCAGATCGATAATGTTTGCCGTGATTCGATGACGCGTCGTCGCATCGCGGTTTGAGGGACGCCGGCATGACCTTCAACGGAATTTTCCAGATCGCGATCTTTTGTATCGTGATCATCGCGCTCACCCGGCCGCTCGGCGGCTATATGACGCGTGTCTTCAAGGGCGAGAAGACCTTCCTCTCGCCGATCTTCCGCCCGATCGAAGGGCTGCTCTACAAGGTGGCCGGCGTCGATCCCAACGCCGAGCAGGATTGGCTGGTCTATGGCGCGGCCATGCTGCTGTTCAGCCTGGCCGGTGCCCTGTCGCTCTACGGGCTGATGCGGTTCCAGGACGTGCTGCCGCTCAATCCGCAAGGGCAAGCGGCGCTGACCCCGGATCTGGCGCTCAACACGGCGATCAGCTTCGTGACCAACACGAACTGGCAGAGCTATTCCGGCGAAAGCACCATGAGCTATCTGACCCAGATGCTGGGTCTGACGGTGCATAATTTCCTGTCGGCCGCGACCGGCGTGGCGCTGGCGCTCGCCCTTATCCGTGGTTTCGCCCGGCGCTCGTCCAAGACGATCGGCAATTTCTGGGTCGATATGACCCGCTGCACCTTCTACATCCTGCTGCCGATCTCGTTCGTCTACGCGCTGGTGCTGTGCTGGCAGGGCGTGCCGCAGACGCTCGGCGCCTACGTCGATGCGACCACGCTCGAGGGCGTGAAGCAGACGATCGCGCTCGGCCCGGTCGCCTCGCAAGAGGCGATCAAGATGCTCGGCACCAATGGTGGCGGCTTCTTCAATGCGAACTCGGCCCATCCGTTCGAGAATCCGACCGCGCTCACCAACTTCCTGCAGATCATTTCGATCTTCTCGATCGGGGCGGCACTCACCAACGTGTTCGGCCGCATGGTCGGGGCGGAGAAGCAGGGCTGGGCGATCTTCGGCGTCATGGGCATCCTGTTCCTGGCCGGCGTCGCCGTGATCTATCCGGTCGAGGCCGGCGGTAATCCGATGATCGGCGCCATGGGCGTCGACCAGCACGCGAGCCTGTTGCAGGCCGGCGGCAATATGGAAGGCAAGGAAGTCCGCTTCGGTATCGCCAACTCGGCCCTGTTCGCGACGGTGACGACCGATGCCTCCTGCGGCGCCGTGAATTCGATGCACGACAGCTTCATGCCCTTGGCCGGCATGATCCCGATGATCAATATCCAGCTGGGCGAGATCATCTTCGGCGGCGTCGGCTCGGGTCTTTACGGCATGCTGATGTTCGCCATCATCGCGGTCTTCGTCGCCGGGCTGATGGTCGGGCGCACGCCGGAATATCTGGGCAAAAAGCTCGAGGCACGCGAGGTCAAGATGGCGATGCTCGCCATTCTGATCCTGCCGCTGTCGATCCTGGGCTTCACGGCGGTTGCCGCCGTGTTGCCGGAGACGGCGCTGGTCGGGCTCAACAACGCCGGGCCGCACGGCTTCTCCGAGGTGCTCTATGCCTATACGTCTGCGACCGGCAACAACGGCAGCGCGTTCGCGGGCTTGAGCGCCAATACGGTCTTCTGGAACGTGACCCTGGCGATCGCGATGTTCGTCGGCCGCTTCCTGTTCATCGTGCCGATGCTCGCGGTCGCGGGCTCGCTTGGCGCCAAGAAGATCGTGCCGCCCTCGGTCGGCACCTTCCCGACCGACGGCCCGCTGTTCGTCGGTCTGCTGATCGGCGTCATCCTGATCGTCGGCGGTCTCACCTTCTTCCCGGCGCTGGCGCTCGGTCCCGTGGTCGAGCATCTGGCCCTGTCGGCCGGCAGCCTGTTTTAGCCCGGAGCACATAAGATCATGACCCAACTCGCTCTCGGCCCCAGCGAAACGGCGCGCAACAAGCGGCCGATCTCGCTGTTCGACACGGCCATCCTCGCCCCGGCGATCGGGGATTCCTTCAAGAAGCTCAACCCGCGGACCCTGTTCCGCAGTCCCGTGATGTTCGTGGTCGAGGTGGTGGCGGCGCTGACTACCGTGCTGCTCGCCCGCGACCTGATCATGGGCACCGGCCATATCCTGTTCGAGAGCCAGATCGCGCTCTGGCTCTGGTTCACCGTGCTGTTTGCCAACTTCGCCGAAGCCGTGGCCGAGGGCCGCGGCAAGGCGCAGGCCGATGCGCTCCGGAAGACCCGCACCGAGACCATGGCGAAGAAGCTCGCCACGGCCGACGCACGGGAATTCGTCGAGATGCCCGGCATCGCCCTCAAGGTCGGCGATATCGTGCTGTGCGAGCCCGGCGACCTGATCCCGTCGGACGGCGAAGTGATCGAGGGTGTCGCCTCGGTCGACGAAAGCGCCATCACCGGTGAATCGGCGCCGGTGATCCGAGAGTCCGGCGGCGACCGCTCGGCCGTGACCGGCGGCACGCGCGTACTGTCGGACCATATCAAGGTCCGCATCACCGCCGCCCAGGGCTCGACCTTCCTCGATCGCATGATCGCGCTGGTCGAGGGTGCCCAGCGGCAGAAGACGCCGAACGAGATCGCGCTCAACATCCTGCTGATCGGCATGACGATCATCTTCGTGCTGGCGACGGTCACCATCCCGAGCTTCGCGACCTATAGCGGCGGCTCGGTCTCGGTCGTCATCCTGGTGGCGCTGTTCGTCACCCTCATCCCGACCACGATCGGCGCGCTCTTGTCGGCGATCGGCATCGCCGGCATGGACCGGCTGGTGAAGTTCAACGTGCTGGCCATGTCGGGCCGCGCGGTCGAGGCGGCGGGCGACGTCGACACGCTGCTGCTCGACAAGACCGGCACGATCACGCTCGGCAACCGCGTCGCGACCGAACTGGTCGCCATGCCCGGCGTGTCGGCGCAGGACCTGGCGGATGCGGCGCAGCTGTCGTCGCTGTCGGACGAGACGCCGGAAGGCCGCTCGGTCGTGATCCTGGCCAAAGACAAATACGGCATCCGGGCGCGCGAGATGGGGCCGCTGGGCGCCGTCTTCATCCCGTTTTCGGCCCAGACCCGCATGAGCGGCGTCGATGTCGGCGGCAGCGAAATCCGCAAGGGCGCGGTCGATGCCATCATCGCCTATGTCCGGGAATTCAATCACAACCCGAACCTGGCGTTCCCCAAGGAACTGACCGACGCGACCGAGCGGATCGCCAAGGCCGGCGGTACGCCGCTCGCGGTCGCCAAGGACGGCCGGGTGCTGGGCGTCATCTATCTGAAGGACGTGGTCAAGGGCGGCATCAAGGAGCGCTTTGCCGAGCTCAGGCAGATGGGTATCCGCACGGTCATGATCACCGGCGACAATCCGCTGACCGCCGCCGCGATCGCGGCCGAATCGGGCGTCGATGATTTCCTGGCCCAGGCGACGCCGGAGGCGAAGCTGAAGCTGATCCGCGACGAGCAGGCCAAGGGCAAGCTGGTCGCCATGTGCGGCGACGGTACCAACGACGCACCGGCACTGGCGCAGGCCGATGTCGGCGTCGCGATGCAGACCGGCACGGTCGCGGCCCGCGAGGCCGGCAACATGGTCGATCTGGACAGCGATCCGACCAAGCTGATCGAGATCGTCGGCATCGGCAAACAGCTGCTGATGACGCGCGGCGCGCTCACGACCTTCTCGATCGCGAATGATGTCGCGAAATATTTCGCCATCATCCCGGCCATGTTCATCGCTTTCTACCCGCAGCTTCAGGCGCTGAACGTCATGGGGCTCGCGACGCCGGAAAGCGCCATCCTGTCGGCGATCATCTTCAACGCGCTCATCATCATCGCGCTGATCCCGCTGTCGCTGAAGGGCGTGCAATACCGGCCGCAATCGGCCTCGCGCCTGCTGGCCCGCAACGTGCTCATCTATGGCGTCGGCGGTGTGATCGTGCCGTTCGTCGGCATCAAGATCATCGACGTGCTCGTCACGTCGATCGGTCTTATCTAGAGGAATCCCGTCATGTTGAAGGAAATCCGTCCGGCCATCGTCATGATCGTGCTCATGACCGCGATCACGGGCGTCGTCTATCCCTATGCCGTGACCGGTGCCGCCAAGGTCCTGTTCCCGCATCAGGCCGAAGGCAGCCTGATCGAGAAGGACGGCAAGGTGATCGGCTCCAGTCTGATCGGCCAGAACTTCACCGGCGATCAGTATTTCCACGGCCGGCCGTCGGCGACGACCGACGCGGATCCGAACGACCCGACCAAGACCGTGCCGGCGCCCTACAAGGCCGATGCTTCGACCGGGTCGAACTACGGCCCGACCTCTCAGGCGCTGATGGACCGGGTCAAGGGCGATGTCGCGAGTTTGAAGGGCGACACGGATGCGGCCGTGCCGGTCGATCTGGTGACCGCGTCGGCTTCCGGTCTCGATCCGGACGTGACGCCGGCCGGTGCCCTGTTCCAGGCCGGGCGGGTCGCCAAGGCGCGCAATCTGACGGTGGCGCAGGTCAAGGACCTGATCGCGTCCCATGTCGAGGGACGCACCGGCGGCATCCTGGGCGAACCGCATGTCAATGTGCTGGCGCTCAACCTGGCGCTGGACGACATCAAATAGCGTCTACGACCACAAGTCCCCTCGCGGTAACGTGATTCGTCTTTGGATGCGGCCGGTCTAATTCTACCGTTCATGTGTTGATCAAACGGCGCGTCCGGTCTTGTCCGGACGCGCCGTCCTTCTTGGATGAAGCATGACGGCGACGGCGATTCCCATGACGAAGCCCGCGAAGATGCGCGATCCGCGGCTCGATTTCTTCCGCGGCATAGCGATGTTCGTGATCCTGGTCAGCCACACGCGCACCGACTGGCTGTCGGACTGGATCCCCGCGCGCTTCGGCCTTTCCGATGCGGCGGCCATGTTCGTGTTCATCTCGGGCTATGCCGGCGGCATGGCCTTCGGCGGGGTCTACAAGCGGGCCGGCTGGCTGCTCGGCACGGCGCGCATCGGCTTGCGTATCTGGCAGCTTTATATCGCCCAGATGGCGATCGTGCTGGTCGTCGCCGCGGTTGCGGTCGCGGCCAACCGGTTCATCCCGGGCGAGGATGACTATCGCTCGATCCTGCAGCTCGATCTGCTGTTCCAGGACCCGTCGGCGGCGCTGCTCGGCATCGCGACGCTGACCTATGTGCCGCATTATCTCGATATTCTGCCGGTCTACATGGTCGTGCTGTCGCTGGTGCCGATCGCGATCCTGCTCGCCCGGTTCGTCCATCCGCTGGCGGTGCTGGGGGCGTCGGTCGCCCTCTGGGCGCTCGCCAACGCGTTCGAATGGAACCTGCCGGGCGATGCGAGCGAGCCGCGCGGCTGGTTCTTCGATCCGTTCTGCTGGCAGATCCTGTTTTTCACCGGCTTCTCGCTGTCGATGAAATGGCTGAGGCCGCCGCCGGCCGACCGCCGCGTCTTCTGGGCCGCCGTCGCCTCTATCCTGTTCGGCGTCGCGGTCACGGTGCCGGCGATCTACCAGACCGTGCCCGGCCTGGACGGGATGCAGGCCTGGATCGTCGATCATGCCGACAAGACCTTTCTCGATCCGCTGCAGATTCTGCATTTCTTCGCGACCGCCTATGTCGCCGTCTATGTGCTGATCGACCGTCTGCACCTGATTCAGCACCCCTATGTCCGCCCGATGGTGAAGTGCGGGCAGCAGGCGCTGTCGCTGTTCCTCGCCGGCATCATCCTGGCCGACCTCGGCGGCATGGCGTTCGATCGGATGGGTAGCGGGCTGGGCGCTCAGATTTTGATAAACGGCATCTGCTTCGCCGCGCTGTTCGCCATCGCCTATGGCGTCGCCTGGATCAAAGCCGCACCGTGGAACAAGCCGAAGCTGGTTCCGGCGACGGACAAGGCCGCCGAACCGCCGGCCAATAGCCGGACCACGATCCTGCCTTCGATTTCGGTCCGCTGACCGCTACAGTCGTTTCGGATGGGAGCGGACGGCATGGGGACGGCTCAGATCATCGTTGCGGGTGCGGGGCTTTACGGCGCGATCGGTCTCGCCGTGGCGCTCGGTTTCGTCAGCCTGGGGCTTCATCGCGCCATGCCCGACGCCGGCCCGGTCACCTGGGGTGCGCGCATCCTGCTGCTGCCGGGTGCGGCGCTGCTGTGGCCCTGGGTGCTGCGCCGGTGGCGCGCGGGCGGGGCCCATCCATGAAGCGGCGGCATCGCCGCTGGCACCGGCGCATCTGGCTGATCCTGCCCTGTCTGATCGGGGCGGTCCTGCTGGCGGCGCTGGTCCTGCGGCCGGCGGCGCCGATCGGCAACGGTCCCCTGATCAGCGGGAGCGCACGATGAACGCCGGCTTTCGGGCGGTTCAGTGGAACAACCACAAACGCCGATACGACATGCTGCTGGTCGTCGGTATCCTGCTCTATCTCACCGGCTTTTCGCTGCTGGGCCCTCTGCTGCTGCCGTCCGACCATCCGGTGACGCCGGAGATCGTCCGAACCCGCGCGCTCGGCAGTTGCGGGCTGCTGATGCTGGTCTTGATCCTGGCAATCGGGCCGCTCGCCCGGCTCGATCGGCGCTTCCTGCCGCTGCTCTATAACCGTCGGCATTTCGGCGTGGCGACCTGCCTGGTCGCTCTCGCCCATGCCTGGTCGGCGATCGACTGGTACCACGGCCTGGGCCGGCTGCCGCCGCTGGTTTCTCTGCTGTTCAGCAATGCGAACTACGGCAGTTTTCTGGGCTTCCCGTTCGAGCTGCTGGGCTTGGCGGCGCTCGTCATCCTGGTCGTGATGGCGGTCACCAGCCACGATTTCTGGCTGGCCTTTCTGACGCCGCCCGTCTGGAAGGCGATCCATATGGCGGTCTATGCCGCCTTCGGCCTGCTAGTGCTGCACGTGGCGCTGGGCGTGATGCAGGCCGAACGCTCGCCGATCGTGCCGATCCTCCTGGGCGGCGCCGTGCTGATGCTGGGCGGGCTGCACATCGCGGCGGCAGGGCGCGAGCGCGCGACCGACGAACGCGCGCCCACGGCCGATGCGCATGGCTGGCTGATGGTCGGCACGATCGACGAGCTGCTGGCCTCGCTGCCCGACGGACAGGCGCGGATCGTGGTGCCGCAGAGCGGCGAGCGCATCGCCGTGTTCCGCAACGGCGGGACCCTGTCGGCGATCGTCAATGTCTGCGCGCATCAGAACGGACCGCTCGGCGAGGGCCGGATCATCGACGGCTGCGTCACCTGCCCCTGGCACGGCTTCCAGTTCCGGCCCGAGGATGGCTGCGCGCCGGCTCCCTTCACCGACAAGATCGCGACCTACCGCCTGAAGCGTGAAGCCGGGGCCGTCCTGGTCGATCCCAGCCCGTTGCCGCCCGGGACGCGCGTCGAGCCGCTTGAGTTCGGAACATCCCATGGCTGACCCGGAGCCGCCGTTCTATGTCGGCTATCTGAAGCTGCCGCGCGACCTCAGGGGCTTCCTGGTCGCGCTGGTGTCGATCCTGCTCGTCGTCGATGGCGGTCTGGCCATCCTCGCCTTCGCGGCACAGCCGCCGCATGCGAGCGGCGACTGGGGCAGCGACGAGGCCGTCTACACGGGACAGTTCCAGGCCAGGCCCTATCCGCTCGTGCGGCTGTTCCCCGCCGGCGGCAGGCCCGCGAGCGTGGTCCTGCTGGTCGGCGAGGGCAAGGACGGGCCGCCGACCGGGATGGACGAACTGGACGGTGCCATGGTCGAAGCGCGCGGCTATCCGATCCGGCGCGGCGATCTGGCCGTGCTGCAGATCGACAACCCCCCGGTCCGGCAGGATGCCTCGCGCATGGCGCCGTTGCCGCAGGGGCCGGCGGAGCCCGCGACGCTAACGGGCGAGATCGTCGATTCCAAATGCTATGCCGGCGCCATGAACCCGGGCGAGGGCAAGGCGCATGAGGCTTGCGGCTCGTTCTGCCTCTATGGCGGCATTCCGGCCTTGTTCGTGACCCGCGGTGCCGACGGCGGCGCGCGCTGGTACCTGATGGCGGCGCCCGGCGGCGGCCCGGTCGGCGACGCGGCGCGGGCGCTGGTCGGACGCCCGCTCCGGCTGACGGGGACGATCCGGCGCGGCGACGGGCTGGCCACCTTTACCGTCGCCCCCGATCAACTGGCGGCCAACTGATGCGCCGCCTGCTCGCCCTGTTGCTGTGCCTGCTCGCGGCACCGGCGCTCGCCGGGCCGTCGCAGATCCTCCGGACCGAGGAGGCGCCCAGCGCCGCCCTGGGCCATCCGCTGGGCTTCGCCCTTTATCTGCCGCCCGACTACGACCAGGGGCACGAGCGGTTGCCGGTCGTCTATCTGCTGCACGGCGCCCTGGGCGGGGCGCTGGATTGGGTCGATCAGGGCCACCTGCAGGACATCGTCGACCGGCTGATCGCGCATCATCGCCTGCCGCCGGTGATTGTCGTCATGCCCGAGGGCGGGCCCAACTCCTGGTACATGGACTCGGCCGTCGACGGGTCGGGCAATGTCGCGACCGCGATCGAGCAGGATCTGCCGGCCTATATCGAACGCACCTGGCGGGCGCGCACCGATCGCCGCGGCCGGGTCATCGCGGGCTATTCGATGGGCGGCTATGGCGCGCTGCGCTTTGCCTTGATGGCACCGGACCGCTACGCCGCCGCGGCCTCGATGAGCGGCGCGTTCTGGACCCAGGTGACGCCCGATACCCGGTTCGACGAGCACATCCAGCATGTCTTCGAAGGCGCGTTCGGTCGGCCGTTCGACGCGCGGCGCTTCGTTGCCGCCAACCCGATGACCCTGGCCGGGACGATGCGCCGTGACGGGCCGATTCCGGCGATCTACCTGACCTGTGGGCGGCAGGACCGCTACCACCTGGACCGCGAGCAGGCGATCATGGCCCGGCGTCTCGTCGCCATGCGCGTCCCGGTCGAGACCGCGCTGACGCCGGGCGATCACGACTGGGATACCTGGTCGGCCGCCTTGCCCGCCGTGCTGCAGTTCCTCGCCCGCTCTTTTGCTGCCGCGCCGAAAAGCTAGGCTGCAACAAGGCTTGGCTGCGGGATCGATTGGCGGGGCCCCCTGAGATTGCTATGGTCGCAGCGCTCCCCTCCTAGAGGTTTTCCCCTTCATGATTAAGTCGCTGCCGGGCGCTGTTCGGCGATTTCTTGCTCAGTCCTTGATCAGGGCGCCGGCACTGCAGCGTCTGCTCGGAAAATCGCGCATTGCTGTCTCCGGTTCGAATGGGCAAAAATTCGTGCCGAATTTAGACGAGTGGATTCATTCGCACTATTACACCGTGGTTGACGACGCCGCGCACTTCTGCGGCGATATTATCCGTGGGAAAAGCATTCTCAATGTCGGCTGCGGTGAGATGCTGACGGATTTCGGTCTTCTGCGACTGGATCCCCACAGCATCACCGGCATCGATATTTCGCCGAAGCCGCCGGGCCATCTGGAACAGGTCCGGGCCAAGCTGGCGGGAAACGGCATCCAGGTGCCGCCAAGCCATGCCGACAAGCTGAGCTTCGTCTGCTACGACGGCGAGAATTTCCCCTTTGCCGATGGGCATTTCGAACTGATCTTTTCCTGGTCGGCTTTCGAGCACGTCGCGAATGTGCCTCGGGTTCTGGCGGAGATCTCGCGCGTGTTGAAGCCGGGCGGCCACGCCTTCGTCCAGGTCTACCCCTGGTTCCATTGCCTGCACGGCAGCCATCTGACGGATTGGATCGCCGAGCCTTATTTCCAGCTTCGGCGTCCGGTCGAATGGGTGCGGACGGAACTGGAAAGGCAGGCCGCCCTCCGGCCTGCCGAAGCCGATTTCATCCTGGGGCATATGTTCCCGGAATACCGGTCCCTCAACAAAAAATCCGCCCGGCAATTTTATGCTGAGGCCCGAAACGCGGGGTTCCAGGTGATCAAGGCCAAGTTGATCACCTATGAGCAGGATCTTTCCGCGGCGCCGGCCGACACGGACTTCGCCGATCTGATGATCTTCGGCACCATGATGCTGCTGAAGAAGCCATAGGACCATCCGTGTTGCGGTCCATGGCGCCGTTGTGCAGGGCAGATGCCGCGGCTATGACGACGGGATGAAGCCGCCAGTCGACATAAATCCGCCTTTGCCGATCGGCGTCTTCGATTCCGGTGTCGGCGGCCTCACCGTGCTGGGCGCCCTGCAGCGCCGCTTGCCGGGCGAGGCGATGATCTATCTGGGCGATACCGCCCGGGTGCCCTATGGCCCGAAAAGTCCAGAGACCGTCGCCGCCTACGCCGACGAGGCGGCGGCGCATCTGGTCGCCGAGGGCATCAAGCTGCTGGTCGTCGCCTGCAATACGGCGACGGTCCATGCGCTCGCCGGCTTGCAGCGCCGATATCCCACCTTGCCGATCGTCGGCGTGGTCGAACCGGGTGCCGCGGCGGCGGCCATCGCATCCAGAAGCGGCCGGATCGCGGTCATCGCGACCGAGGGCACGGTGCGATCCGGCGCCTATGACGCGGCGATCAAGCGGCTGCGGCCCGAGGCCAAGGTGGTGTCGCGCGCTTGTGGCATGCTGGTGGCGCTGGCCGAGGAAGGCTGGGCCGGGGATATCGTGGCCGAGGCGGTGCTGCGCCGCTATCTGGGGCCGATGTTCGAACAGGATCCGCATGCGGCGCCGGATTGCCTGGTGCTGGGCTGCACGCATTTTCCGCTGTTCACGGCGGCGATCCGCACGATGTTCGGCCCATGGGTGACGCTGGTCGACAGTTCGGCGACCGTGGCCGAAGCGGTCGCGGCCCTGCTGTCCGCGCGCGGTCTTGCCCGGCCCGCCGGGACGGCCGTGGCGGCGACCCGCTATCTGGTGACCGACGGCCCGGACCGCTTCGCCTTGATCGCCTCGCGCTTTCTGGGTCAGCGGATCGAGCCCGCCGCGGTCGAGCGCATCGCGCTGCCCGCGCGGACCAAAGATGCTTGACGGAAGGCGGACGGGAAGGGGTTAACCCCTCTTCGTGGGTCCGAGCTTACTTCAGCAGGTTCAGGATCGACTGGTTCTGCTGACCCGACACGGACAGCGACTGGATGCCGATCTGCTGGCGCAGCGCCAGGGCCTGCGAGTTGGCCGCCTCGGTATTGAGATCGGCCAGCGTCAGCTTGTCGCCGCCCTGGGACAGGGCGTTGGTGTAGGAGGCGGTGAAGGTCGAGCGGGCCTGCAGGATCGAGACGCTGATGCCGAGCTGCGCGCTGATCGCCTGGTTCTGGGCGATCGCGGCGTCGATGCGGTTATTCGACGCGGCGAAGATCGCCTCGGCCTGGGACACCTTGATGGTGACGCCGCCGACGGTCGCCCCGGTGCCGAGGTTGAGCGCCGAGAAGCCGCCGACGCCGATGCCGCCCGCACCGGAGAAGATCACGTTGGAGAATTGCAGCGTGCCGTCGGGCTTGAAGGCGCCGGTGACGCCGGTAAAGAGCGAGTTGCTGTTGCCGACGCCGGTCGCGGCGAGATTGAAGCCGGTGATCTTCAACGTCGCAGCCGTGCGTTCGGAAAACTGGGTCGTCAGCTGTGCCGACGACGAGGTCAGGATGTTGAGGCCCTGATAGGTCGCATCCTTGACCAGCTGGGCCAACTGCTTGGCGATGCTGTTGAAATCGGTCGTCGCCGCAACACGCTGGGACAGCGTGGAGCTGCGGGCCCCTTCCAGCACGGCCTTGAGCTGCTTCAGCAGACCGTCGACGGCCGAGGTTGCCGTCAGCGCGGTGGACACGGCCGACACGCTCTGATCGATGCTGCTCTTGGTGGTGGTCAGTGCCGCCGACCGGTCATAGAGCGATGTGGAGCGGAAATACGCGACCGCATCGTCGGTAACGCCATTCACCTTCTTGCCGGTATTGAGGCGCTCCTGGGTCCGGCTGAACAGAGACGCAGCGTTCTGCAGCTGAAGCAAGGTGTTCTTCTGTACGGCGGTCAGGGTAATGTCGGACATGGCACGCTTCCTTTAAGGACTGGATCCGACACCCCGTCCATTCCTGGCGAGCGCGAACCTGGGCTTGACACCACGCTCGGTACGTACCGTTGACGTTTCCGTCCGGGCTTTTCCCGGCTGGAACGGCAACGGAACGGGCCGAGCCTTTCATCAGTCCAAACGGCAAGGGGTGTGCCACCGCCCTGGAACGGAGGCTGGTTTCAGGTTAAGTTATTGATGACATAGCGTTATTTATGAATTTAACCGCTCGGAGACTCGCTGTTCGATGCGCGGGCTCCAGGGTCGGATTTTCCGGCCTCGGCAAAAAATTCCGGGTGCGGAGCGGGTCGTTCCGGCAGTTTCTGCTGGGCACGCCCCGGAATTTCGACCGGGAAGACATGAAAAAAGCGGGCGGCATTTCTGCCGCCCGCTTTCATTTCGAGAGTTGCCTTGAGGGTTACTTGGTCTTGCCGCTGCCGATTTCCTCGTCCCACTTGTGGAACGCGGCGACCATCGTATTGGGTTCGAGCGGCGTCTCGATCTTGTTGTTCTTGATCAGGGCGTCATATTCCGGACGGCCATATTCCGCGATCGCATCCTGGCTTTCCTTCGGCGCCATGCTCAGCGGCACATCCTTGACCGCCGGGCCCGGATAGAAATAACCCTCGTCCCAGGCATAGGCCTGGGCATGCGGCGTCATCATGAAGGCGATCACGTCGAGCGCCACCGCCAGATGGTCGGGCGCGATGCCCTTGGGGATGGCCAGATATTGCGCGTCGCTAACCCAGTGGAAGCCCTTGAGCGTGCCGACCTTGGCGCTCTTCGGCACGGTGCCGAGGACGCGCGGGTTGATGTCCCAGCCGGTCGTGCTGACGATCATGTCGAGCGATCCCTCGCCCAGCTGCTTCATCGTGACGCCCGTGCCCGACGGGTAATACTCGATATATTGACCGAGCTCCTTCAGATAGGCCCATGTCTTGTCCCAGCCCTTGACCGGATCCTTGGGGTCCTTGTCCCCCAGAATATAAGGCAGGCCCATCAGGAAGGTCCGGCCGGGACCGGAGTTGGCCGGTCGCGCGTACATGAAGCGGTTGGGATGTGCCTTGACCCAGGCCAGCAATCCTTCGGCGCTGGTCGGCACGTCCTTGACCCGCTCCGGCGCGTATTCGATCAGCGGGCCCGACGGATAATACACGACGGTGACGCCATAGCCCTGGCCGAGCTTGTGCATGTCGAGCGCGGCCGGCAGATAGTTCGCATCGAGGTTCGGCAGCTTGCTGCCGAAGTCCGGATCGAGCTTCAGCCAGAGATTCTGGTCGATGCCGGCGGCCAGGCCGTCGAGGCCGGTCAGCACGATATCGATATCGAGATGGTTCGCGTCCTGCTGGGCCTTGATCTTGCCGGCCAGTTCAGGCGCCGGCGCCTTGGTGTAGTTGAATTTGGTGACCCGGTCGGCATGGGCCTTGCGGTAATCCTCAAAACCCTTCTGGGTCAGGGCCAGAGCGCCGCCGACATCGATGATGTTGATCGTCTGCGCCGCCGCCGGCAGCGGCGGGGCGTCCGCCGCCCGCGCGTGCGGGACGCCGGCGACCAGTAGTGCGCCCAACGCCACGCCGGCCAGCGCCCGGCGCGTCAATTCAGTTCCCCGGTTCATTCCGTGGCTAGCCATAGAAATCCCTCCCCCAATGGTTCTTGGTACGTCAAAATCCGGCCGCAGCTCTAAGGCTGCGTGCGTTCGGGTGCGACGGTTCCATCTTTCCGCTGCCTGGTCAATTGGTAATGCGGTCTGGCCAATTTGGCGGCGGCAAGATGTACGATGTTTTTGCTTGATCTCCGCTCGGCATCGCGAGACCGTAAAGTCAGACAAAAGAACAAAAGTTCTGTCATCAGGGGGGAAAGATCAATGTCGATAAGGCATACGACTGTCTGCGCGATCATCGCGCTGGCGCTGGGCTGCGCGGTTGCCCAGGCGGCGTCCGCGGGCGAGATCAAGATCGGCATGGTGACGCCGATCACAGGCCCGGCCGCCGAATCCGGCAAATACGCCCAGATCGGCGCGAAGCTGGCGATCGACGAAATCAATGCGGCCGGCGGCGTGAACGGCAACACGCTCACCCTCGTGGTCGAGGACGATCAAACGACCAATCCCGGCGCGGTCGCCGCCTTTTCGCGCCTGGCCAGCCAGAGCGATATTTCGGCCTTCCTGGGCTCGATCCGTTCGACCCAGGTCGATGCGATGTCGCCGGACATCACCAAGCTCGGCAAGCCGGTCTTCATCGGCGGCACCGCGCCGCAGCTTACCCATCAGGGCAATCAGTGGCTGTTCCGCTGCCGGCCGAACGACAGCTATTCCGCGCGCGTGATCGCCGACTTCGGCGTCGATACGCTGGGCCTGAAGAAATGGGCGATCGTGCATTCGACCGATGCCTTCGGCACCGGCGGCATGACCGCGCTGACCGCGGCGCTCAAGTCCCACGGGCTCGAACCGACGCTGGTCCAGGGCTATCCCAATCAGTCGCCGGACTTCTCGGCCGTCGTGCTGGCGGTGAAATCTTCCGGCGCCGACGTCATCGGCAGCTATTTCACGTTCGAGAACGACCTGGGCATCTTTGCCAAGCAGCTGAAGCAGTTCGGCGTCCAGGCGAAATGGGTCGGCTCGCCGTCGATCTCGACCTCGACCGCGCTCAAGCTCGCCGGACCGACCCTGAACGGCACCTACGGCATCGCCGATTTTGCCGCGGATTCAAGCCCGGAAGCCAAGGCGTTCGCCGCGAAATACGAAGCCGTCGCCCACGCGTCGGCCGATAACTTCTCGTCCTGGACCTTCGATGCGGTCCATATCGCCGCCAAGGCGATGACCGACGCCAAATCGACCGAGCCGGCGAAGGTGCGCGAAGCGATCCTGGCGATCAAGGGCTACAAGGGCGTCGAGGGCACCTATACCTTCGACCAGAACGGCGACGGGCTGCACGGTTACAACATCGTCAAGAACGACGGCGGCAAGATCGTGTTCGACAAGCACGTCGACTACGCCGACTGATCGGCCCGCCGGGCGGGGCCAAGGCTCCGCCCGCTCCTCCCTGTTCATCTTCGAGGAAGCCGATGGCAATCTTTCTGCAGCTGTTGTTTACCGGCATCGGCATCGGGGCGGTCTATTCCCTGGTGGCGCTGGGTTTCGTCCTGATCTATCGCGCGACCAACGTGGTGAATTTCGCCCAGGGCGAATTCGCCATGCTGGGCGCCTATGCGATGGTCGTGCTGACCCAGGATCTGGGGCTGCCCTACTGGGCCGCGATCCCGATCAGCCTCGCGGTCATGGGTTTGATCGGCGCCCTGTTCAATCTCGGCGTCTATTATCCGCTCCGCCACCGCTCGTTCCTGCCGGTCGTGATCTCGACCATCGGCGCGTCGATCCTGCTGACCAACTCCGTGCTGGTGGGCTATGGACCGGCGCCGGAAAGCCTGGCCGGCATGTTCGACTTTCCCGGCATCCAGATCGGCGAGGTGTTCCTCGACAGCCAATATCTGCTGATCATCGTGGTCACGATCCTGCTGGTCGCGTTCCAGTATTTCTTCTTCGAGCACACGCTGCTCGGCAAGAAGATGCAGGCGACCTCGCAGGATAAGGAAATGGCGAGCCTGCTCGGCATTCCGGTCGCGCGCATGATCATGCTGACCTTCATCTATTCGGCGATCCTGGGCGGTCTGGCCGGCATCCTGGTCGCCCCCATCCTGTTCGTCTCGGTCGGGCTCGGCAGCCAGGTCGCGCTGAAGGCCTTCGCCGCCTCGATCATCGGCGGCTTCGGCGACGTGACCGGCGCCATCGTCGGCGGCCTGTCGCTCGGCGTGATCGAGACGTTCGGCGCGGCCTATATCTCGGTGCCCTACAAGGACGCGTTCGCGTTCCTGGTGCTGTTCGGCTTCCTGCTCATCCGCCCGCAGGGCATCTTCGGCGAGAAGGTGGCGCAAAAGGCATGACCTCCCGCTCCAGATACGTGATCCCGCTGCTGTTGCTCGCCGCCGCAGCCTCCATTGTCCTGCCGCTGGTTCATCCGGTGAACGGCTATCTCCTCAACCTCTTCATGCAGGCCGCGACCTATGCCATGGCGGTGCTGGGCCTGACCGTGGTCTTGGGCTACGCCGGGCAGATCTCCATCGCCCAGGCCGGCTTCTTCGGGCTCGGCGCCTATGGCGTCGCGATCGGCACGACCGTGCTGCATCTGCCGTTTTTCATCGGCCTGGCGCTGGGCGTGCTGGTCGCGGGCCTGCTGGGCGCCGTCCTCGGCGCCTCGACCCTAAAGCTGGGCGGTCATTACCTCGCCATGGTGACGATCAGCTTCCAGCAGATCCTGACCCTGGTGCTGACCAACTGGATCAGTCTGACCCGGGGTCCGGACGGCATCCGCAATATTCCTCGGCCGAGCCTGTTCGGCGTCTCGCTCGAGGATTCCGACCGCTATCTGGGGCTTTGCCTGCTCGTGCTCTACGCCGTCGGCGTCTTCGTCTGGTGGCTGAAGGGCACCAAGCTCGGCCTCGGCATGCAGGCCGTGCGCGACAATGAGCTGGCGGCCGAGGTCGTCGGCGTCGATACCTACCGGGTCAAGGTCACGGCCTTCTGCCTGTCGGCGCTGTTGGGCGGTCTGGGCGGCGGACTGTTCGCCGGCGGCTTCGGCTATATCAGCCCCGACCAGTTCAGCTTCAACGAATCGGTCGTGCTCCTGACCATGGTCCTGCTGGGCGGCGCCGACGCCGCGGTCGGCTCGGTCGTCGGCACGGCGCTGCTGATCCTGCTGCCGGAATGGCTGCGGTTCCTCAGGGGCGCCTATCTTGCGGTCTATGGCCTGGCGGTCATCCTGATCATGGTGTTCATGCCGACCGGCCTGTGGGGCATGCTATCGCGGCTGGGCGGCCCGCCGCGCCTGCGCGAGCGCGGCGTGCCCGATGTGCTGACGTTGGGCGATCCGGACGCGGCCGCAGGCGGCCTGCTGCTCGAGATCAAGGGCCTGGCCAAGCATTTCGGCGGGCTGAAGGCGCTCGACGGCGTCGATATTTCGGTCGAGCGGGGCAAGGTCCATGCGCTCATCGGCCCGAACGGCTCGGGCAAGACGACCATGCTGAACGTGCTGAGCGGCATCTATCGCCCGACCCGCGGCGAAGTGCTGGTCGATGGCGTCAAGGTCTCCGGTCTCGCCCCCCATGAACTGGCCGCGGCCGGGGTCGGGCGCACGTTCCAGAACATCCGGCTGTTCCTCAGCCTGACCGTGCTGGAAAATGTCGTGATCGGCGCCCAGCGTCCGCACAACAGTGCCGCCCAGACGCCGGACCAGGTCCAGCGCCGCGCCATGGCGGCGCTCGATTTCGTCGGCATGGCGGCGCGGGCGGACCTCAAGGTCGCGAGCCTGCCCTACGGCCATCAGCGCCTGGTCGAAATCGCCCGGGCGCTGGCTGGCAACCCGACGCTGCTGCTGCTCGACGAACCGGCCGCCGGCCTCAATCTCACGGAAAAACAGGAGCTGGTCGGGCTCTTGAAACGGCTGGCCGGCCATGGGCTCACGCTGTTCCTGATCGACCATGACATGAATCTGGTCGAACAGATGGCCGATCGGATCACGGTGCTGAATTTCGGCAAGCGCATCGCCGAGGGGGCGCCGGCCGACGTGCTGCGCCACCCCGACGTGATCGCCGCCTATCTGGGAGAGGTGCCGGACGATGCCGCTGCTTGAACTGCATGGGCTGTCGGCCGCCTATGGCGCGGTCGAAGCGCTCAAAGGCCTGTCGCTGCATGTGGGCGAGGGCGAGATCGTGGCGCTGCTGGGCTCGAACGGCGCCGGCAAATCGACGACGCTCAGGACGATCTCGGGCCTGATGAAGCCGAAGTCCGGCCGCGTGCTGTTCGACGGCAAGGACATCGGCGGCCTGCATCCGGAAAGCGTGGTCCGGCTGGGGGTGGCCCATGTGCCCGAGGGGCGGCGCGTGTTTCCGGGCCTGACGGTCAAGGAAAACATCATGCTCGGCGCCTCCAACCGGCCGGGCGTCAGCCGGCGCGAGCTGGAGGCCGGGGTCGAGGAGATGTTCGAGCTGTTTCCGGACATCCGGCGATTTTCGGGGGCGCTCGGCTGGACGCTGTCGGGCGGCCAGCAGCAGATGGTGGCGGTCGCGCGCGGGCTCATGTCGAAACCGCGTCTGCTGTTGCTCGACGAGCCGTCGCTCGGCCTGGCACCGCTGATCGTGCAGCAGGTGTTCCGCATCATCGCCCGGATCCGCGAGCGCGGCACGACCGTGCTCCTGGTCGAGCAGAATGCCCGCACCGCGCTGTCGGTCGCCGACCGGGGCTATGTGCTGGAAACCGGCCGGCTGATCATCGAGGGCAAACCCGACGCGCTATGGAACAATGAGGAGGTGCGCGCCGCCTATCTGGGCGGGCGCGTGACCGCGGGCGTCTAGAGCCTGATCCGATCAAACCGGCTCGGTTTGATCGGTGAATCGCTCTCTAAATATATGATTTAGAGAGCGATTCAGATATGAGGTCGGTCCGACCTCATGTCATCGCGCTCTAGTTGGATACCGCGAGCTTGATCCGCGTCAGCGCCCAGAGGCTTTCGATAGTCGGAACCGGTACCCGGCGCCGTCTGGCCAGTTCGATCACCGCCGTGACGATCGGATCCAGTTCGAGCGGGCGCCCCGCCTCGTAATCCTGCAGCATCGAGGTTTTGTGGTGCGGTGCCGTGACGCCGCGGGCCAGTTCCGCATCGATGTCATCCTCGACCTCGATGCCCCAGGCATGGGCGACCGCCAGGCATTCGCGCATCAGCCGGGCGAGCGTGCCCAGCAGCGCCGGTTCGCTCCGCATCTGGCCCATGGTGCCGCCGGTCAAGACGCTGACCGTGCCGGAGGCGTTGTTCAACAGCAGCTTGGCCCAGACCTCGTGGCGGATCCGGTCGGTCAGCAGGCATTCGACGCCCGATCGATCGATCGCGCCGACGATCGCCGCCAGTGCTGAGGCATGGTCGCCGGATCTGGGCGCGCCCAGGTGCAGGCGCAGGCGGCCGGCATGGTGTGCCACACCCGGCTCGGTGATCGCCGCCGGGATATTGATGACGCAGCCGATGGCGCGTTCCGGACCCAGGCTGCGCCAGACGGCGCCGCCGGGATCGACCGTTTCGAGCGGCGTATCGGCCTCCGGTCCGTCAGTCCCGTAGAAATACCACCAGGGCACGCCGTTCTGGGCCGACACGACCAGGCTGTCGGGGCCGAGCAGGGGGCCGAGCGTCGGCGCCAGGGCGGGCAGGGCATGGGCTTTCACCGTGATCAGGACCACGTCCTGCGGCCCAA
The DNA here is from genome assembly GCA_028288725.1 of Rhodospirillales bacterium. Classification (GTDB taxonomy): domain Bacteria; phylum Pseudomonadota; class Alphaproteobacteria; order ATCC43930; family CGMCC-115725; genus Aliidongia. The sequence continues at coordinate 68,136 of JAQGIC010000116.1, forward strand.
GCCGGGCCGGATCGTCGCTGGCCGGCGGACGGCTGTGCAGGTGCCTGTCGTTGGTGACGACGAGCAGCCCGCGCTGCTGGATCGCGTCAAGGTGTGGGCCGCGGGCCAACAGGCTGACCTCATGCTCGCCGCGGGCCAGCAAATATCCCGCGATGACGCTGCCGACCGCGCCGGCTCCAACGATTGCGATGCGCATTCCATCTCCTGGCGACACGTCTGCCCTGCGACCCTAAGGACCATGACCAGCCCTCGACACGGATCGAAGACTTCCCACATGTATTGTGTAGACTTGCCGCCGGGAGTCAAAGCCATGTCGATCAGATCTCTTGTTTTCGCCGCCTTTGCCGGCGTGCTGATGCTGTCCTCGGCGGGAGCTATGGCCGACGGTGGTCATGGTGGTGGTGGGCATGGTGGTGGTGGTCATGGCGGCGGACATGACGGTGGCCACTTCGGGGGTGGCGGCGGTCATTTCGATGGCGGCCATTTCCGCGGCGGCGGCTGGGGCGGTCGCTCTTCCGTCTTCATCGGCGGTGATTTCGGCTTCTGGCCTTACGGCTATGGCTACGCCCCCGACTATTACGCCTACCCGCCGCCGGTGGTTTATGCGCCGCCGCCGGCCGCCTATTACGCGCCGCCGCCGGCGACCTATGCGCCGGCACCGGCAGCGCCGGTTGCCGCGAACCCGGCGGTGGACCAGTCCTACTGCCGCCAATATCAGGGCACGGTGATGGTCGATGGTGCTACCCAGCCGTCGAGCGGCGTTGCCTGCCGGCAGCCGGACGGCAGCTGGCGCATCGTCCAGTAGCTACCGGTCCCTCCCGACAGCGGCCCGCCCTCTCCAGCGGGCCGGTCTTTTTTGGTCCTTGGCGCCTCGCTCCATGCAAACATGGCTGACCGGTCAAGATTGGCAACCTGGCGATCGGAAAAATGCTTAGATTGCTTTCGATATCGAAAGCTCCACCGGGTTCCCATGACCGATCTACCGCGCAATTCCGCCCCGCCGGTCTATCGCACCGCGACCGATCCCAAGCTCGGCCTGCTCATCCCGCTCGTCGTGGCCTGCGCGCTGTTCATGGAAAACCTCGATTCCACGATCATTGCGACCTCGATTCCCCAGATCGCGCAGAGTCTGGGCGAAAGCCCGCTGCATCTCAACCTGGCGGTGACCAGCTATCTGTTGAGCCTCGCCGTCTTCATTCCGATCAGCGGCTGGGTCGCCGACCGGTTCGGCGCGCGCAACGTGTTCTGCAGCGCCATCGTGATGTTCACCGTCGGCTCGGCGCTGTGCGGCCTGTCGACCAGCCTCGCCATGCTGATCGCGACCCGGATCCTGCAAGGGCTGGGCGGCGCCATGATGACGCCGGTCGGGCGTCTGATTCTGCTGCGCTCCTTTCCCAAGGAAGCGCTGGTTCAGGCGATGACCTACGTGACCATCCCCGCGCTCATCGGCCCGACCATGGGGCCGCTGGTCGGCGGATTTCTGACCACTTATGTCTCGTGGCGCTGGATCTTCTACATCAACATCCCGATCGGCCTGGTCGGCATCACGCTGGCCCTGCGCTACATCGACGATACGAAGATGCCGGCGCCGCCGCGTTTCGACTTCACCGGCTTTGCGATCTGCGGCGTGGCGCTGGCATCGATGGAACTGGTGCTGGAAAGCGCCGGGCGGCAGATGGTGCCGCTGTGGGGCGAGGTGGCGCTCGGCACACTCGCGATCGGCGGCATGGTGCTCTATCGCCGGCACGCGCACCGCACGCCCAACCCGGCCGTCGATCTCAAGATTTTCCGGTTCCGCAGTTTCAGCCTGTCGGTGCTGGCGGGCGGCGTCTGCCGGATGGGTCTCAGCGCCGTGCCGTTCCTGCTGCCGCTGCAATTGCAGCTGGGCTTCGGCATGACCGCGATGCAATCCGGCGCCATCACCTTCGTCAGCAGCCTGGGCGCCATCCTGATGAAATCGGCTTCGCCGCCGATCCTCCGGCGCTTCGGCTTCCGCAACCTGCTGATCGGCAACGGGCTGCTGGTCGGCGTGCTGATCACCGGCATGGCCGCCTTCACCGCGGCGACGCCCCATGTGCTGCTCTATGCCTATCTGCTGCTGTTCGGCTTCATGCGCTCGGTCCAGTTCACCTGTCTCAATACGCTGGGTTATGCGGACATTCCGCCGGACATGATGAGCCGCGGCACCAGCGTCTCGAGCGTCGGGCAGCAATTGTCGATGAGCTTCGGCGTGGCGATCGGGGCAACCTTGCTAGGGCTGCTGCTCGGCGACGGCGGGACCGTGACCGCGTCGGAATTCCGCACGGTCTATCCGCTGGTGGCCATTCTGCCGACGGTCGGGTCGCTGTTCTTCTTCCGGCTGCTGCCGACGGACGGCATGCAGGTCAGCGGCTATCGCCCGCGGGCGGAAAGCCAGGCGAAACTGGCCAGCGCGAAACCGGCCGCCTCGAGCAACGCGCCGGCACCGTAGATCGGCGTATAGGACTGCACCGCCGCGAACGCGCTGCTCATGCCGAGCCCGCCCGCCGCCTGGGCGGCACTGAAGCTGAGCGTCGCCAGGCCCCAGGCCTTGCCATGCGCCTGCCGATCGACCAGCTCGTGCAGCCGGGCCGAGATGAGCGTCGCCAGGCCCGGCGACAAGGCACCGACCAGAAAGGCCGATAGCGTCAGCGCCAGCGGGCTGTCGGTGACGATCGCCAGCGTGATCGCCAGCCCCTTGATCAGAAAGGCGAGTACCAGGGTCGGGGCGAGTCCCAGCCGGTCGGCCAGCGCGCCGACCGCGACCGGTCCCAGCATGGCGCCCAGACCGAAACCGAGCCAGCTCAGACTGCCCCAGACCGGTCCGAGGCCGAGCGCGCGGGCGACATAATCGACCCAGAAGATCGTGTGCGGCACGAAGCCGGCGCCGTCGCAGCCATAGGCGATGAGGATCAGCAAGATCGCCGGGCCGAACCGGTGCGGAGCGGCGAGGGGCGCCGGATCGGCCAAGGCAAGCATTCCATCGGCAACCGGCCCATCGTGCCAGGCGCGCCAGGATGCCGCCGTCGCGATCAGCGACAGACCGGCCAGCGCGAACCAGACGAAGCGGACGCCGTGATCGGCGAGCGGCGCGATCACGGCGCTGGCCAGCACCACGCCCAGGCCGGCGCCGGTCATGATGATGCCCGCCGTACGGCCCCGTACGCTGGCGGCGACGCGGTTCAGGATCAGCGAGGCGCCCAGGATCATCAGCACCGCCCCGGTCACGCCGGGGATCAGGCGCCAGAACGCGAGCCAGATAAATCCCAGCGGCGCGGCGCAGGCGAGGAAGCTCAGCAGCGTCAGGACCAGGGCAATGCGCACCGCGCGTCCCGGCCCGAGCGACAGGCCGATACGATGGGCGAAGGCGGCACCCAGGAAATAGCCCGCGAGATTGGCGGCGCCGGCATAGTTGGCGGCGACGGGATCGATCCCGTCCTGGACCAGGAACGGCACGAGCGGCGTATAGGCGAACCGGCCGAGCCCGACGCCGACGAAGACGGCGGCGAAACCGGGCAGAGCCGCCGTGAGCCAGGAAGACGGCCGCTGGGAGATGGGATGGATCTGGAATGCTCCGACTGTCTACCCTAGTACCTCGACGCGGGCAGACCGGAAAGTCAACGCGCATTGCCGTGAGCGCGGTTTCGCGGCACGCTTCGCCAAGGACGCGCAAGCTTAACCCGAGGGGATGGCGTTTGGGCTATCATGCGACGGTCGCCGGGACCGTCTATCGCTTCGACGATCTGAAGATGCTGCTGGCCCGGGCGACGCCGTTCCGGTCGGGCGACGCGCTGGCCGGCGTTGCGGCATCCAGCGCCGCCGAGCGGGTCGCGGCCCAGATGGCGCTGGCCGATCTGCCGCTCCGGCAGTTCCTCGACGAGGCGGTCGTGCCTTATGAGGCCGACGCGGTCACGCGGCTGATCCTCGACAGCCACGACGCGGCGGCCTTCGCCCCGGTCGCGGGCCTGACCGTCGGCGGCTTTCGCGACTGGCTGCTGCGGGACGCGACCGACGGCGCGGTCCTGGCCGCCCTGGCGCCCGGCCTGCTGCCCGAGATGGCGGCGGCGGTGTCCAAGATCATGCGCGCGCAGGATCTGATCCTGATCGCTGCCAAGATCGAGGTGGTGACCCGCTTTCGCAACACGATCGGCCTCAGGGGCCGGTTCTCGACGCGGCTGCAGCCCAACCATCCGACCGACGATCCGGCCGGGATCGCGGCATCCCTGCTGGACGGTCTGGCGAACGGGGCGGGCGACGCGGTCATCGGCATCAATCCGGTGTCCGACACGCTCGACCGGGTCGGCCAGATCCTGCGGCTGGTGGACGATGTCCGGCAGCGCTATGCGATCCCGACGCAATCCTGCGTGCTGGCCCATGTCACGACCCAGATGGCCGCGCTCGAAGCGGGCGCACCGCTCGACCTGATGTTTCAGTCGATCGCAGGGACCGAGGCCGCCAACAGCGCGTTCGGCATCGATCTGGCCTTGCTCGCCGAGGCGCGCGCCGCGGCCCTGTCGCTCGGGCGCGGTACGGTCGGCGACAATGTGATGTATTTCGAGACCGGCCAGGGCTCGGCGCTCTCGTCCGGCACCCATCACGGCTGCGATCAGCAGACGATCGAGGCCCGCGCCTATGGCGTCGCCCGGGCGTTCAAGCCGCTGCTGGTCAATTCGGTCGTGGGCTTCATCGGCCCGGAATATCTCTATGACGGCAAGCAGATCATCCGGGCGGGGCTCGAGGATCATTTCTGCGCCAAGCTGCTGGGCCTGCCGATGGGCTGCGACGTCTGCTACACCAACCATGCCGAGGCCGATCAGGACGACATGGACATGCTCCTGACCCTGCTGGTCAATGCCGGCTGCACTTTCGTCATGGGCGTGCCGGGCGCCGACGATGTGATGCTGAACTATCAAAGCACCTCGTTCCACGACGCGCTCTATATCCGGGCGCTCACCGGCAAGCCGCCGGCGCCGGAATTCGAGGATTGGCTGATCCGCATGGGCGTGTTCGATCGGGCCGACCGGCGCGCGACCGCGCTCTTGCCGCCCGGCCTGGCCTTGCTCGCGCAATGACGACACCGACCCGCGATCCGACCGTCGATCCCTGGGCCAAACTGCGCCGGGCGACGCCCGCGCGCATCGGCCTCGGCCATGCCGGCCCGGGGCAGCCGACCGGCGCGCTGTTGGCATTTCAGGCAGCCCATGCCGCCGCCCGCGACGCGGTGCTGACCCGGCCCGATTTCGAGGGGCTGACGCAGCGGCTGGCCGCACTGGGGCCGGTCCGGCGCATCGCGAGCCAGGCGGCCGATCGGGCGACCTATCTGAAGCGGCCGGATCTGGGCCGGTGTCTATCCGATGCGTCGGCGGCCGATTTGGCGGGCGAGGCGACGGGCGCCGATCTGTTGATCCTGGTCGGCGACGGTCTGTCGGGCGCCGCGATCGAACGCCAGGCCTTGCCCGTCCTGACCGCCCTTATCCCGCGCCTGCCCGGCTGGCGCCTGGCGCCGCTGCTCCTGGCCGAGGGCGCGCGCGTGGCCTTGGGCGACGCCGCGGCGGCGATCCTGGATCCGACGCTCGTGCTGATGCTGATTGGCGAGCGGCCGGGGTTGAGTTCGCCCGACTCGCTCGGGGCCTATCTGACCTGGCGGCCGCGCCCCGGCACGGTCGATGCGGCGCGTAACTGCATCTCGAATATCCATGGCGCCGGCCTCACGCCCGAGGCGGCCGCCCAGCGCCTCGCCTGGCTGCTGAGCGAGGCGCGGGTGCGGAAGCTGACGGGCGTCGGGTTGAAGGACGGCGCGCCCTTGCTTACTGCGCCGGATGGCTCGCCATGACTTGCGTGATCAGATCGCGATAGGCCTCGACCGGTTTCGTCTCCAACCCGACGATCTTGGCCTGATCGTCCCAGCGGCGCAGACGCACCGCGTCCTGGGCCTGGGGCAGGCTCGCGAAGGCTTCCGCCTCGTCCGGGCTGAAGATGCCGCCCTGCAGGTCCAGGCTCCGTTTCGAGGCGGGCGACAGAGCCTGCCAATAGGCCTTGTCGATGGCGCAGAGATAGCGCTTGGCCGGGACATGCAGCCGCACCGGCTCGACCACGGCGGGTCCGAAATGCTTGGCCAGATAGGTCGCCCCGATCGCCTCGTGCCGGGCATCGATGCCGCGCTCGGCGATATCCTCGCCGCCGGTATGGATCAGATGGCCGACGTCGTGCAGCAATGCTGCGACGATCAGGGCCGGGCTGGCGTGTTCGGCTTCGGCGAGAGCGGCGCTCTGCAGCGCATGCTCGGCTTGGGTGACGTTCTCACCGAAATAGCCTTCGCCGCCGTGGCGGGCGAACAGGGTGATCAGAACATCGACTTCAGACATGGAAACGGCTCCGGACTTGCGGCGTTGATCGTTGATATAGCCGGGTGCGATGACGGTTTTTCTGCCCGTCGGCCACACTACCGCGCACCGGGTTCATGAGATAGTCTCCGCCTCCGACCGACCCCAGGGAAGTTTGCCCGTGACCCAGAAGCCCTCGCCTGCGATCCGCCCCGTCGTCCTGTGCATTCTCGACGGCTGGGGCTACCTGCCGAACGGCAAGTCGAATTCGATCCGGCTGGCTCATACGCCCAACTGGAACCGGCTGACCGACCATGCGCCGCACGGCACGATCGAGGCGAGCGAACATAATGTCGGCCTGCCGGACGGCCAGATGGGCAATTCCGAGGTCGGTCACATGAACCTGGGCGCCGGCCGGGTGGTGATGCAGGAGCTGCCGCGCATCGATGCGGCGATCCAGGACGGTTCGCTCGCCAAGGAACCGGCGATCGGCAGGTTCATCGCGACCCTGAAGGAAACCGGCGGCACGGCGCATCTCATGGGCCTGATGTCGCCCGGCGGCGTGCATGCCCATCAGCGCCATATCGCGGCGCTGGCCCGCATTCTGGCCGAGGCCGGCCTCAAGGTCGCGGTCCATGCCTTCCTCGACGGGCGCGACACGCCGCCCAAAAGCGCCGGCGAATATCTGGCGACGTTCGCCAGGGATGTCGCAGGCGAGCAGGGCATCCAGGTCGCGACCGTGGTCGGCCGCTTCTATGCCATGGACCGCGACAATCGCTGGGACCGGGTCGAGACGGCCTATCGCGCGCTGGTCCAGGCCAAGGGCGGCAAATCCGATGACGCGGTGAAGGCGGTCGAGGCTTCGCACAAGGAAGACGTGACGGACGAGTTCGTGCGGCCGGTCGTGATCGGCGACTATGCCGGCATGAAGGACGGCGACGGCATCTTCATGGCGAATTATCGCTCCGACCGGGCGCGCGAGATCCTGTCGGCCCTGCTCGATCCGAAATTCGACAAGTTCGAGCGCGGCACGCCGATCAAGTTCGCGGCCGCCCTGGGCATGGTCGATTATTCGACCGAGCTCACCAAGCTGCTGGAGACGGTATTCCCGCCGGACGGGTTGGAGAATACCTTCGGCGAGATCGTGTCCCGGGCCGGCTGGAAGCAGCTGCGCATCGCCGAGACCGAGAAATACGCCCATGTCACCTTCTTCTTCAACGGCGGGCGCGAAGAGCTGTTCGACGGCGAGGAGCGCATTCTGGTGCCGTCGCCCAAGGTCGCGACCTATGACCTGAAGCCCGAGATGTCGGCGTTCGAAGTGACGGACAAGCTGGTCGACGCGATCCATGGCGGCACGTTCGACGTGGTCGTGGTGAATTACGCCAACGCCGACATGGTCGGGCATTCCGGCAATATCGAGGCGGCGAAAAAGGCGGTCGAGGCGGTCGATACCTGCCTCGGACGCCTGGCCGAGGCGGTAACGCAAGCCAAGGGTACTCTGCTGATCACGGCCGACCATGGCAATGTCGAGCAGATGACCGATCCCGTGACCGGCCAGCCGCACACGGCGCACACCACCAACCCCGTGCCGCTGGTGCTGATCAACGGACCCGACTGGGTCAAGGCGATCGCGCCCCATCACGGCAAGCTGGCCGATATCGCGCCCACGCTGCTGGCGCTGCTGGGGCTGCCCAAGCCGAAGGAAATGACGGGTGCCTCCCTGCTCGTGCCGCCCGTGGCGCCGGCCGGCACTATTGCCCGGGCCTAACCCCTTCGGCTGTGCGCTCCCGGCGCTGGTGCTGCTGCTGGCGGCGGCACCGGCCGCGGGACAGACCGCGCCCGACGAAAAGCTGAAGGCGGTCGAGCAGAAGCTCCAGGCCGGCAAGCAGCAGAGCGAGCAGCTCGACAAACAGGCGGCGTCCCTCGCGGCCGAACGCGCCCGGCTGCAGGATGCCTCCGTCTCGGCCGCGAAAAGCGCCCAGGATTACGAAGGCCGGCTGACCGAGCTCGAAGGGCAATTGAAGACGCTCGACGTACAGGCGGCCGACAAGTTCAGCGCGCTCGCCGCCGATCAGAAGCGCGAGGCCGCTCTGCTGTCGGCGCTGGAGAAACTGTCGCAGAACCCGCCCGAGGCGATGCTGTTCGGGCCGGCCTCGCCGGTCGACCAGGTCCGCGGCGCCATGCTGCTGGGGGCGGCCGTGCCGCAACTCGAGGCCGAGGCGAAGGCGCTGCAGGCGACGATCGCCGAGGTGAAGCGCCTGAAGGCGGAGATTTCGGCCAAGCGGACCGAAATGACCCAGAAGCAGACGGCGCTCGATGCCGAGCGGACCCGGATCGGCATCATGATGCGGCAGAAGGCGGCGCTCGAAGGCCAGGCGCGCGAAGCCCAGGGCCTGACCCAGAAGAAGCTCGCGGCCCTCAGCACCGAGGCGAGCGACCTCAAGGATCTGATCACCCGGCTGGAGCGCGAGCGGCAGGAGCGGGCCGAGGCCGAACGCAAACGCGCCGAGGAAGCCCGACAGAAGGCCGAACAAATCGCGGCCGCGAAGGCCGAGGCGAAGCGAAAGCAGGCGGAAGCCGCCTCCCGCGACAGTTTGTCCGGGGGCGTCGCGTCCCGCGACACTATGTCTGGGGGCGCCGAGAGGGCCGCCATCGCCGTCGCTCCGCCCGAGCGCCCCCGCGGAAACGACCCTTTGGCGCCGCGCGGCGGCAGCCATAAACTGGAGCCCGGCAAGTACGCGGTACCGGTCGCGGGCGAGATCGTCAAGCGTTTCGGGGAAACCGATGGTTTCCAGGATGCCAAGGGGTTAACGATCCGGACACGCCCGGCGGCGCAAGTTATAGCGCCGTTCGACGGTCAGATCATGTTCGCCGGTCCGTTCAAGGGTTACGGCCAAATCTTGATCATCGATCACGGCGGGGGATATCATTCGCTCTTGGCAGGAATCGATCAGATCGAAGCGTCAGTAGGACAAAGGGTTGTAGCGGGCGAGCCGGTCGGTGTGATGAAATCCGGTGATCCCAATCCGAGCCTCTATCTCGAATTGCGGCGACAAGGTCAGCCTATCAACCCGCTACCGTGGCTGGTAGCACGCGATGGAAAAGTGAGTGGATGATGCGGCGACTTTCTTTGGCGGCCACGGCCGCGCTCTTTGTTCTCCTGGAGCCGGCCGGGGCGGCTCCTCCGACCCAGAGCGGTAGCGCCGACACGTTCAAGGCGCTCAACCTGTTCGCCGAAGTGTTCGACAAGGTGCGCTCGGACTATGTCGAGCCGGTCAAGGATGACGAGCTGGTCGAAAATGCCATCAACGGCATGCTGACCTCGCTCGACCCGCACTCCAGCTACATGAACGCCAAGGCCTACAAGGATATGCAGGTCGATACCCATGGCGAGTTCGGCGGGCTGGGGCTGGAGGTCGTGCAGGACCAGGGACTGGTCAAGGTCGTCTCGCCGATCGACGATACGCCCAGCGCCAAGGCCGGCATCAAGGCCGGCGACTATATCGTGGCGCTGGACGGCAATCCGATCGTCAATCTGTCGCTGAACGAGGCGGTCGAAAAGATGCGCGGCGCGCCCGGCTCGACGATCAAGGTGACGCTGCGCCGCGAGGGCGAGCCGAAGCCGATCGATCTGACGCTGACCCGCGCCATCATCAAGATCGCTTCCGTGCGGGGCCATCTGGAGCGAGACAATATCGCGTATCTGCGGATTTCCAGCTTCAAGGAACAGACCTCGACCGAGCTCGAGGATACCTACAAGAAGCTGAAGGGCCAGGCCGGCGGCAAGCTGGCGGGCGTCGTGCTCGATCTGCGCAACGATCCGGGCGGCTTGCTGGATCAGGCGATCGGCGTGTCCGACGATTTCCTCGATCGCGGCGAAATCGTCTCGACCCGCGGGCGCCGACCGGAGGACGTGCAGCGCTACAATGCGCATCCGGGCGAGATCACCAACGGCCTGCCGATCGTGATCCTGATCAACGGCGGCACCGCGTCGGCCTCCGAGATCGTCGCGGGCGCCCTGCAGGACCATCATCGCGCCGTCGTGCTCGGCACGAAATCCTTCGGCAAGGGTTCGGTCCAAACCATCATTCCGGTGCCGGGCCAGGGCGCCATGCGCCTGACGACCGCGCGCTATTTCACACCGTCGGGCCGGTCGATCCAGGCGAAGGGCATCGAGCCCGATATCCTGGTCGAGCCGGCCAAGATCGAAAAGATCGGCGGCCCGGAGCGGCTGCACGAGGCCGATCTCAAGGGCGCGCTCAAGAACCCCGACGATGCGGCCAAGGCCGCCGCGATCAAAGCGGCCGCCGCGCCGAAGGATGGGGCCGCCGCCAAGGACCCGGATCAGGCCCCGGTGCCGGGCGACGTGAACGATCCGACCGCGACGGCCAAGGCCGATGATTATCAACTGAGCCGCGCGCTCGATCTGTTGAAGGGCGTCTCGCTGTTCAGCGCCCGCGCGGTCGACTAAGACTTAGGGTCGCCCTGGCCATGGCCCAGCGCCCGATGCTGTCGGACGAGCCCGAAGACGACGCCCCGCGTCGAATGATGCCCCTGGCCATCGCGGCCGGGGGCGTCGTTCTTGTGCTGGCCGGGGTCGCCCTTTGGCTGCAGCTGAAGGGCCCCCTGCCGGATCGCGGCGTCGCCGTCGTGCTGCCGCAGGCTCCCGTGGTGGTCGCCGAAGCCCCTCCGCCGGCGCCGCCCCCGGACCGAGCGGCCGAGGCACCCGCCCCACCGCCGGCGGCTCCCTCGAAAGAGGTTGCGGAGGCGGCCAAGCCCACGACGCCACCGCCGTCCCCGGCGAACGGCGCACCTGCGCCCGCCGCCCCGCCCGAGGCGGCGCCGGCCGTCACGGCCCAGTCCCTGCTGCCGCCGCCGCCGACCGCGCAAGCGGCCGCGGCCCCGCCGCCCGGCTACTCCAAGGGTCAGGCGCTGGCGGCGGCGCCTGACAATGATCTCATTGAACGCAGTCCGACCGGCTTTCTTCCGGTCGTCGGCCGGGACGGCCGGCAGCCTTGGCAGGTCTACGCGCGGCCGTTCGATCTCAACGACAAGCGCCCGCGCGTCGCCGTGGTGATCAGCAACCTCGGCATTTCGGCGACCCAGACCGATGCCGCGATCAACCATCTGCCGGCCGGCGTCACGCTCGCCTATCAGCCCTATTCGCGCCGGCTCGGCGAATGGATCAACCTGTCCCGCGCCGCCGGTCACGAGGTCATGCTGACCCTGCCCATGGAGCCGGTCGATTATCCGCGCAACGATCCCGGTCCCAACGCGCTGCTGGTGGCGCTGGAGCCGGCGAAGAACATGGAGCGCTTCAACTGGGTGCTGAGCCAGGGCACCGGCTATGTCGGGCTGGTCGGCTACGAAGGATCGCGCTTCACCACGGCGCGCGAGGACATGCAGCCGGTGCTGGATGCGCTGAAGCGGCGCGGGCTGCTCTTTGTCGACAATCGCGAGACGGCGCAGACCGTGGTGCCGGCGCTGGCCGCCGATATGAAATTGCCGTTCGCCTCGGCCAACCGCGCGATCGACCGCGACGCCACGCGCGCCGGCGTCGACAAGCGGCTGGCCGAGCTCGAAGACATCGCGCGCCGCAACGGCAGCGCGCTCGGCATCGCTTCGCCCTTTCCGGTCACCTTCGAACGGGTGGCGCTTTGGGCCCAGGGGCTGGAGGATCGCGGCCTCGTGCTGGCGCCGGTTTCCGCCGTGATCGGCAGGACCAAGGAACAGAAGGGCGATGCGCCGGGCGCCAACAAGGACGTCGAAAGCACGGCACCCGTTTCGAAAGACACCGCCGCCACCGGCGGCAAAGCGCCCGCCAAGGAATAATCCATGCCCGTCACCCTACCGCTCGTGCCCGAACCGGGGCCCGAGTACCGGCATAATGTCGGTCTGATGCTGCTCAATGATGCGGGCCGGGTCTGGGTCGGTCAGCGGACCGATACCGACCTCGACGCCTGGCAGATGCCCCAGGGCGGCATCGACAAGGGCGAGAGCCCGGCGCAAGCGGCGCTGCGCGAGCTGGAGGAGGAGATCGGCACCGCCAAAGCCCGGATCCTGTTCGAAAGCGACGGGTGGGTCACCTACGATCTGCCGCCGGAACTGCGGGCCAAGGTCTGGGGCGGCAAATGGCGCGGCCAGGCCCAGCGCTGGTTTGCGCTACGCTTCACCGGGACCGACGCCGATATCAACATCGCGACCAAACATCCGGAATTCGGTGCCTGGCGCTGGGCCCTGCGCGCCGAACTGCCCGACCTGATCGTGCCGTTCAAGCGGCCGGTCTACGAAGCGGTTCTGGCCGAGTTCGAGCCGAAGCTGAAGGCCCTGGGGCTGTAGTCTCCCTCTCCTGCGAACCGCGGGAAAGGGTTTAGGCCTCGGCCGTCACGTAGCGCGAGAAGCGCTTGGCGCGGCTGCGCATGGTGAACCAGGCGAATTTCGACGCGATGCGGTTCAGCTTGCCGTTCGGCGGCAAGCCCACGGCCTTCAGCACCATGGCGATGCCGCGCTCGACGTGATGCTGGCGATAGACCGCGTAGGCCCGGCCGACATAGGCGCGGGTCCAGCGCTGCCGGTCGTACGGCAGATCGGAATGGTTGGCGGCGTAATAGGCATAGGCGAGCTCGTCATCCTCGGATTCGCGGATGCGGGTCACCGCAATCGCCAGCCGCCCCCAGAAGCCCAGCCCGTCGCGGTCCAGATAGGTCTTGAGCGACGAATAGAACAGCTTGTAGTGACGCAGCTCGTCGGCGGCGATCTTCTTGCAGATGTCCTTCAACACCGGCTCGTCAGTCGCATCGGCCAGGGCCGTATAGTAGGAGCTCGTGCCGGTCTCGACGATGCAGCGGGCGATCAGCTCGCCCGCGCGCGAGCCGCGGATCGAGGCATCGACCTGGGTCTCCAGGTGATAGCCGGTGACGAAGCGCTGAAAGGCGGCTTCGAAGTCGAACGACGGATCGGCCAGCTTGGCCCAGCGGGCCAGAACCTCGCCATGCTGCACTTCCTCGCCGCCCCAACGGCGAACATCGGTCTGCAGCGCGTCATCGTCATCGAACACGTTACATAAATACTTCACGTATTCATGGCCATTATACTCGACGAGGCTGGCCGCCTTGACGATCCGGACGAGTTCGGGATCCACCTTTGCGGCGTCGAACTCCTTCCAGGGTACGTCATCCAGGGTCCAGTGCGACATCGGTTCACCTAAGTTAGGGACTGCGACTCGATCGCAGCCTACGCATCAGCATGATTATATGCCATTAGGGGCTTTGTAACGTAAGCCCCTGAAATGATAACGGCCGACCTCGCGACAACAAGGCCGGCCGCTTCACAGTTCCCTGGAGCATGACCCGGTACGAGTAATCGGATCATGCTCAGACATTATCGATCGGGCGCGAATTCTCATCGTTCGGGTGAAGCGACCCGAACGGAAAGCGCGCCGAAAAACTCAGTGGCGGCCCGACGCCTCGATCGCCTGATGCTTGGCGGTCGCGACCGCCAGCAGGCGCTCTGCGGCCTTGAACCGCAGCTTGTCGGCATCGTTGCCCTTCTCGGCGGCGGCCAGGCTCTCGCCATAGCGCGTGGTCGCCTCGGCCAGCTCGATATCGACCGCGCCCCGGTCGAGCGACGAGACGGTCACGGCCTCGTCGGCCAGCACGGTGCACCGCTCGGGCGTCACCTCGGCAAAACCGCCGGCGATGAAGATCCGCTCGGCGACATTGTTGCCCTCATACACCTCGATCGTGCCCGGGCGAACCGAGGAGATCAGCGGCGCATGACCCGGCAGCACGCCGAAATTGCCTTCGGCACCCGGAATCACGACCATCTCGACGGCCTCGGAGAGAAGGATCTTCTCCGGCGAGACCAGCTCGAACTTCACTTTCTCGGCCATACGTCAGGGACCTTTCCTATGGCGTCCCGCCCGCAAAACCGGCCGGAACGCCAAACCTTTTGTCACGCCGGGATCAGGCCGCTTCAGCCGCGAGCTTGCGGGCCTTTTCCTGGGCTTCCTCGATCGTGCCGACCATATAGAAGGCCGCTTCCGGCAGGTCGTCGTACTTGCCTTCGACGATGCCCTTGAAGCCCTTGATCGTGTCTTCCAGCTTCACGAACACGCCCGGCGTGCCGGTGAACACTTCGGCGACATGGAACGGCTGCGACAGGAAGCGCTCGATCTTGCGCGCGCGGGACACGACCAGCTTGTCGTCTTCCGACAGTTCGTCCATGCCCAGGATCGCGATGATGTCCTGCAGCGACTTATACTGCTGCAGCACGCGCTGGACCGAACGCGCCGTCTCGTAATGCTCGTCGCCGATGACCCGCGGGTCGAGCATGCGCGAGGTCGAGTCGAGCGGATCGACCGCCGGGAAAATGGCCTTTTCGGCGATGGAGCGCGACAGCACCGTGGTCGCGTCCAAATGCGCGAACGAGGTGGCCGGCGCCGGGTCGGTCAGATCGTCGGCGGGCACGTAAATGGCCTGCACCGAGGTAATCGAGCCCTTCTTGGTCGACGTGATGCGTTCCTGCAGCGCCCCCATGTCGGTCGACAGCGTCGGCTGATAGCCCACCGCGGAGGGAATGCGACCCAACAGTGCCGACACTTCCGACCCGGCTTGCGTGAAGCGGAAGATGTTGTCGACGAAGAACAGCACGTCCTGGCCTTCCTCGTCGCGGAAATATTCCGCGATGGTCAGGCCCGACAAGGCTACGCGGGCGCGCGCACCGGGCGGCTCGTTCATCTGACCATAGACCAGCGCCACCTTGGAACCCGGGCCGTCGGTCTTGATGATGCCGCCTTCGATCATCTCGTGATAGAGATCGTTGCCTTCGCGGGTCCGCTCGCCGACGCCGGCGAACACGGAGTAACCGCCGTGGTTCATGGCGACGTTGTTGATCAGCTCCATGATCGTCACGGTCTTGCCGACGCCGGCGCCGCCGAACAGGCCGATCTTGCCGCCCTTGGCATAGGGCGCCAGCAGGTCGACGACCTTGATGCCGGTGACCAGGATCTCGGCCTCGGTCGACTGGTCGACGAAGTCGGGGGCCGAACGATGGATCGGCGAGAAGCGCGTCGCACCGACGGGGCCCCGCTCGTCGACCGGCTCGCCGATGACGTTCAGGATGCGACCGAGCGTCTCCGGACCGACCGGCATCGCGATCGGCGCGCCGGTGTCGGACACCTTGGTGCCGCGCACCAGGCCGTCGGTCGTATCCATGGCGATGGTGCGGACGGTGTTTTCACCCAGATGCTGGGCGACCTCGAGGATGAGGTTGCGGTCCGCGATATCGACCTTGAGCGCGTTCAGAATCGCCGGCAGCGCGCCGTCGAACTGCACGTCGACGACGGCACCGATGACCTGAGTGATCGTCCCCACACTGGTATTGGCCATGACTTCTTTCCCTTAAGCGAGACGAGCCTCTAGAGCGCTTCGGCGCCCGAGATGATCTCGATGAGTTCCTTCGTGATGGTGGCTTGGCGCGTGCGGTTGTAAACCAGCGTCAGGCCCTTGATCATGTCGCCGGCATTGCGCGTCGCGTTGTCCATCGCGGTCATGCGCGAGCCATGCTCGCTCGCCGCGTTTTCCAGCAGCGCCGTGAAGATCTGAACGCCCACGTTGTTCGGCAGCAGCTCGGTGAGGATTTCCTCCTCGCTCGGCTCGAACTCGTAGATGGCACCCGCGACGTCGTCGGCCGGGGCCGCCGTCGTCGGCGCACCGAACGGGATCAACTGCTGGACGGTCACGATCTGCGCGATGGCCGACTTGAACTTGGCGAAGATGATCGTGGCGACGTCGAATTCGCCGGCCTCGAACCGGGTCAGCACCGCCTCGGACACGCTCTTGGCTTCCGAGAAATGCACGCCGCGGCGGCCGACGTCGGTCACGCTGTCGATCAACAGCTTCGGATATTCGCGCTTGACCGCATCGCGGCCCTTGCGGCCGATCGTCATGATCTTGACGGTCTTGCCCTCGGCGATCAGCGCGCGGATCTGCCGACGGGCCTCGCGCAGGATGGTGGCGTTGAAGCCGCCTGCGAGGCCGCGATCGGAGGTCGCGATGATCACCAGATGCGTGTCCGACTTGCCCGTGCCCGCCAGCAGCGGCGGGGCGGTGGGCAAACCCACCATCGATTGCGCCAACGAGGCCAGCATCCGCTCCATGCGCACGGCATAGGGGCGTGAGGCTTCGGCCGCGTCCTGCGCCTTTTTCAGGCGCGAGGCCGCGACCACCTTCATGGCGGACGTGATCTTTCGCGTCGATTGGACGCTTCGGATACGATTCCGCAGGTCCTTTAAGCTCGCCATCGGCTAGGTCCTTGTCCTGATCGAGCCGATGCTCAGACGAAGCTCTTGAGGAAGGATTCGATGAACGCCTTCAGCTTCTCTTGGGTGTCCGGCTTCAGTTCGCGATCCTTGCGGATGGCTTCCAGAATTTCGCCGCCCCGAGCGCGCAGATCGGCCAGCAGGGCCATTTCGCACCGGTTGATGTCCTTGACCTCGACCTTGTCGAGCAAACCGCGGACACCGGCGAAAATCGAGGCCACCTGCTCTTCGACCGGCAGCGGCGAGAACTGGGCCTGCTTCAGGAGCTCGGTCAGACGGGCGCCGCGGGCCAAGAGGCGCTGGGTCGAGGCGTCGAGGTCGGAGGCGAACTGCGAGAAGGCGGCCATTTCGCGATACTGGGCCAGATCGAGCTTGATCGTGCCGGCGACCTGCTTCATCGCCTTGATCTGGGCGGCGGAACCGACGCGCGACACCGACAGGCCGACGTTGATGGCCGGGCGGATGCCCTTATAGAACAGCTCGGTCTCGAGGAAGATCTGACCGTCGGTGATCGAGATCACGTTGGTCGGAATATAGGCCGAGACGTCGCCGGCCTGGGTCTCGATGACCGGCAGCGCGGTCAGCGAACCGGCGCCGTTGGCGTCGTTCAGCTTGGCCGCACGCTCCAGCAGGCGCGAATGCACGTAGAACACGTCGCCCGGATAGGCTTCGCGACCCGGCGGACGACGCAGCAGCAGGGACATCTGGCGATAGGCCACCGCCTGCTTCGACAGATCGTCATAAATGATCAGGCCGTGCATGCCGTTGTCGCGGAAGAACTCGCCCATGGCGCAGCCGGTGTAGGGCGCCAGGAACTGCAGCGGCGCCGGCTCCGACGCGGTCGCGGCGACGACGATCGAGTACTCGAGCGCGCCGTAGTCCGACAGGGTCTTGACGAACTGGGCGACGGTCGAGCGCTTCTGGCCGATGGCGACATAGACGCAATAGAGCTTCTTCGACTCGTCGCTGCCGGAGTTGATCGATTTCTGATTGAGGATGGTATCGAGCGCCACCGCGGTCTTGCCGGTCTGACGATCGCCGATGATCAGCTCGCGCTGGCCGCGCCCGATCGGAACCAGGCTGTCGATGGCCTTGAGGCCGGTCTGCATCGGCTCATGCACCGACTTGCGCGGGATGATGCCCGGCGCCTTCACCTCGACGCGCTGCATCTTGACGTCGGTCAGCGGGCCCTTGCCGTCGATCGGATTGCCGAGACCATCGACCACGCGGCCGAGCAGGCCACGGCCGACCGGCACTTCGACGATGGCGCCGGTGCGCTTGACCGTGTCGCCTTCCTTGATGCCGCGATCTTCGCCGAAGATCACCACGCCGACATTGTCTGTCTCGAGATTGAGCGCCATGCCTTTGACGCCACCCGGGAATTCGACCATCTCGCCGGCCTGGACCTTGTCCAGACCGTAGATGCGCGCAATGCCGTCGCCGACCGACAGAACCTGGCCGACCTCGGCCACGTCCGCTTCGGTGCCGAAATTGGCGATCTGTTCCTTGAGGATGGCGGAAATTTCCGCAGCCCGGATTTCCATTCTTAGATCCCTCTCATGGCAAGCTGGAGGCGCGTAAGCTTGGTGCGCAGCGAGCCGTCGACCATACGCGACCCGACTTTGACGACCAGCCCGCCGATGATTGCGGGATCGACCCGCACATCGACAGCGACCTTGGACCCGATGGCCCGATTAAGTTGTTCGTTGATGGCGGTCAGCTGACCCGTGGTCAGGGCCTGCGCCGCCGTTACTTCGGCCGTGACTTCGCCGCGGCGAACCGCGAGAAGGCCAAGGAAGCCCTTGATGATGCCGGTCAGCGCGAACAGCCGACGGTTGCGCGCGACCACACCGACGAAATTGCGCACCGTCGTGCCGAGTTCGGCCTTTTCGGCGAGCGTCGCCATGGCGCGGGCCTGCACATCCCGGCTCATGACCGGGCTGCGGATCAGGCGCGCCAACTCTGGGCTCTCCTCGATCATCTGACGAAGCTTGATGAGATCGGCCGCGATCGCGTCGAGAGCCTGCTGCTGATCGGCGAGATCGAACAGAGCGGTGGCATAGCGGCCAGCCAGTCCGGATACGCCTGTCGCTTCGGATGCCACGTGAGCTGTACCTTCGATATTACCGGGAGACTGGGGCCGGAGCCCCGCGATTTTCTTGGTTTCCGAACCGTTTCAGGGTCACACAGAAAAGGCCTGGCGGGCCCATGTCCGTCCGGAAGCCGTGCGGCAATAGCATATGGCCGGCATGGGTGCAACTACGGCTCGGACCTTAATGTCGCAGGTCTGCCGCTCTCGACATGAGGGGGCTGCGCCCGGCACGATGGTCGTCATGCGACTTGCCCTTTTCGAACCCGATATCGCACAGAACGCCGGTACCATGATGCGCCTCGCCGCGTGCCTCGGCGTGGCGGTCGATCTGATCGAGCCGTGCGGCTTCATCGTCGGCGACGCGAAGTTCCGCCGATCGGCGATGGACTACCTCGACCATATCGATTTGGTGCGGCACAACTCATGGTCCGCGTTCCAGGCGGCGCGGCTGGCCCGGCCCGATCCGGGGCGGCTGGTGTTGCTGACGACCCGGGCCGATCGGCGCTATATCGATGCAAGCTTCGAACCCGGCGACACCATCCTGGTCGGCCGCGAAAGCGCCGGCGTGCCGGACGCGGTGCATCGGGCGGCCGACCTGCGCCTGATCGTGCCGATGCGGGCCGGCCTGCGCTCGATCAATGTCGCGCTCAGCGCCGCCATGGTATTGGGCGAGGCGCTGCGCCAGACCCATCTCTTTGCCGAAGGACTAGCCCGATGACCGATCCCTCTCCCCGCCGCGCCGAAGCCAGCGCCTGGTTCGCGACGCTGCGTGATCGGCTGTGCGACGCCTTCGAGGCGATCGAGGATGAATATGTCGCCCGCACCGGCGACGGTCCGGCCGGCCGGTTCGAGCGCAAGCCCTGGCAGCGCGCGAACGAGGGCGGCGGCGGGCTGATGTCGATCATGCATGGCCGCGTGTTCGAAAAGGTCGGCGTCAATGTCTCGACCGTCCATGGCGAGTTTTCCGAGGAATTTCGCGCGCAGATGCCGGGGGCGGCCGAGGATCCGCGCTTCTGGGCCAGCGGCGTCTCGCTCGTCGCCCACATGCGCTCGCCCAAGGTGCCGGCGGCCCACATGAACACGCGCCATATCGTGACCACCACCGCCTGGTTCGGCGGCGGTGGCGACCTGACGCCGATGGTGCCGAACGAGGAAGATACCGGGATCTTCCATGGCGCGTTCAAGACGGCCTGCGACGCGCATGACCCGGCCTACTATCCGAAATACAAGGAATGGTGCGACCGGTACTTCTACCTGCCGCACCGGCAGGAGCCGCGCGGGGTCGGCGGCATCTTCTACGACAATCTGAAGACCGGCGACTGGGACCGGGATTTCGCCTTTACCCGCGACGTCGGGCTGGCGTTCCTAGATTCCTATCCGCGCATCGTCCGGCAGCACATGTTCGAGCCCTGGACCGCCGAGGATCGCCAACACCAGCTGGTCCGGCGCGGCCGCTACGTCGAATTCAACCTGCTCTACGATCGCGGCACGACCTTCGGGCTCAAGACCGGCGGCAATGTCGAGGCGATCTTGATGTCGATGCCGCCGGAAGTCGCCTGGCCGTAACGGAACATATTGACGCCGATACCATCCTCCGGCATCCCTCGTTCGACCATTTTCCGTTCCGGAGCGACCATGAGCGTTCCCTTCCTCGCCTGCATGATCGCCGCCGCCTCGTTCCATCACCTGCCGGTGCAGGCGCTGGCGGCGATTCAGTCGGTCGAGGGCGGAACGGTCGGCGCGGTCATCGGCAACAAGGATGGCTCGGCCGACCTCGGGCTGATGCAGGTCAATACCCTGTGGGTCCCGGCCCTCGCCAAGGCGACGCGGGCCAAAGAAGAGGTGATCCGGGCCAAGCTGATCCAGGACGGCTGCTTCAGCGTCAAGGTCGCCGCCGCCATTCTCGACGTCTACAAGGTCGAGGCGCATGGCAACATGCTGGAGGCGGTGGGCTTCTATCACTCCCACACACCGGGCCTGAAGGCCGCCTACCAAACGAAGGTCCTGGCGGCGGCGCTAAACCTGCGGAAGCGCGGCTAGCGCCTTCAGCCGCTCCAGGCAAGCGGCCCTGTCGGCCTGGAAATCGCCGTCGATCCACCAGGCCTCGACCGCGCGCAGCAAGGCGCCGACGGCGGGGCCGGACGCAATGCCCAGCGCCCTGACATCGCCGCCGCCGACCGGCAGGGACGGACCCTGCCAGGCATCGGCCAGCGCCAGCAGGCGGGCGGCGCCGCGCAGCAGCGCGAAATCGCGATAGAGCGGGACGCCCCAGCGATGGAGCGCCACGCGCTGGGCATGATCGCCGGCATCCGGATCGATCGGGTTCGGCCCGGTGAGCGCGATCAGTCGGTCGCGATCGGCATTCGACAGGCGCAGCCGGTCGGCCGCGGTGGCGCCGTCGTCCAGCAACGCCGCCAGGCGCCGGACCCAATCGGCCCGGGGCTCGATCCGGACCAGGGCGGCCAGCCGATCGGGACGGAACGGGGCCGGCAGATAGGCGCCGAGCACGCCATCCTCGATCATCAGCCGCACGGTCGGCGTCGGATCGGCGGCGGTAAGCAGCTTGCGCGTCTCCGTCTGCAACCGCTCGCCGGCCAGGCCTGGAATGCGGTCGACCCGGTCCCGGCACGCGGCCCGGGCCGCCGGGTCGGCCGGGACACGGCCGTAGCGGGCCTGGAACCGGTAAAAGCGCGGAATGCGCAGCACATCCTCGTCGATCCGCCGGAGCGGCTCGCCGACGAAGCGCACGCGGCCGGCGAGGCAATCCTCGATGCCGCCCATCGGGTCCCAGAGGCGGCCGGACCGGTCCAGGTAGAGCGCATTCAGCGTGAAATCGCGCCGCGCCGCGTCGGCCGCCCAATCGTCGGTGAAGGCGACGGTGGCGTGCCGACCGTCGGTCTCGACATCGCGGCGCAGGGTTGTGATCTCGACCGGCCTGCCGTCGGCCAGAACCGCGGTCACCGTGCCATGGGCGATGCCGGTGGGCACGGTTTTGATGCCGGCGCGGCCGAGGCGATCGACCACCTCGGCCGGCGTCAGCGGCGTCGCCAGATCCAGATCGCCCGGCGGCAGTTCCAGCAACGTATCGCGCACGACGCCGCCGACGAAGCGGCTGTCGGGCAGCGCGTCGAGCAGCGCCGACACGCCCGGATGCCGCAACCAGTCCGGCGGGGCCACCCGGCGGATCGGCTGGTCGGTACTCATGCGTCGGCGGGCTGCAGCAGGTGCGCCAGATTGACCAGCATGCCGGCGGTGGCGCCCCAGATGTAGCGATCCTGGTAGGGCAGAACGTAGAAGAAGCGCGTGCGGCCCTGCCATTCCCGGCTATGGCGTTCGTGATTGCGCGGATCGACCAGAAAGGCGAGCGGCACCTCGAACACCTCGGCGACCTCGTGCGGGTCGGGCGTCACCGGAAACGGCGGCTGGATCAGCCCGACCACGGGGGCCACCTCGTAGCCGGTCGAGGTGACGTAATTGTCGAGCCGGCCCAGCACCTGAACCAGGTCGGGCGGCAAGCCCACCTCTTCCTCCGCCTCGCGCAGCGCGGTCGCGACCGCGTCCCGATCTTCCGGTTCGGCCCGGCCGCCCGGGAAACTGATCTGGCCGGCATGATCGGTCAGATGGGCGGTGCGCTGGGTCAGCATGACCTGGAGGCCCTCAGGCCGGCGGATCAGCGGGACCAGTACGGCGGCCTGGGTCGGGGTCTTGCTCGGCATGAACCCGGGATTGAGGTCATGATCGCCGCGCGGTCGGTCGGCCGGCGGGCGCGCCAGCGCCGCGGCCAGGCGCCGGGTAACGAAGTCTGCCGTCAGGTAGCGTCCGTCAAATTGCCCAGAGGAAAGAATTTTCCGGAACTCCACACGCCGAATTGAGGCTTGCCGTCGATGGTCGCCTCATGTCCCCGCTCGATCAGATGATAGAATACCGAGCGCAACAGCAACGCTTCAAGGCCGGGTTTGACCAGGATATAGGGACGGGGCTCGCCGGTGGCCGGATCGGTCGCGACACGCAAGGGGTGGCTTTCGCCGGCCACTACCTTATCATCCAGGTTTGTTCTGAACGTGAGGCTCTGGTCCCTGTCTTGTCCGCTCGCCTCCAGTTCCACCGCGACGAAGGGGGCGTCCTCGACCTCGATGCGACCGCGCTCGGCCGGGGTGACCAGCCAATATTGGCCATCGGCCTCGCGACGCAGCACCGAGGCGAACAGCTTGACCAGCGGCAGCCGCCGGATCGGCGAATCATGGTAGAACCAGGTGCCGTCGCGGGCGATGCGGATGCCGAAATCGCCGCAACTGTCGATCATGCCGGGGGCCAGCCCGCCCTCGGTCGGCGTGTCGGCTCTGGTTTCCATGATCCCCTCCCATACCGGCCGTTCCATTCCAGCCCGATGTGGCGTTACGCCGCCCCATTGCCTAGCATGATTGCAGTCGCCGCAATTCCGGCGACAATCGAGCCTATGATCCGGTCGCAAGCGACGCGACCCCCGAGCAGTCTATCGGCGATGGACTGCTCAGACTGAACAAAGCAGGCAGACCAGCTTAGGCCTGCCGAGGAGCTAACGCCCGTGAGCCTAGATCCGTCCAACCCGACCGCCGCCGATGCCGCCCACCTGATCAACGAGATCGAGGCGCTCGGCCAACGCCTCGGTTCCGTGCGCGAGCGTATCGGCCGGGTGATCTTCGGCCAACGCGACGTGATCGATCAAGCGCTGATCACGCTCCTGGCCGGCGGCCATACGCTGCTGGTCGGCGTGCCGGGCCTGGCCAAGACCCGGCTGGTCGAGACGCTGGGCACGGTATTGGGGCTCGACGACAAGCGCGTGCAATGCACGCCCGACCTGATGCCGGCCGATATCCTGGGGTCCGAAGTGCTGGAGGAGGGCGACAATGGCCGCCGGTCGTTCCGCTTCCTGCCCGGGCCCGTCTTCGCCCAGCTGCTGATGGCGGACGAGATCAACCGTGCCAGCCCGCGCACCCAGTCGGCTCTGCTCCAGGCGATGCAGGAACAGCGCGTCTCGGTCGGCGGCCAGTATCACGCGCTGCCGCGGCCGTTCCATGTGCTGGCGACCCAGAACCCGATCGAGCAGGAAGGCACATATCCGCTGCCCGAGGCACAGCTCGACCGGTTCCTGATCCAGATCAATGTGGGCTATCCGGATCTGGAGGCGGAGCGGCACATGCTGCTGGCGACGACCGGCGCCACCGAGGCGAAGGCCGAACGGGTCATGAGCGCCGACGAGCTGCTGGTCGCGCAGCGCCTGATCCGGCGCGTGCCGGTCGGCGAAAGCGTGGTCGAGGCGATCCTGGATCTGGTCCGCGCCGGTCGGCCGGAGACGACCTCGCTCGCCGAGGTGCAGCGCGCCGTCGCCTGGGGGCCGGGCCCGCGCGCCAGTCAGGCGCTGATGCTGGCGGCACGCGCCCGCGCGGTGCTGGACGGGCGCCTGTCCCCCTCGGTCGACGATGTGGCCGCCCTCGCCGGACCGGTGCTGCGCCACCGCATGGCGCTGAGCTTCGCCGCGCGCGCCGACGGCGTGACGCTCGACCGGATCGTCGATCTGCTGGTCGAACGGCTGGGCTGAAGTCAGGAACATGGCCGTCCTCCGCTCCCGACACGAGGCCGAGGCGCTTGCCGCCCGCCTGCCGCCGCTGCTGGTCCAGGCGGAGCGGGTGGCCGCGACCGTGGCGCAGGGGGTTCACGGCCGGCGCCGGGTCGGGTCGGGCGATTCCTTTTGGCAGTTCCGCCCCTATGTCCAGGGCGACCCGGTCGCGCGCATCGACTGGCGCGAGACCGCAAAATCCGAGCGCGCCTACGTGCGCGAGAATGAATGGGAGGCGGCGCAAAGCGTCTGGCTGTGGCACGACCGCTCGCCGTCGATGGACTGGCGCTCCGACCGGAACCTGCCGACCAAGCGGGACCGCGCCGCCTTGCTGCTGCTGGCGCTCGCGGCCCTGCTGGTGCGGGGCGGCGAGCGGGTGGCGCTGATCGGCGCCGGCCTGCCGCCCGCCCATGGCCGGGCCGTGCTCGATCGGCTGGCCTTGATCATGGAGCGGTCGGGCTCGACGGTCGAGGGACTGCCCGCGGTGATGCCGCTGCCGCGCCATGCCTCGGTCGTGCTGATCGGCGATTTCCTGATGCCGCTCGACGAGACGCGCGACCTGCTGGCCGGCTACGCCGTGTCGGGCGTCCGCGGCCATCTGCTCCAGGTGCTGGATCCGGCCGAGGAAAGCCTGCCCTATGACGGGCGCGTGCGGTTCGAGGGGATGGAGCGCGAGGGCAATCTGACCCTGGCCCGGGTCGAGGCCGTGCGCGAGCAATATCAGTCCCGCCTGGCCGGGCACCAGGCCGGACTGGCGGCGCTCGCCCGCGGCCATGGCTGGTCGCTGGCCGGCCATCGCACCGACCGGCCGCCGCATCAGGCCTTGCTGGCGCTCTACGGCATGATGTCGGGCGGCCTGCCGCCGGGCCATGCCGCCTTCGCGACGGGAGGCTCGGCCTGATGTTGGGTCTGGGCGCCCTCGGTTTCGCCGCTCCCTGGCTGCTCGCCGGCTTCGCCATGCTGCCGGTGCTCTGGTGGCTGATCCGCGTGACGCCGCCGGCGCCGACGGTCGTGCGCTTCCCGGCGATCCGGCTGCTGATGGGCTTGAAGCCGGCGGAGGAGACGCCGTCCAAGACGCCGCTCTGGTTGATCCTGCTGCGCCTCGCGATCGCGGCGCTGCTGATCCTGGGGCTGGCGCATCCGCTGCTCAATCCGACCGCCGCCCTGCCGGGTGCGGGCCCGCTCGTGCTGGTGGTCGACGATGGCTGGGCCGCCGCCGCCAATTGGCCGGAGGTTCAGCGCCGGGCCGGCGAGTTGATCGACCAGGCCGACCGGGCCGACCGCCGCGTCGCGCTCATCACCACGGCCGCCGGGGGCCCGAGCGAGCCGGTCCCGCTGCTGCGCGCCGCCGACGCGCGGGGCCGCATCGCCGCGCTGACGCCCAAGCCCTGGCCGACCGACCGCGTCGCGGCGGCCGATCGGCTGAAGTCCTTGGCGATGCCGGAGGGCGCCACGGTCTTCTATCTGGCCGACGGGCTCGACGATCGGGGCGGCGTGACCCGGCTGCTGGAGGCGCTGCGGGGGCTGGGCTCGGTCCGCCTGGTGCTGCCGGACAATGATCATCTCGCCCGCCTGATCGAGCCGGGCCCGACCGAGGCGAAGGATCTGACCGTGCGGGTCGAGCGCGCGACGCTGGGCGACGCGCCGACCGTGCGGCTGCGCGCGGCCGGCGAGGACGGCAGGCAGATCGCCCAGGTCGAAGGGCATTTCGCCGCCGACCGCGGCACGCTGGACGTCGCCATCCCGATGCCGAGCGAACTGCGCAACCGGGTCGGGCGGATCGAGCTCGAAGGCGAGGCGTCGGCCGGCGCCACGCTGCTGGTCGACGAGCAATCGCGCCGGCGCCCGGTCGGCATTGCCTCGAACCGGCCGGCCGGCGGCGGCCAGCCGCTGCTGAGCGACAGTTTCTATCTGGAACGCGCGCTGACGCCATTCGCCGAATTGCGCCGCGGCACCGTGAGCGAACTGCTGGCGCGCGCGCTGACCTTGCTGGTCTTGCCCGACGGCGAGGTCGGCCCGCCGGAAGACGGTCAGGCGATCCGGCATTGGCTGGACGGCGGGGGGGTGCTGCTGCGCTTTGCCGGTCCGGCGATGGCGCAGCGCGACGATGACGATCTGCTGCCGGTCATGCTGCGTCGGGGCGGCCGCACGATCGGCGGCGCCATGTCCTGGGAAAAGCCGGCGCATCTGGCCGAGTTTCCGGCCGCCAGCCCGTTCGCCGGCCTGACCGTGCCGTCCGACGTGACGGTCGGCCAGCAGGTCCTGGCCGAACCCTCGGTCGATCTGGCGGCCAAGACCTGGGCACGCCTGACCGACGGCACGCCGCTGGTGACCGCCGAAAAGCGTGGCAAGGGCTGGCTGGTCCTGGTCCATACCACGGCCAACACCGCCTGGTCGAACCTGGCGCTGTCCGGCTTGTTCGTCGATATGCTGCGGCGCCTGGTCGTGCTGGGGCAGGGCGTCGAGGCGACCGGCGACGCGGTTCTGCCGCCCTGGCAGATGCTCGACGGCTTCGGCCATCTGACGCCGCCCATCGCCATGGCGCAGCCGTTGAATACCGCCGATGCCGCCAAGATCACGCTCGGGCCGGCCCACCCGCCCGGCTTCTACGGCACCGAGGCGACCCACCGCGCCCTCAATCTGGGGCCGACCGTGCCGACGCTGACCGCGTTCGGCGCGCTGCCGGTCGGGGTCGCCCGCGAAAGCTACGTTCTGGCGCCCGAGGTCGATCTCAGGCCGGGCCTGCTCGGCGGCGCGCTGCTGCTGGGGTTGATCGATATTCTGATCGGCTATGGCTTGCGCGGCCTGTTGCGGCCCCGGCGCGCCAGTGCCGCCGCGATCCTCGCTGCCCTTGCGCTGGCGGCCTTGCCGGCCCGTGCCCAGCCCGCCGGCCCCGACGCCTTCACGATCGAGGCGACGAGCGAGCTCAGGCTCGCCTATGTCACCACGGGCGATGCCGAGACAGACGGGATCAGCCGGGCCGGTCTCACGGGGCTGTGCAATGTGCTCAATCGGCGGACGGCAGTCGAAACCGGCGACCCGATGGCGGTCAATGTCGAGACCGACGAGCTGATCTTCTTCCCGCTGATCTATTGGCCGATCACCGGCAGCCAGCAGCCGCTGACGCCGGCCGCGGCCGAGCGGGTCAACCGGTACCTGGCGACGGGCGGCACCATCCTGTTCGACACGCGCGACCAGGGCACCAGCCTGCCCGGCGGCTATGGCGCAACCGATACGGCGCGCCGGTTGCAGACCCTGCTGGCCGGCGTGCGGATCCCGGCGCTGACCGCCGTGCCGCCGGACCATGTGCTGACCAAATCCTTTTACCTGATGCAGGATTTCCCCGGCCGCTGGATCGGCGGCACGCTGTGGGTCGAACCGGTCGAGGATCGGACCAATGACGGCGTCTCGACCGTCATCGTCGGCTCGAACGATTGGGCCGGCGCCTGGGCGATCGACGGCCAGGGCTTCCCCAGCCTGCCGGTCGTGCCGGGCGGCGAGCCGCAGCGTGAGCAGGCCTATCGGTTCGGCGTCAATCTGGTGATGTATGCGCTGACCGGCAACTACAAGGCCGACCAGGTCCATGTCCCGGCGATCCTGGAGCGGCTCGGCCAATGACCGGTTACGCCATCGCCTTCGCGCCGCTGCTGCCCTGGTGGCTGATCGCCGTCGCCGCCGTCCTGGGGCTGATGATCCTGGGCTTCGGCGCCTGGCGTCGGGCGCGCGGCACGCTCTGGCGGCTCGCGGCGCTCGCCATTCTGCTGGCCGCGATCGCCGACCCGTCGCTGGTCGAGGAGCAGCGCCAGCCGCAGAAGGACGTGGCGCTGATCGTCAAGGACGTCTCGCCCAGCCAATCGATCGGCGATCGGCGGGCGGCGACCGAGACGGCGGTGCAGGCGCTGCAGGCCAGGCTCGCGGCCTATCCCGATCTGGAGGTCCGCACGATCGAGGCCGGCGCCGTCGATCCGGCCACGACCGGCGATCACGGCACCGAGCTGTTCGGCGCGGCCCAGGCGGCACTGGCCGACGTGCCGCCGCAGCGTATCGCCGGCATCGCGATGGTGACCGACGGCCAGGTCCATGACACGCCGCCGGCCGACCGGTCCGGCCTGTCCGCCCCGCTGCATGTCCTGCTGTCGGGCCATCCGAACGAGGGCGACCGGCGCGTCGTCATCGCCCAGGCCCCCAGCTTCGGCATCGTCGGCAAGGAACTGCAGCTGACGCTGCGCGTGGAGGATCTGGGCGGCACCGAGGCCGAACGCCAGACCTATCCGCAGACGGCGCGGGTGACCGTGCGCAAGGACGGCGGCGAGACCCGGACGCTCAACATGCCGATCGGTCGCGACGTCAGCCTGCCGCTCATGCTCGACCATGGCGGCCAGACCGTGTTCGAGGTCGAAGTGGCGCCGGGTCCGCACGAGCTGACGCTCGACAACAATCGCGCGGCGGTCGTGGTCAATGGCGTGCGCGATCGGTTGCGGGTCCTGCTGGTCTCGGGCGAGCCCCATGCCGGCGAGCGGACCTGGCGCAATCTGCTGAAGGCCGATCCATCGGTCGATCTCGTGCATTTCACCATTTTGCGCCCGCCGGAGAAGCAGGACGGCACGCCGATCCGCGAGCTGTCGCTGATCGCCTTTCCGATCCGCGAATTGTTCGAGGTCAAGCTCGACGAATTCGATCTGGTCATCTTCGACCGCTACCGGCGCCGCGGCGTGCTGCCGGCGACATATCTGGAGAATATCGCCCGCTATGTCCGCAAGGGCGGCGCCTTGCTGGAAGCGGCCGGGCCCAGCGTCGGCACCGCCACCACCTTGTTCCGCACGCCGCTGGGCGCGGTGCTGCCGACCGAGCCGTCGGGCGAGGTCTATGAGCAGGGCTTCAAGCCGAAGGTGACCGAGCTGGGCAGCCGCCATCCGGTCACGGCCGATCTGCCGGGCGCGCCGAAGGACCCGAACGGCGATCCCAGCTGGGGGCGCTGGTTCCGCCAGGTCGAGGCGACCGTGCGCCACGGCCAGACGGTGATGACCGGTCTCAACGGCGAACCGCTCCTGGTGCTCGACCGGGTCGGCGAAGGTCGCGTCGCCCAGATCCTGTCGGACCATATGTGGTTGTGGACCCGCGGCTTCGAAGGCGGCGGACCGCAGGCGGAGCTGCTGCGCCGGCTCGCCTACTGGCTGATGAAGGAG
Organism: Rhodospirillales bacterium; assembly: GCA_028288725.1. GTDB lineage: Bacteria > Pseudomonadota > Alphaproteobacteria > ATCC43930 > CGMCC-115725 > Aliidongia. The sequence continues at coordinate 97,672 of JAQGIC010000116.1, forward strand.
CCGGACCTCGAGGAGAACGACCTGCGCGGCACGGTCGAGGGGCGACACCTGACCATCGTCCGCCGCACGCTGGAGCCCGACGCCCATCCGGTCGAGCTGACGCGGCCGGACGGCAAGACCGAGACGGTGGCCATGGCGCCGGAAGGCGGCGGCCGCTCGGTCGCGGTCGTGCCGATCAATGCCAGCGGCCTCTATCGCATCAGCGACGGCACGCGCACCGCCATCGCGGCGGCCGGGGCGCTCAACCCGATCGAATTCGCCGACGTGCGCACCACGCCGGACAGGGTGAAGCCCGTGGCCGACGCGACCGGCGGCAGCGTCAATTGGGCCGGGACCGGCACCAGCCTGCCGGATATCCGCCGGGTCGCCCCCGGTCGCGACGCGGCCGGACGCGGCTGGATCGGCTTCCGCCAGAACGGCGACTATGTCGTGACCGGGCTCCGGGAAACCCCGCTGATGCCGGCCTGGGCGGCGCTGCTGCTGGCGCTCGGCACCCTGATCCTCGCTTGGCGGCGCGAGGGGCGGTAGGGCACGGGGCGCAGCTCAATCTGTCCCAAAGCGAAGCGGACGGGGGACGGAACAGATTTACGCAGCCGGCAACCGTTCATATTCGCCGTCGGCGGAACGCGCGCGGCTTTGCCGGGGCAGCCCCCATCCCTTGATGATCGTGTAGATCGCCGGAATGACGAGCAGGGTCAGCAGCGTGGACGAGACCATGCCGCCGACCATCGGCACGGCGATGCGCCGCATGACCTCGGAGCCCGTTCCCGTGCTCCACAGGATCGGCAGCAATCCGGCCATGATCGCGACCACGGTCATCATCTTCGGCCGCACCCGTTCCACGGCGCCCATCATGATCGCCTGCCGTAGATCCTCCCGGCTGAGCACCGTGCCTTCGCCCTGCCGCCGCTGCCGGATCTCGGCGAGCGCATGGTCGAGGTAGATCAGCATGACCACGCCCGTTTCGGCTGCAACACCCGCCAGTGCGATGAAGCCCACGGCCACGGCGACGCTCATGTTGTAACCCAAGCCCCACATCAACCAGGCGCCGCCGACGAGCGCGAACGGCACCGAGAGCATTACGATCAGCGTCTCGGTCAGCCGCCCGAAGTTGAGGAACAGGAGTACCAGGATCACGACCAGCGTGGCCGGCACGACGACCTTCAACTTGGCTTCCGCCCGTTGCAGGTACTCGAACTGGCCGCTCCACTCGATATGGTAGCCTGGCGGCATCTTGACCTGCTCGGCGACCTTCCGGGCCGCTTCCGCCACGTAGCCACCGAGATCGCGGCCCTGGAGGTCGACGTAAATATAGGCCACGGGCTGGGCGTTCTCCGTGCGGATGCTCGGCGGTCCCAGCGTCACATGGATATGGGCGATCTGGCCGAGCGGCACCATCGCGCCGCCTATCGTCGGTACCAGGACCTGGCTCGCGATCGCTTCGGGATCGTCGCGCAGCCCTCGGGGATAGCGGACGTTCACGCCATAGCGTTCGCGCCCTTCGACCGTGGTCGTCACCGTCTCGCCGCCAAGCGCCGCGGCAACCACCTTCTGCACATCTTCCACCGACAGGCCATAGCGAGCGGCCGCCTGCCGATCGGGCTCGATCTCGACGTAATGCCCGCCCTCCAGGCGCTCCGCGAAGGCGCTGGTGGTGCCGGGCACGTCATGGACGACCCGCTCGACCGCGGTCGCCAAGCCTTCCAGCACATGCAGGTCCGGACCGAACACCTTGACGCCCACCGGCGTGCGAATGCCGGTCGAAAGCATGTCGATGCGGGCCTTGATCGGCATGGTCCAGGCATTGCTGACGCCGGGCAGCTGCAAGGCGGCGTTCATCTCGGCGATCAGCTGATCGACCGTCTTGGGTATCGGCCATTCGCTCTCGGGCTTGAGGTTGACGATCGTCTCGCTCATCTCGACCGGGGCCGGGTCGGTCGCCGTCATCGCGCGGCCCGCCTTGCCGAATACCGAGGCGACCTCGGGGAACGACTTGATGATGCGGTCCTGGGTCTGGAGCAGCTCGGCCGCCTTGGTCACCGACAAGCCCGGGAGCGTCACGGGCATGAACAGCAGCGTGCCCTCGTTCAGGCTGGGCATGAACTCGCTGCCGAGCTGCGACACGGGCCAGAACGTCGCCCCGAGCAGCAGCAGCGAGGCCAGCACCGTCAGCGTCGGCACCCGCAGCACGACGCGGATGATCGGACGGTAGAGCCAGATCAGCGCCCGGTTGATCGGGTTCTTGCCCTCCGGAACGATATGGCCGCGCACGAAGAACAGCATCAGCACGGGGACCAGGGTGACCGACAGGATGGCGCCGCCGGCCATGGCGAAGGTCTTGGTATAGGCCAGCGGCTTGAACAGCCGCCCTTCCTGGTCCTCCAGGGCAAACACCGGCAGGAACGAGGCGACGATCACCAGCAGGCTGAAGAACAGCGAGGGCCCCACTTCCTTCGCCGCCGCGATCAGCGCCGGGCCGCGCGGCTCGCCCGGCTTCAGCCGTTCGACATGCTTGTGCGCGTTCTCGATCATCACGATCGCCGCATCGACCATGGCGCCGAGCGCGATCGCGATGCCGCCCAGGCTCATGATGTTCGAACCGATGCCGAGCGCATGCATCCCGGCGAAGGCCAGCAGCACGCCGATCGGCAGGGTCAGGATCGCCACCAGGGCACTCCGCACATGCAGCAGGAACACGAAGCAGACCAAGGCGACGATCAGGCTTTCCTCGACCAGCGTGTGCTTCAGCGTGTGGATGGCGCTGTCGATCAACTGCGAGCGGTCGTAGACCGGTTCGATCGAGACGCCCTCGGGCAGGCCGGGCCTCAACTCGTCGAGCTTGGCCTTGATGTTGCCGATCGTGGTCAGCGCATCGGCGCCGTCGCGCTTCAGCGCAATGCCGCCGACGACCTCTCCGGTGCCGTTCATCTCGGCGATGCCGCGCCGCTCGTCCGGGCCGAGTTCGATCCGGGCGACCTCCTTGACCAGGACCGGCGTGCCGGATCCGCTCGGATCGGCCTTCAGCACGACATTGCCAAGGTCCTGCATGCTGCGCAGGTAGCCTCGGCCCCGAATCATGTATTCGGTCTCGGTCATCTCGATCGTGCGACCGCCGACATCGCGGTTGCTGGCCCGGAGGGCGTCGGATACCCGATCGAGCGGGATGCCGAAGGCCTGCAGCTTCTGCGGATCGACGACGACCTGGTACTGCTTCTCGAAACCGCCGACGCTGGCGACCTCGGCCACGCCCTTGGCGGTGACCAGGTTGTAGCGGACGATCCAGTCCTGGATGCTGCGTAGTTCGGCCAACGTCCGCTGCGCGCCGAGCACGACATATTGGTAGACCCAGCCGACGCCGCTCGCGTCCGGTCCCAAGGCAGGGGTGACGCCTTGCGGCAGGCGCTTGGCCGCGAAGTTCAGATATTCCAGCACGCGCGAGCGCGCCCAATAGAGATCGGTGCCGTCATCGAACACGACATAGACGAAGGAAACGCCGAAGTCCGAGAAGCCCCGGACGACCTTGGCATGCGGCACGGCCAGCAGCGCCGTGGTCAGCGGATAGGTCACCTGGTCCTCGACCACCTGCGGCGCCTGGCCCGGGTATTCCGTATAGACGATGACCTGCGTGTCGGACAGGTCCGGCAAGGCGTCGAGCGGGGTGTCGGCGACCGACCAGATGCCGACGCCGACCAGGATCAGGGTGGCAAGCAGCACCAGCATCCTGTTGCGGGCGCACAGGTCGATCAGGCCGCCGATCATGGCTTGGCTCCCGGTTCGGCAGGTTTGGCGCTATCGGCGAAGCCTTGCAGGGCCGCGCGCAGGTTGCTCTCGGCATCGATGAGGAAGTTGGCGCCGACGACGACGCGCTCGCCCGGCTCGATGCCGTCCAGCACCTGGACCCAATCGTCGCCACGGATGCCGAGTTTGACGGGGCGCGGCTCGAAGCGGCCCTCGTCGCCTGCCACCAGGACGACCTGGCGGGTGCCGCTATCGAGCACGGCCGAGTTCGGCACCGACAACGCCGGCTCCGCACCGGCAGAACCGTCGATCTCGACGTTGGCGTACATGGCGGCCCGCAGCTTGCCGTCCGGATTGGGCAACACGATCCGTACGCGCGCGGTCCGCGTTTCGGCCGACAGCGACGGATAGATGAACTCGACCTTGCCCTCGAAGCTCCGGCCGGGGAAGGCGACGAAGGTGGCTCGTGCCGTCTCCCCTGGTTGGATCGTGCCCAGATCCTGCTCCTGGACCTGCGCGATCAACCACATCGACGACAGATCGGCCGTCTTGTAGAGCGCTTCGCCCGCATCGACCCGCATGCCTTCCTGAACGGGTTTGTCGATGACGACGCCGTCGGCGGGCGCCACGACTGCGATCCGACGGGTCGACCGACCTGTGCGCCGTAGCCGGGCGATCTCCCCCTCAGGGATGTCGAGTGCCCGCAGGCGCTGGACCGAGGCCGCACCGATGGTGCCGCCCATCTCGGCCGCTACGAGATATTCCTCTTCCGATGCGACCAGGTCGGGGGCGTAGATCTCGGCCAGCACTTGGCCACGTCGGACCGGGTCGCCGGTCGCGGCCACCGCGAGATGCTCGATCCAGCCGGGGACCTTGGTCGTGACTGTGGCGAGATGCCGCTCGTCGAACTGAAGGACACCTGTCGCACGCACGGCGCGCGGTGCCGCCGATCGCATTTCAGCGACTTCGGTCCTGACGCCCAGAGTCTGAAGGCGGCCGGGGCTGATCCGGACGGTGCCGGGCGGATCGCTCTGGCCACCCTCGTCGGCATAAACGGGCACATAATCCATGCCCATCGAATCTTTCTTGGGCTTGGGCGAGGTGTCGGGCAGTCCCATCGGATTGCGGTAGTAGAGGACATGATGGTCGGCGCTCGCCGAGGGCTTGGGCGCCGATGGCGTCGATGCGGCCCCGACGGCTGGGGCATCGTCGAACACGGGCCGAAAATCCCGGCCATCCGCCGCCTTCTTCGGGCGAGAGGCGTAGGATGGTTTGCCGTCGGGATCTTGATAGTAGAGTGGCTGCCGAGCGGCCTCGTCGGCGCGCGCGATGCCGACCGCGGCCGAGCCGATCGCCACGCAAGTGAGGATAAGGCGGCGCATCAGAGATCTCCTCCGATCAGTCGTTCGATCGCGGCAAGTTCGGCCTGTTCCTCGAACCGGGTCTGGAGCAGTCGCAGGTCGACCTCGTGGATCTGGTGCTCGGCCGTGATCGCGGCCGCCAGATCGCCCTTGCCTTGGCTGTAGTTGGCCAGCACGGTCTGGAACGTCGCCCTGGCTTGCGGCATCGCCTCATGCCGCAATAGCTCTTCCGTCGCCCGGGCGGCGCGCAGCTTGGCGACGGCCTCGCCCAAGGCACCCTCGACCTCTCGGAGGGAGACCTCATATCGCTGCTGGGTTTCTCCGACCCGAACGGCGGCTTCGTGCTGCCCGGAGGCCTCTCGTCCCCAGGAGAGCGGTATGTTGAAGCCGATGGTGGCCGCGAAGCCGACCGGGCGGTTGTTGGTCTGGATCAGCGGACCGCCGCCGACCGTCACGTCTGGAAGCCACGCCTTGTCGGCCAGACTGCTCCGGGATTTGGCGGCGGCGATCGCCGCGGTCCCCGCTGCCAAGGTAGGGTTCGCCGCCCTCGCGCGATCGACCAGGCCCGCGACGATAGGCTCGGCAGCAGGCATCGGCCTCGCCTTCAGCGGTTCGGTCAACGGCGCGTCGTTCGGGCGGCCGACCAGCGCATTGAGGCGGGCACGAGCGGCGTCTCGCTCCCCCTCCAGCCGGATTGCCTCGGTCTTCGCCGCAGTCTCTTCCCCGCTCGCCTGGATGACCGCCGTCTGGTCGCCGCCGCCTTGGCCATAGCGGGCGGCGGCCGCCGAGCGTATGCGATGCGCCAAGTCGGCGATTTCCCGGTTCACCGACATGGCGCGGCTGACCAGGTAATATTGCGCGAAGGCGAGCTTGATCTTGTCGTCGAGTTCGTCCTGGGCCGCCTGCTCCTGTCCACGCGCGGCATCGACATCGGCAAGCGCCGCCTCCCGGCGCAGGTCGCGCTTGCCCCAGAGCGGAAACGCCTGGGTCACCATGACCGTGTGGGCGCTGAAGACGCCGGGGTCCTTGTAATATTGATAGCTGTCGCTGATGGTCGGGTCGTCGAGCGCGTCGGCGCCCTCGGCCTTGGCCGAGACCGCGGCCGTCTCCAAGGCCGCCGCGCGCAGGGCCGGGCTCAGTTGCCGTCCGGCGGCGATCAAGCCGTCGGCGGTTGCGCCCAGCGGGCCGTCGGCTGGCTGGGCGAAGGCGGGCGCGCAGGCGATCAGGCTGGCCGCCAGCATCCCGCCGGCGCCGAACCGCGTCCACTGGGCGCCCACGTCACTTCACCAGAGCGACGTTGACGGTTCCCCGGACAGTCTCCGTCTCGCCCTGCACTTTGGCTGCTAAATGAAGCGCCCAGGTTCCGGCCATGCCGGGATCGACTTCGAAGCTGTAGATGCCGTCCTTTGCCGGCAGTGCCTTGACCGGCGCGCCCATGGTGGCCATGCCTTCCGGCCCCATGTCGGCCTTGCTCTCGAAGATCGCGGCATCGGGCACGGGTTTGCCATCGGTCGTATGGACGAGCCGGATCTGGACGATGTCCTTGCGGGCGGAAAGCTGGGGCTTGCCGACCAGTTCGAACTTGTAGTCGGTCGCGGCGGCATGGCTTGGGAGAGCGGCGAAAGCGAAGCCGCTGGCGAACGCGAGAGCGCCCGCAATAACGCGATTGCGAATCATCGAAATACCCTTCGTAGCCGGCCGGCGGCTTAAGCGCACGGCCAAGCGGGAACACCTGATCGTCGAATAGGCGCACTTCGGGCGTGCGCGGACGAGATCAGGCCGTTCGGGGCGGAAGGGGCTCGGGTTCGTGATCCAAGCTGACCAGCTTGGGATGGGATGCCCAATAGTCGATGGCGCCGTACTGCACGGCCGATTCATGGGTGATGAAGGGCACCGGGAGCGCCGCCACCGTGACGCAGCCCATCTGCTTGATGCAGTCGGCCGTCATCCCTTTGCACGGCGTCATCGGCGCCGCATCGTC
>JAQGIC010000077.1 GCA_028288725.1 Rhodospirillales bacterium
GCGAAATCGGCGGTTCGGCCGAGGAGGAAGCGGCCGAGTTCGTCATCGAGTCGAAGACGAAGAAGCCGATCGTCGGCTTCATCGCCGGGGCGACCGCGCCGCCGGGCCGCCGCATGGGCCATGCCGGCGCCATCATCTCGGGCGGCAAGGGGACCGCCGCCGACAAGTTCGAGGCGATGCGCAAGGCGGGCTTCCATGTCGCCGACAGCCCGGCCTCGCTTGGCTCCACGATGCTGGCGGCCTTCAAGGGCTGACGCGTCCGGATCGCGCGAAGCCAACCTGACCAACCCCAACAGAGAGAGCGGCCGCGTCAAGCGGCCGCTCGAACCAAATGGCGCAGACCAGCGAATCCTCTTTCCTCACCGGTGCGAATTCGGCCTTCATCGCCGAACTCTACGAGCATTATCTGACCGACCCGAACGGGATCGACCAGAGCTGGCGGAGCTTCTTCGATGAAATGAAGGACGATGCCGTCTCGGTCCAGACCGAGGTCAAGGGACCCAGCTGGCAGAAGATCGCCAAGCGGATCATCGGCAGCGGGACCCCGGACGCGGTTCCGGCGAAGAAGGCCAACGGCGCCGCCGCCCCGGCGGTCAGCCAAGAGACGGTGAAGCAGGCCGCGGCCGACTCGATCCGGGCGCTGCAGCTCATCCGGGCCTACCGGGTGCGCGGCCATCTGGAAGCGAACCTCGATCCGCTCGGCCTGCAGAAGCGGGAACCCCATCCGGAGCTGCATCCCGACGGCTACGGCTTCACCGACGGCGACTACGATCGACCGATCTATATCGCGGGCGTGCTCGGCCTCGAATATGCCACGCTGCGCGAGATCTATGATTTCCTGCGCCAGACCTACTGCGGCAGCGTCGGCGTCGAATACATGCATATCCAGGATCCGGCCCAGAAGGCCTGGATCCAGGAGCGCGTCGAGGGCATGCGCAATCAGACGACCTTTCCGCTCAAGGAAAAGACCGAGCTCCTGGAGCGTCTGACGGCGGCCGAGAGCTTCGAGCGGTTTCTCGACAAGCGGTTCACCGGCACGAAGCGCTTCGGCCTCGAAGGCGGCGAGACGATGATCCCGGCGCTGGAAGAGATCATCCGCGTCAGCGGCCGGCTGGGCGTGAAGGAAATCGTGCTGGGCATGGCCCACCGCGGTCGCCTGAACACGCTCGCCAATGTCATGGGCAAGCGCTTCGCCGCGATCTTCTCGGAATTCCAGGGCAACCCGGCCAACCCGGCCGACGTGCAGGGCTCCGGCGATGTGAAGTACCATCTGGGCACCTCGTCCGACCGCGAGTTCGACGGCAACATCGTCCATCTGTCGCTGACCGCGAACCCGTCCCATCTCGAGGCGGTCAATCCGCTGGTGCTGGGCAAGGTGCGCGCCAAGCAGCGCCAGCGCGGCGATATCGAGCGCAACGAAGTCGTCGGTCTGTTGATCCACGGCGACGCGGCGTTCGCCGGCCAGGGCCTGGTCGCCGAATCGCTCGATCTGACCGAGCTCAAGGGCTACCGCACCGGCGGCACGCTCCATTTCATCATCAATAATCAGATCGGTTTCACCACGGCGCCGCAATATGCGCGTTCGGGTCCCTATTGTTCTGACGTGGCGAAGTCGATCCAGGCGCCGATCTTCCACGTGAACGGCGACGATCCGGAAGCGACGATGCATGTCTGCCGGATCGCGACCGAGTTCCGCCATGTCTTCAAGAAGGACGTGGTGGTGGACATGTTCTGCTATCGCCGCCATGGCCATAACGAGACCGACGAGCCGGCGTTCACCCAGCCGCTGATGTATCGCAAGATCGCGACGCTGCCCACGACCCGGCAGATCTATGCCGAGCGCCTGGTGAGCGAGGGCTCGCTCGCCCAGGACCAGACCGACCAGATCACGACCGACTTCCTCGCCAAGATGGAGACGGAGTTCGAGGCGGCGAAGAGCTACAAGCCGAACAAGGCCGACTGGTTCGAAGGCGTCTGGGCCGGTTTCGGCCTGGCGCCCGACGACGATCGCCGCGGCACCACGGCGGTGCCGCTGGAGACGCTGAAACAGATCGGCAAGTCGCTGACCACGGTGCCGGACGGCTTCAATCTCAACCGCAAGCTCGTCCGTCTGCTCCAGGAAAAGGCGAAGATGTTCGAGACGGGCGAGGGCTTCGACTGGGGCACGGCCGAGGCCTTGGCTTTCGGCTCGATCGCCGCCGACGGCCTGTTCGTCCGCCTGTCGGGCCAGGACGTCGGCCGCGGCACGTTCTCCCATCGCCATGCGGTGCTGGTCGATCAGGAGAACGAGCAGACCTACATGCCGTTGAACAACATCCGCGAGGGCCAGGCCCAGGTCGAGATCATCGACAGCTTCCTGTCCGAGGCGGCGGTGCTGGGCTTCGACTACGGCTATTCGATGGCCGAGCCCCGGGCGCTGGTGCTGTGGGAGGGTCAGTTCGGCGATTTCGCCAATGGCGCCCAGGTCATCATCGACCAGTTCATCACCTCGGCCGAATCGAAGTGGCTGCGCATGTCGGGCATTGTCATGCTGCTGCCGCACGGCTATGAGGGCCAGGGCCCGGAACATTCCTCGGCACGCCTGGAGCGGTATCTCCAGATGTGCGGCGAGGACAATATCCAGGTCTGCAACATCTCGACTCCGGCCAACTACTTCCATGCGCTGCGCCGGCAGGTCTGCCGCAACTTCCGCAAGCCGCTGATCGTGATGTCGCCGAAATCGATGCTGCGCGCCAAGCTGTCCAATCTGGCCGACATGGCGGAAGGCACCACCTTCCACCGCGTCTATGGCGAGACCGAGAAGCTGGTCGCCGACGACAAGGTGAAGCGCGTCGTGCTGGTCAGCGGCAAGCTCTATCACGAGCTGCTGGCCGCCAGGACCGAACGCAAGATCAAGGATGTGGCGCTGGTTCGCGTCGAACAGCTCTATCCGTTCCCGTTCAACGCACTCGGCAAGGAGCTGAAGCGCTATTCCAAGGCGGAGGTGGTCTGGTGCCAGGAAGAACACCAGAACATGGGCGCCTGGAATTTCGTCGATCGGCGCATCGAGACCCTGCTGTCCGGCCTCAGCGGCAAGGCGAAGCGTCCGATCTATGTGGGACGTGGCGAATCGGCCGCGACCGCGACCGGCTCCATGAAGAAGCATGTGGCGCAGCAAGCGAAGCTGATCGACGAAGCGCTCACCGTCGGCTGAGACCCACCGGATCGATAATCAAAGCCCGGCCGCCGCAACGGCCGGGCGCAAAACCTGAACCAAGGACCGAACATGGCAACCGAAATCAAGGTGCCCCCCCTGGGCGAATCGGTGACCGAAGGCACCGTGGCACGCTGGCTGAAGAAGGTCGGCGATAGCGTCAAGATCGATGAAACGCTGATCGAATTCGAAACCGACAAGGTCACGGTCGACGTGCCGTCGCCGGCCAATGGCGTGCTGAGCGAGATCTCGGCGCCGGAAGGCACCAATGTCGCCGTCGGCGGTCTGCTGGGCGTCGTCGCCGAGGGCGCCGCCGGTGCCAAGCCCGCTGCCGCGGCACCCGCCGCCAAGGTCGAGGCGCCGAAGCCGGCCGCCGCGCCTGCGCCGACGGCCGCTCCAGCCGCTTCCGGCCTCGACCGCTCGGGCCCCGCCGCCCGCAAGCTGGTCGAGGAAAACAAACTCGATGCCGCCAGCATCCCGGCAACCGGCAAGGACGGCCGTCTGACCAAGGGCGACGTGCTGGCCGCGATCGAGACGGGTGCGACCGCGGCGCCCGCCGCCGCGGCATCGGCTCCAGCGGCCCCGGCGCGCGAAGCCGGCCCGCGCGAGCAGCGGGTGAAGATGACGCGCCTGCGCCAGCGCATCGCCCAGCGCCTGAAGGAAGCCCAGAACACCGCCGCCATGCTGACCACCTTCAACGAGGTGGACATGACGGCGATCCTGGCAATCCGCGAGCAGTACAAGGAAGGCTTCGAGAAGAAGCACGGCGTGAAGCTGGGCTTCATGTCGTTCTTCGTGAAGGCCTGCATCGCGGGCTTGAAGGAGCTGCCGGCGGTCAATGCCGAGATCTCGGGCGACGAGCTGATCTACAAGAACTACTACGACATCGGCGTCGCGGTCGGCACCGAGAACGGCCTGGTCGTGCCGGTCGTGCGCGATGCGGACCTGATGAGCTTCTCCGATATCGAAAAGCAGATCGGCGTCTATGGCAAAAAGGCGCGGGACGGCAAATTGTCGATGGCCGAGTTGACCGGCGGCACCTTCACCATCTCGAACGGCGGCGTCTATGGCTCGCTGATGTCGACCCCGATCCTGAACACGCCGCAGTCTGGCATCCTGGGCATGCATAAGACCCAGAAGCGCCCGGTCGCGATCGGCGACAAGATCGAGATCCGCCCGATGATGTATCTGGCGCTGTCCTACGACCACCGGGTGATCGACGGCCGCGAGGCGGTGACCTTCCTGGTCCGGGTCAAGGACGCGCTGGAAGATCCGCAGCGCCTGCTGCTGGACATGTGAAGACGATGTGGCGGGCCCGGTGACGGGCCCGCCTTCATAACGGAAAGAAGATCATGACCGACAGCTACGATCTCGTCGTCATCGGCAGCGGCCCCGGCGGCTATATCGCCGCTATCCGCGCGGCCCAATTGGGCATGAAGGTCGCCTGCGTCGAGAAGTACACGCGCCTGGGCGGCACCTGCCTCAACGTCGGCTGCATTCCCTCGAAGGCGCTGCTGCAATCGTCCGAGAAGTTCGAGGAGGCCAACCATACGCTGGCGTCCCACGGCGTGAAGCTGTCGGGTGTCTCGCTCGACCTCGAGACCCTGCTGGCGCGCAAGGACAAGGTCGTCGCCGACATCACCAAGGGCGTCGAGTTCCTGTTCCGCAAGAACAAGGTCACCTGGGTTCAGGGCACGGGCAAGATCCTGGGCGCGGGCAAGGTCGAGGTGGCCCTGACCGCCGGCGGCAGCCAGACGATCGAGACCAAGGCCATCCTGATCGCGACCGGCTCGGACGTGATGCCGCTGCCCGGCGTCGAGGTCGATGAGAATCAGATCGTGTCCTCGACCGGCGCCATCGCCATTCCGAAGGTGCCGAAGCATCTGGTCGTCATCGGCGGCGGCTATATCGGGCTCGAACTGGGCTCGGTCTGGCGGCGCCTCGGCTCGGAAGTGACCGTGGTCGAATTCCTCGACCGCATCACGCCGGGCCTCGATCTGGAGGTCGGCAAGCAGCTGAACCGCCAGCTGTCCAAGCAGGGCATCCAGTTCAAGCTGTCGACCAAGGTCACGGGCGCCAAGAAGACCAAGAGCGGCGTCACGCTGACGCTGGAGCCGGCGGCCGGCGGTGCCGCGGAAGAGCTCAAGGCCGACGTGGTGCTGGTCTCGATCGGCCGGCGTCCCTACACCGAAGGCCTGGGCCTGGCCGAGGCCGGCGTGGCGCTGGACGACAAGAAGCGCGTCAAGGTCGATGGGCATTTCCAGACCAACGTGCCGGGCATCTATGCCATCGGCGACGTGATCGCCGGCCCGATGCTGGCGCATAAGGCCGAGGAGGAAGGCGTCGTGTTCGCCGAGATCCTGGCCGGACAGAAGCCGCATCTGAACTATGACGCCATTCCGGCCGTGGTCTACACGTGGCCCGAAGTGGCCTCGGTCGGCAAGACCGAGGAAGAGGTCAAGGCGTCGGGCGTCGAGTACAAGGTCGGCAAGTTCCCGTTCCTGGCCAACGGCCGGGCCAAGGCGAACGGCGATACCGAGGGCTTCGTCAAGTTCATCGCCGACGCCAAGACCGACCGGGTGCTGGGCTGCCACATCATCGGCCCGGATGCCGGCACGATGATCGCCGAATGCGCGCTGGCGATGGAATTCGGCGCCTCGTCCGAGGATATCGGCCGCACCTGCCACGCCCATCCGACCTTGAACGAGGCGGTCAAGGAAGCCGCCCTCGCCGTGGCCGGCCAGGCGCTCAACATGTAATGACGGAGCTTCCGACGAGGTAACAGATCCGCCGGTTCATCGAGGACCGGCGGATTTTTGTTGGGCGGGCGGTCTTAAGTTTCCGACAAGGACCGCAGGAGTACGCTAGAGCGATGACATGAGGTCGGACCGACCTCATGTCTGAATCGCCCTCAAACCGAGCCGGTTTGATCAGATCAGGCTCTAGTAGGATCATGCCGGAGCCAGCGATCAAACCGCCCTCGGATTTCATGGCCCTGCTTCGCGGGACGCCACTCGTGGATTGCTTCGCCTTTTGGCGCTCGGTGCGGGGCGACGGACCGGTGCCGCCGAAGGCGCGGATCGATCCGGTGGCGATGCCGCGCCACATCCTTCCCTACCTGTTTCTCCACGAGCGAACGCCGGAAGGGCGGTTTCGCTGCCGGCTGAGCGGCACCGGACTTTGCGCCGTGTTTCAGGCCGATATCACCGGTCGTCATCTCGACGAGACGCTGCCGCCGGAGGTTCTACAGCGTCGGATCCCGCTCTATCAGGGCGTGATCGAGCGGGCGATGCCGGTCGCCTTCACCGCCAACATTGCCGATGTGGACCGGAATTGGATCAAGTTCTGCCGGCTGATGTTGCCGATCTCGTTTGCCGGCGACGGTGCCGATGGGGTGTTCGGCATGGTCGTGTTTCCGGAACTCGATCGGCGCCTGCCGAGTCGGCTGCCGCAGCAATTCAGCCTGCCCGAAGTCGTGGCCTGGGCCACGCCCGAGGATCTGGCCGACGACTGAGCCCGATCTTCACCGCCCGGTAAGGTCACCTCGGCTAGGCTCTCGGTCATGTTGGCATCCCCGAAAGCGCTTTCTTCCGATTTCCACGCCTTGCTGCGGGACACCCCGCTGGCAGATTGCTTCGCGTTCTGGCGGTCGCAGCGGGCAGGGCTGGCGGTGCCGCCGAAATCGACGATCGATCCGGTCGCAATGCCGCTGCACATCATCCCGTTCCTGTTCCTGTACGAGCGCACGGCCGAGGGCCGCTTCCGCTGTCGGCTGGCCGGCACCGCCGTGTGCAACGCGTTTCAGAACGATCCGACCGGCCGTCATCTCGACGAGATGATCCTGCCGGGGGTCCTGGCCAGCCGCGCCCGTCTGTTCGAAGGCGTGGTCGAACGCGCGCTGCCGGTCGCCTATGGCGGCCATGTCGCCGAACCGGGGCGCACCTGGGTCAAGTTCCGCCGCCTGATGATGCCGATCGCGATCAAGGGCACCGAGGCCGACGGCATTTTCGGCATGGTCATCTTTCCGGATTTCGAGCTGCGCAAATCCGGCCCCAAGCTGGTCGATGACAGCCTGCCGGAACTCGAAGCCTGGGCGACGCCCGACGATCTGATCTAGCCCTACGGACGACGCCGCCACGGCCGAACCGCCGAACCTAGAGCCCGATCCGATCAAACCGATCCGGTTTGATCGGTGAATCAGTCTCTAAGTATTTGGTCTAGAGGGCGATTCAGACATGAGGCCGGGTCGGCCTCACATAATCGCGCTCTAGCTCCCGGCCCGGGGATGGGCGCGGTCGTAGACCTCCATCAGCTTCGCCGCATCGACCGCCGTATAGCGCTGGGTCGTCGAGAGCGACGCATGGCCCAACAGTTCCTGAATCGCGCGCAGATCGGCCCCGCCGGCCAAGAGGTGCGTGGCGAAGCTATGGCGTAGCGCATGGGGTGTCGCCGTATCGGGCAGCCCCAGGCGAAGACGCAACTGCTCCATCAGGCGCTGGACCAGCCGCGGATTGAGCGGCCCGCCGCGGAGGCCCACGAACAGATCGTCGTCCGGACCGATCGCGTGGGGGCAATGGGCCAGATAATCGGTCACCGCCTGGATTACGACCGGCAGGAGCGGCACGATGCGCGTCTTGCCGCCCTTGCCGGTCACCCGCAGGCTGGTCATGCCGGGCGCCGGCGCCTGCCGACGGGCCAGGTCGAGCGCCTCGGACAGTCGCAGCCCGCAGCCATAGAGCAGCGTCACCAATGCCGTGTCGCGCGCGGCGATCCAGGGCGGCGAATCGATGGTTTGAACCGTGTCGGACGCCTCGATCGCGGCCTTGGCGTCGCGCTCGCTCAGCGGCTTCGGCACGGCGCGGGACAGGCGCGGACCGCGCAGCACGGAGAGTGCTGGGTTGGTCGCCAGGCCGCGCCGCTCCAGGAACCGGAAGAAGCCGCGCAGGACCGACAGCGCGCGCGCCTGGGACGCCTTCGCCAGGTCCTGCGCCGCGCGGTTGGCCAGGAAGGCCCGGAAATCCGCCGGCTTCAGGGTCCGCATCAGGTCGAGCGACGGTTGCTCGCCATGATGGTCGCGGGTGAAATCGAGAAAGAACGCCAGATCGCGGCCATAGGCGGCCAGCGTATGGGCCGATGCGCGGCGTTCCGATTTCAACTGCTGCTGCCAGCCCTCGATCGCCGCGGCCAGATCGGCGGTCGCGGCGAAGCGCGCCAGCGGAATGGGATCGGGGCGACGCGCGGGCACGGCGGAGGATTCAGGCCTCGATATCGAGCCACTGGAAGATGGTGATCTCCAGCGCTTGGGCCAGGAAACACAGCAGTTCGGTGCCCTGGCCGGACTTGAACTTATGCGGCTTGCGCGAGCCCAGCGCCAGGATGCCGGCCGGCGCGTGGCTGCCGATCGACAGGCGCAGCAGCGCCTCGGAATGGACGAGGCCGGCGCCGGAACCGAACAGGCCGGGATCCCCGCGCACCTCGTCCTCCAGCAGCGAGTCCTTGCCGACGCCCAGCAGCCGGTCGACGGCACCAGGCGCCAGCAGCTGCACGCCCGGCAGCGGCGGCCGGGGCAGGGGCCCCGTGTCCGACTCGACGCATAAGGTCACGACATCGACGTCGAGCAGCACAGCCAGGTCCGTCGTCACGGTCTGGATCAGCTGTTCGAAACTGGTGGCGCCGACCAGCGCGAGTACGGCGGCATGGATGCGGGTCTGGCTGGTCAGGTTGGAACGGCTGGTCGAGATCAGCGCGCGCTGCTGGCCCTTGACCCGGGCGAGCTCCGTCTGCAGCCGCTGCAGCATGAACTGCTGCATATCGACCACGCCGGCGCCATGCCGGTGCGCCGGCGGGGTCAACTGATCCACCAGTTCCGGATGATCGATCAGAAAGCCCGGATGGCGGGTCAGATAGGCCAGCACCTCGTCCGCCGTCACCGCGCGAGGCGCTACCTCGGTCGCGACGCGGGATTCGCTCTGGCCTTTCTGATCCATGGGGCGGGTCCTAGAGGATCGACTGGCCGGTCTTGGCCCAGTCGGCGACGAAGGCCGCGAGGCCCTTGTCGGTCAGCGGATGGCCGAACATCTGCTTCAGCACGGCCGGCGGCAGGGTGGCGACATCGGCGCCCATCTTGGCGGCGGCGATGACATGCGCCGGGCCCCGGATCGAGGCGACCAGCACCTGGGTCGTGATGCTGGTGTAGCTGGCATAGATCTCGATGATGTCGCCGATCAGGCCCATGCCGTCCTCGCCGATATCGTCCAGGCGGCCGACGAAGGGCGAAACATAGGTGGCACCGGCCTTGGCGGCCAGAATGGCCTGGGCGGCGGAGAAGCACAGGGTCACATTGACCTCGGTGCCCTGGTCGCTCAGCGCCTTGCAGGTCTTGAGGCCGGCCGGGGTCAGCGGCACCTTGACCGTGACATTCGGCGCGATCTTCGCCAGTTTGAGGCCTTCCTTCAGCATGGTATCGAAGTCGGTGGATGCGACCTCGGCGCTGACGGAGCCGGGAATGATCTCGCAGATTTCGGCGATCGTCTCGAGGAAATTGCGGCCGGTCTTGGCGATCAGCGACGGATTGGTGGTCACGCCGTCGACCAGGCCGGTGGCGGCAAGTTCACGGATCTCGGCGATGTCGGCGGTATCAATGAAGAATTTCATGGCGAACCTGGGGGATCTGCTGTTGTCGAGAGAGGGTGGAGCATCAAGACGGCGAACCGCCGATGCAGCCACCCAACGGACCGGACTCTAGCCCATGGTGGGTTCGAGCACCAGTTTCGCGGTGCCAAAGGCGCAGCAAAACCCCAACCCGTCGGGCGGCCCGCGGGTTGCGGTGCTGCTGCCGCTGCCGCTGGCCGGGGCCTATGACTATCGGACGCCGGAGGGGCTGACGCCGGCGCCCGGCGATTTCGTCACGGTGCCGCTGGGCCAGCGGATGATGACCGGCGTGGTCTGGGATCGGTCCTGTTCGAGCGAGGATCTGGCCGAGGAACGTCTGAAGCCGATCGCGATCGTGCATGACGCCATCGCGATGCGCGAGCCGGTCCGCCGGCTGGTCGATTGGATCGCCGCCTATACGCTGAGCCCGCCGGGCGCGGTGCTGCGCATGGCGATGGGCCCGTCCGACGCACTGGATCCGGAGGAGGGGCGCGCGGGTTTCGCCGCCGCCCCGGACCTGCCGCTGCCGGACGTCAAGGATCGTCGATTGACCGCGACCCGGCGGCGCGTGCTCGACGTGTTCGGCGGCACCGAGGCCCTGCCGGCGGCGCTCCTGGCCCAGGAGGCGGGCTGCACCGCCGGCGTAATCCGCGCGATGGCGGACGCGGGCCTGCTGGTCGAGAGGCGCCTGCCGGCGCGCCCGCCGCGGCCCGTGCCCGACTGGCGGCTGCCGTTCCCGCGTTTTTCCGACGATCAGGCGGACGCCGCCGCCGTCATCGTCGAGGCGGTCCGGGCGCGGCGCTATGAGACCATCCTGCTGGATGGCGTGACCGGCTCCGGCAAGACCGAGGTCTATTTCAAAGCGATCGCCGCGGCCCTCGAAGCCGGACGGCAGGTGCTGGTGCTGCTGCCGGAAATAGCCCTCGGCGCGCAATGGCATCGCCGGTTCGAACAGCAGTTCGGCGCGCCCGCCGCCGCCTGGCATTCCGACCTCAGGCCCGCCGAACGGCGCGGCGTCTGGCGCGATGTCGGCGAGGGGCGGGCCATGGTCGTGGTCGGCGCGCGCTCCGCCCTGTTCCTGCCCTTCACCGACCTGGGGCTGATCGTGGTCGACGAAGAGCATGACGCCTCGTTCAAGCAGGAAGAGGGTGTGATCTACCACGCCCGCGATATGGCCGTCGTGCGCGCCTCGCTCGAAGCCGTGCCGATCGTGCTCGCCTCGGCCACGCCCTCGCTCGAAAGCCTGGTGAATGCCGAGCGCGGACGCTATCGGCGCCTCGTGCTGCCGGCGCGCCACGGCGGAGCGGAACTGCCCAAGGTCACGCTGGTCGATCTGCGCGACGACAAGCCGGAACGGCAGCGCTTCGTGGCGCCGAGCCTGGTCGAGGCGCTGAAGCAGACGCTCGGGGCAGGCGAACAGGCCATGCTGTTCCTCAATCGGCGCGGCTATGCGCCGCTGACGCTCTGCCGGACCTGCGGCCATCGGATGCAATGCCCGAACTGCACCGCCTGGCTGGTCGAACATCGGTTCATGGGCCGATTGATCTGCCACCATTGCGGCCATGCCGCGCGCATGCCGGACATCTGCCCGGCCTGCGAGGACAAGCATTCCTTCGCGCCCTGCGGGCCAGGCGTGGAGCGGCTGGCGGAGGAGATGACCGAGCGCTTTCCCGACGCGCGCATCGCCGTCATGGCGTCGGACACGCTGATCGGACCCCAAGCGGTGGCCGATCTGGTGGCGCGGGTGCAGGAGCATGAGATCGACCTGCTGATCGGTACGCAGATCATGGCCAAGGGCCACCATTTCCCGATGCTGACCCTGGTCGGCGTGATCGACGGCGATCTGGGGCTCGGCGGGGGCGATCTCAGGGCCGGCGAGCGAACGTTCCAGATGCTGCACCAGGTCGCCGGCCGCGCCGGCCGGGCCGAGCGCCCGGGGCGGGTGCTGCTGCAGACCTTCGATCCCGGCCATCCGGTGATGACGGCGCTGGCGGCCCACGACCGCGACCGGTTTCTGGCGCTCGAAGCGGACGAGCGCCGCAGTCGGCGCATGCCGCCATTCGGCCGGCTGGCGGCCCTCATCATCTCGGCACCGGATGCCGACCAGGCCGATCAGACGGCGGCGGCGCTGGCGCGGGCGGCCCCGCATCTGAAGGGCGTCGACGTGCTCGGCCCGGCGCCGGCACCGCTTGCCGTGCTGCGCGGCCGGCATCGGCGGCGCTTTTTGGTGAAAACGGATCGACAAGTGAACATCCAGGCTGTGCTAAGACAATGGCTGGCCGGTGTGCGCACGTCGACTGCGGTCCGCATCCAGGTCGATGTCGATCCCTATAGTTTTCTCTAACGTCGCGGGAGTGATGGATGCCGAATCGATTGCCGCGGGGGCACATCCTGCTCGACCGGGCCGTCCTGGCGATGACCGCCGGATTCGCGGTCGTGGCCCTGGTGCTGCTGACCTGGCGCGGGCTATCGACGACCCCGCGCGCGGCCGTCGCTGGAATCATCTACGGCCTGACGCTGGCGTCCTCGGCCGTCGTCTCGCTGGTCTACAACACCGGCTTCAAGACCAATAAAACCAGCCTGTGGCGCTTCGCCGACCATATCTGCATCTTCCTGCTGATCGCCGGGACCTATACGCCGCTGTCGCTGCTGGCGCCCCGGGATGGCGTGGGTTTCCTCCTGGTCCCGATCTGGGGCATGGCGGCACTCGGCATCGTCCTGAAGCTGTGGCTGCGCCTGCGCCACGAACGCTGGTTCATCCTGTTCTATTTGGCGATGGGCTGGACGGTCGTCTTTGGGTTGCACCAGCTCGTGACCAGCTTTTCGATTATCGTGCTGGCCCTGGTCGCCGCCGGCGGATTGGCGTTCAGCGCCGGGGTGATATTCTACGCGCTCGATGCCCGGTGGCGCTGGGGCGGGGCGGTGTGGCATTCCGCCGTCCTTGTAGGAACGGCGACACATTTCGTAGCGATTTTCAGCTTTGTCCTTCCGGTGGGTTGACTTAGTGCCCCTTGGTCAGCCAAAGGAAGCCTCAACGACTTCTCGGTGCGGGTTTTTTCCGCTACGGTGCGACCGGCTTTCGGCTGACACCGTTGAAAAACTTGCGACCGCGTGTCGCATGGGCCGTCCCGCAGGGCGCGATAGCTTGCGCGCCGCGGGGCCGGGTCATGTTGCCGTTTCGATCCCCAAGAGGTAGCTGATGGCGGAAACGACGAATATTCCTGGGACTGGTCACCATGGGGACGGCCAGACGCGCCGCGATTTCCTGGTTTTGACGGCCTCCGCGCTCGGCGCCGTCGGCGCCGCGTCGGTCGTCTGGCCATTCATCTCGAGCATGAATCCGGCGGCCGACACGCTGGCGATGTCGTCGACCGAGGTCGATCTGACGCCCGTCGCGGTCGGTCAGAGCATCACGGTGGTCTGGCAGGGCAAGCCGGTGTTCATCCGCCATCGCACGGACAAGGAGATCAAGGAGGCCGCCGACGTCAATGTCGCCGAACTCCGCGATCCCCAGACCGACGCGTCGCGGGTGAAGAAGGCCGACTGGCTCATCGTCGTCGGCATCTGCACCCATCTGGGCTGCATTCCGCTCGGTCAGAAGCCGTCCGATCCGCGCGGCGAGTATGATGGCTGGTTCTGCCCGTGCCACGGCTCGCAGTACGACAGCTCGGGCCGCATCCGCAAGGGACCCGCACCGCTCAATCTGGCGCTGCCGCCCTATGCGTTCAAAACCGACACTTCGATCAAGATCGGCTAGGGGCCCCCGCAATGACCGCACACCCCTCGCAGGCACCTGCCTCGCAGAACAAGCTGGTTCGCTGGATTGACCATCGCCTGCCTGTTTTCACGTTCCTCAAGGCTGAACTCGAGGAATACCCGACGCCGCGCAACCTGAACTATTTCTGGAACTTCGGGTCGCTCGCCGGCATCGTCCTCGTCATCATGATCGCGAGCGGCATCTTCCTCGCGATGAACTACACGCCGAACGCCGACCTCGCGTTCAGCAGCGTCGAGCGCATCGTGCGCGACGTGAATTATGGGTGGTTGCTGCGCTACATCCATATGAACGGCGCATCGATGTTCTTCATCGTCGTCTATATCCACATCTTCCGCGGGCTCTATTACGGCTCCTACAAGGCGCCGCGCGAACTCCTGTGGATGCTGGGCGTGGTTATCCTGCTCTTGATGATGGCGACCGCCTTCATGGGCTACGTGCTGCCGTGGGGCCAGATGAGCTTCTGGGGCGCCACCGTCATCACCAACCTGTTCTCAGCCATTCCCTATTTCGGCGAGAGCATCGTGACCCTGCTGTGGGGCGGCTATTCGGTCGGCAATCCGACCCTGAACCGCTTCTTCTCGCTGCATTATCTGCTGCCCTTCGTGATCGCCGGCGTGGTCGTGCTGCACATCTGGGCGCTGCATGTCGCCGGCCAGAACAATCCCGCCGGCGTCGAGCCGAAGACGGAAAAGGACACGGTGCCGTTCACGCCCTATGCGACCATGAAGGATGCGGTCGGCATCTCGTTCTTCCTGCTGTTCTTCTCCTGGTTCATCTTCTACATGCCGAACTATCTCGGCGATGCCGACAACTACATTCCCGCCAACCCCGGCGTGACCCCGGCGCATATCGTGCCCGAGTGGTACTACCTGCCGTTCTACGCGATCCTGCGCTCGATCCCGAACAAGCTCGCCGGCGTTGCGGCGATGTTTTCGGCGATCATCGTGCTGGCGTTCCTGCCCTGGCTCGACACCGCGAGGACGAAATCGAA
>JAQGIC010000081.1 GCA_028288725.1 Rhodospirillales bacterium
AGGACTTACCGCCATGCCGTTCGGCCTCCGCCTAGCCCTTGCCTTGATGCTGGTGAGCATCGCCGTGGGATCGCTCGGAGCCTGCTCCTATATTCGGCCCGACAACAATCCAAACATCGAGCACCACTGCGGGTGCAGATAGCGATTTCTCCACCGTCCGCCCTTGCCATGACTGCTTTCGAGACGAGCATGTCGGCGCCGGAGCATCCGGCATGGCTCGCAAGCTGTCGTTTTCCGAAACGCTGATTGAGTTTTGACCCTAGCGCGGCCGCTCCTCCTGCGGCAGGCGGCCGCGCACGGCGAAATGGACCCGTTCGGCGATATTGGTCGCCTGATCGCCGATCCGTTCGAAATTGCGCGCGGCATAAAGCAGAAAGGCGCCGGGGCGGACCGCGGCGGGCTGCGCCTCCATCGCCGCGAGCGTCGTCTCGCAATAGCCGGCATAGAGCCGGTCCAGCACCACGTCGCGCGCGCAGAGCGCCAGCGCCAGATCGGCATCACCGTCCGCATAGGCCCGCATCGCATCGACCAGTTCGCTCTGCGCCAATCGGCCGATCGTCAGCAGATCCGGATCGGACGGCCGGTCGATCAGCGCCGGCAGCCGCTTGGCCACCGTCTTGGCATGATCGCCGATCCGCTCCAGCGCCGTAGCGATGCGGAGCGCCGCCAGCAGCGCCCGCAGATCGATCGCCTCCGGCTGATGGAGCGCCAGGATGCGCACCACGGCCGCGTCGATGGCGCTCTCGGCGGCATCGAGCGTGCTGTCGGCCCTGGCGACTTCGAGCGCCAGCGCCCCATCCCGCCGCTCGACCGCCAGCAGCAGGCTTTCCAGTTGCTGGGTCGCGAGCGTCCCCAGATCCAGAACCTGGGTCCTGAGGGCCGCCAATTGCCGATCCAACACCGCGCGCATCGCCCCTCCGCAAAATCCACCGGAGCGATTGTCACGCCACGGTCGTGAACGCGCAATTAATCTGTCGAACCGCGGCAGCCGTCGAGAAAGATGCGCACGGCGAAATCGGCGCGCCGGTCGAGTGCCGCCCGATCCGGCGCCGGACCGATGCCGAGCATGGCGCGCCGATGGATGCCGCCGATCGCCAGATGCAGGAACTGTTCGGCCGCGACCTGCGGGTCCTCGATCGTCAGCCGGCCGGCCGCGTGCTGCGCCGCCAGGAAACGGGCCAGCGCCGCCTGGATCCGGCCCGGCCCGTTCTCGTAATAGCCCTGGGCCAATAGCGGAAAGGCCCGGGCCTCGGCCTGGATCATGGCCGACAGCATCACGCCTTCCTGACTGACGGCCCCGTCCAGCACCTGGCGGGCGAACGCGCGCAGCGTGACCGGCAGGGCCGCGCCATCGACCGCAACCTCGCGCAGCAGCGGGAGCCCCCGGTCGGAGAGCCGGCGCAGCACGGCGCCGAACAGCGCAGGCTTGTCGCCGAAACGGCGATAGATCGTCTTCTTGGCGATACCGGATTCGCGCGCGATCGCCTCGATCGTGGTGGCGCCGTAGCCGAGGTTCAGGAACCGGTCGGTCGCAATGTCCAGCAGGTGGTCGAGCCGACGCGCCGACTCCGCCCGGGTCGGTCGGCCGCCGGTACGATTTCGACCGGGAATTACCCTGTCCTGCGCGTCGCCCATGGCACAAAGCATGCGACCAGCGGCGCTCCGGGGCAAGCGATCGCGCGCTCCTGGCTTGTAGCACTTGCCGACCGGTTCATTTACCATTTCCCCTAGTGGGATCGATCGATCGGAAGTTGCCGTTAGTCCGGTCGGGGGGCCGTGAAGGCAAAGCACGTGGGCGGGGGAGAAGCGGTGAGCAGAAGCCGGAAACGGTCGCGCCATAGTCCAGCGATGACGAAATGGTACCTTCAGAAATCCCTGCTCTGTGCCACGCTGTGGCTCGGCCTGTCCGGCGCGGCCCCGGCCCGGTCGCTCGACGATCTGGAGCGCCTGTCGATCGAGGAATTGGCGAACATCAAGATTTCCTCGGTCTTGAAGACATCGGAACCGCTGAGCGACGCGCCCGCGGCGATCTATGTCATCGGCCATGACGAGATCATGCGATCCGGCCTGACCCGCTTGCCGGAGATCCTGCGCCTGGCGCCGAACCTCGAAGTCGCCCAGCTGACCCCGACCACCTATGCCATCTCGGCGCGGGGCTTCAATGTCGGCATCAACGCCAGCCTGTCCAACAAGCTGCTGGTGATGATCGACGGCCGCAGCGTCTATACGCCGCTGTTCGGCGGGGTCTACTGGGACATGCAACAGGTGCTGCCCGAGAATATCGAGCGCATCGAGGTGATCAGCGGCCCCGGCGCCACGCTGTGGGGCGCCAACGCGGTCAACGGCGTGATCAACATCATCACGCGCAAGTCGTCGGAGACCGAAGGCGGCAGCCTGACGGTCGGCGCCGGCAATCTCGAGCGCAGCGCCAGCCTGCAATATGGCGGCAGGATCACCGACAACCTGACCTATCGGGTCCATGCCGAAGGCGCCTACTACGGCGACTTCAAGACCAGCGACGGCAAGAACGCCGGCGACAGCTGGTCCCGGCCGCAAGGCGGCTTCCGCCTCGACTGGACGCCGCCCGGCGAGGCGGTCTCGGTCCAGGGCGACATCTACCAGGCCTCGGAGGCGCCGAACGGGTCCATCGGCGGGCGCGACGCCCTGGCGAGCTGGCAGCATCAGCTGGACAACGGCTCGTTACAGTTCCAGGCCTATTATGACCAGGCGAAGCGCCATCTGGACAATGGCGCCGGCGGCTTCACGATCGATACCTGGGATGCCGAATTCCAGCACAGCTTCAAGGCCGGAAGCCGGAACGACATCGTCTGGGGGGTCGGCGACCGCGTCGTCAGCTATCGTATCGAGAATACCGCGCTGGCGTTGCAGCCGGCAGGACAGACGCTCAACCTGTCCGACATCTTCGGCCAGGACACGATCGGTTTGAGCGACACGGTCAAGCTGACGCTCGGGCTCAAGCTGGAGGACGATCCCTTCACCGATTGGGAGCCGCTGCCGAGCGCCCGCGTATCGTGGAAAGTCACCGACGACACCCTGCTCTGGTCGGCGGTGTCGCGCGCCATCCGCGCGCCGACGCCGGTCGATCGCGACCTGATCGAGAAGGTCGGCAGCCAGACTATTCTGCAAGGTTCGCGGAATTTCGCGCCGGAGATGCTGATCGCCTACGAGGCGGGTACGCGCATCCAGGCCTCGCCGCGCCTGTCCTTCTCCGTCTCGGGCTTTTACAACGTCTACGACGATCTGCGGAGCATCGAAACGGCGCCCGGCGGTTTCTACCCGCTGCGCTGGAGCAACAAGATGACCGGCCTGGTCTACGGCGCCGAGGTCTGGGGCAGCTTCCGGGCGGCCGACTGGTGGCGGCTCAGCGCCAGCTTCAGTCTGCAGCACGAACATCTGCGCTTCGAGCCGGGCAGCAGCGGGATCGGCGGACTGACCTTCGCCGCGGAGGATCCCAATCACCAGGCCGCCATACGCTCGTCGATGGACCTGGGCGAGGCCGTCACCTGGGACGCCGATCTGCGCTATGTCGGCAAGCTGCACAACACGGCCGTGCCCGAGTATGCCGAGCTCAATACCAGCGTCGGCTGGGCCGTCACCGGATCGCTGGAGCTCCGGCTGTCGGGGTTCAATCTGCTCCACGATCGCCATGCGGAGTTCTTCGAGGCGGGCCAGAGCGACCAGATCCCGCGCAGTTTCTTCGTCGAAACGCGTTGGCGTTTCTGATGATGCCCGATCCCGCTCGCATCGTCGGCATGGCTCGACGCCGGGCAAGCGTCGCGGCGGCGGTCGCGTGCCTGATCACCTCGACTGCGCATGCCGAGGATAACCCGGTCGTGGCCGCGATCGAGGCCGCCTATCTGACCAAATTCGCGGCCTTCATCGAATGGCCGCCCGGCGCGCCGGACGCGCTCTGCGTGCTGGCTTCCGACGCCATCGGTCGGCTGATCGAACAGGCCGAGAGCAAATTGCCGGCCGATGCCGGTCCGGCGAACGTCCGACGCCTGCAATCGGAAAGCCCGGCGGCGGAATGCGGGGTTCTCTTCATCAGCGATCCCGACCGCGATGCTGCGATGCCGCCCATGGCACCCGCGACCCTGGTCGTGACCGACCGGGCGGCGGAGGGGCGCAAGGGCGTGATCAATTTCGTCATCCGCGACGATCGCGTCCGGTTCGAGATCGACGATGCCGAAGCCGCCCGGCGCGGGCTGACGATCAGCTCGAAGCTGTTGAGCCTCGCCGTCTTCGTGAAGCCCAGGGCATGATCCATCTCCGGTCCCTCGCCAGCCTGCGGCGACATCTGCCGAAACTCGCCCTGTCGGCCGCGGGCATCCTGCTGTGCCTCGGCCTGTTCATCGTGCTCCAAGCCGAGCGGACCTATCGGCAGGAGCGCATCGGCCAGCTGACCATGCAGGCCCATATCCTGGCGGCGACCGTCACCGCCGCCCTCGCCTTCGACGACCGGGCCGCGGCCGGCGAATATGTGGCGGCGCTCGGCGCCGACCCCAGCCTGCGGGCGGCCGCGGTATATAAGGCCGACGGCTCGCTGTTCGCGGGCTATCGCCTGTCGGTCGCCCTGCCCTTGCCACCGGTGCTGATCCCCGGCGTGGCCCCCGTGGAAAAAGAGCGGATGATCGTGACGGCACCGGTCATCCAGAACGGCGCGCTGCTCGGCACCGTCTATGTGCGTATCCTGGCCGAGCCGCTGTCGCGGCGGCTGCAGCGCTACGGCGCGATCGCGCTGCTGGCAGTCATGGCCTCGCTGGTCGCGGCCGTGCTGGGCATCGGACAGGCGGCGCTGGCCCGGGCCAATGCCGAGCTGCAAAAGCATGCGGCAGATCTGGCTGAAGTGAACCGCATGCTGGAGCAGCAGATCGAGGAGCGTGAGCGGGTCGAGGAGACACTGCGCCAGGCGCAGAAGATGGAGGCGGTCGGGCAGCTGACCGGCGGCATCGCCCATGACTTCAACAATCTGCTGCAGGTCATCCTGGGCAATCTCGATGTCATGCGAAGCCGCCTGCCGCCCGAAGACAACGGCCTCGGCCTGAAACTGGAGGCGGCGCAACGGGCCGGCGAGCGGGCGGCGGTGCTGACCGCGCAATTGCTGGCCTTCGCCCGGCGCCAGCCGCTCGATGCGCGACCGATCGAGATCAACCGGCTGGTCACGGGCATGTCGAACCTGCTGCATCGATCCCTGGGCGAGGCAATCGAGATCCGGACCCGCCTGGCGCCCGGGCTTTGGTGGGTATCGGCCGACGCCAATCAGCTCGAAAACGCGCTGCTTAATCTCGCGGTCAACGCCCGCGACGCCATGCCGGGTCACGGAACGCTGACGATCGAGACCCGAAACCTCCGGCTCGACGATGACGATCCGGCGCTCAGCGACCGGCTGCAGACATCCGAATGCGTTGCGATCGAGGTGCACGACACCGGCACGGGCATGAGCCCGGAGGTGATCGAAAAAGCGTTCGAGCCGTTTTTCACCACCAAGGATATCGGTCGCGGCACCGGGCTGGGCCTGTCCCAGGTCTATGGTTTCGTCAAGCAGTCGGGCGGCCATATCGACATCGTCAGCGCGCCCGGCGCGGGCGCCACCATCCGGATTCTGCTGCCGCGCATTGCCGATCCGACCGGGCGCGCCACCCTCGCGGGCCGGGCCGAACCGATTCCCCACGGCCAGGAGCAGGAGCTGATCCTGCTGGTCGAGGACGACGCAAACGTCCGCATGATCGGCCTGGAAATGCTGCGCTCGCTCGGATATCGGGTGATCGAGGCGGCGGACGGACATGAGGCGTTACGCCTGCTGGCGGCGGAGCCGCAGGTGCAGCTGCTGTTCAGCGATATCGGGCTGCCCGGCGGCCTCAGCGGGCGCCAGCTCGCCGACCGTGTGCGGGCGCTCCGGCCCGATCTGCCGATCCTGCTGACCACCGGCTATGCCCACCACGCGATCAGCCAGGCCGGCGGCTTGAGCCCGGGCATCGAACTGCTGGGCAAGCCGTTCACCCACGCCGCGCTCGCCCAGAAGATCCGCCAGATGCTGGAGCCGGGTTCCCTCTAAATCAAATATTTAGAAGCGGCGCCGCGTCGCCTGGGGTGACGGCGTCGGACCATTCCATCATGGATTGTCGAGCGCCGCACGCACCCGTGCGCGGAGCACGGGCACGAGCTCGTCGTCGAACCAGGGATTGCGCTTCAACCAGCCGGTGTTGCGCCAGCTCGGATGCGGCAGCACGAAGCGGTCGGGCGGCTGATCGCGCCAGGCGGCTACCCGCTCGGTCACGCTCCGGCTGCCGGCGCCCGGCAGATAGCGCCGGTGCGCATGCAGACCGATCAGCAGGGTCAGCCTGACCGCCGGCAGCAGCGGCAGCAGACGGGGATGCCACAGCGGCGCGCATTCCGGCCGTGGCGGCAGGTCGCCGCCATGGCGGTCGACGCCCGGATAACAGAACCCCATCCCCATGATCGCAATCCGGCCCTCGTCATAGAAGGCGTCGCGATCCAGCCCGAGCCAGGCGCGCAGCCGGTCGCCGCTGCGGTCGTTGAACGACAGGCCGGTCTCGTGCACCCGCGTGCCCGGCGCCTGCGAGACGATCAGCAGCCGCGCCGTCGCACTCGCCCGGATGACCGGTCGCGGCCCCAGCGGCAGATGGGCGGCGCAGTGGCGGCAGGCACGGATGTCGGCAAGCGTCTGGGCGAGATCGGTCATGGCGACGAGGCATATGGCGCGAGCGAGCCGTCGTTTCCAGCGTTAGGATCGCACCCCGGCCTCGACCGCGAAAATCGGCATGGTCCCAACGCTGCAAGACGTGAGACCGTCTATTTGCAGCAGCTCGAACCCATTGCCGCGCACTCCTTGCGCGATACGATGTGAAGACGGAGGGACCATGCGCTCGATCGTGATCCTGACCGGCGCCGGCATCAGCCGGGAGTCGGGGCTGGCGACCTTTCGCGACGCCGACGGCATCTGGGCCCAGGTCCGGATCGAGGATGTGGCGACGCCCGAGGCGTTCCGCGCCGATCCGGGCCGCGTCCAGGCGTTCTACAATGCCCGGCGCCGGGCCCTGCTCGACCCGGCGGTGGGGGCCAATCCGGCGCATCTGGCGCTCGCCCGGCTGGAACGGGACTGGCCGGGCGACCTGCTGGTCGTGACCCAGAACGTCGACGATCTGCACGAACGCGCCGGCTCGCGCCATGTGCTGCACATGCATGGCGAGTTGCTGAAGGCGCGCTGCACCGCCTGCGGCCGGATCGTGCCGGTCGCGGAGGATCTGACGCCCGAACTGGTCTGCGCCGGCTGCGACGGCGCCGGCACGCTCCGCCCCCATGTCGTCTGGTTCGGCGAGATGCCGCTCCACATGCCCGAGATCGACCGGGCGCTGGCGCGGGCCGATCTGTTCGTGTCGATCGGCACGTCCGGCAACGTCTATCCGGCCGCGGGTTTCGCCGCCGAGGCGCGCGCCGCCGGCGCCCGCACGATCGAGCTCAATCTGGAGCCGTCCGAAGGCGCCAGCCTGTTCGACGAAACCCGCTACGGCCCGGCCGGCACGCTGGTGCCCGCCTTCGTCGAGGACCTGCTCCGGGTCTGATCGCGCCCCGCATTTTCCGGGAGGCGGCCCTACGACGGACGCGTTTGGCTTGAGGCCCGGGACGGCTCATCATGCATTCCTCCGACGAAAGGAAGCATGCCGATGTCCTTGCCCCTCCTCGCCCTCGCGATCGCATCCTTCGGCATCGGTACGACCGAATTCGTCATCATGGGCCTGCTGCCAGACGTGGCGCATGATCTGGGCGTCAGCATTCCGGGCGCCGGGCTGCTGGTCACGGGTTATGCCCTGGGCGTGGTGATCGGCGCGCCGATCCTGGCGATCGCCACGGCGCGGGTACCGCGCAAGGCGGCGTTGCTGGGCCTGGTCGGCGTGTTCATCCTGGGTAACCTGCTGTGCGCCCTGGCCGGCAGCTATTGGCTGCTGATGGCCGCCCGGGTCGTCACTGCGTTCAGCCACGGCGCCTTCTTCGGCATCGGCTCGGTCGTGGCGGCTGATCTGGTGCCGGCCAACAAGCGCGCCCAGGCCGTCGCCATGATGTTCGCCGGATTGACGCTGGCCAACGTGCTGGGCGTGCCGTTCGGCACGGCGCTCGGTCAATGGGCCGGCTGGCGATCGACCTTCTGGGTCGTGGTCGGCATCGGCGTGCTGGCCGCGGCCGCGCTCGCGCGCTGGCTGCCGGCGATGGCCGCCGGACCGTCGGGCTCGCTCTTGGGCGAGTTCCGCGTGCTGCGCCGGCCGCAGGTCGTGCTCGCCATGATGATCAGCGTGCTGGCGTCGGCGAGCCTGTTCAGCGTCTTCACCTACATCACGCCCATCCTGGAGACCGTGACCGGGGTCAGCCCCCGGGCGGTCACCTGGATCCTGCTGCTGTTCGGCGTGGGATTGACCGTCGGCAACGTCGCCGGCGGGCGGCTGGCCGACTGGAAGCTGATGCCCGCGCTGATCGGCATCTTCGGCCTGCTGGTCCTGGTCGTGGCGTCCTTCTCCGTCACCAGCCGGTCGCTCGGACCCGCCGTGGTGACGGTCCTGATCTGGGGCTTTCTCGCCTTCGCGCTCGTCTCGCCGCTGCAGATCCGGGTGGTCGACGAGGCGGTCGGCGCCCCGAACCTGGCGGCGACGCTCAATCAGGGCGGCTTCAATCTGGGCAATGCGTGCGGGGCCTGGATCGGCGGCCTGGCGATCTCGCACGGCCTCGCCTATACCTCGATCCCCTATGTCGGCGCGGCGCTGGCGTTCCTGGCGCTGCTTCTGACCCTGCACTCGGCACGGCTCGACCGGCGCACCGCGGTCCTGGCCGCCGCCGACTAG
>JAQGIC010000083.1 GCA_028288725.1 Rhodospirillales bacterium
GCCAGCAGCGATATCCACAGCAGCGAAAGCGGCATTTCGGCCGGCGTGCTCAGATGCACGCCATGGATCAGCCGCAGGGTCGCGAGATCATAGTCGGGCTGCATCAGCCGATTGAACAGCACGAGCCCGCTGGCGCCGCTGTCATGGAGGCGCTGCGCCAGATTGCCGAGCGCGCTGACGAAGGGCGAGAGCTTGACCGAGAGCGGCACCGCAACACCCCGCCGCACGCTGGCGACGATGCCGGCATAGCGGTCTTCGACCTGTTGGCCAGTGAGGGCCAGATCGGTCGGCACGAAATAGATGTTCAACTCGATGGCATTGGCGCCGGCCTCAGCCATCGACTGGGCATATTCGGTCCAGCGGGCTTCGGTCGCCCCGTTCAAGCTGGCGATGACCGGGATCGATAGCGCCGCGCGCGCTCGCCGGATCAGCTCGAGGTAGGCGTCCGATCCGACGCCATAGGGTCCGACGGCGACGGGCAGATAGCTGGACGCTTCGGGCGAGTTATGGGCCATCCGGCCCAGGATTAGTTCCTCCAGCACGGCATCGGCCTCGATCTGCTCCTGAAACAGCGACGGCAGCACGACCGCGGCGGCGCCGGCGTCTTCCAGCCGTCGCAGATGATCGAGCTGGGCGTTGGCGGGCGAAGCCGATGCGATCAGCGGGTTCTTGAGCGACAGGCCCAGATAATGGGTGGCAAGCAACATGGGATGCTCCTCTCAGGCCATGATTTCGTGCGCGAGCGGGCGCCCGGCCTGGCAATCGGACAGGCTGGCGAGCGTGGTGTCCGCGATTTCCGCCAGCGCCTCGCGGGTCAGGAATCCCATGTGCGAGGTCACCAGCACGTTGCGGAAGGTCAGTAGCCGGGCCAGCAGATCGTCGCTCAGGATCCGGTCCGACAGATCCCGGTAGAACACGGACTCTTCCTCCTCATAGACATCGAGGCCGACACCGCCCAGGCGACCAGCTTTCAAGGCCGCGACCAGCGCCGCCGTGTCGATCAGGCCGCCGCGGCTCGTGTTGATCAGCACGGCGCCTGGTCGGAGCAAAGCCAGGCGCGGCCCGTCGATCATGTGGTGGGTTTGCGGCGTCAGCGGCGCGTGCAGCGAGACGATGTCGCTTACGACCAGCAGCTCTTCCAACGCCATGAAACTGATCGGTAGGTCCGTCGGTTGCGGCGTCGGTTCGTAGGCCAGCAGACGACAGCCGAAGCCGTGGGCGATCGTCGCGACCGCCCGCCCGATCTGGCCCAGGCCGACGATGCCGAAGCTCTTGCCATGGAGGTTGAACCCCACCAGGCCCTCGACGCTGAAATTCCCGTCCCTGACCCGGTCATGGGCGCGCGGGACATGGCGGATGATCGACAGCAGCAGCGCGAACACATGCTCTGCCACGGCATGGGGCGCGTAGGACGGCACATGGACGGCGCGCAGCCCCAGCCGGTGGGCGGCGGCCAGATCGAGATTATTATGGCCGGCGCAGCGGAGCGCGATCAGGCGGACGCCGACCTTTGCCAGGACGGCCAGGGTTGGCGCTTCGAGATGGTCGTTGACGAAGACGATGACCGCCTCGTGCCCCTCGGCCAGCTTCGCCGTGGTCTCGTCCAGCCGCGGCTCCAGGAAGGTCAGCGCGTGATGCCGGCCCTCGTTCGCCTGGAGCAGCGCCGCGCGATCGTAATTGTGGGTATCGAACACGACGGCCTTCACGCCGGGCCATCCTGGGCATCCGCGTTGAAGCGGCTGCCATCGCGCCGGGCCAGATCCTCATATTGCCGGTATTTCTCGTCGACGGCGCGCTGGGCCATGGCCAGCAGGGCATCGGCTTCGGCCGGCCGGGTCTGGGCAAGCGAGCGATAGCGGCTTTCGTTATAGGCATAGTCCTTGAACGGGATGCGCGGGCGCGGCGAGTCCAGCCGGAACGGCGATTCGTCGACGGTCCGCATGGTCGGGTTGAAGCGGAACAGGGGCCAGTAGCCGCTGGCGGTCGCCAGATCCTGCTGCTTCATGCCGAAGCGCATGTCGATACCATGGGCGATGCAATGGCTGTAGGCCAGGATCAGCGACGGGCCGTCATAGGCCTCGGCCTCGCGGAAGGCTTCCAAGGTCTGCTGCGGGTTGGCGCCCATCGCGACCTGGGCGACATAGACATTGCCGTAGGCGATGGCCTGCAGCGCCAGATCCTTGCGGTTGGTCCGCTTGCCGGCGGCGGCGAACTTCGCCACGGCACCCAGCGGCGTCGCCTTGGACGCCTGGCCGCCGGTGTTCGAATAGACTTCGGTATCGAGCACCAGAACCTTCACGTTCTTGCCCGACGCCAGCACATGATCGAGCCCGCCATAGCCGATGTCGTAGGCCCAGCCGTCGCCGCCGACGATCCAGATGCTGCGCCGGACCAGATGATCGACGACCGAAAGGAGATCGAGCGCCGCCGGCTCCGACAGGGTCAGCAGGCGGACCTTGAGTTCCGCCACCCGGATGCGCTGGGCCCGGATCTCGGATTCCTGGATCTGGGGAGCGAGCGTGATCGCCCTGGCCAGTTCCAGGCCGACTTTCTCGGACAAGCCGGCGAGCAATCCCAGCGCCAGTTCCAGATGCTTGTCGGCGGCCAGCCGGAAGCCGAGGCCGAATTCGGCATTGTCCTCGAACAGCGAGTTCGACCAGGCCGGGCCACGGCCGTCCTGATCGACGGTCCAGGGCGTGACCGGCAGGTTGCCACCATAGATCGAGGAGCAGCCGGTCGCATTGGCGATTTGCAGCCGGTCGCCGAACAGCTGGCTCAGCAGCTTCAGATAGGGCGTCTCGCCGCAGCCGCCGCAGGCGCCGGAGAATTCGAACAGCGGCTGCAGGAACTGCACGCCGCGGACATTGGCGAAATCGACCTGGGCGCGGTCATTGACCGGCAGGGTCTCGAAGAAGGCGATGCCGGCGCGTTCCCGCTCCAGGATCGGCAGCTTCGCCACCATGTTGATCGCCTTCACGTCCGGCTCGCGCGGGCTGGTCGCCGGGCAGGCCTCGACGCAGAGACCGCAGCCGGTGCAATCCTCGACATAGAATTGCAGGCTGAAGCGCGCCTCGGGATAGCCGCGCGCATTGACCGGCGCCGACTTGAAGCCGTCGGGCGCGCCGGCCAGCTTCGGTTCGTCGTAATATTTAGCGCGGATGACGCTGTGCGGGCAGACGAAGCTGCATTGGCCGCATTGGATGCACAGATCGTCGCGCCAGTCGGGCACGATATCGGCGATGTTGCGCTTCTCGAACGCGCTGGTGCCGGACGGAAAGGTGCCGTCGGCCGGCATCAGGCTGACCGGGATCTCGTCGCCCTCGCCCGCGAACATGCGCGCGGTGACCGCTTTGACGAAGGCGGGCGCGGTGGCTGGGACCAGCGGCTGCAATTCCAGCACGCTCGTCACCCGGGCCGGCACCGCGATCTCATGCAACTGCTTCAGGGTGCCGTCGACCGCAGCGTAATTCTTGTCGACGAGGGACTGGCCCTTGCGGCCATAGGTCTTGTGGATCGCCTCCTTGATATGGGCGATCGCCTGGTCGCGCGGCAGCACGCCGGAGATGGCGAAGAAGCAGGTCTGCAGCACGGTGTTGGTCCGTCCGCCCAATCCCACCTCGCGCGCCACCGCGGAGGCATCGATCACGAAGAATCTCAGCTTCTTGTCGATGATGGTCTGCTGGACCGGCCGGGGCAGATGCTCCCAGACTTCGTCGGCCGGATAGGGCGCATTCAACAGGAAGGTGGCGCCGGGAGCGGCGATGCGCAGCAGGTCCTGCCGCTCCAGAAACCCGAACTGGTGGCAGGCGACGAAGCCGGCCTGGGCGATCAGATAGGGTGCCTTGATCGCGTCCGGCCCGAAGCGCAGGTGCGAGATCGTCTGGGCGCCGGACTTGTGGGAATCGTAGACGAAATAGCCCTGGGCGAAGAGGCCGGCGTCCTCGGCGATGATCTTCACGCTGTTCTTGTTGGCACCGACCGTGCCGTCGGCCCCCAATCCATAGAATACAGCGCGGGTGACGGCGGCGGTCTCGATCGTGAAATCCGGATCGACCGTCAGGCTGGTGTGGCCGACATCGTCGTTGATGCCGACAGTGAAGCCGGTCCGCGGCTTGTCGACGTTCAGCGCATCGAACGCGGCCTTGACCATGGCCGGGGTGAAATCCTTGGACGACAGGCCGTAGCGGCCGCCGATGACCAAAGGCAGCGAAGGACGCTCGCCCCGGCTGAAGGCGCCGGCCAGGCTGGTCACGATGTCCTGGAACAGCGGCTCGCCGGTGGCGCCGCTTTCCTTGGTCTTTTCCAGCACCGCGATCCGGCGGACCGACAGCGGCAGGGCCGCCAGCAGATGGTCGGCGGAGAACGGGCGATAGAGCCGGACCTGCAGCACGCCGATCTTCTCGCCGCCCGCCCGCAGCGTCGCCACGGTCTCGCGTGCGGTCTCGGCACCGGAGCCCATCAGCACCAGCACCCGCTCGGCATCCGGATCGCCCTCATATTCGAACAGGCGATAATGCCGGCCGGTCAGCGCGCCGAACCGGTCCATCGCGCGCTCGATGCTGGCGGGCACGCGGTCGTAATAGGGATTCACGGCCTCCCGGGCCTGGAAGAACGTGTCGGGATTATGGGCGGTGCCGCGGATGAACGGATGTTCCGGGCTGAGCGCCCTGGCCCGGTGCGCGCGTACCAGGTCGTCGTCGATCATCGCCCGGATATCGGCGTCGGACAGCAGTTCCAGCGTGTTCAGCTCGTGCGAGGTGCGGAAGCCGTCGAAGAAATGCAGGAATGGGATGCGGGCCTCGAGCGTCGCCATCTGGGCGATCAGCGCCGAATCATGCGCCTCCTGGACCGAGGCGGACGACAGCAGCGCGAAGCCGGTCGTGCGCACGGTCATGACGTCGGAATGATCGCCGAAGATCGACAGGGCGGAGGTCGCGAGCGACCGGGCCGCGACCTGGAACACGGTCGAGGTCAGCTCGCCCGCGATCTTCATCATGTTCGGGATCATCAGCAGCAGGCCCTGCGACGAGGTGAAGGTCGTCGTCAGCGCGCCCGACTGCAGCGCGCCATGGACGGCGCCGGCGGCACCGCCCTCGCTCTGCATTTCCTGGATGACCGGGACGTTGCCCCAGATGTTGGCGACGCCCTCGGCCATCCATTGGTCGGCCAGTTCGGCCATGGTCGAGGACGGCGTGATCGGATAGATCGCGCAGACCTCGTTCACCCGATAGGCGACATAGGCTACGGCCGTATTGCCGTCCATCGTGGTCCGGGTGCTCATGCTGGGATCCGTTCCGGAATCATGTCGATCGCGTGGCAGGGGCATTGTTCGAAGCAGGCGGCGCAGCCGGTGCAAAGCGCCAGGTCGACCGCGTAGCCGCGGCCGGGGCCCAGCTTGGCGATCGCCGTTTCCGGGCAGGCGGCGAAGCAACCATCGCACTCGTAGCAATTGCCGCAGGACAGGCAGCGCCGCGCCTCGTGCAGCGCCGCCGCCTCGGACAGTCCGCCGGTGACTTCGGCAAAGCCCGCACGCTGGTTCGCGGGCAACTCGGGCTGCAGCGACGGCTTGGCGTCGCTGTAGATCGGCAGATGCAGATCGGCAAAGCCGATGGCCGGATGCTTCGGTGCCGCCTCGTAGGGCTGGTTGCGCAGCCAGCCGTCGATATGGCGGGCCGCCTTCTTTCCGTGGCCGACGGCGGTGGTCACCGTGCGCGTGCCGGGGATCAGGTCGCCGCCGGCGAACAGGCCCGCCGCCCCCGTCATCATGTCGGTGCCGACGATGACCGTGCCGTCCGGCGTCGGCTCAATGCCCGGGATGTCCTTCAGGAAATCGCTCTCCGCATGCTGGCCGAGCGCGAGCACGACCGAGTCCGCCTGCAGCGTCTCGAATTTTCCGGTCGGCTGCGGCACGCCCTGGGCGTCGAGCGCCATCAGCTCGACCTGCAACTGGGTTTCGCCGATGTCGCGGATGCTGCTCAGCCACTTGATCTTGACGCCCTCGCTCAAGGCCTCCTCGGCCTCGAACGCGTGGGCTTCCATATGGGCGCGGTCGGAGAAGAACACGATCAGCGCTTCCTCGGCCCCCAGCCGCCGCGCGGTGCGGGCCGCGTCCATGGCCGTGTTTCCGGCGCCATAGATGACGACGCGGCGGCCGAGCTTGGGAGCTTGGCCCGCGCCGACATCGTGCAGCAGGCTGACAGCCGAGACGACATGGGCTGCATCGCGCGCCGGGATATCGACATGACGCGCCGCCTGTGCGCCGATCGCGACGAACACCGCGTCGAACCCGCCCGCGACCTTCTCGGCCAACACGTCCTCGACCTTGTGATTGAGCGTGATCCGCACGCCCATGGCCTCGATCCGGCCGATCTCCCGCATCAGCACATCGCGAGGCAGCCGGTAGGCGGGAATGCCGAAATGCAGCATGCCGCCCGGCAGCGGACCGGCGTCGCGGATCTCGACCGCGTGGCCCAGGCGCGCCAGGTGATAGGCCGCCGACAGGCCGCTGGGACCGGCACCGACGACCAGCACCTTCTTGCCGCTGGGTGCCGCGTCACGCGGCGGCAGCCAGCCCTCGGCCGCCGCCTTGTCGCCCAGGAAACGCTCGACCGAATGGATGCTGACGCCGCTGTCCAGCTCGGCGCGATTGCAGGCCCTTTCGCATGGGTGATAGCAGACCCGGCCATGGACCGCCGGCAGCGGGTTGTCGCGGATCAGGCTTTCCCAGGCCTGGCGCCACTTGCCGGCCTGGGCCAGGCTCAGCCAGGCCTGGATATCTTCACCGGCCGGACAGGTCTGGTTGCACGGCGGCAGCAGATCGACATAGGCCGGGCGGCTGGTGCGGGTCGGCCCCACGACCCGCCTCCGGGTCATCTCGACGAGGGGGCTCATGTCCGGGCGATGGTCGATCATGACAGCACCTTCGGCGTCACGGCGGAGCCGGTTTCCCGGATGAAGCAGGCCAGGATGATGGCAAGCACGATCGCCGCCATGCCGGCCGTGCTGGCTTCCTGGAAAATACCGAGCGTGCGCGGCCCGCCGTCCGACAGGTGGTTCAGCAGCCAGCCATAGGCCGGCGCCAGCAGCGCGCTGAAGGTGAAGACCAGGAAATTGATGGCACCGGTGGCGCTGCCCTTGACCCGGTCCGGGTTGACCTCCTTGATCACCGAATAGGGGATCATCGCGGCGCCGGAGCCGATGCCGAGCAACAGGCCCAGCAGGTAGGGCGGGGCGACGCCCGGCAGATAGACCACGGTCGCGGCCGAGGCCAGCATGACCAGCGCACCGCCGATCAGCACCGGCTTGCGCCGGCCGATCCGGTCGGCCAGATAGCCCAGCAGCGGGCAGCCGATGACCCAGCCGAGCGGCACCATGGTCGCGCGGTTGACCGCGTCGGCATAGCCGGCGCCCAGCCCTTCGCGCAGGAACGGCACGCCCCAGATCATGTCGCCGATCGTGGTCGGCAGGAACAAGAGACCGGCCGAGAAGCCGCACAGATAGGATTGCGGGTTGGTCAGCACGGTCTTGTAGGGCGTGAACATCGACAGGAGCGGGCTGGGTCCGGCCGGCCGCGCGTCATGGCCGCCCGGCGTCGCGACCCAGATCAGCACCGCGACCACGGCGAGCGCCAATCCTGCGAAGATCCAGAAATGCTGCCAGCTGATCGTGCCATGGATCAGCGGGCCGACCGCGAACTGCCCGACCGAGCCGCCCAGCATGCCGAAGCATTGGGTGAAGCCGATGGCCGTCGCCAGATATTTCGCCGGAAAGCCGTGCGACGCCAGATAGACCGCGCCGGTAAAGGCGAAGGCGGAACCGGCGCCCTGAAATAGCCGGCCCGCCTCGGCACCGCCGGCCGAGCCCAAACCGAACAGCACCGCGCCCAGCGCCGTCATCAAAATGCCGGTCGGGATGACGTATTTTGCGCCGAGCCGGTCGAGCGAGGCGCCGGCCAGGATCGAGAAGGTCGAGTAGGTATAGTAGTAAAGGCCGATCAGCGCGCTGACGCCGAGGGCGGTCAGCCCGAATGTCCCGGTCAATTCGGGGATCATCACGCCCGGGGCCGAGCGCAGCGCATATTGCCCGAAATAGAAGATCAGGCAGAACGCCCAGGCCACGATGAACGCGCTGCGACTGCTCTGGATCGGCGCCGCGGTAGTCGCTTGTACTGACATTCTTGGGCGTCCTTCTATTCGGATGCCCGGACGTTAGGGTGGAAACCCGGTCCGCGACTTGATCGAGATCAAAACCAACGGGGACAGTGCACCGCACAATTGCCGCTCATCAGTGAGGGAGTGGCGGCTATGGATGGCTTGGACAGGCAGACTTTGCGCGACCCGGAAACGACGGCTGTTCGCGCCGTCATGCCGCCGCAGCCGGCGCTACGCGATCTGGATCGGTTCTTTCATGCCGGCGAGGCCCGGCTGACCTCGGGCCTGTCGCCGGTCGGCCTCTGGCTCGCCTATGCCGACTGGGCGCTCAACCTCGCCAATGCACCGTTCCGTCGGGCGGAACTCGCCGGTACGGCAATGCGGCAGGGTCGCCGGATGCTGGAAGCGGCCGCCGGCCAGCATGTCGTCGATCCGCAGGCGAAGGACCATCGCTTCCGCGATCTGGCCTGGCAGCAGCCGCCCTATGCCTTTCTCCACCAGGCATTTCTGCTGCTGGAGGAATGGTGGGCCGAGGCCAGCGACGGCGGCAATGCCGTGGGCCGTCACAATGCCCAGGTGGTGTCGTTCGGCATCCGCCAATGGCTCGACATCTTCTCGCCGTCCAACCTGCCCTGGCTCAATCCCGAGGTCATGGCCGAGACGGTGAAAACCGGCGGCGGCAACATCCCGGCCGGTCTCGCCAACCTGTTCGAGGACCTGCGGCAGAAGACGACCGGCAAGCCCACGCACAAGCCGATCTACGCCGTCGGCGATACGCTTGCCGTCACGCCCGGCAAGGTCGTGTTCCGCAACGAACTGATCGAGCTGATCCAATATACGCCGACGACCGAGACGGTCCGGCCGGAGCCGATCCTGATCGTGCCGGCCTGGATCATGAAATATTACATCCTCGACCTGTCGCCCCATAACTCGCTGATCCGCTTCCTGGTCGGCCAGGGCTATACGGTGTTCGCGATCTCCTGGCGCAATCCGGGCTCCGACCAGCGCGATCTGTCCATGGACGATTATCGCACGATGGGTCCGATGGCGGCGCTCGACGCGATCGGGTCGATCTGCGGGTCCATGCCGGTCCATGGCTGCGGCTATTGTCTGGGCGGTACCCTGCTGTCGATCACGGCGGCGGCGATGGTCCGGGACAGCGACGACCGTCTCGCCAGCCTGAGCCTGCTGGCGGCCCAGACCGATTTCACCGAGGCGGGCGAGCTGCAGCTGTTCATCAGCGACAGTCAGTTGGCCTTCCTCGACGATGTCATGGCGCAGCAAGGCACGCTGGACAGCGCCCAGATGGCCGGCGCCTTCCAGATGCTGCGCTCGAACGACCTGGTCTGGTCGCAGGCGATCAAGAGCTACATGCTGGGCCGGCACGACGAGAGCAGCGACCTGATGGCGTGGAACGCCGACGGCACCCGCATGCCGGCGCGCATGCATTCCGAATATCTGCGGCGCCTGTTCCTCAACAACGAGCTGGCCGAGGGGCGTTTCTTCGCCGGCGGCAAGCCGGTGTCGCTGACCGACATCCGGGTGCCGTTCTTCGTCATCGGCACCGAGACCGACCATATCGCGCCCTGGCGCTCGGTCTATAAGATCCATCTGCTGAACCCGGGCGAGATCACCTTCGTGCTGACCTCGGGCGGCCATAACGCCGGCATCGTCAGCGAGCCCGGCCATGCCCATCGCTCCTTCCGTCTGGGGTCCCACGCGGCTTGCGATCACTATGTCGATCCCGACGAATGGACCACCACGGCCGAACGGCGCGACGGATCCTGGTGGCCGGTCTGGACCGAGTGGCTCGACCATCGCAGCGGGCTCGCCCAACAGCCGCCGGCCTTGGGCGACGGGCCGGATGCGCCCGGCAGCTACGTGCTGGAAAAGTGAGAGGCGTCATGGAATTGAACGCAGCGCCCAAGGACTCGATGATCGAGAACCGCACCTTCGACGAGATCGCGGTCGGCGACAGTGCCAGCAGCGAGAGGACGCTCGCCCAAGAGGATATCGATCTGTTCGCCGTCGTGTCCGGCGACGTCAATCCGGCGCACATGGACTCGGCCTATGCCGAGACGGACCTGTTCCACAAGATCATTGCCCACGGCATGTGGGGCGGCGGGCTGATCTCGGCCCTGTTCGGCACCCGCCTGCCCGGTCCGGGCACGATCTATCTGTCGCAGGACCTGCATTTCCGGGCGCCGGTCGCGATCGGCGACACGATCACCACGACGGTAACGGCGCGGGAAAAGAAGCCGGAAAATCAGCGGATCATCTTCGATTGCGTCTGCACCAACCAGACCGGACATGTGGTCATCACCGGCATGGCCGAGGTCCGGGCGCCCTCCGAGAAAGTGCGGCGTCCGCGCATCGAATTGCCTGAGGTGAGGCTGAGCCGGCACCAGCGCTTCCGCGATCTGCTGATCCGCACCGCCGGCCAACCGCCGGTGCCGGTCGCCGTGGCGCATCCGTGCGACGATCTTTCGCTCGGGGCCGCGATCGAAATGGCGAAGGCCGGGCTGGTCGTGCCGATCCTGGTCGGGCCGGCGGCGAAGATCTATGCGGTCGCCCTGGCCGCCGGGCTCGACATCGATGCCTATCGCATCGTCGATGTGCCGCACAGCCATGCCGCGGCGGCTGCGGCCGTGGCGCTGGTGCGGGCCGGCGAGGCGGCACTGCTGATGAAGGGCTCGCTCCATACCGACGAGCTGATGCACGAGGTCGTGGCCCACGATACCGGCCTGCGCACCGAGCGGCGTCTCAGCCATGTCTATGTCATGGACGTGCCGTCATATCCCCGGCCGCTGCTGATCACCGACGCGGCGCTCAACATCGCGCCGTCGCTGGAGGAAAAGCGCGACATCATCCAGAACGCCATTGATCTCGCCCATATCATGGGGACAGCGCTGCCCAAGGTCGCGATCCTGGCGGCGGTCGAGACGGTCAATCCCTTGATGCGCTCGACGCTCGATGCGGCGGCGCTGTGCAAGATGGCCGACCGGGGCCAAATCACCGGCGGGCTGCTCGATGGGCCGCTCGCCTTCGACAATGCGGTCAGTCCGCAGGCGGCCACGCAAAAAGGCATCGTTTCGCCGGTCGCGGGCCAGGCCGACATCCTGGTCGTCCCGGATCTGGAGGCGGGCAACATGCTGGCGAAGCAACTGTCCTTCCTGGCCGGCGCCGATGCGGCCGGCGTGGTGATCGGCGCGCGCGTGCCGATCATCCTGACCAGCCGGGCGGATTCAGAGCGCACGCGCATCGCGTCCTGCGCCATCGCGGTGCTGATGGCGCGCGCCGCCCAAGCGGCGGGAGCGGCCTGATGCCCGATGCCGTCCTGGCGCTCAACGCCGGCTCGTCCAGCATCAAGTTCGCCCTGTTCGAGATCGCGGGCACCCCGCAGCGGATCGCCCGCGGCGAGATCGAAGGCATCGGCACCGCGCCGCATTTCGTCGCGCGCAATGCCGAGGGCACCGTCATCGGCGAGCGGCGCTGGCCCGATGCGTCGGTCGATCACGAAGCCCTGCTGGGCGGCCTGCTGGAATGGGTCGATGCGCATCTGGGCGGCGACACGCTGATCGCGGTCGGGCATCGGGTCGTGCATG
Source organism: Rhodospirillales bacterium (assembly GCA_028288725.1). Classification (GTDB taxonomy): domain Bacteria; phylum Pseudomonadota; class Alphaproteobacteria; order ATCC43930; family CGMCC-115725; genus Aliidongia. The sequence goes on from JAQGIC010000083.1 coordinate 11,756, forward strand.
GCGGCCGGGATTTCACCGGACCGGCGCTGCTCGACGACAAGGTCTTGCAAGCGCTCGATCTGCTGACGCCGCTGGCGCCGCTGCATCAGCCGCACAGCCTGTCGCCGGTCCGCGCCATCATGGCGGTGCGGCCGGGCCTGCCGCAGGTCGCCTGCTTCGACACCTCGTTCCACCACACGCTGCCGGCGGTCGCGACCCGCTTCGCCCTGCCGCGCGAATACGAGGCCGAGGGCGTCCGGCGCTACGGTTTCCACGGTCTGTCCTATGAATATATCGCACGGACCCTGCGCCGGACCGCCCCCAAGCTCGCGGCCGGCCGGGTGATCGTCGCCCATCTGGGCAATGGCGCCAGCCTGTGCGCGCTCCATGATGGCGCCAGCGTCGACACGACGATGGGATTCACTGCGCTCGACGGGCTGATGATGGGCACGCGCTGCGGCACGATCGACCCGGGCGTGATCCTTTACATGCTGCAGCAGAAGCAACTCCCGGCCGCCGAGATCGAAACGCTGCTGTATCAGCGCTCCGGCCTGCTCGGCGTCTCCGGCCTGTCCAGCGACATGCGGGTGCTGCTGGAAAGCACGAGCCCGGAAGCACGCGAGGCGGTCGAGCTGTTCGTGTTCCGTATCGCGCGCGAGGCGGCGGCGCTGGCCGGTTCGCTCGGCGGGCTGGACGGCTTCGTCTTCACCGCCGGCATCGGCGAGCATGCCGCCCCAATCCGGGCCGCGGTCTGCACCCGCCTGGCTTGGCTGGGCGTGGCGATGGACCCCGGCGCCAACAATGTCGACGCCGACCGGATCAGCACCGCCGACAGCCGCGTCGAGGTCCGCGTCATTCCGACCGACGAGGAAGCCATGATCGTGCGTCACACATTGGAGATGCTGTGACCGACTTCGCCCTGATCAAGCCGATCGTCGACCTGCGCGGCAAGCGCGGGCTGATCGTCGGCATCGCCAACGAGCACAGCATCGCTACCGGCTGTGCCCAGGTCTTCGCGGCCGCCGGTGCCACGCTCGCGGCGACATATCTGAATGCCAAGGCGGAAAGCTACGTCCGCGCCGTCACCGACGCTCTGCCCTGTCCGCTCGTGCTGCCGTGCGACGTGCGCGAGACGGGCGCGCTGGAAGCCGTGTTCGAGCGGGTGCGGGCGGAATGGGGCCGCCTGGATTTCCTGCTGCATTCGATCGCCTTCGCGCCGACCGACGATCTGCATGGCCGGGTCACGGACTGTTCGGCCACCGGCTTCGGCGTGGCCATGGACGTGTCGTGCCATTCCTTCATCCGCATGGCGCGGCTGGCCGAGCCGCTGATGACCCAGGGCGGCTGCCTGCTGGCCGTGACCTTCTACGGCTCGGCCCGGGTGGTCGAGCATTACAACCTGATGGGCCCGGTCAAGGCGGCGCTGGAGAGCACCGTGCGCTATGTCGCGGCGGAACTGGGACCGAAGGGCATCCGGGTCCATGCGGTCTCGCCCGGTCCGATCCGCACCCGCGCCGCCAGCGGCATCGATCGGTTCGATACCCTGCTGGAGCAAGCGGCCGCCCGGGCACCGGAGCGTCATCTGGTCGATATCGTCGACGTCGGCAATCTTGCGGCCTTCCTGGTCAGCGATGCCGCCCGGCACATCACCGGGACGATCATCCCGGTCGATGGCGGGCAGCATCTACTGGCCTGAGGCTACTTGACGTCGGCGAGGAAGCTCGGCGTCGGCAAGGCGCCGAGGACCGCCTGTTTGGACGCCTTCGCGGCGGCACCGGGAAGTGCCGGCATCTGGCGCGTGACCTGGGCCGCATATTGCCCCTGGACCATTGCAGCAACCCGGGTCGTCGCGGTGAAGCCGTCAATCTGCGCCCCGGCGGCGACCGGCTTCGTCACCGTCCAGGTCAGGTTGGGCGTATTGGGAACATCCAGCGGCAAGACCATCGGATATCCGTTCAAGGTCGGCGTGCGGCCGAATTCCTCGGACGTGAAGGCCCAGCCCGCCGGCGATTTCGCCGACCCGTCGACCATGCCGTAGAAATTATAGACGGTGACGAAGTCGGCGGACACTTTGGCCTCGCCCGGCGTCAACGTCTCGCCGGGATCGAGCTTGACGGCGAAATGGTAGGTCATCGTTCCGTCGGTGTTCTTGTCCACCTGCGTCACGATCGTCTGCATCGCCAGGGCCGGTCCGGCGGTGATGGCAAGCCCGGAGGCCAGCAGCAGGGCAGCTCCAACAGATTTCAGCACGCACTCTCTCCAAATGTGCAAATGCACAACAGATGAGGGCGCTTTGATGGCGTGAAAAATCCATACGTCATCACCGCTGATAGGGACCGTCATGTCGGCGGATCGGAGAGTCCGGCGATCTCGTCAGGGCGTGATCGCAATCTTGAGCACGCCGTCGCGCTGGTGGCCGAACAGTTCGTAGGCCGCCTCGATCTGGTCGAGCTTGAAGCGGTGGGTAACCAGCGGCTTCAGGTCGATCCGGCCCGAGGCGATGACCGACATCAGCCGGCGCATGCGTTCCTTGCCGCCGGGGCAGAGCGTGGTGACGATCTTCAGATCGGCCAGGCCCGCCGCGAACGGCCCGAGCGGGATGGAGAGGTCGGTCGAATAGACGCCCAGGCTGGACAGCGTTCCGCCCGGCCGCAGCACGCGCAGCGCCGCCTCGAACGTCGCCTGGGTGCCGAGCGCTTCGATCGCGACATCGACGCCGCGCCCGTCGGTCAGGCGCATGATCTCCGCGACCGGATCGACCGCGTTGAAATCGACCGTGTGGCTGGCGCCCAGGCTGCGGGCTGCCGCGAGGCGGGCGGGCACGCTGTCCACGGCGATGATCATGGTGGCGCCGCGCAGCTTGGCGCCGGCCGTGGCGCACAGGCCGATCGGTCCTTGCGCGAACACGACGACCGCGTCGCCGATGCGGATCTCGCCGCTCTCGGCCCCGCTGAAGCCGGTCGACATGATGTCGGGGCACATCAGCACTTCTTCGTCGGTGAGTGCATCGGGCACCGGCGCCAGGTTGGCCATCGCGTCGGGCACCAGCAGATATTCCGCCTGGCACCCGTCGATCGTATTGCCGAACTTCCAGCCGCCGGCCGCCTTGAAGCCATGCTTGGTGCCGGCACCGTCCTGGCTGGCGCAGCCGCACAGGCAGGCGGCACTATAGCCGCTCGGCGTGATCGCGCCGGCGATGACGCGCTGGCCCTCGTGAAAGCCTTCGACTGCCCGGCCCAGCCGCTCGATGATGCCGACCGGCTCGTGCCCGATCGTCAGGCCGCGGGCGACCGGGTATTCGCCCTTGAGGATATGGACGTCGGTGCCGCAGATCGTCGTCGTCGTGATGCGCAGCAGCGCATCGAGCGGCCCCACTTCGGGGATGGGTTTGTCGTCGAGGACGATGCGTCCGGGTTCGGCGAAGATCGCCGCCTTCATCTTGGCCATGCCTGCCTCCTTGTGTTGATCAGCAGGGCCATGAATGGGTCGCGCGCGAATGCTTGTCCTTGATCCGGATCAACTGCCGGACGGGGGCGGCAGCTCGTGCGCCGCCGTAACGGCGTCCGCCAGCTTCGTCTCGAACCGGACATGCGGTGGGCTGACGCCGTGGGTCAGCAGGACCCGTCTGATCGGCGCGCGGGCTCCGGCAATGAAAAGCGCCGCTCCTTTGCGACGCGCCGTCCGGGCGAATCCTTCGATCGTTGCGGCCGCAGTCGAGTCGATGACCGGCACGGCCGAAAAGTCGATGACATATGCCTTGGGGCGTTCGCCGATCCGATCGAGCGCCGCCCCTACGGCCGCCGCCGCGCCGAAGAAGAATGCGCCGGAAATCCGGTACACCACGACGTCGGGATCAGTTGCCAAATCCCGGTCGTAGGGGGCTCGATCGTCGCCGTTCGAGGTGTCGGCCCTGTCCGCCTCGACCCACGGCGAGGGGCGGTCGACCTCGACCGCTTGAGCCATGCGGTGCATGAACAGGAGCGTGCCCAGCCCGAACCCGGCGAGGATGCCCTCGGTCAGATCGCGGAATACGACAAGAAGGAACGTGGCGAGCAGCACGAGCGCGTCGCCGCGCGAGGCGCGGATCAGCGTCAAAAACTCACGCTTTTCGGCCATGTTCCAGGCGACGACGGCAAGCACGGCCGCGAGTGACGCGAGAGGGATGAAGCTCGCCAGAGGTGCTGCCACGAGCATGGCGAGGAGAAGAAAGACAGAATGCAGCATTCCGGCCAACGGACCGCGCGCGCCGGCCCGGATGTTGGTGGCGGTTCGGGCGATTGCACCTGTGACGCAGATACCGCCAAACAGGGACGAGGCGATGTTCGCCGCGCCCTGGGCGACCAACTCGGCGTTGGAACGATGCCGGCGTCCGGTCATGCTGTCGGCCACGACCGCCGACAACAGGCTTTCGATACTCCCGAGAAGTGCGAAGGAAAGCGCTGCCGGCAGCACGGCGGCAATCCGGACGATCGACATGGCGGGGAGATGCGGTGCCGGCAGCGCGTGCGGAATGCCACCGAAGCGGCTGCCGATCGTTTCTATCGGCAGGCCGAAACGCCAGGTCAGGGCAGAGCCGAGGCCAACCGAAATCAGAAAAGCCGGCCAATGCGGACGAAAGCGCCGGACCAGGATGATGGCGCCGATCGAGAGCGTCGTAACCGCGAGCGCGGCGGGATCGATCGACGGGAGTGCCGCGCTCAACGCCCGGAGCTTAGGGATGAAAGCCCCAGGTTCTTTGCCATCGAGCGTCAGGCCGAGAAGCTCTCTGACCTGGCTGGCGAAGATGATGACGGCGATGCCGGAGGTGAAGCCGACGGTGACCGGATACGGAATATACTTGATGAAGGTACCAAGACGGAGCAGGCCGCCGGCGAGCAGGATTACCCCGGAAAGCAGGGTCGCCAGGATGAGGCCATCAACGCCGTGCTGCTCTACCGTTGCCGCTACGAGCACGATGAACGCACCGGCCGGCCCGCCGATTTGAAAGCGGCTTCCACCGAGCGCCGAGACGACGAAGCCGCCGATGATCGCGGTATAGAGGCCACGGTCCGGCGTCACGCCGGACGCGATTGCAATTGCCATGGACAGGGGCAGGGCGACGATCGCCACGGTCAGCCCCGCCATGACGTCGGCTTTGAGATCGCGGAGGCCGTAACGCTCGCGAAGAATGGTTACGAGCTTGGGGGTGAACAGCTCGACGAAAGTGGGCTCGTGTGTTCGGACAACCATCACCATCCGCTTTCTGTCGCCGTGTCAGTGCTCCGTTGGATCGCCTTCGGCTTCTGCCGGCAGATGAAACTCGTGCCACATGCCGTTCACGATACCGAACAGCACGGCTAGGCCGACACCCAGGATCCAGGCGAAATACCACATGGGACTTGTCCTCAATAGAAATCGGGGCTGGTGGCGACGGCCTCGCTCGTCACCCGGCCCCAGAGCACCCGGTAGACCCAGGCGGTGTAGAGCAGGACGAGCGGCAGCAGGATGGCCGTGACGATCAGCATGACGAACAGCGTCGGCGCGCTGGACGAGGCATTCCACACCGTCAGGCTGGAATGCGCGTCGATTGTGCTGGGCAGGATATAGGGAAACATCGACAGGCCGACCGTGGCGATGATGCCGAAGGCGGATAGCGACGAGCCCGCCAGCGCGGCGCTCTCCAGCCTGAGGCGGATGCCGGCGAAGGCGAGCAGGGCGCCGGCCAGTCCCAGCACGGGTGCTGCCAGGAACCAGGGGTGCGGGCCATAGTTCGACAGCCAGGCCCCGGCTTCCCGCACGCTCGCCGTGCGCAGCGGGTTCGAGGGGCCGTCGGGCAGGGCGTCCGTCATGGCGTGGAAGCCGATGTCGCCCCAGGCGACCCAGGCGCCGCCGAGCGCGAACAGAGCGACGGACAGGAGTGCAGCTCCGCTGCCGATCTGCCGGGCCCGCGCATGGACCGGGCCATGCTCGATCTTGACCGACAGGAACGCGGCGCCGTGCAGCACGATCATTGCAACTGACAACAAGCCGCACAGCAGCGCGAACGGCGAGAACAGCCCGATCAGGCTGCCCTCGTAGAAGGCGCGCAAATCGCTGTCGAGCCGGACGGGCACGCCCTGCAGCACATTGCCGACGGCCACGCCGAACACCAGTGCCGGCACGAAGCCGCCGGTGAACAAGGCCCAATCCCAGCGGGCACGCCAGCCGGCACCCGGACGCTTGGAACGGTATTTGAACCCCACGGGCCGCAGGATGAGCGCGGCCAGCACCAGGAACATCGCCAGATAGAAGCTGGAGAAGCTGACCGCATAGACGAAGGGCCAGGCCGCGAAGATGGCGCCGCCGCCCAGGATGAACCAGACTTGGTTGCCCTCCCAGGTCGGCCCGACAGCGTTGATCACCATCCGCCGTTCGCCATCGTCGCGGGCGACGAACGGCAGCAGGGCGGCCACGCCCAGATCCCAGCCGTCGGTGAGGGCGAAGCCGATGAGCAGCACGCCCATCAGGCCCCACCAGATGACGCGGAGCGTTGCGTAGTCGAGAGGGAGATGCATCTTGCCGATCCTTCTTTCAGGCCGCCTTGGGCGATGCCGGGATGCGTTCGGAGACCGGTGCCGGATCCTCATGCTTCGCGTAGGGTCCGCCGCGGATGGTGCGGACGATCAGCCCGATCTCGATCACGGCCAGCGCGCCATAGAGCAGGGTGAAGCCGGCGATGGTCAGCCACAGCACGCCGCGGCTGAGCGACGAGGCCGCAAGCCCGGTCGGCAGCACCCCATCGATCGCCCAGGGCTGCCGCCCCATCTCGGCGATGACCCAGCCGAGTTCGGTCGAAATCCAGGGCAGCGGGATGGCGCAGACGGCGAGCCACAGGAACCAGCGCTGATCGAAGCGGCGCAGGCTGCACAGCACGAAGGCGGTCGCGAACAGCGCGATGAAGCAGAAGCCCAGGCCGGCCATGATGCGAAAGGACCAGAACATCACGGGCACGTCGGGCACCGTGTCCCAGGCGGCAGCCATGATCTGCTCCGGCGTCGCGACGCGCGGATCCGGCAGGCCGCGCTTCAGCAGCAGCGCATAGCCCAGATCGCGGCCATGGGCGGCGAAGACCGCGCGCGCCGGGGCATCGTCGGGCTGCTGCTTCAGGGTCTCGACCGCGTCATAGGCCAGCAGGCCGGACGCGATCCGCTCCTGCGCCTGCAGCACCAGCTCCGACATGCCGACCACCGGGCCATTCAGGCTGCGGGTCGCGACCAGGCCGAGCACCCAGGGGATCTGCACCGCATAGCGCGTGGTGTGCGCCGCTACATCCGGCAAACCAACGAGCGTCAGGCCCGCCGGGGCTTCCTCGGTGTGCCAGGCGCCTTCGATGGCGGCCAGTTTCATTTTCTGATTGACGGTCAGCGTGTAGCCGCTCTCGTCGCCGAGCACGACGACGGACAGCGAGGCGGCGAGGCCAAACGCGGCGGCCACGATCATCGAGCGTCGGGCGACGCCGACCCAGCGGCCGCGCAGCAGGTAGAAGGCCGAGACGCCCAGCACCAGAACCGACGCGATGACGTAGCCGGCACTGACCGTATGGACGAATTTCGCCTGGGCGATCGGGTTGAACAGCACCGCCGCGAAATCCGTCACCTCCATCCGCATGGTCTCGGGATTGAAATGGGCGCCGACCGGATTCTGCATCCAGCCGTTCGCGACCAGGATCCACAGCGCAGAGAGGTTGGTGCCGAGCGCCACCATGAAGGTGACGAACAAGTGGCCGCGCCGCGACAGCCGCTGCCAGCCGAAGAACATCAGCCCGACGAAGGTCGCCTCCATGAAGAAGGCCATCAGCCCCTCGATCGCGAGCGGCGCGCCGAACACGTCGCCGGCATAGTGCGAGAAATACGACCAGTTCGTGCCGAACTCGAACTCCATGGTCAGGCCCGTCGCAACGCCCAGCGCGAAATTGATGCCGAAGATCGTGCCCCAGAAGCGCGTGATCGTCCGCCAGATCGGGCGGCCGCTCATGACATAGACGCTCTCCATGATCAGCAGCATGACCGACATGCCGAGCGTCAGGGGCACGAACAGGAAATGATAAAGCGCGGTCAGCGCGAATTGCAGGCGCGAAAGGTCGACGACCCCGGCATCCATCTCGGTCTCCGTTACTAAGTCTCCCGGCCAGTTGGGCGGGACGAATGCCTTGCTAGGTCGTCGGCCGCGCTATCGCTTTGATCTGGATCAATGTCCGGCCCCGCCATCGGCGGGAAGGGAAGGGCATGATGGATGACGAACAGAGAAAATCGGCCAAGACGGCGCGACGCGCCTGGCTTGGCGCGGTGGCGGCGGCCGGCGGCTGGCGCAACCGGCTGGCGGCAGGACTGCTGGTGCTGGACGGCCTGGCGGCGATCGGCTTCGCGGCCGGCCTCGCCTTCGGTTTGACGGCGCTACCGCGGGGCCTGGCGGCAATGCTGCCCTGGCTGGCGCTCGGCCTCGTCAGTGCCGGCGTGCGCGGCGCCTGTGCCGGGCTTTCGGCCCGCACCGGCGCCGGGGCTGCGCAGCTCGCGAAGGACCGGCTGCGCGACCGCATTGTGCGGGCGACCCTGTCCCTGCCGGCCGGAACCGGCCAGACCACCGGCGCGCTGATGACGGCCGCCGTCGACAATGTCGAGACGCTGGACGGCTATGTCGCCCGCTTCCTGCCGGCACGGACGGCCATGATCGGGTCCGTGCCGGTTCTGCTGGCGGCGGCATTGGCCAGCCCGATCGCCGCCGGCATCCTGGTGGCGACGATCGTGCCGTTCGTCCTGGTCATGATCCTGGCGGGCGGTGCGGCGGCGGACGAGGCGGGATGCCAGCTCACCGCGCTGACACGGCTGGGCGCACTGTTCGCCGACCGGATCCGCATGCTGCCGCTCGTGCTCGCGTTCCAGGCCGAAGCGGGCGAGACGGCCAGGCTGGCGGTGGCGGCCGACGAATTGCGGCGACGGACCATGGCGGTGCTGCGGATTGCCTTTCTGAGTTCGGCCGGGCTCGAATTCTTCGCCGCCCTGTCGGTCGCCCTGGTCGCGGTCTATGCCGGCTTCAACCTGCTGGGCCTGCTCCCTGGTTTCGTGACGGAAAAGCTCGATCTGGGCCGCGCCGTCTTCGTGCTGGCGCTGGCGCCGGAATTCTATGCGCCGCTGCGCCGCCTGGCCGCGACCTACCACGACCGGCAGGCGGCCGAGACCGTGGCCGACGGCTTGATCGCGATCGAGGCGGCAGCCCCGATACCCGAGGCGATCGCCCCTCTGCTGCCCGGACCGCCGCGCATCCGGTTCGAGCAGGTGACGGTGCATTATGCCGGGGAAGACCGGCCGGCTCTCTCCGGTCTGGACCTCGATGTCGCACCCGGCCGGATCGTCGCCCTGCTGGGTCCGAGCGGGGCCGGCAAGACGACGGCGTTGAACCTGTTGTTGGGCTTGGCGCCGCTCAGCCAAGGCAGCCTGACGATCGATGGCGCACGCCTGTCGGATCTGGGCGCGCTCACCGGATCGATCGCCTGGATGGGGCAGATGCCGACCATCATGCCGGGCAGCATCGCCGCCAATATCGGGCTCGCCCGGCCCGGTGCGACGACGGCGCAGATCGCGGTCGCGGCCGATGCGGCCGGTCTGAGCGCGCTGCTGGCCACCCGGGGGCTCGACACGGTTCTGGACGAACGCGGCAGCGGATTGTCGGGCGGCGAACGCCAGCGCATCGCGCTCGCCCGCGCGCTGCTGAAGCCGGCGCCGATCCTGCTGCTCGACGAGCCGACCGCCCATGTGGATGCAGCGGCGGAGGATGGGTTGATCGCGGCCATCGCCGATGCCGCCCGGGGCCGGACCACCCTGATCGCCACCCATTCCGCGCGCCTGGCATCGATCGCGGACACCATCATCCGATTGGAAGCGGCATGAGATCGCAACTCCAGGCCCTGATCGCGGCCGAGCGGCGCCGGCAGCGCGGCGGACTGGCGCTGGCGGCCCTGTGTGCGGCGGCGGTCACCGCATCGTCGGTTCTGCTGCTGGGATTGTCCGGCTGGTTCATCACCGGGGCGGCGCTGGCCGGCCTCGCCGGGCCGGCCGCGGCATCGGCGTTCAACTACATGCTGCCCGCCGTCGGCATCCGGCTGCTCGCCATCGTCCGCACCGGCGGCCGCTATGCCGAGCGGGTCGCCGGGCATGACGCGGCACTTGGTGCGCTGGCGCGGCTTCGCCCCGCCCTGTTCCGCGCGATCCTGGCGGCACCGCCCCGCACCGCGCTGGCGATGACCGTCGGCGACGCTTCCATGCGCATGGTCCAGGATGTGGATGCGGTCGAAGCGCGTTTCGTGCGGCGGTCGGCCCCTTCGGCGGCAGTCGCGTCCGTGCTCGCCGGCATGACGCTGCTCGTGCCGGCGGGAGCGGCGCCGGTCTGCGCGACGCTCGGCCTCGTCGCCGTGACGATCCTGGCGGCCTGGATCTTCTCCGTGTTGGGACGCGAGCAGGGCCGGGTGGTGCAGCGGGCCAACGCACGCCTGAAGCAGGAATATGCGACCCTCGCCGCCGCGGCCGCCGAGTTGCGTGCCTATGGGTTGGGCGACTGGGCCGCGGGACGGATCGCGGAACGGAGTGCGGCCCTGCTGGCCGCCCAGGCGCGGGTGACGGCCTGGAGCGGCTGGTTCGCCCTGCTCCAGGGCTCGGCGCCCGGCGTGGGCGCGATGGCGGTTCTGGCCCTCAGCACGCATGCGTCCCTGCCCATGGCGGCCCTTGCGGCGCTGGGCGCAGCGATGACGCTGGACGGGCTCGCCGGCTTCATCCGGGGTTTCGAGGTGCGCGGCAGTCTCGCCGAATCGGAGGCGCGGCTAGAGGCGGTTCTGACGGTTCCGGCGCTGCCCGTGCCGGCGGTTTCGGTCCTGCGTCATCCGCCGCAAATCATGCTGGCCGAACCCGCCGCCATGCTGGCGCCCGGCATGATCGTCGGCCTGACCGGCCCGAGCGGCAGCGGCAAGACGAGCTTGCTGGAGCGGCTGGTCGGGCTGCGATCGCTCGGCGGCGGCCGGATCGAACTGGGCGGCGTGGATATCGGCGATCTGCCCCCGGCGCTGCTGCGGCAATGCTTCGCCTATGCGCCCCAGGATGCGGCATTGTTGGCCGGCACGGTGCGGGACAATCTGCTGCTGGCCTGCCCCCGCGGCGAGGACGATGCCATGCTCTGGCTGGCATTGCAGGATGCCGCTCTGGGCGAGCGGGTCCGGGCCTTGCCGGCCGGGCTCGACAGCTGGGTGGGCGAAAACGGCGCCAGGCTGTCCGGCGGCGAACGGCGTCGGCTCGGGCTGGCGCGGGCCTATCTTCGTCCGGCGCCCTGGCTGCTGCTCGACGAGCCGACGGCGGGCCTCGATGCCGCGACCGAGGCTCTGGTCGTCAGCCGGCTTCGCGCCCGCTTGGCTCGGCTTGGCCAGGGCGCCTTGATCGTCTCGCACCGGCCGGCGCCTTTGACGATCTGCGAGCGTGTGCTGCATCTCGGCACCGGGCAATCGGACGACGCACGGCGAAACCGCGACCGGTTCGGCACGTGATACACTCCGAAAACGTTCGGGCTTTCCAGCTCTTGCGGTGACCGGAGCACAGGTATGGCCTCGATCGAGGACGAAAAGGAACGCCTGCTCGCCATGGAGGCCGGGGCCACCGGCACATGGCACTGGCATTTTGCCAGCGGCGTGATCCGTCTGTCCGGGCGTTCGCGCGGGCTGCTTGGGGCGAGCCGGTCGGCCTTGGAATTTCAGGAATTCCTGGCGCATGTCCACCCGGACGATCGCGATGGCGTCGAGCGCGCTTTGCGCGATGGTGCCCGCGACGGCCAGGAGCATGACATCGATTTCCGCATCGGCGGCGGCGGCGACACGGGCCGTTGGCTGCGCATGCGGGGAAAGCCCACTCCAGAAGCCGGCCATCCGGTCGAAAGCCGGGGCATCCTGATCGAGATCGCGCGGCGCAAGGCGGTCGAACTGGCCAACGACCGGCTGGCCGCGATCGTCGCCTCATCCGACGATGCCATCATCGGCAAGACGCTCGACGGCATCGTCACCGACTGGAATCGCAGTGCCGAAACCATCTTCGGCTATACGGCCGGGGAGATGATCGGCAAGTCGATCTCCATCCTGCTGCCGCCGGGCTTGGAGGACGAGACCGGCGATATCCTCGACCGGATCCGCCGGGGTGAGCGGGTCGATCATTTCGAGACGCGCCGCCGGCGGAAGGACGGCGAGATCATCGATGTCTCGCTGACCGTCTCGCCGGTCTGGGACAGTGACGGCCATTTCCTGGGCGTCGCCAAGGTCGCGCGCGACATCACCGCCGCCAAGCGGTCCCAGACCGCGCTCGCCGAGCGGGAGGCCCATCTGCAGTCGGTGCTCGACACCGTGCCCGACGCCATGGTCGTGATCGACACGGCCGGCATCATGCAATCGTTCAGCGCCACGGCCGAGCGCCTGTTCGGCTATGCGGCGGCGGAAGCGATCGGCCAGAACGTCAGTATCCTCATGCCCTCGCCCTATAAAAAGCAGCATGATGGCTACCTCAACCATTACATGACGACCGGCGAGCGGCGCATCATCGGGCTCGGGCGCCTGGTCGTGGGCCAGCGCAAGGACGGCTCGACCTTTCCGATGGAGCTTTCGGTCGGCGAGATGCGCTCCGGCGATCGACGGTTCTTTACCGGATTCGTGCGCGACCTGACCGAGCGGCAGCAGACCCAGCAGCGGCTGCAGGAGCTGCAGGCCGGCGTCATCCACATGTCCCGGTTCACCGCCCTGGGCGAAATGGCCTCGACGCTCGCCCATGAGCTCAATCAGCCGCTGACGGCGGTCGCCAGCTATCTGAAGGGCTGCGGCCGGCTGCTCGACGGCAATCAGCCGGGCAACCTGCCGGCGGTCCGCGACGCGATCGAGCGGGCAGCGGAGCAGGCGCTGCGGGCGGGGCAGATCATCCGCCGCCTGCGGGAATTCGTGGCGCGCGGCGAGAGCGAGCGGCAGGTCGAGAACCTGTCAAAATTGGTCGAGGAAGCGAGCGCGCTGGCCTTGATCGGCGTCAAGGAGATCGGCGTCCGCACCTCGCTGGAATTCGATCCCCGCGTGGAATTCGTCCTTGCCGACAAGGTCCAGGTGCAGCAGGTGCTGCTCAACCTGATCCGCAACGCGGTCGAAGCGATGCAGGAAACGACGGAGCGCCGGCTGGTGATCGCGACCCGCAAACTCGACGACGAGACCGTCGAGGTCAGCGTGGTGGATACCGGCCCCGGCATCGCGCCGGAGGTGGCTGAGCAATTGTTCAAGCCTTTCGTCACGACCAAGCGACAAGGCATGGGGGTCGGATTGTCGATTTCTCGCACGATCATCGAGGCGCATGGCGGCCGTATTTGGGCCGAACCGAATCCAGGGGGCGGCACCGCGTTCCGGCTGACGCTCCGGATAATCGGCGCGGAAGGAGCGGCCGATGGCGAGTGATGCGGTCGTTCATCTGATCGATGATGACGAGGGCGTGCGCCAGGCCGTGGCGTTCCTGCTCAGCAGCGCCGGGCTGGCGGTGCGGGTCCATGAATCGGCGGTCGGTTTTCTGGAGGTGCTGCCGACGCTGCAGCCGGGCTGTATCGTCAGCGATGTGCGCATGCCGGGCATGGACGGGCTGGAGCTGCAGCGCCGGCTGAAATCGCTGGGCATCAAGCTGCCGATGATCATCATGACCGGCCATGCCGACGTGTCGCTGGCGGTCGAAGCCATGAAGGCCGGCGCGGTGGATTTCATCGAGAAGCCGTTCGACGACGAGCTGATCCTGTCGGCGATCCGGGCCGCCCTCGACCTCTATGACAGGACGGGCTATCGCGAGACCGAGATCGCCCAGACCCAGGTCAAGCTGAAGTCCCTGACCGCGCGCGAACGCGAAGTGCTCGATGGGCTGCTGGCGGGCCATCCGAACAAGACGATCGCCTATGACCTGGGCCTCAGTGCCAGGACGGTCGAGGTCCATCGGGCCAGCCTGATGACCAAGATGGGCGCCACCAGCCTGTCCGAACTCGTACGCATGTCCCTGGTGGCAGGCGTGCTGCCATCGGAATGATCGCCCGGCCTTGCGCTAGATCAAGGCGCCCTATCGGAACTCGGCCCTACACTCCGCCTTCTGCAACAGAACAGATGGCTCGGGAGAGCCGACGGAGCCCAGGGCAATGACCGAAAGAGGGGACGTCGTCCTCGTCGTCGATGGTGACTTGGCCGTCCGCGAGTCTCTCAAATTCGCGCTCGAAATCGAGGGGTTCGCGGTTCACCTCTGCGCGGGGGGGCCGGAGTTGCTGGCGCATCCCGGATTGCGCCTGGCCGATTGCCTCGTGCTCGATGACAAGATGCCGCTGATGGACGGCGCCTCGGTGCTCGATCGCCTGGCCGAGGGGGATTTTCGGGTCCCGGTCATTCTGATGACGGGCCATGCGACCGACAGCCTGCGCCGGCGCGCCATGTTGGCGGGTGTTCGGCATGTTCTGGAAAAGCCGTTCCTGAACGGCGCGCTGGTCGACAGCATCCATGACGTCCTCGGCCACCGAATGCCGTCGATCTGATCCCTGCCGCTACGTAGAATCCCGTAGGACCTAACACAATATCCGGCCGGCCTCTCCCGGCAGACAAAGAACGCATCGCGTGATGTCTCCAGGAGAGTTCGATGTCCCTAGCTTTTGCCCCCTCGACGGATGTTTCCTCTGCCGCCGCCCAGGCAATGGCGATGCGGACGCCCTGGACGGCGGAGACCGGACTGCCGTCGATGGGCCCCGTGCTGCATTTCACCCAGGATCGCGAGATCTATGGCGAGGGTGACGAGGCCGACGCGATTTTCAAGGTCGTGTCCGGCGTCGTGCGGACCTGCAAGTTCCTCAGCGACGGCCGTCGCCTGATTGACGCCTTCCATGTCGCCGGCGACATCTTCGGCGTCGAGGCGGGGGCTGAGTACAGCTTCTCAAGCGAGGCGGTCTGCGATTGCACGGTCATCTCCTATCGCCGCCGCGGTCTCGAGGCCTCGGCGTCGCAGGATGCCGGCCTGTCCCAGCAGCTGTTTTCCTACGCGATGCGCAGCCTGGCGCGCGCCCAGGTTCATGCCCTGCTGCTGGGACGGCGCAGCGCGGTCGAGAAGGTCGCGGCCTTCCTGGTCGATTGGGCGACCCATTCGGCCAATACGGGCACCGTCACGCTGGAAATGACGCGTCAGGACATCGCGGACTATCTGGGCCTGACGATCGAGACCGTGTCGCGCACCCTGTCCCAGTTCGAGCGCGACGCGCTGATCGCGTTCTCGACCGCGCGGCAGATCCGCCTGACGCATCCGGCAGCGCTCCGTAGCCTCAATTCCTGAGCGGACGGCAATGTCCCAACCGCCGCTCGTCGGCGCGATCCCGTCACCGCCGCTGACATCGCCGGGGTTCGTCGCCCGGCTCGGCCCGGGGCTGGTCACCGGCGCCGCCGACGACGACCCGAGCGGCATCGCCACCTATAGCCAGGTCGGCGCCCAGTTCGGCTATGGCCTCGCCTGGACCATGCTGTTCACCTTCCCGCTGATGGTCGCGATCCAGGCCGTCAGCGCGCGGATCGGCTGCGTGACCGGTTACGGCATCGCCCAGAACCTGCGGCGCCACTACTCGCCCTGGCTGCTGCGCGGGGTGGTGCTGCTTCTGCTCATCGCCAACGTGATCAATCTCGGTGCCGACCTCGGTGCCATGGGTGCTGCACTGGGCCTGCTGATCGGCGGTCCCGAGCGCCTTTACACCGTTTTGTTCGGCGTGCTCTGCGTCGTGCTCGAAATCTGGCTCAGCTACGCGCGCTATGCTGCCGTGCTCAAATGGTCGACGCTGTCGCTGTTCGCCTATGTCGTCGTGGTGTTCGCCGCCCATGTGCCCTGGGCCTCGGCGCTCTACGGGACCTTCGTGCCGCATTTCACCTTCGACGGGGGGTTCGCGACGGCGCTGGTCGCGATCCTGGGCACGACGATCAGCCCGTACCTATTCTTCTGGCAGGCGGGCCAGGAGGTCGAGGAACGCCACCGGCGCCATGTCAAGGCACTGTGTATCGCGCCCAAGGCGGCCGGTCCGGAACTGGCGCGCATCCGCACCGATACCATCGTCGGCATGGGCGTCTCCAACCTGATCGCGCTGTTCATCATCATCGCCACGGCCGCGACCTTGAACGCCAGCGGCGTCACCGACATCCAGACCTCGTCCCAGGCGGCCGAGGCGCTGCGTCCGATCGCCGGCGACTTCACTTTCGCGCTGTTCGCCATCGGCATCATCGGGACCGGCCTGCTCGCTGTGCCGGTGCTCGCAGGCTCGGCGGCCTACGCGGTCAGCGAGAGTTTTCGCTGGACCGAAGGACTGGACCGGCGCCCGCGGGAGGCCAAGGCGTTCTATGCGGTCATCGCGGTCGCGACACTGGCCGGGGCGACCCTCAATTTCACCGCACTCGACCCGATCAAGGCGCTCTATTGGAGCGCCGTCGTCAACGGCGTGCTCGCGGCACCGCTGATGGCCGTCATGATGGTGATCGCCATGAACCCGCGCATCATGGGCCGCTTGACGCTGCCGCGGCCGATGCTGATCGGCGGCTGGCTGGCCACGGTCGTCATGGTCGTCGTCACCATCGCATTCTTCGCGATATGACTTCAGGCGGCCGGTAGCTCGCCGTCTCGCCGGCGGCCAGCTCGATGATCTCGATGGTGATCTCCTCCTGGCGTACGCGCGACTGCGTCGCCTGCAGATCGGTCAGCCGCCGGTCGATCTGCGCGCGCGCTGCCGCCATCGCCTCCATGCGGGCCTCGTTCTCGGCCGCGAAAGCATGAAGCGCGGCGGTGCACAGCTGGGCATGTATGTAGTCCGCGGTCAGATCGGTCAAAAGTGTTTGGGCCGGCACGTTGACGAGGGGGTGATTGGCCTCGGTCGAGGGCGGAAACGCCGTCAGGTCGAATGGGAACAGCTGCCGGCGCTCGACCTGGCCGCCACGACCGGGCTGCCAGCGGCTGAACACCGCGTCGAGCCGGTCGACCTCGCCGGTGGCGATGCGGGGGTAGAGCGCCTCCAGGATCTGGTCGGCGAGCTTGGGAATGCCCTGCGAATGCGCCGGCAGGGCGCTGGTCCAGCGGGCGGCGATGCCGCGATCCTGGGCGACCGTGCCGCCGCGCGTGCCGATCAGGAACAGGTCGGCCCCCACCAGATCACCGGCCACCGCATCCAGCAGACGCTCGCTGAACGTCCCGGCAAAGCCCTGCTCGGCGCAGAACAGCACGATCGCCGGCCGGCTGGATTTGCGCGAGCCGTCAGAGCGGGGCGCCTGGGCCAGTGCCAGGGCGCGACCAATGGCGACGGCGATGGTTGCGGCGTAGGTATCGACCGCGACCAACTGTCCGCGCGCCTGCTGGGCCCGTGCGGCCGCAATGCCGCGCATCGCGTTCACGACCGTGCCCAACTGCCGGATACCGTTGATGTGCGCGCTGATGTCGGCGAGACGCTCGGTCATGGTTGGGCCCCCTTTGCCGGCACCATGGACGCGGCGTATTTCTTCATCGCCTCTTGCAGGGCCTGTTTCAGTGTGTCGTCAAGTGAGCCGGTCTTCTGGATCTGACTGACGGCGTTCGGCGCATTGCGATCGAGTGCTTCGCCCAGACCGCGGCGGAATTCGATCACGCCC
Organism: Rhodospirillales bacterium; assembly: GCA_028288725.1. Taxonomy (GTDB): domain Bacteria; phylum Pseudomonadota; class Alphaproteobacteria; order ATCC43930; family CGMCC-115725; genus Aliidongia. The sequence continues at coordinate 29,412 of JAQGIC010000083.1, forward strand.
GGCAAGGATAGAGAATCCAACAGGCCGGCCTGGACCGCTAGGACCAAAGCGACCTCGTCGGCGAGCCGCAGCGGCGCGTGCTGCGGCTGTTCCAGGATCGCGCGAATGCGGGCGCCGCGCGTCAGCTGGTCGCGCACCCGCGCGTCCGGCATGCCGCCGAACCGGGTGAACATCTCCAATTCCAGGAATTGCGCGTAGTCCAGGCGCAGCGTGTCCGCGGCCGCACGCAGCGCATGGGACTGGGTCTTGCCGCCGACCCGGCTGACGCTGGTGCCGACATCCACGGCCGGCTTCTGCCCCTCGTGGAACAGCTTGGCGTCGAGCACGATCTGGCCGTCGGTGATCGAGATCAGGTTGGTCGGGATATAGGCGCTGAGATTGCCCGCGTCGGTCTCGGCGATCGGCAGCGCGGTCAGCGAGCCGCCGCCCTTGGCCTTCGATAGTTTGGATGCCCGCTCCAGCAGCCGGGCATGGACATAGAACACGTCGCCCGGATAGGCCTCGCGACCGGGCGACTGGCGCGTCAACAGCGCGATCTCGCGATGGCTGGCTGCATGCTTGGTCAGGTCGTCTATCACGACCAGCGCATGCCGGCCGCGGTCGCGGAAATACTCCGCCATGGTGAATCCCGCGAAGGGGGCGATCCATTGCAGCCCGGGCGAGCCGGCGGCGCCGGCCACGACGATGATGCTGCGCTCGGCCGCACCCTGGCCGTGGATCGCGTCGATGGCGCGCCGGACGCTCGAGCTTTTCTGGCCGACCGCGATATAGACGCAGACGATGTCGCTGTCTTTCTGGTTGATGATCGCGTCGATGGCGACCGTGGTCTTGCCGATGGCCCGGTCGCCGATGATCAACTCGCGCTGGCCGCGGCCGAGGGCGAACAGGGTATCGACGACGACCAGGCCGGTCTGGACCGGCTGGGTCACCAGATCGCGGTCGATGATCGCCGGCGCCGGCCGTTCGATCGGCTCCATGGTTTCGGCCACGATCGGCCCTTTGCCGTCGAGCGGCCGGCCGAGCGGATCGACCACCCGGCCGAGCAACCCGGGGCCGACGGGCACGCGCACCACGTCGCCGGTGCCCCGCACCGTGTCGCCGGCCTGGATCGCGTCGACATCGTCGAACAGGACGCAGCCGACCCGGTCGCGCTCCAGCACCTGGGCGAAGCCGAACTGGCCGCGGTCGAAGCGCAGCAGTTCGTCGAGCCGGACGTCGGGCAGGCCGGAGACGAGCGCGATGCCGTCGCCGACCTCCTCGACCCGGCCGATCTGTTCGGCCCGGGGACCGAGCGTCGTGGTGCCGAGTCTGGCGCGGGAACGGTCGAGCCAGGCGTCCGCCTGGGTGCTAGCGTCGGTCATGCGCGAGATCCGCCAGAATATGGGTGAGGTCGGCGCGCCAGCTGTTGCTGACGACCAGGGTGGGGCCGCGCAGCTCCAGTCCGGCGATCAGGTCCGGGTCTGTCTTGAAGCTGATCTGCGGCTTCGCATCGAACGCCACGCCGATCAGGTCCCGGTAACGGTCCTGCTCGGCCGGGTCCAAGGCCGCGGCGCTGATCGCTTCGAGGACCACGCCCTTCACGCCAACTGCCTGGCGTGCCGCGGCGGGCAGCACCTGGATTTCCTTCAGCAGCCAATCGAGAAAAGTGGTGCGCACCGCCGGGCCGTCCAGGCGGGCAGCCAAACGCCGGGCGATATCGACCGCCAGCCGGCTCGCGGTCGCGGCCCAGGCTGCGTCGACCGCCTGCTTGTCTTTCTCGATCGCCGCGGTCGCCGCCGCTTGCAGCGCCGCCGCTTCCGTCTCGGCCTTGGCCAGGCGCTCGGTCCGGGCGCATTCGGCGGATTTCCGGGCCGCGGCGAGCATCGCGTCGCGCTCCCGCTCGAAGCCGGCACGCGTCTTTGCGATCTCGGCCAACGCCGCCACGCCCTCGCCGCGCTTCGCTTCCGCATAGGCGAGGATCTTCTCGGCGGTCGAGCGGCGTTGCTCGATCATGGCCGCCAGCGGCCGCCAGAAGAACCGGCCCAGCAGCCAGATCAGCACGGCGACGTTGACGGTCTGGAGGCCGAGCGTCCACCAGTCGATGGTCATGGCGTCAGTTTCAGCAAGGGATTGGCGAACAGCAGCAGCAGCGCGATCACCAGGCAATAGATCGCCATGGTTTCGATCATGGCGAGGCCGACGAACAAGGTGCGCGAAATGGTGCTGGCGGATTCCGGCTGGCGCGCGATCGCATCCATTGCGGCGGCGACGGCGCGGCCTTCGCCGAGCGCGGGGCCGATCGCCCCGAACGAGACCGCCATGGCGGCCGAGACGATGCTGGCGAGGGCTAACCAATTCATGGGAGCGTCCTTGGGCTGGAGACTGGGATGGGGCGTCCTTCGCTGACCACCCCGGCGATGAAGACCATCGCCAGGATGGCGAAGATGTAGGCCTGGACGGCGCCGGTCAGCAGATCGAGCGCCATCAGCGGGATCGGCACGAGCAATCCTGCGAGCGACAGGACGATACCGATCACGAACACGCCGCTCATCACGTTGCCGAACAGGCGGACGAGCAACGAGAAGGTGCGGGTGAGGCTTTCCAGGAAATTGAGCGGGATCATGATCGGGCTGGGAAACGCGAAGGTCGCCAGATATCCCTTCACGCCGACCGCGCGGATGCCGAACCAGATGACCGCGACGAAGACGAGCAGCGCCAGTGCGGCATCGGTCTCCAGGTGCGCCGTCGGCGGCTCGACTCCCGGCACCAGCGACGACCAGTTCGCGACGAAGATGAAGGCGAACAGCGTGCCGATGAAGGGACGATAGGGGCCGGGCTCGACCCGCATCGTCTCGCGGATCTGGCTGTCGACGGTGTCGACGATCAGTTCGAACGCGGCCTGGGTCGTGGACGGCACCAGCGACAGCCTGCGCGTGACGAGACGGCCGCCCAGCACCAGTACGGCCATGATCGCCCAGGTCACGACGACCGGGAGCGTGATCGGGACGGGACCGATATGAAACAGCGTGACGCTGGTCAGGGGGGAGTTCATGGCCTATTTCCGTCATTCCCGCGCAGGCGGGAATCCAGGACGAACGAAGGCTGTGCATGGCAACCCTGGATTCCCGCCTGCGCGGGAATGACGGGGGGAGTGAGATCGGGCAGCCGGCGCATAACCACCGCCCGCGCGATCAGCACGCCCAGCGCCATGACCAGCAAGGGGCCGGCGCCTTCAAGGCTTGCGAGCGTCAGCAGGCCGCCCAGCAGCGCGATCCGTCCGACCATCAGCAGGATCGATGTCGTGGCATGGCCGCCGGCGGCGAACAGGCGGGCATTCCACCACAGGCCGCCGAAATAGAGCAAACCCAGCAGAATGCCGGCGACGAGATGGGCCGCGAGGCCGAGGGCGAACAGGCTCATGCGCTTTTCATCCATTTCCAGGCGGACCAGCCGCCGAGCGCCGTGCCGAGCAGCAGCAGCGGTGCCGTCCAGAACAGGCCGGTATCGAAATGCTGGTCCAGCCAGCGGCCGGCGAAGATACCGATCAGCATCGGCATGACAATGATCCAGCCGAGCACGCCGATCTGGGCCAGGCGATGGGCGACGGACGGATCGCCCTCGCCGAGCCAGCGCCGATGGCGGTCGCCGCGCAGCCGGACGCCGCGCACCAGCGGATCCTTGTCACCCGGATCGGTCATGACAGGATGCCCGCGCCGCGCGCGTCCGGCCGCAGATGGCGCATGATCTGGCGGATGGCGCTCAGCTGCAGGCGCGTGCTGTCGACATGTTCCGACCGCTCGGTCTCGATATCGGCGCGGAAGCGGGCGAGCACGGTTTCGTCGAGCGTCGCCAGATCATCGCCCAGCACCGCCTCGCGCGTGGCGATTTCGATATCACGCCCGGCGGTGACCGACAGGACGCCGCGCCGGACGGCGGCATAATGCTGCGCGCCGCCGGCGCTTTTCCAGCCGACGACGGAGATCGCGAGGCTGGTCAGGAAGTCGGCATGGTCGGGCAGGATGCCGAAGCCGCCGCTGCCGTCCTCGGCGCGCAGGCCCAGGATGCCGTCTTCCTCGACCATGACCGCCAGCGGCGTGGTGATGCGCAGCTTCATGATGCCGGTGCCGGTTCGGCCGCCGCAGCCTCTTTCTGGCGCGCCTCGTCCAGATTGCCGACCATGTAGAGCGAGCTTTCCGCCCAATCGTCGGTTTCGCCGTCGAGAATGGCGCGGCAGCCGGCCAGCGTGTCGGCGCGCGAGACGCTGCGCGCGGGCGTGCCGGTGAAGGCCTCGGTCACGGCGAACGGCTGGCTGAGGAAGCGCTGGAGCCGGCGGGCGCGCTTGACGATCAACCGATCGCCGGCGCCCAGCTCCTCGACGCCCAGCAGCGAGATGATGTCCTGCAGATCCTTGAAGCGGGCGAGCGTCTCGCGGGCGCGCTCGGCGAGCAGGTAATGCTCCTCGCCGACGACCAATGGATCGAGCAGGACGGACGAGGAGGCAAGTGGATCGACGGCCGGGTAGAAGCCCTCCGCCGCCGCCGCGCGCGACAGCATGATGATGCTGTCCATATGGCTCGAGATCGTCGTCACCGCCGGATCGGTGAAATCGTCGGCCGGGACATAGACGGCCTGGATCGCGGTGACTGCGGCGCCGGCGACCGAGGCGATGCGCTCCTGCAATCCCGCCACTTCGCTGGCCAGCGTCGGCTGATAGCCGACACGGGACGGCAGGCGACCCAGCAGGCTCGACACCTCGCTGCCGGCCTGGACGAAGCGGAAGATATTATCCATCAGCAGCAGCACGTTCTGGTGTTTCTGGTCGCGGAAATATTCGGCGATGGTCAGCGCCGTCAACGGCACGCGCCAACGCGCACCCGGCGGCTCGTTCATCTGGCCATAGACCAGCACGGTGCGGGCGAGCACGCCCGAACCCGTCATGTCGGTCAGCAGCTCATGGCCTTCGCGCGAGCGCTCGCCGACGCCGGCGAAGACCGAGATCCCCTGGTATTTTTCGACCATGGCGTGGATCAGCTCCATCACCAGCACGGTCTTGCCGACACCGGCGCCGCCGAACATCGCCGCCTTGCCGCCCTGGGCCAGCGGCGCCAGCAGGTCGATCACCTTGATGCCGGTCTCGAACATCGTGGTGGCCGAGGCCTCGTCCTCCAGCGCTGGAGGCGGATTATGGATGCCCCGGCGCGGTGTGTCGTTCGGCAGCGCCGGCCCGCCGTCGCGGACCTGCCCGACCACATCGATCAGGCGACCCAGCACCGCATCGCCGACCGGAACCGAAATGGGCTCGCCGGTGGCGCGGACCGATGTGCCGCGGGCTAACCCGGCAGTTGCTTGCAGCGCGATGCCTCGGATGGTCACGGGATCGACATGGCTGTGCACTTCGAGGATCAGCGGCTCGGGCCGGTCCCATTCGACGATCAGCGCGGTGTTGATCGGCGGCATCGGCTGGCCATCGAAGCCGACGTCGATGACGGCGCCCCGAACCGAGATGACTGTGCCGCGTGATGCCGCTGGATCCATGGGATGTCCGATGCCGCTTGTGAGGGACCTTCTCTCTAAGCGGTCGAAGTTGGGCGGTCTTTGACGTGGATCAAACCGCAGGGCGGAAGCAGGGCGCTAACTGCGGATCATCTGACCGGCCGGAGACACATCATGACCTACAAGACCATTATGGTTCACCTGCAGCTGCGCCAGTCGAACGCCGGCGTGCTGAAGATCGCCGCCGAGCTGGCCGAGCGTTTCCACGCTGGCGTGACCGGCATCGCCGTCTGTCAGCCGATGCAGATCGTGCAGGGAGACGTCTATATCTCCGGCGACCTGATCGAGCAGGACCGCGAGGAAATCCAACAAGAGATCAAGGATGCCGAGGCGGCATTCCGCACGGCCTTCGAGTTGTGTACCGGTCCGGTCGAATGGCGCTCGGCAGTCACCATCGCGGCGCTGCCCGGCTATCTCGCCAACGAAGCGCGCGGCGCCGACCTGATTATTACCGGCATCGAGCGCGAGGCGTCGCTGTTCGACGGCTCGCGGCATGTGAACGTCGGCGATCTGGCGATGCAGGCCGGACGCCCCGTTCTCATTGTTCCGGCCAAGACCGACCGGCTGAATCTGGAGCGGGTCGTCGTCGGCTGGAAAGACACGCGGGAAGCGCGCCGCGCGATCGCCGACGCGGTGCCGCTGCTGATGCGGGCCGGCCATGTCGCCCTGGTTGAAATCGCCGATGAGAGCGAGCTGCCCGCGGCGCGCAGCCATCTTGCCGACGTGGTCGCCTGGCTGGCGCGGCATGGTGTCGTGGCGGAGCCCATCGCATCGCAATCGAACGGCAACGATGCGGGCCTGCTGGCCACCATCGCCCGGGACCAGAAGGCCGATCTCGTCGTGGCCGGCGCCTATGGCCACAGCCGTCTGCGCGAATGGGCGTTCGGCGGCGTCACCCGCAATTTTCTGCTGCGTGCGGACCAGTGCCTGCTCGTCTCGCACTGACCCTTCTTCGCTTTGAAAGACCTACCAAATGGAACAAGCTGACGCCGTCATCGCCGTGTTCGCCGACCATCAGGCTGCCGAAGCTGCCGTGAAGAAGCTGACCGCCGCCGGGTTCGAGATGAAGAATCTCAGCGTCGTCGGCAAGGGCTATCACACGGAAGAAAAGGTCGTGGGATTCTATACCGCCGGCGATCGCGTCAAGTTCTGGGGTGCGCGCGGCGCGTTTTGGGGCGGTCTCTGGGGGCTGTTCTTCGGCGGCCTGTTCCTGACCATTCCCGTCGTCGGCCATGTCGTCGTGCTGGGCTACCTGGCCGCCGTCGCGATCGGCGCGGTCGAAAACGCGGCTTTGGTCGGCGGATTGAGCGCGATCGGTGCCGCGCTCTACAGCCTCGGCGTGCCGAAGGACGGCGTGATTCGGTACGAGGCCGCCGTGAAGGCCGACGGTTTCCTGGTGATGGCGCACGGCCCGGCCGCGGAAATGGCCCGGGCCAAGGCGATCCTGGGTACGGTCAACCCGTCCAGTCTCGACCAGCATGCCGGTGCTCAGGACGAACGGTCGCCCCAGATCACCGGCTGACACCCAGGAAAGGAAGCCACGCCATGAGTTTCAAGGATCTGTTGGTCATCGTGGACGGTGACAGCGCGAACCCATCGCCGCTCGCGCTGGCGGCATGGCTGGCCGGCCGTTTCGAGGCCCATCTCGTCGGGCTGCATCCCTCGTCGACAGCCAGGGCCAGCCTCTATTCGGCGAATTTCGGCACCGAACTGTTCGACGACGCGATGCGGAAGACCTTCGCGGCCCTGGAACGGCGTGCGGTGGATGCGCGGACCAGTTTGGAGGCCGCCGCCCGATGCAACGGCATCCAGGCCGAATGGCGGGTGGCCCGTGGCTTCCCGGGACCCGAGACGGTGCTGAACGGGCGCTATGCCGATCTCGTCATCCTGGGCCAGTGCTGGTCGGACTATGACGGTCTGCGTTATCCCGATCCGACCGATGTTGTGCTCGACGTGGGCTGCCCCGTCCTGGTCGTGCCTCGGGCCGGACAGTTCGAGCGGATCGAGCGCCATGCGCTGATTGCCTGGAATGGCAGTCGCGAGTCGGCGCGCGCTGTGCGGGATGCACTGCCCTTGCTGAAGCGCGTGGCGAAAGTGACGGTGCTCGCCGTCAATTCCGAGGGCGGCGGCGAGGAGCCCGGCGCGGACATCGCGCTGCATCTGGCGCGTCACGGCATCACGGTCGAGATCGACCAGAGCACCGCGCCGGACATGGACGTGGCCGACGTGCTGCTGTCGCACGCCTCGGACCTGGGCAGCGATCTCATCGTCATGGGCGCTTACGGCCATGCCCGGATGCGCGAGACGATCCTGGGCGGCGTCACCCGCTCGATGTTGGCGCAGATGACCGTTCCGGTTCTGATGTCCCATTGAATTGCGTGATCGACATTGCCGTCGCAGCTGCGCTCGGCGGCATGTTATTCAACGATCACATCGGGTCTCTCCGGAGCAATGCTGTTCCTGCGTGAGGCGGTCCATCTGACGCCGTTCATGCCGGACGGGGTCGCTCAGTAAGTGTCCGCTTTCCGAGGGCTTCGCCCCGAAGCCACCATTCCGCTTTTTCGGCCCGATGCGGCTGTTCCGGCTGCGCGGTTGAAGGCTGCTCCTGGCGCATTTGCAACTTCAATCGGGCGTTGCCAGTCATCTCC
>JAQGIC010000118.1 GCA_028288725.1 Rhodospirillales bacterium
CGGGCTTGACCCGGGCATCCACGCCCCTCCGCCGGAGCCCTGTTTGGCCGTGAAATCGGCTTGCCCAACCACGTGGATGGCCGGGTCAAGCCCGGCCATGACGATGTAAAAGACTAACCGTCAGAAATGAAATAAAAAAATATGTACAGAGCCTAGCGCCGACGCGGGAATGACGGAAGAGCTAAGAAACCCCCAGCAGCCCCAAGGCGGCGGCGACGCCGAACAGCCACAGCGGACTATATTTCGTCCCCGCCAGCAGCGCGAAGGTGCAGGCCGCCAGCGCCAAGCCCAACCAATCCTGGACGGCCGCCCGGGTCAGCAGGAATGCGCTGGCCGAGATAAGGCCGATGGTGACGGGGGCCAGGCCGCGCTGAATGATCTTCTTCACGCGCATGTTGCCGCTCTTCTCCCAGCGGCGCACGGCGAAATAGGTCAGCAGGCTGGACGGCGCGCACATGGCGATCGTCGCGGCAATGGCGCCGGCGACGCCCGCGGCCTGGAAGCCGATCAGGCAGACCATCAGCACGTTGGGGCCGGGGGCGGCATTGGACAAGGCGAACAGTTCGGCGAACTGCCGGTCGGTCATCCAATGTTCGAGATCGACCGCGACGCGATGCATCTCGGGCACGACCGCATTGGCGCCGCCGATCGCGACCAGCGACAGCAGCACGAAATGGCGGACGAGCACGCCCAACACATCGGGCTTCATCGCGCCAGCCTCCACGCCCAGGCGACGCTGAGCGGCGCCAGCACCAGCACGACATAGATCAGCGGCCAGTTGAACAGGACGACGGCCGCGAAGGCCGCGACGGCGACGGCGATCGCCTCCGGGCGCTTGATGTAGGGCTTGGCGACTTTCCAGGCGGTCGCCACCACCAGGCCGGCCGCGGCCGCGCCCAGATTGCGGAACACGCCGCCGAGCGCCTCGCTGTTGCCGTAGGCGGCATAGAGCATGCCCAGCGAAATCACGATGCAGAAGGGCGCCGCGAGCAGGCCGGTGATGGCGGCCACGGCACCGATCGGACCGGCGAAGCGATTGCCGAGCGCGATGGACAGATTGCAGATGTTGGGACCGGGCAGAAGCTGGCAAAGGCTCAGCAGGTCGATGAAATCGACCTCGCTGAGCCAGTGCCGCTCTTCGACGATCATCCGGCGCGCCCAGGGCAGCACGCCGCCAAAGCCCTGGATGCCCACCTTCAGAAAGCCGAAAAACAGGTCGCGCGCCGTGACCACAGCCATCGTCGGTTGGTCTTGGATCAGCGGCGCGCTCGTCATGAGAGGCATCCTGAACCAGCTGGACCGGAGGCACAAACGAGTTATGATCGCGTTCTTGGTGAGAGAAAGTCACAAACGATGCGCCGACGCCTGCCGCCCCTGAGTTCGCTTCGAGCGTTCGAAGCCGCCGCCCGCCGAGGCAGTTTCACCGCCGGGGCGGAAGAGCTGCTGGTGACTCATGGTGCCGTTAGCCGGCAGATCGCGGCGCTGGAACAATGGCTGTCCACGCCGCTGTTCGATCGGATCGGTCGGCGCGTCCGTCTGACCGGCGCGGGACGTGACTACCTGGAAGCGATGAGCCGGGCGTTCGACGGGATGGCGGACGCGACCCGGCGCCTGACCGAGGCGAGCACGGTCAAAAGCCTGACGGTCAACGCGCTGCCGACTTTCAGCATGCGCTGGCTGCTGCCGCGGCTCGCGGGCTTCCAACAGCGCCATCCGGATGTGGCGCTGCGGCTGGTGACGTCGGATCGGCCCTTGGACGAGGTCGGCGAGCCGTTCGACGTCGCGATCCGGCGCGGGCCGGACATCTGGCCGGACTGCGTTGCGGCGCCCTTCCTGGCGGAATGGGAGGTGCCGGTCATGAGCCCGGCGCTGGCCGACCGTCTTCCGGTGCGGCGGGTTGCCGATCTCGCCGCCCACACTCTGCTGCACGCGGACACGCGGCCGGGTGCCTGGCGCCGCTGGCTGATCGCGGCCGGCGAGCGCGATCTGGTGGTCGCGGGCCAGCAGCGGTTCGATCATTTCTATCTGACGCTGCAGGCGGCGGCGGACGGGCTGGGCGTGGCGCTCGGGCCGCTGCCGATCCTGGCGGACGAGCTGGCCTCGGGTCGGCTGGTGGCGCCGCTCGACGGTCCCCGTCTCGAGGCGCGCGGCTATTGGCGGGTCACGCCGAACGCGCGCACCAGCGATCCGGCCGTGCGGGATCTCTGCGAGTGGCTGGATCGGGAAGGGCGCTCGGCAGGCGGTCCGGACCCCAGCGATCCGGACGCCTGAACCAAGGCGCTAGGCGGCCGGCTGACGCGCGCCGCTGGCCGCAGATTCCGCAGTCGGCTGATCGCGCAGCACATAGCCGCGGCCCCAGACCGTCTCGATGTAATTTTCGCCCGAGGTCGCCGTCGACATTTTCTTGCGCAGCTTGCACACGAACACATCGATGATCTTGAGCTCCGGCTCGTCCATGCCGCCATAGAGATGGTTGAGGAACATCTCCTTGGTCAGCGTCGTGCCCTTGCGCAGCGAGAGCAGTTCCAGGATGCCGTATTCCTTTCCGGTCAGATGCAGCGGCTTGCCGTCGACCTCGACCGTGCGCGTGTCCAGATTGACCGTGAAGCGGCCGGTCCGGATGATCGATTCCGAATGGCCCTTCGCGCGCCGGATGATGGCGTGAATCCGGGCCACCAGTTCGCGCTTGTCGAACGGCTTGGTCAGGAAATCGTCGGCACCGAAGCCGAGGCCCTTGATCTTGTGATCGAGCTCGCCCAGCCCGGACAGAATGAGGATCGGCGTGCGCACGCGCGCCGCGCGCAACCGGCGCAGCACCTCGTAGCCATCGATGTCCGGCAGCATCAGATCCAGAATGATGATGTCGTAGTCATAGAGCTTGCCGATCTCCAGGCCATCCTCGCCCAGATCGGTCGTGTCACAAATGAAGCCTTCGGCTTTAAGCACCAGCTCGATAGTGGCCGATGTGGCGGTATCATCTTCGACGATCAGCACCCGCATGGCGGTCTCCTCGGTCGGTAACCTTGGTTAACGTTAACAAATTGCCGGGCGCGCGTTAAGAAAAGATTTACCGCCGCCCGGGTTGCGCCCGTCGGAGCGTTTCGCGTGTTAAATCTTACTTAAGCAACAACGCCCATCATCCGCTCAGGTTGCGAATGTCCGGCTTTTGTTCCGGGCCTCGCCGCTGCCCACTCACAAAAACGGATCGGCGATGTTGCTCGAAGGGATCTCGCAGGCCGTCGGAAGCCTTGCGGCCCATCGCTATTGGGGGCGCGTGACCGCCATTCTCGGCATGCTGGTCGAGATCGGTGGCGTCGAGCGTCGCCTGACCATCGGCGGTCGCTGCCTGATCATCGGTCAGGACGACCAGCCGCTGGCGTGCGAGGTCATCGGCTTTCGCGAGGGGCGCACGCTCGTCATGCCGTTCGGGCCGCTGACCGGCATCGGGCTCGGCAACCGGGTCGAAGTCGCGACCATGCCGCCGGCCATCTTTCCCGACCGCCGCTGGCTTGGCCGCGTGGTCAACGCCATGGGCGAGCCGATCGACGGCAAGGGCCCGATCGCCCATGGCCCCAAGGCCTATCCGCTGCGCAACCTGCCGCCGCCGGCGCACGCCCGCAAGCGCGTCCAAGGCAAGGTCGATCTGGGCGTGCGCGCGCTCAACACGTTTCTGACCTGCTGCCGCGGGCAGCGCATGGGCATTTTCGCCGGCTCCGGCGTCGGCAAGTCGGTGCTGCTGTCGATGCTGGCGCGCTATACGGCGAACGACGCCAGCGTGATCGGCCTGATCGGCGAGCGCGGTCGCGAGGTTCAGGAATTCATCGAGGACGACCTGGGCGAAGAGGGGCTGGCACGCAGCGTCGTGGTGGTCGCGACCTCGGACGAATCCTCGCTGATGCGCCGGCAGGCGGCCTATCTCACCCTGTCGGTCGCCGAATATTTCCGCGACGAGGGCATGGACGTGCTGTGCCTGATGGACAGCGTCACCCGCTTTGCCATGGCCCAGCGCGAGATCGGCCTGTCGGCGGGCGAGCCGCCGGCGGCCAAGGGCTATACCCCGACGGTGTTCGGCGAATTGCCGCGCCTGCTGGAACGCGCCGGACCGGGTACCGGCCAAGGCAGCATCACCGGCCTGTTCACCGTGCTGGTCGAGGGCGACGACCACAACGAACCGATCGCCGACGCGGTGCGCGGCATTCTGGATGGCCATATCGTGCTGGATCGCCGCATCACCGAGCGCGGGCGCTATCCGGCGATCGATATCGCCCGCTCGATCTCGCGGACCATGCCCGGCTGCAATACGGACGAGGAAAACGACCTGGTGCGCCGGGCGCGCACGCTGGCGGCGACCTACGAGAACATGGCCGAACTCATCCGCCTGGGCGCCTATCGCCGGGGCAGCGACGCCAAGATCGACCAGGCGATCGCCTATTATCCGGCAATCGAGAAATTCCTGTCCCAGGGCAAGCGCGAACGCGCCAGCCTCGAGGAAGGCTATGCCGCGTTGGCCGAACTGCTGATCGGAGCCGAGGCGTGAAGCCGTTCGAAAGCCAGATCCGGCTGCATAAATGGACCGTCGACGAGGCGCAGCGCCAGTTGGGCGAGCTGATGCGGCTGGCCGACCGGCTGCGCCAGGATGTGGCCGATCTGGAGGCCGAGGTCGTGCGCGAGCGACAGGCGGCCGCCCAATCCTTCGAGGCCAGCCTGACCTTTGCCGGCTATCTCCATCAGGTCATCGAACGGCGCGAGAAGCTGCATCGCTCGATCGCCGAGGTCGAGGGCCAGATCGAACAGGCGCGCGAGGCGCTGAAGGACGCGTTCGCCGAACTGAAGAAATTCGAATTGGCCGCCGAGGCCGCCGAGGAGCGCGCGAAGAGGAAGCGCGATGCGCAGGAGCAGACGGCGCTGGACGAGGTGGCACTCGGGATTTTCCGACGTCGGTCCAAGTAGGCCCGATATTCACCGTCCCGCGAGGCGGGAATTGACGAGAGGGCCTTACCCCGCGACGAGCGCCGTGCCCGGCGCTGCCTCGACAGGCGGCGGGGGATTCAGGATTTCGTCCAGCAGATCGAAATAGGCGCGGACCGGCAGCAGGGTGGTGACGACCGTGCCGACGATGCGGGTCGCGGTCGCCGGCGTGTCCATCAGCGTGCGTCCGCCGACGCGCAGTTCCTGGTGCGCGCCCAACTCCCAGATCAGCCCGGTGCCGCGCAGACCCGACAGCACGCGCAACAGCTTGGCCCGAAGCGGGTGGTTCTCGACCGAGTAGGGCAGCACGCCGATCGAGGCGGTGAATTTGACCAGCAGCTTGCCCTCGTCGGGCCGGGCTTCGGCCTCGAAGGTCCGGCCGGCGAACTGAAAGCCGAACCGGATCGGTTCGGCCTTGTCGCGCCGGCTCATGGTGCCGTCGTGGGCGACCATGACGGACCCGGCCTCGATCGGCGAGGTCTGCTCGACCAGAAAGGCGAAGGCGGCCGGGTTGGTCATCTGGTCGGATGCCGCAGTCATGCAAGGGGATTCCGGAACCGGGGGGAAGCAAGCCGGTTCAAGATGGCGAACTCAGGCTTAACGTTCCGTAAAATACGACACATTCCCGACCGGCATTCTAGCTCTTGATCACAGGAACCTGACGCGGCCGGGCAATTGCGCTAAAACTCCAGCGCACGGTTTCGGAACAGCGGCCCAGGGCTAGAGCGTGAAAAGAAAAATAATAGGCGGTCTGCTCCTGGTCATCGGCCTTGTTGTCGTCGCTCTGCTCGCGACCCGGATTCTCATGGGACGCGATGCGGAGGATCGCGTGGCCGACGGCGAGATCGTCGACTTCGGCCATCTGTCGCCCAAGGCGAAGCCGGGCCGCTTCCTGATGTGCCCCACGGATTATTGCAGCCGGGCGCCCGACCTGGAATCGCCGGTCTTCGATATGGAATGGGAGCGGCTGCGCGATCTGTGGAGCGAGACCGTGGCCCGGCAGCGCCGGGTCAAGCTGATCGCGGGCGACGGCGACCGGCGCAAGATCACCTATGTCCAGCATTCCGCCGTCTTGCGCTTGCCGGACATCGTGACCGTCGAATTCGTCGATCTGCCCGACGGCAAATCCAGCTTCGCCATCGAAAGCCGCCCCCGCTACGGCTGGCTCGATTTCGGAACCAACGAGGCGCGCGTGCGGGAGTGGGTCGGACTGGTGCGGACCGTCGCCAAGCAATGATCTAGTGGTGCGCCGCCGCGTCGGCCTGCGCCTGTCGCCAATCCTCCGGCGTCAGGCTCGTCTGCAGCTTGCGCAGCGTCGTCGGGTCGAGATCGGTCGTGCCGGTCTGGAGGCGGGCCGGATTGCGCTTCCAGATCAGATACCACATGCCGGCGGCGGCGGGCTCGACTTTGAAATGGCCGCCGTCGAGCATCATGTGGACCAACTGCACCTGGGCCGCGGGCAGGCCGGCGTCGCTCGCCGCCAGGATCCATTTCGTGCCCTTGATCAGCGCGTCGTGGCCGGCCTCGGGCGGCGTCGCCGCAGCACCGGTCGCGATGTAGCATTGGCCCAGCGACAATTGCGCCATCTCGAAGCCCTTACCCTGGGCGGCCATCGGCTCCAGGATCTCGATGGCCTCGGCGAATTTGCCCTGCTGCTTGTAGTACATCGCCCGCTCGTAAGGGGTGAAGCTCTGGATCAGCCGCTGGCTCTTGCTGCGATTGCTGTCCTCGTCGGCATGAGCTGCCGGGGGCAGGGACATGAGGCCCAAGGAAATAAGGCAGGCTGCGAGCGCGATGCCGATCGCGCGGGCCCGGTCTTGATACGTCATGCGGTGCTGGATCCCTGTCGATGTCCGCGGCCTTTTGGCTTCGCAGACCTGCTCTCCCCGGGCGATTAAGCCATCGGGCTTCGGCCGAAGCAATGCCGCAGACACCGGTCACGTCGCCAGGATCTTGCCCTCGAACGGCAGCCGGCCGGTGCGGTCCTCCACCTCGACGACCCAGAGGTCCGGGTCGCGTTTGCGCGCGCGCTCGATATAGGCGTCGGCGGTCGGCTCATCGACCGCGGCCGCGCCGGTGCCCGGATACCAGGCGCGGGCGCCGTTCGGATCGCGCGTTTCGGCCAGCACCTGGCAGCCGTCGGCGAAGCGGTTGATCTTGACCAGCACGCTGCCGGCGGTCGGGTCGCCCTTGGCCACGACGGTGACGATGCCGCCATCGATGTTGGCGCGCTTGACCGCCGCCTGGACCCAGATTTCAGTTTTCAGGCGCGCTTCGACCATGGTTCCTCACAAACTCCCCGTTGGCGAAGGATAGCGCGGTCTTGCGCGATGGTTCAAACTCCCGGGCGAGCCTGGACCTGATTCCGGGGACCGATGGGGCGACGAGATGGCTGAGTTTTTCCAAGGACGGCGGCTGCGCTACGAGATCATGGCGCTGGCCGACCAGCGCTGGCAGATCGTGCAGGTGATCGACGATCATCGCGACGAGTTGCGCCGGCCGTTCGATCGCTCGGATTTCGAAACGCTGGAACGCGAGGTCGAATCGGCGGCGGCGTTGGTGCTGGGCCGGCCGGGCACCAGCGCCGTGCGGGTGATCCGCGAGCGGGAGCGGAGCGACGGCTTCGTCACCAAGGCCGAGATTCTCTTTCGCGAAGCGCCGCCGGTGCCGCCCAACACCAAGGCGGCGGTGCTGGATGCGCCGGGGCCGGTGCCGCTGTGCCAGTCGCCGAACGATCTGTTCGGCCGCCCGGCCTGCAAGGTCATCGGCACCATGCTGCGCCCCCTGCTGGACAAGATGGGGGCGACTCCCATCGAACTGGTGACGCTGGAAGTCACATCGCAGATCGTCACCCAGCAGGATGCCGCGATCATCACGGCGATCGGCCGCGCCGCGCGCGCGCAGGAGGCCGGTGCCACCGGCGCCGATGCCAAGCAACGCGACAAGTTCCTAAGCGGTCTGGTCGACCGCGCGCGTCTGCGTGCCAAGGCGGCGCAGGCCGAGCGCAACATGCCGAAGCTCGGCGCCGAGGGATTGAACGGGCTGATCGACGCGCTCAAGACCCGGGTGACGCCCGACGACCTGCGTTTCTGGGCCTTCCGCTGCCTGTCCATCCATCTCAAGGGCGTCAGTCTGTATGGCAAGCTGGAATTGACGCTGGACCAGCTGCGGGGCGATCCGTCGCCGCTCAGCCTCGATCTCCTGGACGAAATCATGGCCGGCCTGATCGATGCGCCCAGCCTGTTGAAGGATCTGCTGGGCGGTCTGGCCGACCTCAAATCCGCGCTGGTCCTGCTGGCCCAGATCTCGACCGGGCGCGTGCCCGCGGGCGTGGCCGAGGACGCGCTGCCGGCACGGCTCGCCGCCGAGCTGGCGGCGGGGCGGCTACCCCAGAGCTTCGAGGCGATCTGGATTCGCATTCTGCGCAGCGTCGAGGGCCGCCATCGCTTGACCCATGGCGAGCTGGACGAGGAATGGGCCGGGCTGACGCTGCTGCAGCGGACGCTGCGCGAGACGGTGCCGGGGATCTGGGCGGAGCAATTGGAGAAGGTCATGACGCGCCGGCAGAACATGCTGCGCGAAGAGCTGCTGGAGCTTTGACGGGCCTTCAAAGACTAACGGCCGGGTCATAACTGCTGAGGCACAAAGCCTGGCGGGGCTTCTGCCGCAGGGCGCGATTCTGTCGCGCCGAAAATTGAGGCCTCAGCGAGCATGGCCGAGTATGGTCTGGCCCTTCTTCGGGCTGAAGCTCGCGGTGCTGGAGACGGCGAAGCTCAACGGGATTCGTCCCGAGGCCTAACGGGCGGATGTGGTCGCAACGGGCCGCTGGATATGTTTCTCGTCAACACGCGGCATTGCGCACGAAGCTGTCACCGGCCGGGGAAGCCATGTGGACGAATTCTCTGAGTGGTATAGATTGGATTTCTATCCAGCTCAGGCGGCGTGACGCATTTTCGATGGCATGGTTCGCTCTGCGAGCGAGCGCTGAAGCTTCTGAGGCAGATCGGGATAGAAGTTGTGCAGGCTCACCAGACCACGGTTCTGTTTGTCGAGGATGACCCGCTGGTTCGGGATTTCCTACCGAACGTGCTGCCGGCCGAATTCCGAACTCTCGTTGTCGCAAACGGCGCCGACGCCATGGACGTACTGTCGGACCAACAGGTGGATGTATTGTTCACCGATGTCGTCATGCCGGGTCTAAACGGAATAGAACTAGCCAAGCAGGCCCGGCTTTCCTATCCGGACCTGATCGTCATATTGATGACGGGATATGTATCCAGAGCGGCCGAGGCCGAGCAGATCGGGCAATTGCTTTATAAGCCGCTTCGTCCGCGTCAAATCGAAAACGCGGTGCGCGAGGCAATTGCCGGCCGGCCGTAAGGCAGCAACGAAGTCGCCGGAGCTTGCCCCCGCCGAGGACCTCACCGATGCGCGTCGCCACAAAGGATAACGGCCGGGTCATAGACCCGGCCGATCAAATGAGCTGAAGGTGCGTGCTGACCGAGCAAAAGGTGCTTGCGAACTGGTGAATGTGCGTGCCGTGCGCTTGGCCCGATCCCGGCGAGCCATGTAACAGAATGTATCCGAATGTATGGCTTCGTAACAGCCAAAAATGCATGATCCCGCTTGAATTAATTCGTACAACCGGGGATCAGGTGGGTGGCTTCAGCTCTTCCTTGATGATCGTTCGAGTCGCGGGACCGGGGCCGGCCTTGGGCGCCGGCTTTTCGAGGGACTTTTTCAATCTTTGATAATTTAAGCGGCCTTCCGGGTCGCCCGCGTCCATGCCGCGCTCATAATAGTCCAGCGCGGACTCGGGATCGGACGGGGGCCCGCGACCGGTCTCGATCATCCGGCCCAGGTCGGTCAGCGCCGCGACATTGCCGCCATCGACGGCGGCGCGGAACAGGTTGGTCGCCAGTTCGTCGTCGCGCTTGACGCCGCGCCCCTCGGCATAGAGCCGCCCCAGCAATTCCTTGGCGCCGATGTCGCCGGCGACCGACGCGGTCGATGCGAGGTAGAATGCTTTCGTCTCGTCGCGCGGGACGCCTTCGCCGTTCAGATACATTTGTGCCAGCTTCAGATCGAAGCGCCCGGTATCGACGTCGGCGGCAGGCCGCGGCGGCGGGGCACAGGCGGCAAGGACCAGCAGCAGGCCGGCGCTCCAACGCGCCTTCATTGTTCGTCCAGGCGTGACATCGACGGGGGCCTCCTCGAATCATGCGAACCGCGCCGATGATGACATAGGCGCGACGGCTGCCGCCGCTGGAATATTGCATGCAATTCCCTCGGCTGTTCTTCCTTGGAAAACGATGGTAGCGTGCCATCCCTTTTCAAATTGCATGCAAAATGGAGCGGCTGGATGGCGGGGATGGAGCATGTGCGGCCGGGCGATCCCAAGCTCGCGCGCCGCCTGGCCGCAGCCCTGGAAGGCGAGGTCAAGTTCGACCCCTTCACCCGCGGCCGCTATTCCACCGATGCCTCGATCTATCAGATCGAACCGATCGGCGTGGTCATGCCCCGCACCGCCGCCGACGTCGCCGCCGCGATCGAGATCGCGCGGGAAGAGGGCGTGCCGGTGCTGCCGCGCGGCGCCGGCACGTCGCAATGCGGCCAGACCGTCGGACGCGCCCTGGTGCTGGATACCAGCCGCCATCTCAATCGCGTGCTGGAGACCGACACCGAGGCCGGCACGGTGACGGTCGAGCCGGGCATCGTGCTCGACCGCCTGAACAAGCTCCTGAAGCCGACCGGCTTCAGCTTCCCGATCGACGTCTCGCCCGCCAACCGCGCCACCATCGGCGGGATGACCGGCAACAATTCCTGCGGCGCCCGCTCGATCCAGTACGGCATCATGGTGCATAACGTGCTGGCGGTGGACGCGATCCTGGCCGACGGCACCCAGGCCCGGTTCGCCGAGACCGGCGGCAACCTGCCGGGTGCGACCGACCGCTATGCCGATCTGGTCCGCTTTATGGGCGATCTCTATGCCGAGGAGGCCGACGAGATCGCGGCCCGCATTCCGACCGTGCTGCGCAAGGTCGGCGGCTACAATATCGAGACGCTAGGCCAGACCCCGCGCAATCCGGCGAAGCTGCTGGTCGGATCCGAAGGCACGCTGGGCTTCTTCACCAAGATCCAGTTGCGCATGCATCGGTTGCCGCAGCATCGGGTGCAGGCGATCTGTCATTTTGCGCATTTCTACGACGCCATGGCCGCGACCCGGCACATCGTGGCGCTCGGGCCGTCCGCGGTCGAACTGGTCGATCGCACCATGATCGATCTGGCGCGCCGCATCCCGGCCTTCGCACCGACGATCGAGCGTGCGGTCCGCGGCGAACCCGACGCGCTGCTGCTGGTCGAATTCTCCGGCGAGGACCATGCGGCGCTGCTGAGGAAGATGGCCGATCTGGACCAGCTGATGGGCGATCTGGGCTATCCCGACGCGATCGTGCCGGCGATTGACCCGGCATTCCAGGCGAAGCTCGCCGAAGTGCGCTCGGCCGGGCTCAACATCATGATGTCGATGAAGGGCGACGGCAAACCGGTCTCCTTCATTGAGGATTGTGCGGTCCCGCTCGACGATCTCGCCGACTATACCTCGCGGCTGACCGACCTGTTCGGCCGCAACGGGGTCGAGGGCACCTGGTATGCCCATGCCTCGGTCGGCTGCCTGCACGTCCGCCCGGTGCTGAACATGAAGGACGGTGGCGACGTGGCGAAGATGCGCCGGATCGCCGAGGCGGCGTTCGACATCGTGCGCGAATACAAGGGCGCCCATTCCGGCGAGCATGGCGACGGGCTGGTGCGCTCGGAATTCCACGAGCGCATGTATGGGCCGCGCATCGTCGCCGCGTTCGAGCGGGTCAAGGACGCGTTCGACCCGGCCGGCCTGTTCAATCCGGGCAAGATCGTCCGGCCGGAACGGATGGACGACCGCAGCCTGATGCGCTACCCGCCCGATTATAAGGCGCTGCCGATCCGGACCGCGCTCGATTGGTCGGAGTGGGGCGGTTTCCTCAATGCGGTCGAGATGTGCAACAACAACGGCACCTGCCGGAAGTCCGACCCGGGCGTGATGTGCCCGAGCTTCCGCGCGACCGAGGACGAGAAGGACGTGACGCGCGGCCGGGCCAACAGCCTGCGCCTGGCGCTGTCGGGCCAGCTCGGTCCCGACGCGCTGACCTCGGACGCGATGAAGTCGACCATGGATCTGTGCGTCGGCTGCAAGGGCTGCAAGCGCGAATGCCCGACCGGCGTCGACATGGCGCGGATGAAACTGGAATTTCTGCACCAATGGCAGGACCGCCATGGCTTGTCGCCACGCCAACGGCTGGTCGCCTATCTGCCGCGTTATGCGCATATTGCAAGGCATTTTGCCTCCATTCTCAATCTGCGCAACCGCATTCCGACTTTGGCACGGCTGGGCGAGCATCTGCTCGGCATCTCCCGATACCGCAGCTTGCCGGCCTGGCGTCGCGACGTCTGGCGGCCGCAGCCGGCGGAAGGGGCCGGCGCGGAGGTCGTGCTGCTGGCCGATACGTTCAACGGCAGCTTCGAGCCGGAAAATCTCCGGGCGGCGCGGCGGGTCCTGCTGGCGGCCGGTTATCGGGTGGTCGAGCCGCCGCGTGCCGGGCGGCCCTTGTGCTGCGGCCGCACCTTCCTGGCGGCCGGTCTGATTGACGAGGCGCGGATCGAGGCGCGGCGGCTGATCGCGGCGCTGGCGCCCTTTATCGCGCGAGGCGCGAAGATCGTCGGGCTGGAGCCGTCCTGCCTGCTGACGCTGCGCGATGAATATGCCGTCATGCTGGACCCGGGCGAGGCGGCGGCGCTGGCCGCTCACGCGATGCTGTTCGAGGAATTTCTGGCGGCCGAGCACAAGGCCGGGCGCCTCACGCTGCCGTTGAAGCCGATCGGTGTCGCCGAAGCCTATCTGCACGGCCATTGCCATCAGAAGGCGCAGGGCCTGGTGCCCGACGTCGCGGTCGTGCTGGGGCTCGTGCCCGATCTGACGGTCAAGACCATCGAATCGACCTGCTGCGGCATGGCGGGCGCCTTCGGCTACGAGGCCGAGCATTTCGAGGTATCGATGCGTATCGGCGAGCTGTCGGTGCTGCCGGCGGTCCGCCAGGCTCCGGCCGAGGCGCTGATCGTCGCCGATGGCACGAGCTGCCGCCATCAGATCGCCGACGGGGCCGCGCGCGAGGCGCTGCATGTCGCTCGAATCCTGGAACGGGCGCTGGCCTAGTTCCTGCACCGCTCGGTTCCACACGACGATGTCATGCGGCGTGTGGAACGAACGGACCGGAGACAGCGCGCAGCGCTGTTTCCGCCGGGTTGAGCGAAGGAGCGGGGATGAGCAGGCATTGGTCGATCGGCACCCGAATGGTCGGGTTGGTCGCGGCCATCGTCCTGCCGTTCGTCGCCATCATAGGCTACGAGCAATATCTCTCGGCCGATCGCGAGATCACCGCGGCCGGCGAGGAATCCCTGGGCTTCGCCCGGCTGATCGCCGCCAGCGTTCAGCACGATACGCTCCAGACGCGCGATGTCCTCAGCGGCGCCGCAACGCGTCCCTTGGTCCAGGCGCTCGACCCGGATCATTGCGATCCTCTGATAACGGCGGTGCCGCGCCTCAGGCCCAGCTTCATCACCATGCGGCTGATCAATCTCGATGGCGATCTGATCTGCAACACCATTCGGCCGCCGGCAGATATCGCGCGGCCCAATTTCATTGACCGCGCCTGGTTTCGGCAGGCGCTGACGGAGCAGAAATTCCTGCTGGGGGCGCCGTCGTTCGACGGGGCGATCAATGATTGGTCCGTCGTGGCAGCGATGCCGGTCAAGACCGATGCCGGCACGCTGGCGGGCATCCTGGCCGTCTCGATCCATCTGTCGCATTTTCAGCCGTTGCAGCTCGACGGCGTGCTGCCGCCCGGCGCCATCGTGACCATCCTCGACGGGGCCGGAACCGTGGTGGCGCGCAACGTCGATCCGGCGCAATGGATCGGCAAGTCGACCGATGCGCAGGCCTTGGCCGATGCGGTGCGCGTCGGTGGGCCGGGCTGGATCGAGCAGCCGGGGCCGGACGGCCGGTTGGAGGTCGCGGCCTTTGCCCCGATCTTCGGACCGGGCTGGTACGCGGTCGTGACGGTGCCGCGCGAGCAGATCCTGGCGCCGGCCTGGCACCGCCTGCGGATCGACGTCGGTCTGGTCGGTGCCCTGGTGCTGCTGGTCGTCGCCGGCGCATTCTTCAGCCAGCGCCGCCTGGTCCAGCCGCTGCGCCGGCTGATCGCCGCGACCGAGGCAGCAACGGCGGGCCGGCTCGACATGCGGCTGCCGGAAACCGGGCCGGCCGAGATCGTCGAGCTGGTCCATCGCTTCAACGGCCTGCTGGAGGCGCGTGAGCGGACCGAGGGGGATCTCAGGGCCGGCGAGGCGCAGATGCGCGCCTTCATCGAGGCGTCGCCCTTGCCGATGATCGTCGGCAGCTGGCCCGACCGCCAGATCCAGTACGTCAATCCGCGCTTTTCCGAGGTCTATGGCTATGGCGCCACCGATTTCGAGCGTGAAGGGGATCTTTGGACGCCGGCCTATGCCGACCAGTCCGACCATGTCTCGATGGCGGCGCTGTACGAGAGCTATCTGGCCCGCGTCGAAGCCGGCAAGCCGGGCGAGCCGCCGACCTGCTGGCTGACCTGCGCCGACGGCAGCGAGCGGGTGACCGAGCCCTATGTCGTCATCTCCGGCTCGAAATATCTGGTCATCATCAACGATCTGACGAACGCGCGGCACGTCGAGCAGGAGCTGCGGCAGAGCCGCGATCTCCTGGCCCGGCAGGCTGGCGAACTGGGCCAACTCGCGGCGCTGAGCGAGACGGAGCGACGCCGGGCCGAGAGCGCCGCCCAGGCCAAGGCCGAATTCCTGGCCCACATGAGCCATGAGATCCGCACGCCGATGAACGCCGTGCTGGGCTTGACCCATCTGGTGCTGAAATCGGAGCTGAAGCCGCATCAGCGGGAGCATTTGACCAAGATCCAGCGCGCCGGCCGCTCGCTGTTGCGGATCATCGACGATGTTCTCGACTTCTCGAAGATCGAGGCCGGCAAGCTGCGGCTGGAGGAGGTGCCGTTCGATCTGGGCGACACGCTGCAGCATGTCGGCGACCTGTTTTCCAAGCGCGCCGCCGAAAAGGCGCTGACGCTCGAGTTCGAGATCCAGCCGGACCTGCCGCGCCAGCTGATCGGCGATCCGCTTCGGCTGGGCCAGGTGCTGATCAACCTGATCAGCAACGCGATCAAGTTCACCGACACGGGCGGGGTCCGCGTCACGGTCGAGCGGTTGCCGGGCGAGGGGACGATCGACCTGCGCTTTTCGGTCAGCGACACGGGCATCGGCCTCAGCCAGGAACAGACCGGCAAGCTGTTCCAGGCATTCTCGCAGGCCGACAGTTCGACCAGCCGCAAATTCGGCGGCACCGGCCTCGGCCTGACCATCTCGAAGCATCTGGTCGAATCCATGGGCGGCGCCATCGGGGTCGAAAGCGCGCCGGGCGCCGGCAGCCGGTTCTTCTTCACCGCGCAGTTCAGGTCCCAGGCGCTGGCGGCCATGACCGGCACGACGCTTCGGTCGATATCGCCCGGCGCGCCGATGGCCGAGGTCGATCTGGTCGGTGCCCACGTCCTCGTCGTCGACGACAACGAGGTCAATCGCATGATCGCCCAGGAACTGCTGGAAGCGGCCGGTGCCACGGTCACGACCGCGCGCAGCGGCAAGGAGGCGGTCGATCGGCTGGCGGCGGGCATGGCATTCCATGCCGTGCTGATGGATATCCAGATGCCGGACATGGATGGCTATCAGGCCACGGAGGCGATCCGGACGAAATTGGGTTTGCATGATCTGCCGATCATCGCCATGACGGCCCATGCGCTGGAGGAGGAGCGTCGCCAATGTCTGGCTGCCGGCATGGACGACCACATTCCGAAACCGGTCGATCCCGACCATCTTGTCATGCGGTTGCGGTATTGGATCGACCTGCCGCGCAGCGCCCCGAAGCCGGCGGTCCAGTCGTCGGCATCAAGCGAGATACAGCTCATGGATGATCAACCCGGCATCGACGTCGACGCGGCCCTGGCCAGGTTGGGCGGCAATCGCGCGCTATTGGCCCGTCTGTTGGCCGAATTCGCCAAGTCACAGGCCGGCGCCGTCACCGCGATTCGCCTGGCGCTCGGCCATGGCGCGATCGAGGAGGCGACGCGCCATGCCCATACGCTGAAGGGCGTCGCCGGCAATTTGTCGGCCGTGCGGCTCGCGGCGGCGGCGTCCGCCGTGGAGACCCAGTTGCGCAAGGGCGAGATCGCGGACCTGGAGCCGGGGCTGACCCTGCTGGAGGCGGCCATGGCGGAAGTCGTGGGCGGCCTTGCCGCTGCGACCGGCGTGCTGGCCCCCGCCGTCGCCGCGGGGACCCCGACGGCGACCGCCTTGGCCGATCTCACGCGGATGATCCAGAATCTGGACGAGCTGCTCGGGCGGAATTCATTGGCGGCCCGGCGCGAGTTCGCGCCGGTCAAGACGGCGCTGGAAGCGCAGGGCGCCGATGTCGCGGCCATGGCCGGCGCCATCGACCGGCTGAGCTTTACCGAGGCCCGGCGCCTGTTGCGCGCGCTTGCCGTTCCGCTCGGGGTCGCGTTGCCGTAATGCCCGGCCGGTCAGATCAGGATTTCGATCAGATCGGCGAACCGGTCGAGCCGGTGACGGGCCGGAATAGTGTCGACCGGTCCGTGATGATAGCCATAGGTCAGCAACACGAAATCCATCTGAGCCGATTCTGCGGTCGCGGCATCGACCTCGCTGTCGCCGACCATCCAGGCATCGGCGGTCGTCAGGCCGAGGCGCCTGCATGTCTCGGTCAGGACCCGGGGATCGGGCTTGCGGAACGGCAGGCTGTCGCCGGCGATCAGATGGGCGAAATAGGGCGTCAGCCCCAGCTCGGTCAGGATCTGCCGCGCCGATTCTTCGTGCTTGTTGGTGCAGACCCCCATTGCCATGCCCGCGGTCTTCAGCCGGTCGAGCGTCGCCATGACGCCGGGATAGACGCGCGTCAGCGCGGTGGGAGCGGCATCGTAGGCCGCGTTGAACCGGGCCATGGCCTCGGCGTGATCGATCGGGTCGCCCGGCCGGGCCGCCAGCCCGCGCTTCACGAGGGTCGGCACGCCGTTTCCGATCATGCCGATCACGTCGGGCAGCGACAGTGGTGCGCGGCCGAACGCCGCCAACATGATGTTGAGCGCCGCGCGCAGATCGCCCGCGCTGTCGATGAGCGTGCCGTCGAGGTCGAACAGGACCAGTTGCTTCGTCATGTCGATTCACAAAATTTGTTTCGCCACCGTGCCGATCTAAATGACACATTCCGGCCGTCGAGTGGCCCGATCGTTGCGGCCCCCTAGGGAAATAGGCTCATGAAGCGACTTGCGGTCGTCATCCTCGCCGCCGGCAAGGGCACCCGGATGAAATCGGACCTGCCGAAGGTCATGCACGAAATCGCCGGCAAGCCGATGCTGCGCCATGTGATCGATACCTGTGCGCGCTTGTCGGCCGACCATGTCGTCGTGGTCGCCGGGCCCCGGATGCCGACGGTCGAGGCTGCGGCAGCTCCCCATGCGGTGGCCCATCAAATGGAGCAGCGCGGGACCGGCCATGCCGTCGGCTGCGCCCGGCCGGCGTTCGGCGACAAGCCGTTTGACGAGGTGCTGATCGTCTATGGCGATACGCCGCTGATCACAGCCGAGACGCTCGGCCGCATGGTGGAGGAACGCCGGCAGAGCGATGCCGCGGTCGTCGTGCTCGGCATGCGCGTCGCCCCGCCCAACGCCTATGGTCGCCTGGTGCTGGATGCCGCCGGCAACCTCGATGCGATCGTCGAGGCGGCCGAGGCGTCGCCGGACATCCTGGAACTCGAACTATGCAATTCCGGCGTCATGGTGATCGACGGTAGCGTGCTGTTCGACATGGTCGCCCGCATCAGGAACGACAACAGCAAGGGCGAATTCTATCTGACCGATATCGTGGGATTGGCGCGCGGCGACGGGCGGCTGGCCCGGGTGGTCGAAGCCCCGGCCCGGGAGCTGGTCGGCGTCAATTCCCGCGCCGATCTGGCGGCGGCCGAGGCGATCCTGCAGCAACGCCTGCGCGCGGCGGCGATGGCCGGCGGTGCCACGCTGGTCGATCCGGCGAGCGTGTTCCTGGCCGCCGATACGGTGCTGGGGCGCGACGTGGTGATCGGCCCGAACGTCGTGTTCGGCGCCGGCGTGACCGTCGGCGACCGGGTCCAGATCAAAGCCTTCAGCCATATCGAGGGCGCCAGGATCGGCGCCGGTGCGATCATCGGCCCGTTCGCCAGGCTCAGGCCCGGCAGCGTGCTGGCCGAGGACGTCCATATCGGCAATTTCGTCGAGCTGAAGAACGCCGAGATCGGTCGCGGCGCCAAGGCCAATCATCTGACCTATCTGGGCGACGTGACGGTCGGCGCCGGCAGCAACATCGGCGCCGGAACGATCACCGTGAATTACGACGGGTTCGGCAAATACCGGACCGAGATCGGCGAGCGCGCCTTCATCGGCTCCAATTCCTCGCTGGTGGCGCCGGTCCGGATCGGCGACGGCGCCATGACGGCGGCCGGCAGCGTGGTGACGAGCGACGTGGCCGCGGACGCCATTGCGATCGGCCGGGCGCGCCAGGTCAACAAGCCGGGGCGGGCCGCGGAATTCCGCGCGGCCCAGCGCGCGAAGCACAAGAAGTAAGTTCGAAAAGGATCAGCATATGTGCGGCATTATCGGGACGATCGGACGCGGCGAGGCCGCCCCCCTGGTGCTTGAAGGGCTTCGTCGGCTCGAATATCGCGGCTATGATTCCGCCGGTATCGCGACCCTGGTCGATGGCCGTATCCTCCGGCGCCGGGCCGAGGGCAAGCTGAACCATCTGGCCGACCTGCTGGCCACGGACCCGATCGCCGGCACGACCGGCATCGGCCATACCCGCTGGGCGACCCATGGCGCACCGGTCGAACGCAATGCCCATCCGATCGCGACCGACCGGGTCGCCATCGTGCATAACGGCATCATCGAGAATTTCGCCGACCTGCGCACCGAGCTGACCGCGGCCGGCTATGCCTTCACCAGCGACACGGACACCGAGGCCGTGGCCATGCTGCTGACCCGCGAGATGGAGAACGGCGCCACGCCGCAGGAAGCGGTCGCGCGCACGCTGCGCCGGCTGCATGGTGCCTTCGCCGTCGCGATCATCTTCGCCGGATATCCCGAACTGCTGATCTGCGCCCGGCGGGGCTCGCCGGTCGCGGTCGGCTATGGCGAGGGCGAGATGTATGTCGGATCCGACGCGCTGGCCCTGGCGCCCTTGACCCAGCGCATCTGCTATCTCGACGAGGGCGACTGGGCCGTGCTGTCGGCCACCGGCGCCCAGGTCTATGATTCCGAGGACCGGCCGGTCGACCGCCCCATCAAATTGACCGCGCTGTCGGGCGCGATGATCGGCAAGGGCAACCATCGCCATTTCATGCATAAGGAGATCTGCGAGCAGCCGGCCGTGATCGGCGACACGCTGTCGGCCTTCGTCAATCCGACGAGCCGGTCGGTGGTGCTGCAGGATCTGCCGTTCGATCTGGCCAAGATTTCCCGTGTCACCATCGTCGCCTGCGGCACTTCGTTTCATTCGGCCCTGGTCGCGAAATACTGGTTCGAAAAGCTGGCGCGCATGCCGGTCGAGGTCGATATCGCGAGCGAGTTCCGCTATCGCGCCGCCGACATGCCGGAAGGCGGGCTGGCGCTGTTCATCTCGCAATCGGGCGAGACGGCCGACACGCTGGCGGCACTGCGCTATGCCAAAAGCCAGGGCCAATATATCGCGGTGCTGGTCAATCAGCCCGAAAGCTCCATGGTGCGCGAAGCCGACGTCATGCTGCAGACCCTGTGCGGGCCCGAGATCGGCGTGGCCTCGACCAAGGCCTTCACGGCACAGCTGGCCGTGCTTGCCTGCTTCGCCATCGCCATGGCCCGCGCGCGCGGCAAGATCGATGCGCTGCGCGAGGCCGAACTGACGACGGCGCT
Source organism: Rhodospirillales bacterium (assembly GCA_028288725.1). GTDB lineage: Bacteria > Pseudomonadota > Alphaproteobacteria > ATCC43930 > CGMCC-115725 > Aliidongia. The sequence continues at coordinate 20,091 of JAQGIC010000118.1, forward strand.
CAGCGAAGTGCCGTCGCGCATCGCCGAGGTGCTGGCCGACGAGCCGGCGATCGAAGTGCTCGGCAAATCGCTGATCGAGGCGCGCGACGTGCTCTATCTGGGCCGCGGCACCGCCTATCCGCTGGCGCTCGAGGGGGCTTTGAAGCTCAAGGAACTGAGCTATATCCACGCCGAGGGCTACGCCGCCGGCGAGATGAAGCATGGTCCCATCGCGCTGGTGGATGAGAACACACCGGTGGTGGTGCTGGCGCCGAGCGACGCCTACTTCGACAAGACCATGTCCAATATCAGCGAGGTCATCGCCCGGGACGGCCCGGTGATCCTGATCACCGATGAAGCCGGCGCCGCACACGCTCCGGCGCAGGCCAAGGTCATCGTCGCGCCAACTTGCGATCCGCTCATCGCTCCCCTGGTTTTCGCCGTTCCCTTGCAGCTGCTGGCCTATCAGGTCGGGGTGTTCAGGGGCGCGGACGTCGATCAGCCCCGCAACCTCGCCAAATCCGTCACAGTCGAATAGGAAACCCGCGTTCCCTGAGGGCTTTCATAATGAAGCGCGTGCGCAAGGCCGTCCTCCCCGTGGCCGGGCTTGGCACCCGTATCCTGCCCGCGGCCAAGGCCACGCCCAAGAACATGCTCAATGTGTTCGACCGGCCGATGCTGGCTCACGTGGTGGCCGAGGGGCGCGCGGCGGGCATCGAGCACTTCGTTGTCGTCGTCGGCCGCGGGCAATCGGCCATCGAGGACTATTTCGATCGCGGCTTCGAGCTGGAGAGCGAACTGGCCAGCCGTGGTCGCGACGAGCTGATCGCGCAGGTGCGCGCCGATCTGCTAGCCCCCGGCCAGATGAGCTTCGTGCGCCAGATGTCGCCCCTGGGGCTGGGCCACGCCGTCTGGTGCGCGCGCGAGCTGATCGGCGACGAACCGTTCGCGGTCATGCTGCCGGACATGCTGATGGACGCGACCCCGGGCGGCCTGGCCCAGCTGGTGGCGGCCTATGAGGCGGTGGGCGGCAACGTCATCGCCGTCGAACCGGCCCCCGAGGGCGAAGCCCACAAATACGGGATTGTGGCGCTAGGTGCGGCGGTCTCCGGGTTCGACGGCCGGCTGGCGGAAATGACCGGCATGGTGGAAAAGCCGGCGCCCGGGACCCAACCGTCCAATCTGTTCATTTCCGGCCGCTACGTCCTCCAGCCGCAGATCTTCGAGAGGCTGGCCGCGCAGGAGGCCGGCGCGGGCGGCGAGATTCAGCTCACCGACGCCATGATCGGACTTCTGGAGCGCCAGCCTTTCCACGCCTTAACCTACGACGGCGTCACCTATGACTGCGGCGATCCCGTCGGGCTCCTGCGCGCCAATGTCGCCGTCGCCCTGAAGCACCCGGACCTCGGCGCCGCGGCCCGCGCCGCGCTGCTGGCCTTGCTATAGCGCAGATCTCCCCCTGCCTAGCAGAGCCCAAAAAGGGGGAGAATGGGTTCGCGCTGACGCTATGCCCCACA
>JAQGIC010000032.1 GCA_028288725.1 Rhodospirillales bacterium
CGCCTGCGCGCCGACTGGTATTTCCGCTATGCCGAATACCGGGCCGACGGCGACGCGCACATGATCATGAGCTATGGCGAGGGCGATAGGGCGCTCGCGTTCGAACTGGTCCGCTGGCTTGGTCCGGAAGCCGAGCTGCTGTCGCCGGTCGAATGGCGCGAGACGCTGCGCGGCGAACTGCTCGCGATGGCGGCACAGCTCGCCTGATTTAGCAATTAGGCTTCGGAAGCGCCTGAATTTCCTTGAGCTTTGCCTTGATGACGTAGTCGCCGTAATCGATCGTCATCTCGCTGGACACGCCATTGTCCATCAGGCGCATGCCCAGCTCGTAATCCGGATTCTCGTCCTTGCTCGATTCCGGGAAGAACGCCATGCGCACGTTCCAGGACGGGCGCTCGATCAGCGGCGATTTCACGTCCGTGCTCGCCGGATGGGCCTTGGCATCGATCTTGGGGCCGAGCACCGCGCTGATATCGACCGCGCCATCGACCGAGGAGCCGTCGAACACGTCGGCGGCCAGGTAATGCTCGCCCTCCTGCGCCTTGCGGATCAGCATCAGCGTGTGCGCGGTCGGGAACAGCGCGCCGGCCGGCAGGTCGAAATTCTGGTCCTTCGGGCGTGTGAACACCGCGCCGCCCGCCCCTTTGGCGCCTTTGAACGCGGCATCGCCCTTGATGTCTTCGTCCGGCTGGCCGTTGCGCGTGCGCCGCTCGTTGAAGCGATAGGACTTGCCGTCCTTGCTTTCCCAGGTGACGAAATTCGAGTTGATCTCGACCGGCTGGTCCTGCTCGTACTGCATGCTGAGCTTGTAGCGCTGCTCGATGGTCCAGCCGTCGCAGCTTTCGCCCCATTTATAGGCGAGCGAGCCGGTGGCGCCGACCACGCCGCTGTTCGGCTTGGCGCTTTCCAGCGTCATCTCGTACAGCGCCTTGTGCGGCTGCACATCGACCGCCGGGCGCGCGGCGGGCGGTGCCGCGACCGCGGACCCGCCGCCGAGCGCCAGGGCCGTCGACACCAGGGCCAACCCTCGCATCGTGCTGTTGCTCATGCTGCTCAAGACGCTTTCCCGCTTTGTCATCCGGTTACATTGGCAGCAGCGGCGGCCCCGGCGCAATCACCGAAACCGCCCTGCCGCTTGCGGCGGATGGACGCCTTACCGAACAAAAAGCCGATCCCCGGACCGGCCTCAGGCCGGCTTGCCGCCCTTGGCGGGCGGCAGATTGAGCTGAATATGCAGCTCCTTCAGGCGTGCGGCCGGCACCGGCGACGGCGCCTGCATCAAGAGATCCTGGGCCTGCTGGTTGAGCGGGAAGGCCATGATCTCGCGGATGTTCGGCGTGTCGGCCAGCAGCATGACGATGCGGTCGATGCCCGGTGCCGAGCCGCCATGGGGCGGGGCGCCGAACTTGAATGCGTTCAGCATGCCGCCGAAGCGCGCCTCGACCTCCGATGCCGGATAGCCCGCGATCTCGAACGCCTTGTACATGATGTCCGGGCGATGGTTGCGGATGGCGCCCGACGACAGTTCGATGCCGTTGCAGACGATATCGTACTGGTAGGCGTTGATCGTCAGCGGATCCTGGGTCTGGAGCGCTTCCAGGCCACCCTGCGGCATCGAGAACGGGTTGTGGCTGAACTCGATCTGGTTCGTGTCCTCGTTCAGCTCGTACATCGGGAAATCGACGACCCAGCAGAACTTGAAGATGCCGGTTTCGCAAATGCCCAGCTCCTGGGCGATCCTCATGCGCGCGGCACCGGCGAGCTTGGTCGCCGGGCCCTTGGCGTCGGACACGAAGAACACGCTATCGCCATCGCCGGCGCCGGTGATCTCCTTCAGCCTGGCTAGACGAGTCTCGTCCAGGAATTTGGCGATCGGGCCCTTGGCGGTGCCCTCGGCGAAGGTCACGTAGCCCAGGCCCTTGGCGCCCTGCTCCTGCGCCCAGCCGTTGAGCTTGTCGAAGAAGCTGCGCGGACGCTCGGCGGCGAGCGGCGCGCGGATGCCGCGCACGACATGGCCCTTCTCGATCGCGCCTGCGAACACGGCGAAATCGGAGCCGCGGAACACGTCGGCCACATCGGTGATGATCAGCGGGTTGCGCAGATCCGGCTTGTCGGAGCCGTACTTCATCAGCGCGTCGGCATAGGCGATGCGCGGGAACGGCCATTCCGTCACGGTCTTGCCGTTCGAAAATTCCTGGAACACGCCGCCCAGCACCGGCTCGATCGCGGCGAACACGTCTTCCTGGGTGACGAAGGACATCTCAAAATCGAGCTGGTAGAACTCGCCCGGCGAGCGGTCGGCGCGCGCGTCCTCGTCGCGGAAGCAGGGGGCGATCTGGAAATAGCGGTCGAAGCCCGCGACCATCAGCAGCTGCTTGAACTGCTGCGGCGCCTGCGGCAGCGCATAGAACTGGCCCGGATGCACGCGGCTCGGCACCAGGAAGTCGCGCGCGCCCTCGGGCGAGGACGAGGTCAGGATCGGCGTCTGGAACTCGGTGAAGCCCTGGTCGATCATGCGGCGGCGGATCGACGAGATGACGCGCGAGCGCAACAGGATGTTGGCGTGCATCTGCTCGCGCCGCAGATCGAGGAAGCGGTACTTGAGCCGCGTCTCCTCGGGATAGTCGACATCGGTGTTGACCGGGAACGGCAGCGGATCGGCCTCGGTCTGCAGCACGAACTCGGCAACCTGGATTTCGACTTCGCCGGTAGCGAGCGCCACGTTGACCGTCTCGGCCGAGCGCGCCAGCACCACGCCGGTGACCGTGACGACGCTTTCCAGCTTCAGCGCGACCATCTGGGAGAACATTGCGCTGCCGCTGTCGACGACGACCTGGGTCACGCCGTAATTGTCGCGCAGATCGACGAACAGCAGCTGGCCGTGATCGCGGGTGCGGTGGACCCAACCGCTGAGCCGCACGGTCTTCCCGGCGTCGCTCAGCTTCAACTCACCGCAGGTATGGGTCCGGTAGGCGTGCATGGTCGGGGCCTTCTGATCACGGGAGCCGCCTCGGGGCGGCTGAAAATGGGCATGGAGAAGGCGGCGTTGCCGCCGTTCCCTCGAAGCGGCGTAGAGCACCCTGCCGTCCCGGGTTTGTCAAGCGGCGGCCGGCCAGGCATGCGCCGGCTGCGAGGCCTCTGCCGTACGGCTTCCCGCCGGGCACGGTCCCGTGTATAGCAGATGCATGAACCTAATCACCACGCCGGGCGAGCTGGAGGCCTTTTGCGCTAGGCTTGCCACCGCCGACTTCGTCACGGTCGACACCGAATTCCTGCGCGACAAGACCTATTGGCCGCAATTGTGCCTGGTCCAGGTTGCCGGCCCCGACGAGGCGGCCGCGATCGACGCGCTGGCTCCGGGTCTGGATCTGAAGCCGCTCTTGGACCTGCTCGCCAACGAGAAGGTGCTGAAGGTGTTCCATGCGGCACGCCAGGACATCGAGATCTTCGTCAACCTGACCGGCGCCGTGCCGAAGCCTTTGTTCGACAGCCAGGTCGCCGGCATGGTCTGCGGCTATGGCGACGCGGTCAGCTACGAGACGCTGGCGACCAAGCTCGCCGGCGCCAAGATCGACAAATCCTCACGCTTCACCGACTGGGCCCATCGTCCGCTGACCGAGCGGCAGCTGGTCTATGCGTTGGCGGACGTGACCTATCTGCGCACCGTCTATGAAAAGCTGAAGGCGAAGATCGAGAAATCCGGCCGCATGGAGTGGCTGGCCGACGAGATGGCGCTCCTGACCGAGCCCGGCACCTACCGGGTCGATCCGTCCGACGCGTGGAAGCGCTTGAAGACCCGCGGCGGCAACAAGAAATTCCTGTCGATCCTGAAGGAGCTGGCCGCCTGGCGCGAGCTGGCGGCGCAGAGCCGCGACATTCCGCGCGGCCGCATCCTGCGCGACGAATCGCTGTTGGAGATCGCGGCCCACGCGCCGACCACGATCGACGATCTGGCCCGCATCCGCGGCCTCGGCCGATCGGTCGCCGAGGGCAAGCTCGGCAGCGACATGATCGCCTGCGTCGAGCGCGGCCTGGCCTCGCCCGAGACGTCGGCGCCGGAACTGCCCGCGCGCAACGACCTGCCGCCGGGCCTCGGCCCGCTCGTCGACCTGCTGCGCGTGCTCCTGAAGCTGCGCTGCGAGGAAAACGACGTCGCGCAGAAGCTGGTCGCCAACGGCGAACAGCTCGAAATGATCGCGGCCGACGACCATGCCGAAGTGCCGGTCATGACCGGCTGGCGCTTCGAGCTGTTCGGCAAGGACGCGCTGGCCCTCAAGCACGGCAAGCTGGCGCTGACCGCCCAGGGCAAGCGCATCAAGGTCGTCGATCTCAGCGCGTCGGAAAGCCCCACGGCGGAATAGTCTCTCCGTCAGGGTTTGTCCGGCGCCAACTGATCGCAGATGCGCAGCAGTGCCGCCCTGGCTGGCGCGCACGTCGCGCCAGAGCGTGCGCGCCAGGCGATAGCGCCGGGCTCGTGCCGGTATATTCGAGCGCGTCGCCGGCGATGACGACCGAGCCCCACCAATGGCGCCGCAGCGCCGCGCGGGCCCAGAAGCGATAGATGCCCAGCGTGATGAAGGTCAGGAAGGCATTCTTGACCAACAGACCGACCCGCCCCGATCCAGAAAGCGGACAGGGCCGGACGGTAGCGGGGTTCGGGACAAGGGAAAGGCGAGCGGCGTTTCGGCGGCGAACGAACTGTGAGGTGCTACTCCGGCGAAGCACCCGAAGCATCTGAGCGCGAAACCTCGATAGCGCTCACGCCATACGAGCATCCAGGCAGATCTGGCCTCTACCCCCGCGCGCGCTTCTTCGTCGGCGGGGGCACCTCGGCATCGTCGATCCTGACCAGGGTGCGTTTGCCGACCGCGCGACCGAGCGCGTCCAGGCGGCGCTGCACTGCCTCGCCGGTATAGATCGCGGTATGTTCCGGTACGGTCAGGGCCAGCGTGGTCTCGTCGACCTCGAGCGTGGCGCCGCCGACCAGGCCGGGGGCACCGCCCGACAGCGTATAGGCGAGCCTGAGACCCAGGCCGACCGAACGGGCCCGGGCGAAGGTCGCCTCGTCGATCAGGCCGAAAATGCGGGATAGGATCGGCGCTTCCGGATTGCCGCCGTAGCGGGCATGCAGCGCCACCGCCAGAAAGGCGCGCGCCGCATGGTCGAGGCCGGCGAACGGCATGCGCAGGCAGCGCATGAAGGTCTGTTCGTCGCGATAGTCCGGATGCTCGCTCCAGCCGATGTCCGACAGCAGGGCCGCGGCCCGGCGCAGGCGCTTCTGCGCGGCGGTCTCGTCGGGAAACAGCGGATCGGTCCAGCGCACCAGCTCGTCGCCGCCGGTGGCGAAGCGCGGGTTGGTCCGGGCCATCGTCTCGGCCGCGGCCAACAGCGGGTCCAGGCGCTGCTCGGTCGGCGGCAGCTGCTCGAACAGATGGCCCTCGCGCAGGCCATAGGCACTGAACACGACCCGTTCCGGCTGGATCGCCTTGATCAGGCGATGCAGCACATAGGCGGCGAGCGGCACCGTCTCCAGGCGCTTGCGCGAGATGCCGGCGACCTTGTCGAGCGAGCGGCGCGACTGGCGGCTGATCAGGTCGGTGAAATTCTCCGCTTCCACCCGGCCGATGGAATAATTCTGAATGATATGCAGCGGGTAGCCCGTCTGCTCCATATGAATGCGGGCAAGCGCGCGCCAGGTGCCGCCGACCGCGTAGAACTTCCGGCCCCGACCTTGGGCGAGCCAATCCAGGCTGGCGACCGCCTGGTCGACGATCTGCCGCGCCCGGGCATCGTCGCCGCCGGCCTCGGTCAGGCGCAGCGCGCCGATCGGCAGGCTGGAGACCAGCTTTGAGACCACGGCGCCGGTCATCGCAAGCTCGACCGAGCCGCCGCCCAGATCGCCGGTGATGCCGTCGGCGTCGGGGATGCCGGCGCGCACGCCGGCAGCCGACAGACGACCCTCCTCCTCGCCGTCGATTACCTGGATCTTGATCTGGTTCCGGCCCTCGATCTCGGCCACGAACTGGGCGCCGTCGGACGCGTCGCGCACGGCCGCCGTCGCCAGAATGTCGAGCCGTGCCACGCCCAGGCCGCGCGCCAGCGCCACGAAACGCTCGATATTGTCGCGCGCCAGCACGACGCCGTCGGGATTGAGCCGGCCGGTGCTGTTCAGGCCCCGTCCCAGCGCGCACATGACCTTTTCGTTGAACAGCACCATCGGCGACCGGCTGATCCGGTCATAGATGACAAGGCGCAGGGAATTGGACCCGATATCGATGACGCCGACCATCGTGCGGCGCCGCTCGTCCAAAAGCGCCACGGCAGCAAAAGGCTGCGTCACAACTTCCATACCTGAACTCATACGTTATCAAGCACCAAACGTGGCGCGCCGGCCGGCTTTCGCAAGGCCGAACCGCGGCCGGACAGGCTGGGATTCGTCATGAAATAATTCTGCGCGTTCACCGCATCCGCCTTGGCCGGAATGCGGGTATAGACGCCATCGGGATCCAAGGTCCAGCTCTGCGCCTCGTCCTTGAGGTTTTCCAGCATGATCTCGTTCAGCACCTGCTGGTGGACGGTCGGGTTCTCGATCGGCACCAGGGTTTCGACGCGCCGGTCGAAATTGCGCTGCATGCAGTCGGCCGAGCTGATGAACACCAGCGCCTTGGCCGAGGGCAGCTTCTCGCCATTGCCGAACGCATAGATCCGGCTGTGTTCCAGGAAGCGCCCGATCAGGCTTTTCACCCGGATATTCTCGCTCAATCCCGGCAGGCCGGGGCGCAGGCAACAGATGCCGCGCACGACCAGATCGATCTGCACGCCGGCCGAGGAAGCGCGATAGAGCGCGTCGATCATCATCGAATCGACCAGCTGGTTCGCCTTCAGCCAGATCGTGCCGGGCCGGCCGGCCTTGACATGCTCGATCTCGGCTTCGATCGAGCCCAGCAGGCGCTGGCGCAGGTTGATCGGCGCGATCGCGACCTTTTCCAGCTTTTCCGGCGTCGCATAGCCGGTGATGTAGTTGAACAGCCGCCCGGCGTCCCGCGCCAGCGCCGGATCGCAGGTGAAGAACGACAGGTCGGTGTAAACCTTGGCGGTGTAGGGGTGGTAGTTGCCGGTGCCGAAATGGCAGTAGGTGCGCAAGCCCCCGCCTTCGCGCCGGACCACCATCGAGACCTTGGCGTGGGTCTTCAGTTCAACGAAGCCGTAGACGACCTGCACGCCGGCGCGCTCCATGTCGCGCGCCCAGCGGATGTTCGCCTCTTCGTCGAACCGGGCCTTCAGCTCGACCAGTGCCGTCACCGACTTGCCGGCCTCGGCCGCCTCGATCAGCGCGCGGACGATCGGGCTGTCGTCGCTGGTGCGATAGAGCGTCTGCTTGATCGCCACCACGGCCGGGTCGCGCGCCGCCTGGCGGACGAACTGCACGACGACGTCGAAGCTTTCGTAGGGATGATGGACGATGATGTCCTTGGCCGTGATCGCCGCGAAGCAATCGCCGCCGAAATCGCGGATGCGCTCCGGGAAGCGGGCGTTATAGGGCGCGAATTTCAGATCCGGCCGTTCGTCGATGATCAGCTGCTTCAGATCGACCAGACCCAGCAGCCCCTCCATCTTGAACACGTCGTCCGGCTTGGCGTCGATCCGGTCCATCAGGAACTGCGCCAGATCCATCGGCATCGCCGCCTCGACGCCCAGATGGATGACATGGCCGCGGCGCCGGCGCTTCAGCGCGGTTTCGAACAGGCGGACCAGATCCTCGGCCTCTTCCTCGACCTCGATGTCGCTGTCGCGCAGGATGCGGAAGGCGCCCTGGCCCGAGACGGTGAAGCCCGGGAACAATCGGTCGAGGAACAGGCCGATCGTGGTCTCGATCGGGATCATGCGCACGCCGTCGCCCGGCAGACGCAAGAAGCGCGGCACCGAGGCCGGGATCATCAAGAGCGCCTGCATGCGCTTCTTGTCGGCCAGCCGCTGCAGCAGCAGCGCCAGGCCGAAGCCCAGGTTCGGGATGAACGGAAACGGATGGGCCGGATCGACAGCGAGCGGCGTCAGCAGCGGGAACACGTCGGCCATGAAGCGGTCGTGCAGCCAGGTCCGCTCCGTCTCGGTGACCTCGTCGGCTCCGATCACGGCGATGCCGGCCTCGCGCAGCTCCTTGGCGAGGCGCGCGTAGCACGTCTGTTGCGACCGCATCAGCAGGTTGACGCGCTTGTGGACCGCATCGAGCTGCTGGACCGGCAGCAGCCCGTCCTGGCTCGGCGTCTCGATCCCGGCATTGACCTGACCGCGCAAGCCCGCGACGCGCACCATGTAGAATTCGTCGAGATTATTGGCCGAGATCGACAGGAAGCGCAGCCGCTCGAACAGCGGATGGCATTTGTTGTCGGCCTCTTCCAGCACGCGCTCGTTGAACGCCAGCCACGACAGTTCGCGATTGATGAAGCGACGCTCGGAGGTCGCTTCGATCTTCGGGGCGCGGGCGGTCGCTGTTCTCGTCGGCACGGCGGCGGTCTCCATCGGTCGAGTTCCCGGCGCCCCCATGGCAACGGAACCTGCAACATCGACCCTATCTTAGCGAAGAGTCGCTGTCATGACAGTGACCGCTTTGGTGCCGCATACCGGATCGGGGCACCGCAAGGGGGACCGGATTCTCGGACCCGTCAGGTCAGCCCGAGGAAATACCCGGCCACACCCAGGGCGGAGCAGGCGGCCAAAGTCGGGATCATGCCGACCTTGAAGCGGAACAGCGCCAGCATGGCGCCGATTGCCAGGACCAGGGTCGCGACGCTGATCGAGCCGGGGTCCGGCACCTGAAGCCGAAGACCCAGGCCCGGGTGGACCACGTCGACCCGACCGAACAGGGTGTGGATCGCGAACCAGACGGCGAGGTTCAGAATGACGCCGACGATCGCGGCGGTAATGGCCGAGAGCGCCGCCGACAGCGCCTTGTTGCCGCGCAGCGCCTCGATGTACGGCCCGCCGAGGAAGATCCACAGAAAGCACGGCGCGAAGGTCGTCCAGGTCGCGAGCGTGCCGCCCAGCACGCCGGCGAGCATCGGCGGCAGGCCGCCCGCATGGCGGAACGCGCCCATGAAGCCCACGAATTGCAGGACGATGACCAGCGGACCCGGCGTCGTCTCGGCCATGCCCAATCCGGCGAGCATTTCGCCCGGCTGGAGCCAGCCATACCGCTCGACCGCCTCCTGGGCGACATAGGCCAACACGGCATAGGCGCCGCCGAAGGTGACCACAGCCATTTTCGAGAAGAAAACGGCGATGTCCGTGAAGACATTGTGCGGGCCGACCGTGGCCAGCAGCACGACCAGCGGGCCCAGCCAGAGGACGAGGCACACGGCGGCGGTCTTGATGGCACGGGACATCGAGGGTCGCACGTGTTCGGGGATCTGCCGCGCGAACGCCTGGTCGATCGCCGCGGTACCATCGTCATTGGCGGCGGCCTTGCCGCCCTTGGCGGCGGGACGGAAGGCTTCGACCCCCGCCGCGTTGCCGAGGAAGCCGACCACCCCCGCCGTGACAATGATCAGCGGAAACGGCACGCCGAAGAAGAAGATCGCGACGAAGGCGAGACCCGCCAGGCCGACCATGGTGCCGTTGCGCAGCGCGCGCTTGCCGACCTTCAGAAGGGCTTCGAGCACCACCGCCAGCACGGCGGCCTTGAGCCCGAAGAACAGTCCCTGGACGACACCCAGGTCGCCGTAGCCGGCATAGAGCCAGCTCAGCACCATCAGGGCGATATAGCCGGGCAGCACGAACAGGCCCCCGGCGATCAGGCCGCCGCGGACCCGGTGCAGCAGCCAGCCGATATAGGTCGCGAGCTGCTGCGCCTCCGGGCCCGGCAGCAGCATGCAGTAGTTGAGCGCATGCAGGAACCGGGTCTCGCCGATCCATTTCTTCTCCTCGACCAGAATGCGGTGCATGACCGCGATCTGGCCGGCCGGGCCGCCGAAGCTGAGCGCGGCGATGCGCAGCCAGACCCAGACGGCCTCGCCGAGCGGTATGCCGTGGCCGGGGCGGCCCGCCGCAGCGGGCTCGGCGGCCGAAAGATCGACGACACCGCTCATGCCGGCTGCTTCCAGCTATGGGTCTCGTCCTGAAGGCCGCGGCACCAGGAAAACAGCGCGTCATAGACGATCATGCCCTGTTCGAGCATGGCGTGATCGTCCCGGTAATTCGCCGACAGACCCAGCGAGATGGCGAGCAGGCCCGCCGCCTGGGGTGCAAGATCGGGCCGCGCGGTGTCGGCGCCCCGCACGATGACGGCGAGCTGGTCGAGCGCGGTATCGTCGATGCCATAGATCTTGAGGACGGCGTCGAAGCTGCACAATGCGCCGTCGTGGGAGAACGGCTCGGCGCCGGGAATGTCGTAGGCGATGGCGCCGGTCTCGGCCGCCGTCGACAGCACCCGGTCGGTCGGAACGTAGAGGAACGTCGCCTCGGGATCGACGAAGCGGCGGATCAGCCAAGGGCACGCAATCCGGTCGATCTTCGGCCGCTCTCGGGTCACCCAGGTCGATGGCATCGCGCCCAGCTTGCGCCGGGTCGGCAAGCGGGCGTCCCGCCAGGCCGCGATGCCGCCGATGAGGAAGCTGGCCGGGATGCCGGCATCGCAGAGCGAGGCCGCCACGCCCTGGCTGACTTCATGCCCATGCGCGCAATAGGCGATGACCCGGCGGCCCGGCGGCAGCGCGCCCAGCCATTCGGCAACGGTCTCCGGCGGTCGCCGAACGGCACCGACGATCATGGTCTGGTCGCCGTCGAACGCCGCCTCGCGGCGCACGTCGATGAGCAGGGGCGCCGATGCGGTGCCCAGGGACGCATAGAGAGATTGGTGAGAAGTCGACGGAATATCCATGGGCTCGCACCTCGGGCCTCGAGGGTTGAGCAGAGCTTGGACGGACGCCGTCTTGGAAAGGCCGGGAGCCTGCAGACCCCGACGCCCAGACCATAGCGCGCACCGGCATGCATCGCAAGCCCCGCCCCTGGATCGACTTGCCGCAGCCTCAGACCACCGGCCCCATCAGATGGCTTTGAAAGCCGGGGCGGGCGGCCAGCCGCTTGTGCCAGGCGGCGAGGTTCGGCAGATCCGGCCGCTCGAAATCGAAGGCGTACCAGCGCCGGATCGAATTGCCCAGGACGATATCGCCCAGGCTGAGACCGGCGCCGGCGACATAGGGCTGGTTGCCGAGATGGCGGTCGAGCAACGCCCAGGTCTGGCCGAGCTTGTCGATCAGTGCCCGCAGCTGCTTGGCATCGGGCCCGCCCGGCGCGGGCCGCACCAGCGCCCAGAACACCGGCCCGATTGCCGGGGCGAGCGTCGACAATTGCCAATCCATCCAGCGTTCGACCAGGGCGCGCCGGCCCGGTTCCGCCGGATAGAGCGCCTCGCCGCCGTAGCGGTTCGCCAGATAGCGCATGATCGTGTTGGATTCCCACAGGATCAGCTCGCCGTCGCGGATCGTCGGGACCAGCCGGTTGGGGTTGAGTTCCGCGTACCAATCCTGATCGACCTGACCGAATTCCCGGCCGGCATCGCGCCGTTCGAACGGCACGGCCAGCTCCTCGCAGGTCCACAACACCTTCTGAACGTTGGACGAAGTCGCCCGGCCCCAGATCGTCAGCATGGTCCCCTCACCTTCCCGGCATTTGTCACCCTTCGAGCGACCATCCTGCCGCCTCCTCCATCGCATGATTGCGGTGGGCCAGGGAACCCCGTCTCCATCAAGAAAGCGGCATCGCAAATGCTCCCGGTGGCCCTCGCCCCCTGCTCCTCGTCATTCTGCCGGCCGACGCTGCCCAGCTGGCACGTTCATCGCTGGAACCAATCCCGCCGCGCGACCTTGGGGAAGCACACCCAATGTCAGGAGGTCCGCATGGCGACTATGAAAGCCATCCGCATCCATCAGTTCGGCGGCCCCGAACAGCTGGAACTGGAGACCATCGAGCGGCCGGTCGCCGATGTCGGCGAGATGCTGGTGCGCGTCGAGGCGGCCGGCGTCAATCCGGTCGACGGCAAGACGCGCGAGGGAAAATTCCCGCCCATCCCGGCCGGGAAGTTGCCGATCACGCCCGGTCGCGACATCTATGGCGAGGTCGTCGCCAGCTGCGACGCTGCCAACGGCTTCGAGATCGGCGACAAGCTCTATGCCATGCTGGACCTGTTCCACGGCGGCTATGCCGAATATGCCGTCGTCTCCTCCGCGGAAGCCGCGCGCCCGCCCGAGCGACTGAGCCCGACCGAGGCCGCCGCCGTGCCGCTGGCGGCGCTGACCGCCTGGCAGGGCCTGTTCATCCACGGCGAGCTCAAGGCCGGCCAGACGGTGCTGATCCATGGCGGCAGCGGCGGCGTCGGCCATTTCGCGGTCCAGTTCGCCCATGCCAAGGGCGCCCGTGTCACCACGACCGTCTCGGGCGCCGACGTGGATTTCGCCCTGTCGCTCGGGGCCGAACGGGCGATCGACTATCAGAATGAGAAATTCGAGGGCACCGGCCCCTACGACCTGGTGCTGGATCTGGTCGGCGGCGAGACGCAGGCGCGCAGCTGGTCGGTGCTGAAACCGGGCGGCGCCCTGATCTCGACCCTGACCGAACCGTCGCCGGAGCGTGCCGCCGAACTGCGGGCGCGCGCGCGGCGCTACATGACCGAGCCCAGCGGCAGCCAATTGGCCGAGATCGCCGACCTGATCGACGACGGCAAGGTCATTGTCGCGGTCGATACGATCTTCGAGCTGCGCCAAGCCCGGCGCGCGCAGGAATACCAGGAAACCGGCCATCCGCGCGGCAAGATCGTGCTGCAGATCGGGGAGTGAGCTCAGGCGTCTGCGCGCCGATGCCCGCTGACCTCCGCCCCGGCATCGGGCGCCAGCCGCCGCACGTCGAACAAGGCCGCCAGCGCCACCACCGCGACCAACCCAAACGCGATGCGGAAATCCATCACGCTCGGCGTGCCGGTCGCGTTGCGCTCGATCGCGGCGCCGAGCCTTAGGCACAGCGCGCCGAAGGCGATGCCCATGCCCATGGTCATCTGCTGCACCATGCTCGACAGCGTGCTGGCGGCACTCATCTGCGGCGCCGGGATCTCGGCGAGGCTGAGGGTGGTGAGGCTGGTGAATTGCATCGACCGGGCGAGGCCGTTGACGAACAGCACGGCCGCGATGACCGGCCAGGGCGTCGCCGGCGTGAAGCCGGCGCAGGCGGCGGCGGCCACGACCACGACCAGGCCGTTGCCGATGAGCGTGGTGCGGAAGCCCCAGCGTTTCAGCACCGGTGTCGTCGCGGTCTTCATGGCGAGATTGCCGGCGAACAATGTCAGCACCAGCAGGCCCGAATGGAACGCATCCAGGCCGAACCCGACCTGAAACAGCAGCGGCAGCAGGAACGGCGCGGTGCTGATGGCGATGCGGAACAGCGAACCGCCCCAGATCGCGACGGCGAAGCTCGGCACCTGGAGCGCGCCCAGATCGAGCAGCGGATGCGGATGGCGGCGGGCATGGCGCCAGGCGAGGCTCCCCAGCGCGAAGGCCACCGCAGCCAGAATGCCGACCTCGTCCCAAGGCGCGTCCTGCCGGCCGAGCAGTTCGATGCCGTACATGAGCGTGACGCAGGCGCCGCCGCTCAGCGCGAATCCGAACCCGTCGAACGGCTTTTTGGCCGGGCCACGGTCGTTGCGGATCCAGGCCAGTGCCAGCGCGAGGGCGACGATCCCGAGCGGGATGTTCAGCAGAAAGATCCAGCGCCAGGAGGCATAGGTCGTGATGAAGCCGCCCAGGGGCGGGCCCAGCACCGGCGCCACCAGCCCGGGCCAGACGATGATGCCGATGGCGCGCATCAGATCGCGCTTCTCGGTCGCGCGCACCACGATCAGCCGGCCGACCGGCACCATCATGGCGCCGGCGATGCCCTGCAGGACGCGCGCCGCGGTGAATTCCCAGAGGCCGTTCGACATGGCGCACAGCACCGAGGCCGCGGTGAAGCCGACGATCGCCCCGCCGAACACGCTGCGCGCGCCGAACCGGTCGGCGAACCAGCCGCTCGCCGGGATGAACACGGCCAACGTCAGCAGATAGGCGGTCATGCCCAGATTGAGATCGACCGGGCCGATCGCGAAGGAACGCGCCATCTGCGGCAGCGCCGTCGCGATGACCGTGCCGTCGAGATTTTCCATGAAGAATGCGCCGGCGACCAGATAGGCCACCCGCATCGGACTGGCGGTGGGCACTTGCTAGAGCAGACCCAGTTCGAGCCGCGCCTCTTCGCTCATCAGGTCCTGGTGCCAGGGCGGCGTCCAGACCAGATTGACCTGCACGTCGGTCACGCCCGCGACCGTGCGGATGGCATTGGCGACGTCGCCCGGCAGGGAGCCCGCGACCGGGCAATTGGGCGCGGTCAGGGTCATCTCGACATAGACCTTGCCGTCGGCGCCCACGACCAGATCGTAGATCAGCCCCAGATCGACCAGATTGACCGGCAGTTCCGGGTCGCGGACGGTCTTCAGCGCCTCCAGCACCAGGGCTTCGAGCGCCTTGTCCTCGCCCTGGATCTGCAGCTTGTCGAGCGGATCCGCCTCGGCCGCCTGCGGGCGGCCTGGCATGAAATCGAACAGGGTCTTGCCGTCGTCCTCTACAGGCATGGCTATTCCGTCTTGACCGGTTCGGCCACTTTGCCGCCGGCCTTCAGCGCCGCCTCGAGCGCGTGCCAGGCGAGCGTTGCGCATTTGACCCGGGCCGGATAGGCGGCGACGCCTTCGAGCGGGGTCAGGCGCTCGAAATCATCTTCCAGCGTGTCGGCAATCTCGACTGCCTCGCCGCCGATGATCTTGGCGTGGAAGGCGCGGAACATCTGGTCGGCCTCGTCCAGCGTCTTGCCCTTCAGCACCTCGGTCATCAGCGACGAGGAGGCGGTCGAGATGGCGCAGCCGCGGCCCTGGAACGCCACGTCGGTGATCCGATCGCCCTCGACCGTCAGATAGAGGTTGATACGGTCGCCGCACAGCGGGTTGTGGCCCTTGGCGCTATGGGTCGGATGGTCGATCTCGCGGAAATTCCGCGGCTTCTGACCATGGTCCAGGATAATGTCCTGGTACAGATCGCGCAGGTCCATCATCGCCCGAACAACTCCTTCGCCGCCTTGATCGCGTCGACCAGCGCATCGACATCGCTCTCGTCGTTGTAGATGCCGAACGAGGCGCGGGTCGTCGCCGGCACGCCCAGCCGATCCATCAGCGGCTGGGCACAATGATGGCCGGCGCGCACGGCCACGCGATGCTGGTCGAGGATGGTCGCCAGATCATGCGGGTGGATGCCGTCGACCTCGAACGACAACACCGCCAGCCGGCGCTGACCGGCGCCCAGCAGCTTCACGCCCGGAATGCGCGACAGCGCTTCCTCGCCATATTGCGTCAGCCGTTCCTCATGTTCGAGGATCCGGTCGCGGCCGAGCGCTTCCATGTAATCCAGCGCCACGGCCAGGCCATGGGTGCCGGTGATGTCGGGCGTGCCGGCCTCGAACTTGTGCGGCACCTCGTTGAAGTCCGTATGCTCGAACGTCACCGACAGGATCATGTCGCCGCCGCCCTGCCAGGGCGGCATGGCGTCCAAAAGATCGAACCGGCCCCACAGCACGCCGATGCCCGTGGGCCCATAGGTCTTGTGGCCGGAGAAGACATAGAAATCGCAGCCGATCGCCTGCACGTCGACCGGCATGCGCGGGGCGGCCTGGCAGCCGTCGATCAGCACCTTGGCGCCGACCTTGTGCGCCCGCTCGACGATCGCTTCGACCGGCAGCACCGACCCCAGCGCGTTCGCGACATGGGTGACCGCGACCAGCTTGGTGCGCGACGACAGCCGCTCCTCGAACGCAGCCAGGTCGAGGCCGCCGGTCGGGTCCATCGGCGCCACGACCAGTTTGATGCCGATCCGATCGCGCAGCATCTGCCACGGCACGATGTTGGAATGATGCTCCAACTCGGTCACCAGCACCTCGTCGCCGGCCTTCAAGGCCGAAACGCCCCAGGTCTGGGCCACGAGATTGATCGCCTCGGTCGCCCCGCGCACGAACACGATTTCCTTGGCGGTCTTGGCGTTCAGGAAGCGGCGAACGGTCTCGCGCGCGGCCTCGTACTTGTCGGTCGCGCGCTGAGACAGGCCATAGACGCCGCGATGGACGTTGGCGTAGTCGCGCTCGTAGAAGCTCGACACCGCATCGATCACGACCTGGGGCTTCTGGGCGCTGGCGGCTGAATCCAGGAACACGACGTCCGGGTTGTTGCGAAAGATCGGGAAGTCCCGCTTCACCACGCGCGGATCGAACGCCGGGCGCGACACGGGGGCGATGGAAACCGGCTGGCGGTGCAGATCGCTATCCTTGCTCATGGGAGCCCCTCACTTTTCCGGATGGCGCAACGCCAGCCAGCGACCGATGGCGTCGGTCAGATAGTCGCGCGCCTGCTCGTGACCGACCAGTTCGACCGCGTCGACGACGAAAGCCTCGATCAGCATGGCGCGGGCCTGCTCCGGTGCTATGCCGCGCGAGCGCAGGTAGAATTCCGCGGCCTCGTCCAGGTCGCCGACGGTGGCGCCATGGCTGCATTTGACGTCGTCGGCGAAGATCTCCAGCTCCGGCTTCGCGTCCATGACGGCGCGGTCGCCCAGCAGGATGGTCTTGTTCAGCTGATAGGCATCGGTCTTCTGCGCCGTCTGGGCGACCTTGATCTGACCCTGGAACACGCCGTGCGACCGGTCGGCCAGGCAACCCTTGAACACTTCCTTGGTCCGGCCGTCGCGCGCGATATGCTCGATCACCGTCGCGACCGTGGATTCCTGCCGCTCGGCCAGCAGATAGACGCCCGAGACGCCGCAGAACGCCCGATCGCCGATCAGCTTCGTATTGATGTCCTGGCGCGCCATCGATGCGCCCAGCGACAGGGTGAAGCCGTCATAGGCGGCGTCCGTGCCGATGGTGACGTCGAGCGTGCCGGTGTGGAACGCGGTCAGAGCCTCGTCCTGCAGCCGGTAGTGGCCCAGATGCGCGGTCTCCGCGACCTCGACGCTCATGGCGGCATTGGTCCAGGTCCGGCCGGTGCCGGTGAAGGTCTCGATCACGGTGGCCTTGGCGCCGGCACCGACGCGGATCAGGCCCTTGAGCTGCGCCGCCGCCGGATCGGCCGCCTCGCCCCAATAGAGCACATGGACCGGATGGTCGAGCGTGACGCCGGGCGGCACGATCAGCGCCAGGCCGTCGGTGAAGAAGCCCTGATTGAGCGCGCGGAACGCGTCGGGCGCGCCCGCCGGCCGCTGGAACAGATCGGCGGCCTCGCCGTTCCGGGCGGCCCAATCGGCGAAGGAGCCGAGGAACACGCCATCCGGCAGGGTGCAGATATGGCTGTGGTCGGCATCGAACCGGCCGTTGACGAACACCACACGGCTGGCGTGGCTCAGGAGGCGGCACAGCCGCTCGCCGATTACGGTCGCGTCGCCGGCAAGCGCCGGGGCCGGCGCGAAATTGGTGCCGGTCAGGCTTTTCAGCTCGGTGAAGCGCCAGGCCTCGTGCCGGCGGGTCGGAAAGCCGGTCTCGGCGAAATGGGCCCGGGCGGCGTCGCGCGACCGGCTGAGCCAGGCGGGCTCCGTCTGGTCGCGGGGGCTCGCGAGGCTGTCGAGGAAGGGGGCGGCGATCGACATGATCAGGCCGCGTCGCCCAGCATGGCGTAGCCGCTCTTTTCGAGCTCCTTCGCCAGGCTCTTGTCGCCCGACATGACGATCTTGCCCTGGCTCAGCACATGGACATGGTCCGGCACGATATAATCGAGCAGGCGCTGGTAGTGGGTGATCAGCACGAAGGCGCGATCGGGCGAGCGGAGCTTGTTGACGCCGTCCGAGACCTGGCGCAGCGCGTCGATGTCGAGGCCGGAGTCCGTCTCGTCCAGGATCGCCAGCTTCGGATTCAGCAGGGCCAGCTGGAAGATCTCGTTGCGCTTCTTCTCGCCGCCGGAGAATCCCACGTTGACCGCGCGGTTCAGCAGATCCTCGCGCAGGTCCAGGAGCTTCAGCGTCTGGCGCACGGTCTTCAGGAACTGGCCGGCGTCGAGTTCCGGCTCGCCCCGATGCTTGCGCACCGAGTTCACCGCCGCGCGCAGGAAATACATGTTGTTCACGCCCGGGATCTCGACCGGGTACTGAAACGCCAGGAACACGCCCTCGCGCGCCCGGACGTCGGCGTCCAGCGCCAGCAGATCCTGGCCCAGGTAGGTCACCGAGCCTTCGGTCACCTCATAGCCGTCGCGGCCGGACAGCACGCTCGCCAGCGTCGATTTGCCGGAGCCGTTCGGGCCCATGATGGCATGCACCTCGCCCGGGTTGACCGTCAGCGAAATGCCTTTGAGGATTTCGTTATCGCCCACGCGGGCATGCAGATTCTTGATCTCGAGCATGTCGTTCCTCGTCTCGAATTTCTCGTGGCGGCGGCGTCAGCCGACGCTGCCTTCCAGGCTGATCGCGAGCAGCTTCTGCGCCTCGACGGCGAATTCCATCGGAAGCTCCTTCAGAACTTCCTTGGCGAAGCCATTGACGATCAAAGACAAAGCGTCCTCGGCCGACAGGCCGCGCTGCTGGCAGTAGAACATCTGGTCTTCGCTGACCTTCGACGTCGTCGCCTCGTGCTCGACCCGGGCCGTGCGGTTATAGACGTCGATGTAGGGCACCGTGTGAGCGCCGCACTGGTCGCCGATCAGCAGGCTGTCGCACTGGGTGAAGTTGCGGGCGCCGTTGGCCTTGGGCAGCACCTTGACCTGCCCGCGATATGTCCCCTGGCCCCGGCCGGCGGAGATGCCCTTGGAGATGATCGTCGACTTCGTATTCTTGCCGATATGGATCATCTTCGAGCCGGTATCGGCCTGCTGCCGGTTATTGACGATCGCGACCGAGTAGAACTCGCCGACCGAATTGTCGCCGGTCAGCACGCAGCTCGGGTATTTCCAGGTGATCGCCGACCCGGTCTCGACCTGGGTCCAGGAGATCTTGGAATTGGCGCCGCGGCAGTCGCCGCGCTTGGTCACGAAATTATAGATGCCGCCCTTGCCCTCGGCGTCGCCCGGATACCAGTTCTGGACGGTCGAGTACTTGATCTGGGCGTCCTTCATGGTCACCAGCTCGACCACGGCGGCATGCAGCTGGTTCTCGTCGCGCTGCGGCGCGGTGCAGCCTTCGAGGTAGCTGACGTAGGAGCCCTCGTCGGCGACGATCAAGGTCCGCTCGAACTGGCCCGAATTGGCCGCATTGATGCGGAAATAGGTCGACAGCTCCATCGGGCAGCGTACGCCCTTCGGGATATAGACGAACGAGCCGTCGCTATAGACCGCGGCGTTCAGCGCCGCGAAATAATTGTCCGTGGTCGGCACGACCGAGCCCAGGTACCGGCGCACCAGCTCCGGATGCTCTTTGATCGCCTCGCCCATCGAGCAGAAGATGATGCCTTCCTCGGCGAGCTTGCCCTTGAACGTGGTCGCGACCGAGACGCTGTCGAACACCGCGTCGACCGCGATGTTGCGCACGCCGGCCAGCATTTCCTGCTCTTTCAGCGGAATGCCGAGCTTGGCATAGGTCTTCAACAGCTCCGGATCGACCTCGTCCAGCGACGAGACCGTCGGCTTCGCCTTGGGCGCGGAATAGTAGGTCGAGGCCTGATAGTCGATCGGATCGATCTTCAGCTTCGCCCAGTTGGGCGGCGTCATGGTCAGCCAGGCGCGGAACGCGGCCAAGCGCCATTCGAGCAGCCATCCCGGCTCGCCCTTCTTGGCGGAGATGAAGCGGACCGTGTCCTCGTTGAGGCCGATCGGCGCGGTCTCGCTCTCGATGTCGGTGAAAAACCCGTACTTGTACTGGCTGTTGTCGGCAACGGCGCGGACGGTGTCGAGGGCTGCGCTCATGGTGCGGTCGTCTCGATGTTGAACTGCGGGGCAAAGGATGGGATCGGCTGGCTGGGCAGGATCATCTCGCCGAGCGTGATGCCGCCCAAGGCATCACCGACCGCCTGATTGATCCGATGCCAATGCGGCCGGGTCGGACAATAGTGCAGCCGGTCGCACGGGCCGATCTTGGAGGTGCATTGGGTCATCGCGAAATCGCCGTCGATGGCGGCGACGATCTCGGCGACCGAGATCGCATGGGCATGCCGCGTCAGGCGATAGCCGCCGGCGGCGCCGCGCACGGCCGAGACGATGCCGGCCTTGGCCAAGAGCTTCAGCACCTTGGCGACGGTCGTCTGGGGCAGACGCGTATCGGCGGCCAAATGCACCGCATTGACCTGGGCCGGCGCCACCGAGGCCAGGTGCGTGGCGACGATGACACCGTAATCGGCGAGTTTGCTCAGAATGATCATGGTCGACCCTTCCTCAATGTAGACTGATTTAGTCCTGATTAACCCGCGTCTCAACCCCACTGACGAAATAAGCCGCGCATGGCACGCATGGGACCGCGGCGGAGATTGCGCGACAGGCTCGCCGGCCCGTGGCGGCGACGCCTCGACCGCGTTATGGTGACGCGGCGCCCGCGGCCGCATCGGATTTAACTTCGAAAGAGCGGACCCATGTCCCGTATGCCTATTCTCGCCGCCGCGGCAGCCCTCGCTCTCCTCACCTTCGGCCCGGTCCGGGCCGAAACCGTCAGCCAGACCATCGACGGCAAGTCGCTGTTCGTCGACGTCGCCTGCGTCGACAGGGTCGAGATCCAGCCCCAGGCCGGCCTCGCCGACAAAGTGATGGTCGAGGCCACATCGAGCGATGCCGACGATCTCAAGGATTTCGTGTTTGCCGGCGGCCAGACCGCGTCGGTGACGCGCCCGCACCATCTCGTCTGTCTCAAGATCGCCGACGTCACCCGCAAGATCGCCGTCTCGATCAAGGTGCCGGCCGGCATGCCGATCGACATCGGGAACAGCGGATCGACCGGCTACACCATCGGTGCCGTCGGCGGCGGCCTGCATGCGCACCTGGCCGGTTCCGGCGACATGACCGCGGCGGCGGTGGCCGATCTGGACTTGAATATCGCCGGGTCGAGCGACGTCAGGATCGGCCAATTGACCGGCGCCGCCGATATCCGCATCGCCGGCAGCGGCGACGTCAAGATCGCCTCGGCGACGATCCCGAGCCTGAAGATCGACGTGCGCGGCAGCGGCAACGTCTCGGTCGATCAGGGCCAGATCGACATGCTCGCCGCCGCGGTCGCCGGGTCGGGCGATCTTAAAATTCACGCGACCGTCAAGGATGCCAGCCTGGCAACCGTCGGCTCGGGCGATATCGAAGTGGCGAAGGTGACCGGCAGCCTATCCAGCAGCAAGGCCGGATCCGGCTCGATCCGTGCCGGCCGAAACTGACCCGGGAGAGCCGATCCAAACCGGGCCTTCATCCGCGCCACAGACGGTAAGCGGCCTCAGAGGCAGAACATTGCCAGGCGAATTGCTGATCGACGGCGAGCCGGGCATGGGCGAGGCCGGCTCATTTGCGTCATCCGTTTCTACGGCGCTTACCCCCTACCCCTTCGGCCGACATCGCGCTAAGCAGACGGCGCGATCGTTTCTGCCAGAGGATCCCACCCGCATGATCTGTCTCGTCACCGGTGCCACCGGCTTTGTCGGTTCGGCCGTCGCGCGCAAGCTGATCGCGGCCGGTCATGAGGTCCGCGTGCTCGTGCGCGCCGGCAGCGACCGGCGCAATCTGGCCGGGCTCGATGCCGCCCCGGTCATCGGCAGCCTGGACGACCACGCCTCGCTCGGTCCCGCGGTAAAGGGGTGCGAGGCGCTGTTCCATGTCGCCGCCGACTATCGCCTGTGGGTGCCCGAGCCGGACCGGATGTATCGCACCAACGTGGACGGCACGGTGGCGCTGATGGAAGCGGCGCTGGCCGCCGGCGTCAGCCGCATCGTCCATACCTCGAGCGTCGCGACGCTGGGCCTGCTGCCGGACGGCAGCGACGCGGACGAGGCGACGCCGGTGACGCTCGCCCAGATGGTCGGCCCCTATAAGCGCTCGAAATACCTGAGCGAGGAAGCGGTGCAGCGCCTGGTGCGCGAGCGGCAGCTGCCGGCCGTGATCGTCAATCCCTCGACCCCCGTCGGTCCGCGCGACGTGAAGCCGACGCCGACCGGCCGCATGATCGTCGAGGCCGCGTCGGGCAAAATGCCCGCCTTCGTCGATACCGGCCTCAACTTCGCCCATGTCGACGATGTCGCCGACGGCCACCTGCTGGCCTTCGCCAAGGGCACGGTCGGCGAGCGCTATATCCTGGGCGGCGAGAACCTGACGCTGCGCGCGCTCCTGGCCATGATCGCCGGCATGACCGACCGCAAGCCGCCGACGATCAGCCTGCCGATCGATCTGCTGATGCCCTTGGCCTATGGCGCCGAACTCTACGCCCGCGTCACCGGCAAGGAGCCGTTCGTAACGCGCGACGGTCTGACGCTCGCCCGCAAGAAGATGTTCTTCACCATTGCCAAGGCACGGCGCGATCTGAGCTACGCCCCGCGGCCGGCCGAGGACGGCATCCGCGACGCGATCGGGTGGTTCCGAGCGAACGGCTATATTGCGGGCTGACGGGCTTGCCCTCCCGGCCCCTATGAGGCATTGAGTGCGCCAATGAGCGAATCTCTTGAGAGCGCGCCCGCCCCCGGCACCCTCGAAACGCCCTCGGGCAAGACGGCGGCGGATGAGAATTTTCCGGTCGGCTCCTGGCTGATCCGCCCGGACCTGCGGCGCCATGTCCATACCTTCTATAATTTCGCCCGGGCCGGCGACGATATCGCCGACAATCCGGACCTGACATCCGACGACAAGGTCGCGCGCCTGGCCCGCATGGCCGAGATCATTCAGGGCCGGGGCGATCGGACGACCGAGGCGGCGGAGTCGCTGGCCTGCGTGCGGATGCGCGAAAGCCTGGCCGAAACCGGCGTCACGCCGCAGCACAGCCTGGACCTGCTGAAGGCCTTCACCCAGGACGCCAACAAGACGCGCTATCGCGATTGGGACGATCTCTTGGGCTATTGCTTCCTGTCCGCGGCACCGGTCGGCCGGCAGCTGCTCGATTTGCATGGCGAGGGCTCGCTCTGCCGGCCCGGCGCCGACGCGCTGTGCAACGCGCTCCAGGTCATCAACCATCTGCAGGATTGCGCCGACGATTATCGCGCGCTCGACCGGGTCTATCTGCCGACCGGTTTGATGGAGCAGGAAGGCGCCACGATCGGCGATCTGTCGCGGCCGGCCCTGACCCCGGCGCTGCGCCGCGTGCTCGACCGGACCATCGCCCCGCTCGAAGGGCTGCTGGCGCATTGCGCCGATCTGGTGACCCAGGTCGACGACGTCCGCATCGCGCTCGAATGCCAGGTCATCCGCACGCTCGCGGTTCGGCTGACCAAACGGCTGAAGGCCGAAGACCCGATCGCGACGCGCGTCGCCCTGTCGAAACCGGTGATGGGCGGCCTGACCCTGGGCGCACTCGCGACCGGGATCCTGCGGCGCCGCTTCCGCCCCGCCCCTCGCCCCGCAGCCCAGCACCCATGAGCATGAGCGCCCCCTTAGAGACCACAGACGCCTCGGCCGATCTGACCGAGGTCACGCGCCAGGTCGGCCAGGCCAAGAGTTCGTTCTACACGGCGATGCGCCTGCTGCCCGAGGATCGGCGCAACGCCATGTACGTGATCTACGCGTTCTGCCGCGAGGTCGACGACATCGCCGACGAGCCGGCCCCCCAGGACGAAAAGCAGCGGGGCCTCGCCACCTGGCGCGCCGAGATCGAGGCGATCTACGCCGGCCGCCCCGCCAGCCTGCTGGTTGCCCGCGCGCTGGTCGGTCCGGTCCGGCAATTCGATCTGCAGAAGGCCGATTTCCACGCCGTGATCGACGGCATGGCGATGGATGCGGAGCGCGACATAGTGGCGCCGGACGCCGCCGAGCTCGACCTCTATTGCGACCGGGTCGCGAGTGCCGTCGGCCGCCTGTCGGTCCGCGTCTTCGGCACCTGGGCCCCCAAGGCCGACGAGGTCGCGGAGCATCTGGGCCGCGCATTGCAACTGACCAACATCCTGCGCGACATCGACGAGGATGCCGAACGCGGGCGGCTGTACCTGCCGCGCGAGACGCTGGAGCACCACGGCATCGCGACCCGCGATCCGATGGCCGTGATCGCCCATCCGGCGATCGATGCGGTCTGCACCGAGCTTGCAGCCGAGGCCCATCGCCGGTTCGAGCTGGCCGATGCCGCGATGGCCGGATGCGCCAAAAACGCCATGCGTCCGGCGCGGATGATGAGCGGCGTCTACGGCGCGATCCTGAAACGCCTGATCCGGCGCGGTTGGACGGCACCCAGGGCGACGGTCAAGGTGCCGAAGCTGGTCAAACTCTGGATCGCGCTGACCCGCGGCCTGCTCTGATCCCCAGCCATCGAACAATGCAATCCATCACCCATGTCATCGGCGCCGGCCTCGCCGGGCTGAGCGCCGCCCTCCGCCTGACCCAGGCCGGTCATCGCGTCGTGATCTACGAGGCGGGACCGCAGGCCGGCGGACGCTGCCGATCCTATTTCGACGAACCGCTCGGCTGCCGCATCGACAATGGCAATCATCTGCTGATGAGCGGCAACGACGCGGCCCTGTCGTATCTGAAGCTGATCGGCGCCGAGGCTACGCTCGAAGGCCCGGCCGACGCGCGCTATCCGTTCATCGACCTTGAGACCGGCGAACGCTGGTCGCTCGCTCCCAATCGCGGCAAGCTGCCCTGGTGGGTGCTGGTGCCGGGCCGGCGCGTGCCGGGCAGCCGGGCGCGGGACTACCTGGGCGGCTTGCGCTTCCGCGCCTGCGGGCCCGACGCGACCGTCGCAGATCTGGTCGGCGACGACAGGCGCCTCTATCGCCGCTTCTGGGAACCGCTCGCGGTCGCGGCGCTCAATACCGAGGCCAAGACCGCCGCCGCCCATCTGCTCTGGCCGGTGCTGCAGGAGACGTTCGGCCGCGGTGCCGAATTTTCGCGGCCGCTGGTCGCCCGCGACGGTCTGTCGGAAAGCTTCGTCGATCCGGCGCTGGCGTGGCTCGCCCAGCGCGGCGGCACGCTGCGCCTGTCGACCAGGGTCCGCAAGATCGGCTTTCACGGCAATCGCGCCGTCTCGCTCGATCTGGGCGGCGAATTCGTCGGATTGGACCAGGGCGATAACCTCGTTCTCGCCGTGCCGCCGGCGATCGCCACCACGCTGGTGCCGCATCTGGTGGCGCCGACCGAATACCGCCCGATCGTGAATGCGCATTTCCGCCTGGAGGCGCGCGACTCGGTCGCCGGCATCCAGATCCTGGGCGTGATCGGCGGCACCGCCGAATGGATCTTCCGGCGCGGCACGCTCGCCTCGGTCACGATCAGCGCCGCCAATCATGTCGTCGACGAAGAGGCCGAGGCTCTGGCGCCGCGCATCTGGCGGGATGTGGCGGCCGGGCTGGGTTTGGGCGATCGTCCCCTGCCCGCCTGGCGCATCGTCAAGGAGAAGCGCGCGACCTTTGCCGAGACCCCGGAACAGGTCAAGCGGCGGCCGGAATCGAAGACTTTCTGGCGCAATCTGGCACTGGCGGGCGACTGGACCGATACCGGATTGCCGGCCACCATCGAAGGCGCCATCCGTTCCGGCGTTAAGGCCGCCGAATTGTTGAAAAACGCTTGAATTTCTCGGTGAGGAACATCAGTTGAGCCCACGCGTTACAGCCATTACGCGTTGGCTCTTGAGCTTGTCGCCATTTTTGACCAAGCTTCGTTGCAGTAGCGAAGTAACTTGTTAGAGATAACCACGCTGAGATGAACGACACCGCAGACACGCTCCGAGCCGCCCCGCTGGCCGAGCCTTCGATCGCCGCGCTGGATGCGGCCATTGAGAGCGCGACCGAAGCGCTCGTCTCGCGTCAGAACGGCGACGGGCATTGGGTCTTCGCGCTCGAAGCGGACGTGACGATTCCTGCCGAATATATCCTGTTGATGCATTACCTGGACGAGATCGACCGGGGGCTCCAGGAATCGATCGCGCGCTATATCCGCAAGACGCAAGGCGCCGATGGCGGCTGGCCGCTGTTCCATGCCGGTCCGTTCGACATCAGCGCCACGGTGAAGGCCTATTACGCGCTCAAGCTGGCCGGCGACGCGACCGATGCGCCGCACATGGTCCGCGCGCGCCGGACCATCCTCAGCGCCGGCGGCGCCGCCCGCTGCAACGTGTTCACCCGTATCGCGCTGGCGCTGTTCGCCCAGGTGCCATGGCGTGCCGTGCCGGTGATGCCGGTCGAGATCATGAACCTGCCCAAGTGGTTTCCCTTCCACTTGAACAAGGTCAGCTATTGGTCGCGCACGGTGATCGTGCCGCTCTTGATCCTGATGACCCTGAAGCCGCAGGCCAAGAACCCGAACAAGGTCGACGTCACCGAACTGTTCGTGACGCCGCCGTTCGAAGAGACGCGTTATCTGCATTCGCCGACCCGGAATTTCTGGGCGACCGCCTTCCGCTGGGTCGACCATGTCGTGCGCTTCGCCGAACCGTCCTTTCCGAAGAAGGGCCGGCAGAAGGCGATCGAGCGCGCGATGGCCTTCACCGAGGAGCGGCTCAATGGCGAAGACGGCCTGGGCGCCATCTTCCCGGCGATGGCCAACGCGGTGATGGCGATGGAGCTGATGGGTTTCGCCAAGGACGATCCGCGCCTGGTTACGGCCAAGCTGGCACTGCGCAAACTGATCATCACCGACGCCGACGGCGATTCCATGGTGCAGCCCTGCGTCTCGCCGGTCTGGGACACGGGCCTCGCCGGTCATGCCATGCTGGAAGTGGGCGACGTGCGCAACGACGGCAAGGCCGCCGCCGCCGGCAAGCAGGCCGCCGCGGCCGCGTCCGACTGGCTCGCGTCCAAGCAGATCCTGGATGTGGTCGGCGACTACGATGAATCCGCGCCCGGCGTGCGGCCGGGCGGCTGGGCGTTCCAATATGCCAATGCGCATTACCCCGACGTCGACGATACGGCGGCGGTCGTCATGGCGATCGATCGCGCCGGCGATCCGAAGCACCGCGAGAATATCGAGCGCGCGGTCGAATGGGTCATCGGCATGCAGTCGAAGAACGGCGGCTGGGGCGCGTTCGATGCCGACAACGAGCATTACTATCTGAACTACATCCCGTTCGCCGACCATGGCGCCCTGCTGGATCCGCCGACCGCCGACGTCAGCGCGCGCTGCGTGTCGATGCTGGCGCAGCTGGGATACAAGCGCGGCACGCCGGTGATCGACAAGGGCATCGCCTATCTGTGGCGCGAGCAGGAGCCGGACGGTTCCTGGTACGGCCGCTGGGGCACCAACTACATCTACGGCACCTGGTCCGTGCTGTGCGCGCTGAACGCCGCCGGCGAGGATCTGACCTCGCCGGGCATGCAGAAGGCGGTGGACTACCTCGTCTCGATGCAGAATGCCGATGGCGGCTGGGGCGAGGACGGCATCAGCTATTACGACGGCCATCATGGCGAGGGCAACGGCTCGACCGCGTCCCAGACCGCCTGGGCCGTGCTGGGCCTGATGGCGGCTGGTGCTGTCGATCATCCCTCCGTCCAGCGCGGCATCGACTATCTGATGCGCACCCGGCCTGAGAATGGTCTATGGCACGAAGATACCTACACGGCCGTGGGCTTTCCGCGCGTGTTCTACCTGCGCTACCACGGCTATCGCGCCTATTTCCCGCTGATGGCGCTGGCGCGCTTCCGCAACCTGAAGACCGGCAATTCCAAGCTCGTCATGCACGGCATGTGAACCTTGTGACCGTCCACCTCGGCATTCTGGCGGGCCTCCAATCGGAGGCCCGTTGTCTTTCAGGCTCGGGCTACAAGGTGGCGCTCAGCGGCGCCCGGCTCGACGGTGCCCGGCGCGCGGCAGGGGAACTGGTCGCCGGCGGCGCCACCCATCTCCTGAGCTTCGGCCTGGCCGGCGGCCTCGACCCCGCCTTGGCCCCCGGCACCCTGCTGCTGCCGGCCCGCCTGCTGATGCCCGACGGCAGCGCGGTTCCCGTCGATGCGGCCTGGCACGCGCGAGCGCTCACCCTGCTCGGCCCCCAGCGGCCGGTCACCACCGCCATGGTCGGGACCGACACGGCGATCGCGACGGCGGCGGCCAAGGCGGCCCTGTTCGCCCGGACCGGCGCGAGTGCCGTCGATATGGAAAGCCATGTCCTGGCGCAGGCGGCCCCGAACCTGCCGCTGCTGATCCTGCGCGTGGTCGCCGATGGCGCCGGCGACGCGCTGCCGCCGGCGGCGCTGGTCGGCATCAAGCCGGACGGCTCGACCGATCTCATGGGCGTCCTGGGCTCGGTCCTGCGCCGGCCGGGCCAGATCCCGGCGCTGCTGCGGCTCGGCCAGGCCGCGGCCAAGGCGGCGGCGACACTGCGCGCCGCCGCCGGCCCGGCGCTCAGCTCAGCGGCAGAAGGATCTCCGTGATCGCTTCGCTTTCCGGCACGTCCGGGAAGAACTTCACCCGCTGAGCCGGGCGTGACAGGTCTTGGCCGCGGCTGGGTCACCGGGTCTCTCCTTGGCGATCCAAGGTTTAGGCCCGGGTGGCCGGCCGCGCCTGATCGATCTTGCTCAAAAGAATACGGGCGCTGCCACCGGCAGCGCCCGTTTATCGCAGCGATGGTCGCTAACGTTTAGGAAGCGGCCGCCATGTCGGCCAATTCCGGCGGCATCTTGAACCGGACATTCTCTTCGACGCCGGCCAGCAGCTCGACCTCGGTCGCGCCCAGTTCCTTCAGGCGGTCGACCACTTCCGTGACCAGCACTTCCGGCGCCGAGGCCCCGGCGGTGACGCCGACGGCCTTGACGCCCTTCAGCCAGGCCGGATCGAGCGACGAGGCATCCGCAATCAGATAGCCGCGGATGCCCATCTCGCCGGCCAGCTCGCGCAGGCGGTTGGAGTTGGAGCTGTTGTGCGCGCCGACCACCAGGATGACGTCGACCAGATTGGCCAGCTCGCGCACGGCGCGCTGCCGATTCTGCGTCGCGTAGCAGATGTCCTTGGTGCTGGGGCCGATGATATCCGGAAACCGCTCCGTCAGCGCATCGATGACGCTCTTGGTATCGTCGACGCTGAGCGTGGTCTGGGTGACGTAGGACAGGCGATGCGGGTCGGACACCTCCAAGCCGGCGACATCCTGCGGAGTCGCGACCAGATGCACCTTGCCGGTGACCCGGCCCATCGTGCCCTCGACTTCCGGATGACCGTCGTGGCCGATCAGGATGACGTCGCGGCCGCCGTCGGCATAGCGCTGCGCCTCGGCATGGACCTTGGACACCAGCGGGCAGGTCGCGTCGATCACCGGCAGCGAGCGGAGCGCCGCCGCGTCTTCGACCTTCTGCGACACGCCATGGGCACTGAACACGGTGATGCCGCCCGGCGGAATCTCGTCCAGCTCTTCCACGAACACGGCGCCCTTGGCGCGCAGGCTGTCGACGACATATTTGTTATGCACGATCTCGTGGCGGACATAGACCGGCGCGCCGTACTTTTCGAGTGCGCGCTCGACGATCTCGATCGCCCGCTCCACGCCGGCGCAGAAGCCGCGCGGCTTCGCCAAAATCACTTTCATTCAACCAAGCCCCGACAATCTCGTTGCCCCGGCTGGATCACGCGAGCGTGAGAGACCGGGTTCGGCAGCGGGCAAGCTAGCACGATTGGCGCGACGCGGCAAAGCCGCGCCCAAGTCGCACCAGACCCGCGATATGGAGTTCGACTTGACTTTGCCCCCTGGGATGAAGCCTTTTTGTCCGCTGAAATTTTCGTTGTTTATCGACATTCTTGCCGCCACCGGCCCCGAGCGGGTAAGTTTGGCGAATCTCCGATTTCATCCCGGTGTATCCGGCATGACGGTCGGAACTGAGTTAAGGAGCGAACGTGATCGGTCAAGCCAAACCCCTTCTCGATCGGGTCAACATCCCGGCCGACTTGCGCGGGCTGCCGGAATCGGACCTGAGACAGCTAGCCGACGAACTGCGCCAGGAGATGATCGAGGCCGTATCGGTTACCGGCGGCCATCTGGGCTCGGGCCTGGGCGTGGTCGAACTGACCGTGGCGTTGCATTACGTCTTCAACACGCCGGACGATCGGTTGATCTGGGACGTGGGTCACCAGGCCTATCCTCACAAGATCCTGACCGGCCGCCGCGGCGAGATCCGCACGCTACGCCAACCGGGCGGCCTGTCCGGCTTCACCAAGCGCTCGGAGAGCGTCTACGACCCGTTCGGTGCCGCCCATTCCTCGACCTCGATCTCGGCCGGTCTCGGCATGGCGGTCGCACGCGATCTCAAGGGCGGCACCAACAACGTCATCGCCGTGATCGGTGACGGTTCGATGAGCGCCGGCATGGCCTACGAGGCGATGAACAACGCCGGCGCCATGGAGAAGACCCGCCTGGTCGTCATCCTGAACGACAACGACATGTCGATCGCCCCGCCGGTCGGCGCCTTGTCGGCCCATCTGTCGCGCCTCCTGTCGTCGAAAAGCTTCATCAGCCTGCGCCATGGCGCCATCGACCTGGCCGAGCGGCTGCCCCGCTCGCTCAAGGACGCGGCACTCCGCGCCGAGGAATATGCCCGCGGCATGGTGACCGGCGGCGGCACGCTGTTCGAGGAGCTGGGCTTCTATTATGTCGGCCCGATCGACGGTCATAATCTCGACCATCTGCTGCCGGTGCTGAAGAACGTCCGCGACGCCGAAGGCATCGGCCCGGTGCTGATCCATGTCGTGACGCAGAAGGGCCATGGCTATGCCCCGGCCGAGGCGGCTGGCGACAAGTATCATGCGGTCGCGAAGTTCGACGTGGTCGACGGCAAGCAGACGAAGCCGAAGTCGAACGCGCCCAGTTATCAGAACGTGTTCGGCGAAAGCCTGATCAAGGAAGCCCGCAAGGACGACAAGATCGTCGCCATCACCGCGGCCATGCCCTCGGGCACCGGCGTCAACCTGTTCGCCAAGGAATTCCCGGGTCGGACCTTCGACGTGGGGATCGCCGAGCAGCACGCGGTCACCTTCGCCGCGGGCCTCGCGACCGAAGGCATGAAGCCGTTCTGCGCGATCTATTCGACCTTCCTGCAGCGCGGCTACGATCAGGTCGTCCATGATGTGGCGATCCAGAAGCTGCCGGTGCGCTTCGCGCTCGACCGGGCCGGCCTGGTCGGTGCCGACGGCGCCACCCATGCCGGGGCGTTCGATCTGGCCTATCTGGGCTGCCTGCCCGAGTTCGTGATCATGGCGGCCGCCGACGAGGCCGAGCTGGTCCATATGGTCGCGACCCAGGTCGCCCATAACGAGGGACCGTCGGCGCTGCGCTATCCGCGCGGCGACGGCGTCGGCGTCGAAATGCCGGAAACGGGCGTGCCGCTGCCAATCGGCAAGGGCCGCGTCCTGCGCGAAGGCACGACCGTGGCGATCCTCAGCCTCGGCACGCGCCTCGCCGAAGCGATGAAGGCGGCGAACGAGCTGCAGACGTTCGGCCTTTCGACCACCGTGGTCGATGCGCGCTTCGCCAAGCCGCTCGATATCGAGCTGATCAACCGTCTCGCGCGCGAGCACGAGGTGCTGATCACGATCGAGGAAGGCTCGATCGGCGGCTTCGGCAGCCATGTCGTGCATCATCTGGCGGTCGCCGGCCTGCTCGATTCCGGCCTCAAGATCCGTCCGATGGTTCTGCCCGACCGGTTCCTCGACCATGACAACCCGGTCAAGCAATATGACGAGGCGGGCCTGAATGCCCGCCACATCACCGCAACCGCGCTTGCCGCCCTTGGGCGTACCGACGCCGTGATACCGGCGAGCGCCTGATCAACTGCGATCCGTCGGAACGGAAGCGGCCTGATGGCTGTTTCCGTTCCGACGATCCCGTCTCACATTGGCTCCGATGGCATCTCCCAAAATGAGGGCTGCAAGTGCTGCCCTTGCTGTGTTCCTGACCATTCCCAGCGTCGTCGGCCCCGCCCTGGCGGTCCCGGCGTCGCAGGCGGTTGCCGTGCCGACGCCGGGGGCCGGTCCCCATGGGCCGGCGAGCGCGGTCGTCGACACGTTCGACACGGCCCTGCTGGCCGTCATGAAGCAGGCCGACAAGCTCGGATACGAAGGGCGTGCCAAGGAACTGGCACCGGCGATCGAGAAGGCGTTCAACATCCCGCTCATGACCCGCATCATCGTGGGAGCGCCCTGGAACGAATGGGGCGACGAGCAGCGCAGCCACATCATCGGCGCGTTCGGCAAGTTCATCATCGCGACCTACGCCCGCCGTTTCGACGGCTATACCGGCGAGAGTTTCGTGAATAATGGCGAGAAGCCGGCGACGAGCGGCGGCGTGCTGGTCACGACCGAACTGCTCCGTCCCAAGGACCCGTCGGTGACGCTGACCTATCTGATGCGCGAAGGCGACAACGGCCCGCAGATCGTCGACGTGTTTCTGACCGGCACGATCAGCGAGCTGGCCACGCGCCGCTCGGAATTCTCGGCCGTGCTGCAGCAGGGCGGCTATCAGGCCCTGCTGACCGCGCTGGAAAAGAAGACCGCGGCCCAGGCGGCCGGCGACGGGCAGTAGACGGGCAGTAAGCGCCGGGGCGTTAGAGTATCCGCGATGGTCAAGCCGAGCAGGTTTGATCGGATCTGGCTCTAGCCCCGGCCCCGACCCAATACGCTCATCAGCGCCGGCTGCACGATCAGCGTGCACAGCAGCACATAGATCAGCGACATCATCAGCAGCAGACCCATGCTGGCCGTGCCGGCATGATGCGACAAGGCCAGGCTGCCGAAGGCGGTGCCGGTCGTGGCCGCGCTGAATACGACGGCGCGCGCGGTCGAGGTCTGCAGCAACGCGACCGGCCCGCTGCCGCCGCGCCAGACCATGACGAAATAGATGTCGAACGCGACGCCGATGCCCATCAGCAGCGGCACGGCGATGACATTGGCATAATTGAACGCCAGACCGATCGCGACGCAGGTGCCGAGCGCGTAGAAACCGGCGAGCGCCAGCGGCAATACGACCAGGGCCACGTCGCGCACGCGCCGCAGCACGATCGCGAGCAGCAGGGTTATCGCCGCGAGCGCCAGCAGCGAGGCCGTGGTGAAGGCGGTACTGACCGTCTTGCCGGACTCCAGGATCGAGACCGGCGCGCCGGTGGCGTCGGGGGCGAGCGTGCGCACCGCGGCGACGAAAGCCGCCATCTGGTGTTCGTCCTTCATGTCGCCCTTGGGAAAGACCGAGACGCGGGCGCGGCCGTCGGCCGCGATCCAGTCGCCGCGGATCTCGGGCGGCATGGTTTCCGGCGTCAGCTTTTCGGCCGTCATCGCGGCACGCAGCATGTCGATCCGGCCCTCGAAGCCGCCCAGCAGGGCTTCGCGCAGGACCTTCACGTCGCCGCCGTTCGGACCCGCCAGGAACCTGCCGATCGCCGTCTGCAGCGCCGATGCCGCGGGCCCGAGCGCCGCGCCATGCTCGCCGGCCAGGAAGCTGCGCAGATGCTCGGCATAGTTCCTGAGCGCCGCGCGTTCCTCGTCGTCCGAAGGCGGCGGCAGCGTCACGGCATGATCGATGATCGGGCCGAGCAGGAATTTCGTCTGCTCGAGAATATCGAGCTTGGGCTGCTGATCCTCGGGCACGAAACTCGCGAGCGTCAGCGCCTGGCGCACTTCGGGCAGGGCCGACAGCTTGTCGGCGAGTGCCTGGGCCGCCGGCAGGTCCCGCGTCAGAATCTCGATGCTATAGGGCGAGGCCAGCGGATCGGCGGTCAGCTCCTTGACCGTGGTGACCGATTCCTTGCTCGGATCCTTGAGATCGAGCGGATCGGCATCGAAGCGCACGAGCGGCATGCTCGCGGCACCGGCGACGCCCAGCAGCAGCGCCAGCGCCAGTACTGGCTTGGCGTGTCGCTGGAGCCAGCCGTCGATCGAAGCGCCCCAGGCGAAGCCGGCGGCCTCGGGCTTGCCGCGGGCGGGCAGCAGGGTCAGCAGCGCCGGCAAAACGGTCAGATTGGCGATCAGCGCCACGAACATGCTGGTGCCGGCGATCAGGCCCAACTCCGACACGCCCTTATAATCGGTCGGCAGGAAGGAATAGAATCCGACCGCCGTCGCGAGTGCGGCCAGGCCCAGGGGACCGCTGATCGCGCGGGCGGCGCGCTTCAGCGCCGCCTGGTTGGCGGCGGCGCGGTCGGTCGGCTTCGCCCCGCCGGTGACCTCGTAAAGCTCGGCCCGGTAGCGCATCGAGAACTGGATGCCAAAATCGACGCCGATGCCGATGAACAGCACGGCGAAGGCGATCGAGATCATGTTGAGCGTGCCGACCGCGACGGCGGCGAAGGCGGCGGTCATGACCAGGCCGACGATCAGCGTGATCAGGATCGCCAGAATGAGCCGCGGCGCGCGCAGCGCCCAGAGCAGGATGCCGATGACCACGACCACGGTAATCGCGGTGGCCGTGCCGGCGCCTTCGCTGACCGAGGCGAATTCCTCGTCCTGGAGCGGCACTTCGCCGGTCAGCCGGACGCGCACGCCCTTGGCGGCGAGCCCCAGATCGGCGGCACTCCGACGGATCGCGGCACTGGCGGCGGCACCCGGTTCGAGCGCGTCGAAATCGAGCTTCGCCTGAACCAGGATGAAATGCCGGAGCTCTTCGGGCCGCGGCGGCTTGCCGGTCATCAGCTGGCCCCAGCTGACCGCCTCCGGCTTACCGGCGGTGACGCTGTCGATGGTATGGGCGAACACGCCCATGGGACCGGAGAGCTTGCCGCCCGAGGCCTCGCCCCCCTCCATCCCGGTCAGCGCCTGGCCCAGCACGCCGAACAACCCGCGCAGGCTGGGATCGGCATCGAGCGGCCCCATCAGCGGCTGCGCCTCGGCGATCTGGTCGGACAGGGCCGCCAACTCGTCCTTGTCGAGGAACATCAGGCCGTAGCGGTTGAAGAACGGGCCGCTGTCGGGACGCCGCACGCTCTTGATGACATCGGTCTTTTCAGCGAGCGCCTTGGCCAGCGCCGCGGTCGCATCCTCCACCGCGTCCGAGGACGTGCCGTCGAGCACGATCGTGGTCAGGCTGGTGCTCGCCGGAAACGCCGCATCGAACGCGGCGCCCTGCTTCTGCCAGGCCAGATCGGGCGACAGCAGCTTGCTGGTATCGGTATTGACGCCCAGATGCCCAGAGGCGAACCATCCGCCCAGGAGCGTCAGCACCAGGGCCGCCAGCAGCACGCGCCAGGCATGACGCCGACAGAAATCCACCAGTGCAGAAAGAAGACCGATCATACTTTCCCCGTCGAAAGCGCAATGCCGACGAGGATTGTCCCGCCGGCATTGAACCGCGTTCCTATTGTTCCGATTGCCCCCGCGGCAGGGGGCGACGGGTCAGAACCTGATGCCAAGCCGGATACCGATATCGTTGATACCCTCGGCCAGCCCCGGAGCGGCCAGGGCGGCGACGCCGGCCACGAGAAGGAGGTGGGAAAAACGCATGGCCCCTCGAAGGACAATGAGCGGGAAACGGCGAATGCCTTGGGCTGCACCCTAGCGATAGTGTCTTGGAAAGGCCAGATATACGCGTCTACCATGCACGCCGGGATGGTTTGCGCAGGCCCTGTCGTTCGACGGGTTGATATTCGAAATTCGAGAAGGGTTGGAGTGGTTATGCCGTCGATCAAGAGCGTCTGCGTCTATTGTGGATCGTCCAATCGGGTCGATCCGAAGTTTCTCGACGCGGCGACGGAATTGGGACGCCTGATGGGCGCGGCCGGGCTGAAGCTGATCTATGGCGGCGGCCGGGTCGGCCTGATGGGCCGGGTGGCGGACGGCGTGCTGGCCACGGGCGGCAGCGTGGTCGGCATCATTCCCGGCCATCTCCACGCCCGCGAGGTAGCGCATCCCGGCGTCAGCGAACTGCTGGTCGTCGAGACCATGCACGAGCGCAAGCAGCTGATGGCGGAACAGGCCGACGCTTTCGTCGTGCTGCCCGGGGGTTACGGCACGCTCGACGAGATGTTCGAGATCATCACCTGGCGCCAGTTGGGCCTGCACGACAAGCCCTTGGTGCTGGTCGATCTGTTCGGCTACTGGACGCCGCTCGCCCAATTGCTCGATACCATCATCGATACCGGCTTCGCCCAGCCCGAGAGCCGCCAGCTCTATCATACGGTGTCGAGCATCGCGGAAATCCTGCCGGCACTCGCCGAAGCCCAGCCGTCGCGCATCGCGGTCGAAACCAAATGGATGTAGCGATCCCTGCGACACGAGCCCTCTTGCCGGGCTTGTCCCAGGTGCTATGGTCCTCCGCCCCCCGCGCCGCGGCCGCTCCCTGATATCCTAGGAAGCCTTTGAGCCGCGAGCCGCCCCATTTGCCTTGCCCGGACCCGCGCATCTTCGCCGCGGGCGGGCCACTCGGAGACGCTTTCTGATGAGCAAAATCAAGGTGAAGAACCCGGTCGTCGAACTCGACGGCGACGAGATGACCCGGATCATCTGGAAGTTCATCAAGGACAAGCTGATCGTTCCGTACCTCGACATCGACCTCAAGTACTACGATCTCGGGATGGAGCATCGCGACGCCACGAACGATCAGGTGACAATCGATTCCGCGAACGCGATCAAGCAGTACGGCGTCGGCGTCAAGTGCGCCACGATCACGCCCGACGAGGCGCGGGTCGAGGAATTCAAGCTCAAGAAGATGTGGAAGTCGCCGAACGGCACGATCCGCAACATCCTGGGCGGCACGGTGTTCCGCGAGCCGATCATCTGCAAGAACGTGCCGCGCCTGGTGCCCGGCTGGACCTCGCCGATCGTCATCGGCCGTCATGCTTTCGGCGATCAGTATCGCGCGACCGACTTCAAGGTGCCCGGCAAGGGCAAGCTGACCATGACCTTCACGCCGGAAGACGGCGGCGCGCCGACCACTTACGACGTGTTCGACTTCCCGAGCTCGGGCGTCGCGATGGGCATGTACAATCTGGACGATTCGATCCGCGAATTCGCCCGCGCCAGCCTGAACTATGGCCTGCTGAAGAACTGGCCGGTGTATCTGTCGACCAAGAACACGATCCTCAAGGCCTATGACGGCCGGTTCAAGGATCTGTTCCAGGAAGTGTTCGACAAGGAATTCGCCGCCGAATTCGCCAAGCGCAAGATCACCTACGAGCATCGCCTGATCGACGACATGGTCGCTTCCGCGCTGAAGTGGAGCGGCGACTTCGTCTGGGCCTGCAAGAACTACGACGGCGACGTGCAGTCCGACACGGTCGCCCAGGGCTTCGGCTCGCTCGGCCTGATGACCTCGGTGCTGCTGGCGCCCGACGGCAACACGGTCGAGGCCGAGGCGGCCCACGGCACGGTGACGCGGCATTATCGCCAGCACCAGGCCGGCAAAGAGACCTCGACCAACCCGATCGCGTCGATCTTCGCCTGGACCCGCGGCCTGTATTATCGCGGCAAGTTCGACGGCACGCCCGACGTCCAGCATTTCGCCGAGACGTTGGAGAAGGTCTGCGTCGATACGGTCGAATCCGGCAAGATGACCAAGGATCTGGCCATCCTGATCGGTCCGAACGAGCCGTGGCTGTCGACCACCCAGTTCCTGGATGCGCTCGATGCCGGCCTGAAGAAGGCGGTCAAATAAACCTCGTTTCCGACCCGAAACGAAATGCCGCGGGCCGGAGAGCGATCTCCGGCCCGTTTGCTTTTGGGGGCGGCGCCCCTGAAATGAAAACGGCCCGCGCAGGCTTCCCCGCGCGGGCCGTTCATTTTTCGAATGGTGCCGGCTATTCCTCGACGTCGGCGTCCGGCGAGGTGATCAGCATCGCATCGGCGACCAGGCCGGCGTTGCCGCGGATCGCGCTTTCGATCGCCGCCGCCGTCTCCGGATGGTCCTTCAGGTAGGTCTTGGCGTTTTCGCGGCCCTGGCCGATGCGAACGCCGTCATGGGAGAACCACGAGCCGGACTTCTCGACCACGCCCGCGGCGACGCCGAGGTCGATCAGCTCGCCGCGCTTCGAGACACCCTCGCCATACATGATGTCGAATTCGACGACCTTGAACGGCGGCGCCATCTTGTTCTTCACGACCTTGACGCGGGTCTGGTTGCCGATGACGTTCTCGCGCTCCTTGATCGCGCCGATGCGGCGGATGTCGAGGCGAACCGAGGCGTAGAATTTCAGCGCATTGCCGCCGGTCGTGGTCTCCGGATTGCCGAACATCACGCCGATCTTCATGCGGATCTGATTGATGAAGATCACCATGCAGCGCGACTTGGAGATCGAGCCGGTCAGCTTGCGCAGCGCCTGGCTCATCAATCGGGCGTGGACGCCCATATGGCTGTCGCCCATCTCGCCTTCCAGCTCGGCGCGCGGCACCAGGGCCGCGACCGAATCGATCACCAGCACGTCGATGGCACCCGAGCGCACCAGCGTGTCGGCGATTTCCAACGCCTGTTCGCCGGCGTCGGGCTGTGAGATCAGCAGTTCGTCGATATTGACGCCCAGCTTGCGGGCATATCCGGGATCGAGCGCATGTTCCGCATCGACGAATGCGCAGGTGCCGCCGGTCTTCTGGGCCTCGGCGATGACATGCAGCGCCAGCGTCGTCTTGCCCGAGCTTTCCGGCCCGTAGATCTCGACGATGCGACCGCGCGGCAAGCCGCCGATGCCGAGCGCGATGTCGAGGCCGAGCGAACCCGTGGAAACGACCTCGACGTCCAGCACCGCGTCCTTCGACCCGAGCTTCATGATCGAGCCTTTGCCGAACGCACGCTCGATCTGGCCGAGAGCCGCCTCCAACGCCTTTTGCTTGTCCATATCAGCCTTATCCAACAGGCGCAGAACGGTCTGCGACATAGCCCGGTCCCCTTATTCCATAGGCCTCACGGCGATGCAACGCACATGAATGTACATGATTTGTTCCGGAACACAATAAGAACATTGCCTGGAAAACCGCCGATTTCGTCAGGCCGGAAGACGCGCGGCCGACGCTTCGTCGCACTCGATCCCCAATCCAGCCCCTGGGCCGTCACGAGTCCCTGTTCGACCAGCATCGGCCGTCGGAGCGCCCGCGCCTGCCCTATTCCTCGCGAACCTCGCCCATGATTTCCTTCACCTTGAAGGCCAGTTGTTTCAGCGAGAACGGCTTGGCGAGGAAATGGATATCGGAATCGTCGCCGATGCGCTTGCGGAACGTATCCTCGGTATAGCCCGAAATGAACACGACCTTCATGTCCGGATGGGTTTCCCGCACCGTCTTGATCAGGGTCGGCCCATCCATGCGCGGCATGACCACGTCGGTCACGATCAGATGGATCGGCTGCGCCTCGGTCTGGATGATCTGCAGCGCCGCTTCGCCGCTCTTGGCCTCCAGCACGGTGTAGCCCTTGTTGCGCAACGCGCGGGCGCTGAACAGGCGCACCGGGTCTTCGTCCTCGACCAGCAGGATGGTACCCGCCCCGGTCAAGTCGCGCGGTGCCGCCACCTCCAGCGGATCGAGCAGCGGCGGCGGCTCCACCTCGCCCTCCTTGCGCTGATGCTGCGGCAGGTAAAGCGAGAATTTCGTGCCGACGCCGACTTCGC
Source organism: Rhodospirillales bacterium (assembly GCA_028288725.1). Classification (GTDB taxonomy): domain Bacteria; phylum Pseudomonadota; class Alphaproteobacteria; order ATCC43930; family CGMCC-115725; genus Aliidongia. The sequence continues at coordinate 39,622 of JAQGIC010000032.1, forward strand.
TATCGACGAAGATGAAGCCGCCGGTCTGTTTCACGATGCCGTAGACGGTGGACAGGCCGAGCCCGGTGCCGGATCCGACCTCCTTGGTCGAGAAGAACGGCTCGAAGATGCGTCCGACGATTTCCTTCGGAATGCCGGTGCCCTGGTCGGTCACCTCGATCAGTACATAGGCCCCGGCCGGCATGAGCTCGAGCTCGCGCTGGATCGGCCCGGCCCGCTCCACGTTCGACGTCTTGATCGTGAGCGTACCGCCGTTGGGCATGGCGTCGCGCGCATTGACCGCCAGATTGATGATGACCTGTTCCAGCTGCCCCTGATCGACGCGCACCGCGCCCAGCGTGCGGCTCTGGATCATCTTCAGATCGACATTCTCGCCCAGCAGCCGGTTCAGCAGGTGGCTGAGTTCGGTCAGCACGTCGCCGATGTCGATCACCCGCGGCTGCAGCGTCTGCTGGCGCGAGAAGGCGAGCAGCTGGCGGACCAGATTGGCGGCGCGGTTGGCATTCTGCTTGATCTGCATGATGTCGGCAAAGGACTGATCGCCCGGCCGGAACCGCAGCAGCAAGAGATCGCAGAAGCCGATCATCGCGGTCAGCAGATTGTTGAAATCATGGGCGACGCCGCCGGCGAGCTGACCGACCGCCTGCATCTTCTGCGACTGGGCGAACTGCAGTTCGAGGTTCTTCTGCTCGGTCAGATCGATGAAATGCAGGATCAGGCCGGCGATGCCGCCCTCGGCCGTATCGAGCCGGCTGGCGAACAGCGCCAGCGTCTTGTTCTGTTGGGTACCGGTCCGCACGCGCAGTTCGAGCGGCCGTTCGAGCGGCACGCCCTTGACGATCTGCGCCAGCCGGTCGGCCGCGGGCACCTGATCGTCCTCGACCACGAACTCCATCAGGTTCCGCCCGACCAGATGCTCCTCTTCCGACAGCAGAAGCTTGTCGAGCGCGGGGTTGGTCTCCTTGAAGCGCGCATGGCTATCGATCAGCGCGATGCCGACGGGCGCGATCTCGAAGAAGCGCTGGAACCGTTGGCGCGCGCGGATCAGCGACTCTTCCCGGACCCGATCGGGCGCCAGATCGCGCACGACGCTGCAACTGCGCCGCCCCGGCCCGTTGCCCTCGATCGTCTGGCTGATGGCGGCATTGATCAGGCGGCCCTGCCGACCCGACAGAATGACCTCGCGTCCCTCGCCCGGCGCCTGCGGATCGAACGGCACGCGCGTCGCATCGTCCGACGGCACCAGGAAATCCTCGATCCGCGCGCGCTCGTTGATCAAGGCCTCGGGCGAGGCGCCGAGCCAACCGGCCAGCGTCTGGTTCACCATAAGGAACCGGCCGTCCTCATCGACCGAATAGAGCCCGACCGGAACGCCGTCGAAGAACTTGAACATCAGGCTGCGTCCAGCCTCGATCACGTCCTGCAACTGGTGCCGGTCGGTGATGTCGATCAATTGCCAGACCGCGCCGCCGCGCAGCGAGCCGATGGGGGCCACCGCGACCTCGAACCAGGCGATCGAGCCATCGGGGAAACAGGCGCGCAATTCCGCGTGGGCGGTTCCGCCGAGCCGGGCCCGGGCCTTCAGCCGGTTCAGCTCGCTCTCGACCGCCTCGTCGTCCTCGGCCCCGTTCAGAAACACCTGCAGCGGCGCGCCTTCGCCGCCGAAGCGGGCGGTATAGGCGGCATTGGCGAAACCGATCATGCCATCGCGGTCGGTCACGAAGGCCGCATCCGGCAGCGCTTCCAGCGCCTGGCGCGCCAGCGACGCCATGCGTTCCGCCGCGGCCAGCCGGCCGGCGAGGACGCCCAAGGCCAGAATCGCCAGGACCGCGACGAGGTCGATCGCCAAGCTCACCCGATAGGGCGTCGAACCGGCCGGCAGTTCCTGCCCGAGCCAGATCCCCAGGCCCAGACAGGCCGCAGCAGCGAAGAGACCCAGCAGCAGCAACGACGTGACGCCCCGCATCGGATTCCGACGCCGACCATCGTTCGTCCCATCCGTCCTCAGGGCCATCCCGCCTCCGCCATCCCATTGTTGCCGACTCGCCGCAGCCGGACCGACGCCGCTCAGCCCGGCCGGGCGAACGAGGTCATCACATCGACATATTGACCCAGAAACCAATAGACCAGCGGCGGAACGGTCAATCCGATCAGGATCAACCCACCCATCACCTGCAGCGGCAAACCTATATAGAACACTTGAAGCTGCGGCATGATCTTCGCGATCAGCCCTTGCGACACATGGAATACGGTGCCGACGATCAGGAAGGGCGCCGAAAGCTCGACGCTGATCAGAAAGCCCCGCGCCACCAGGCGGGCCATGGCTTGCGACATGTCGTTGAACGGCGGCAGCGCGTCGGCCGGAAAGGCCTGATAGCTCTCGACGACGGCGCGGATCAGCATGTGATCGATGCCGGTCGCGAAGATCAGCACGACCGCCATTGCCGACAACAGGCTGGCCGGCAGGGTTTCGGGCGACGTCGCGCCCGGATTGAAGGTGATGGCGCTGGCGAGCGAGGTCTGCATCGCGATGATGGCGCCGCCGGTTTCGAGCGAGGCCAGCAGCACCCGCCCCATCAGGCCCAGAAAGGCGCCGATGAAGATCTCGTCGGCCATCAGCGCGAACAGGCGGAAGGTATTTTGCGGTTCGGCCGGCAGGCCGTAGTCGGACTGGATGATCGGCGTCACGGCGAAGCTGATCGTGGCGGCCACGACCAGACGGGCACGCATATTGACATAGGCATCGCCGAAACCCGGCATCAGCCCGATCGCCGCCGCCAGGCGGCAGAACACCAGGAAATAGGTCCAGAGCACGGCAGGGACCAGTTGTTCCAGCGCGTAGGTCGTCATCGCCGGAAGCCGATTATTGAATGGCGATGATGCGGTCGGCGAGCGAGCGGACGAAGGTTTCGAGCGTGCCCAACATGAACGGCATCATCAGCAGCACCGAGATGAAGATGACGAAGATCTTCGGTACGAAGGTCAGCGTCTGTTCCTGAATCTGGGTCAGGGCCTGGAAGATCGAGATTATGATGCCGACGACCAGCGCCGCCAGCATGGGCCCGCCCGCGATCTTGAGGGCGACGAAAATAGCTTCGCGGCCGACATCGATGATCTGGGTTTCGTTCATGGATTCGCGACCGCTCAGACGGTCATATGCAGGATTTCCTGATAGGCCGAGACCACCTTGTCCCGCACGGCCGTGACCGTCTGCAGCGTGACGTCGGCATTGGTGACCGCGGCCACGACGCTGTTGATGTCGCCGTTGCCGGCGATGGCCTGCATGCTGGCCGTTTCGCCCTTCTGCTGATCGCTGATCGCCCCTTCGAGCGTCGATTTCAGCATCTCGCCGAAACCGCCGCCGCTGACGGCTCCCGCCCCTTGCGGCGCGGTCAGCGTCTTGGCGGCATTGGCATAGGCGGCGGCGCCGGCGGCGACATTCATCGTCATGGTCTAGATCCTTGAGGCGCGTCAGCGCAACATGTCGATGGTACGCGAAATCATCGTGTTCGTCGCAGTGATCACATCGACATTGGCCTGATAGCTGCGCTGAGCTTCGCGCAGATCACCCATTTCGACCAGCGAATTGACGTTCGGCATGCGGACATAGCCGTTGCCGTCGGCCGCGGGATGGCCGGGCATGTATTTCAGCTCGAACGGCGCCGCGTCGGGAACGATGTGATCGACCTTGACCACATTGGCACCGGTCTCGCGATCGAGCGCATTCTTGAACGTCACCAGCTTGCGCCGATAGGGATCGGCGCCGGCGCTGGCGGCGGTGGAATTCGCGTTGGCGATATTTTCCGAGATGGTGCGCAGACGCACGGTCTGGGCGGTCATCGCCGAGGCCGAGGTCTTCAGTGCGTCATCGAAGTTCGACATGCCGTCCCCTCTCCAGTCTCACGCCCGTTTTACGGGCCCGACCGACCAATCGCCGTCTTGATCAGTCCAACCTGCTTTTTATAGAGGTTGGTCATCAGCTGATAGTCCGACGCATTGTCCGAAACCTTCATCATCTCGTCTTCAAGCGAGACGGTGTTGCCGTTGATGTCCCGGTCCGTCGTGACCTTCTCGACGACCGGGTCGAGCCTCGCGGCCGCCTCCGTGCCGACCAGATGGCGCGGATCGGTCGTCGTCGGCGCCAGCTTCGGCGCACTCGAATGAGTGACCTCGGCCAGTTCCTTGCGAAAATCCAGCGGACGAAGATCCGACGCCTTGAAGTTCGGCGTATCGGCATTGGCAACGTTTTCGGTCACGACCTTCTGTCGTGCCGTCAACCAGTTGATCTTCTTCGACAGCGCTGCGAGCAGCGGCATATTGTTAAGGTCCATTGGACCCGACGCCTCATCCGTGAATTCAGGGCAAGATGAAGCATGCGCCCGGGCTCGTTACCAACGCGTTAAGCGCGAGCGGTCCGTCAGGACCGCTCGCGTCCCGCTGCGGGGCTATTTCGCCGTCGGCTGATAGGCCTTCAGGCCCATCTGCCAGAACATGAAGGCGAATTTGTCGGCCAGCTCCTTGTTGCGCTGGGTCCGGGTCGAGCCGATGCCGTGACCGGCGTCGTAATCGACCCGCAGCAGGATCGGCCGGCCGCTGGTGGTCGCCGCCTGCAAGGTGGCCGCCATTTTACCCGATTCGTAGGACGGCACGCGCGGGTCGTTGATGCCGGTGGTCAGCAGCACCGCCGGATAGGCGGTTCCCGGCTTGATGTTATGCATCGCATCCATGGCGAGCAGGCCCTTGAAGCCGTCTTCGGTCGTGACCGTGCCGAATTCCGGAATGTTCGGCGGGCCGTTCTCGCTGAACTCGCCCCGGAGCGCGTTCGACACGCCGACCTCGTCGATCACCACCCGGAACAGATCCGGCCGGGCCGCCATGGCGTTGCCGACCAGGATGCCGCCGGCGCTGCCGCCGTCGATCCCCAGCGTGGCCGGGGTCGCCCAGCCCTTGTCGATCAGATATTGGCCGCAGGCGATCAGGTCCTTCCAGGTATTGGCCTTGGTCGCCTTCTTGCCGGCCAGATGCCAGTCCTCGCCATATTCGCCGCCGCCCCGCACATGGCAGGTCGCCCAGATGCCGTTGTTCTCCAGCAGCGGGAACCAGCGCGGCGCGAACACCGGCGTCTCGGAGATGCCATAGGCGCCATAGCCCCAGATCAGGGTCGGATGCTTGCCGTCCGGCTTCGCGTCCTTCCGCCGCACGATCGACAGCGGCACCTCGGTGCCGTCGTAGCTCTTGATCTTGATCTCTTCGGCCATATAGCCCTTGGTATCGACCGGCGACGGCGCCAGCAGGCCGGTATCGACGATCTTGGCGGTCTTGGGCTCATAGGTGACCCAGGCGCCGGAATGCACCCAACCCTCGACGCTGAACAGCGCGCCCGGCACCCGCGTGTCGGTATAGAGCCCCTCGATGGTGGCGCCGTCATAGGCGAGCGGCACGGTTTCGACCTTGCCCGTATCATAGGGCAGGCGACGCAGGCGGCTCGGGCCGCCGTCCATGTTCTGGATATAAAGCGCGTCGGCCGCCGTTCCGATGCCGGTGATGACGACGTCGCTCGCCGGCACGACCGTCTGGGCCTGGGCCAGATCCGGCTTGCTCACGTCCTCTTTCAGGACCTTGAAGCGGGCGGCATCCTTGTGGCTCAGCAGGAACAGATCCCGGCCGTGCAGCGCGGCGTTGGTGATCTCGTCCTCCGGCAGCGCCAGCTTGACCCAGGGCGTGTTGCCGTCGACGGCCTTGCCCAGCGGTGCCGCATAGAGCCCGATCTCGTTCTGCACGCCGTTCACCACGAAGCCCAGGACATAGTCCGACCCCGGCGTGACGACGATGGCGGGAAAGGCGATCGGGTCGATCTTGATGCCGGAGTTCAGGCCGGTGCCCAGCACCGGCTTGTCGCTCTCGGGATCCGTGCCCAGCACATGCAGGAGCGCGCGGCTGTCCTTGTACTTGTCGGTGCCGGGCGCGCCGGCGTCGAGCTTTTTCAGGCGGTTATAATAGAACGCCTTGCCGCCCGGCAGCCAGGCGACCGACGCGTCGTTGGTACGGTCGATGCGTTCGCCCAGATCCTTGCCGGTCTCGACGTCCATGACATGGAGCACGCTCTGCTCGGAGCCGCCTTCGGACAGGCCGTAGGCCACATATTTACCGTCGAGCGAGGGCTGGAAATAGTCGATCGAGACATGCTTTGCGCCGACGGACAGCTTGGTCGGGTCGACCAGCACCACCTCCTTGCCCTTGGTGCCGTGCCGCACGACCAGGGAGTAGTTGGCAGCGCCCGGCGCGCTCTTGCGATAGAAATAGGCATCGCCGACCTGGTTGACGCCCAGCACCTTCACGTTGGCATTGTCGAGCGCCACGATCCGCTTTTCCAACGCGGCACGGCCGGGAATCCGGGCGAGCGCCGCATTGGTATAGTCCGCCTGGCCTTTCATGAAAGCCTGGAATTCCGGCGATTTTGGCTCTTCCATCCAGCGGTAATCGTCGCTCACGCTGGTGCCGAAGAAGGTCTCGACCACCGGCTTCTTGTCGGCGACCGGCTGGCCCGGTGCCGCGATCGCCGTCCCCGACACGACGAGGGCGGCCAGACCCAAGGTCAAGCCGCCCAGCGCGTTGTGAATATTCCGTCGTCCCACCATGCAACTCCCTCGATGAGGATTCTCGTTGCCGGCGACGCTAACGCTTATTTCGCCCGAGGAACAGTCACCACCCCGTGCTCACAGCTCGGCATATTTCCCGTCATGCCACTGCCAGACCATCGTCGACTGCAGCGCCTTGATCAGGTCGGGCAGCTTGATCGATTTCGCCGCCTCGGCCGCCTGGGCATAGAGCTGGATCGTGGCGTAGGCCTGGAGCGTGAAGCCCTCGCCCGAGGCCCCGGCGATCGCCCAGAACTCGGGCGTCGGCAACGCACTGTCGGAAATCAGCGTTGCGGTCAGCCCCTGCTCGCGGGCCTGGCGCACGATCAGCGCCGCTTCCTTTGATAGCCGCCGAAGAAGATCGCTTCGACCCTGGCCTGCTTCAGCTTGGAGACCAGGGCCGTGAAATCCTGGTCGCCCACGGTGATCGATTCATCCATCACCTCTTTCACCCCGGCCGTCCGCCGAGCAATCGGTTACAGCCTGTTTCGACCGCGCGTCAGCGGTTGCGCGGCCTGCGACGACGGCGCACCCTGGGGCTTCAAGGCTTTGTTAAGGGGCTCAGCCTCAGTCTCCTCCGGGACGCTATGAAAGGGCTTGGATGGAACGGGAAAAGGCGATAGCCCTCGATTTTGATCAGCGGGATCCGAGCGTGCCGACTGTCGTCGCTACCGGCCAGGGCGAGGTCGCGCGCCAGATCCTGGCGATCGCGTTCGAGCATGGCATCAAGGTGCGCGAGGACCCCGATCTGGTCGAGATCCTGTCGACGCTCGATGTCGGCGACGAGATCCCGATCATTGCCTTCGCCGCTGTTGCGGAAATCCTGACGCACGTCTATCGCTGGGAACTCCAGCAGCGTTCTCCGACCGAGCACTCTCCGACATGACCGGCACTGCCCTCGACAGACTGTTCGACGATACCGAGGGCCAGCTCGATGCGGCTCTCGCGGCCCTGCTGAGTGGGGATCTGATCGAGCTCGCCGATCTGCCGGCCCGGGTCGAGACGATCTGCCGGATGGCGATCGACAGCCGTCGCCGGGACGCGGCCGATCGGCTGCTGCGGCTGACCCAGAAGCTCGACGCGATCGAGACCCATCTGCGCGAGCGCCTGGCCGCCGTAACGCCGGATACGGAGCGTTCGGCCAATCCCAAGCGGGCGAGCGACGTCTATCGCGCGGCAGCGGGAGCCCCCAAATCGAAAACGTGACGGACCTCGTCCGGCTGGCCGGCGCCCTGATCTTCGTCCTGGCGCTGATCGGCCTGGTCGCCTGGCTGATGCGCAGGTTCGGCCCGAACATCCGGCTCGGTCGCCCGGGACGCTTGGGTCTGGTCGAATCGATCGCGCTCGACAGCCGTCGCCGGCTGGTGTTGATCCGGCGCGACGGTGTGGAACATCTGCTGATGGTCGGCGGCGCCGGCGGCGATCTGGTGATCGAGGCCGGCATCAATGCCGCCGCCCCGCCGGATCTGCGCGCGCCCGTCGCGGGTCAGCGCGGACGGGCCGAGCCCAGCTTCGCCGCCCACCTGCCGGGTGAGGAAGCGTGAAGCGTATCCTGCCGCTCGTCTTGCTGGTCCTGGGTCTGATGCTGGTGGGGCCCGCTTCGGCGCAAAGCCTGTCGCTCGACCTCGGCGACGGCGGCGGATCGACGACCGGCCGGATCATCGAACTCGTGGTCCTGATGACGGTGCTGAGCGTGGTGCCCGGCCTGCTGGTCACGGTCACCTCGTTCACGCGCATCGTCGTCGTGCTGTCTTTCCTGCGCACCGCGCTGGGCATCCAGCAGACGCCGCCCAACACGGTGCTGATCAGCCTGGCCCTGTTCCTGTCCGCCTTCATCATGGGACCGACCCTACAGCGGTCGTACGACGACGGCATCGCGCCGCTAATCGCCGAAAAGCTCGACACGATGACGGCCATGGAACGCACGGCGAAGCCGTTCCACGATTTCATGCAGACCCATGTACGCGACCAGGATCTGCAATTGTTCATGGGGCTGGGCCGCATGCCGCCGGTCGCGACGCCCGACGACACGCCCTATCGGGCCCTGCTGCCCGCCTTCCTGATCAGCGAACTGCGCCGCGCGTTCGAGATCGGATTCCTGCTGTTCCTGCCCTTCCTGATCATCGACATCGTCGTGGCGTCGCTGATCATGTCGATGGGCATGGTCAGTCTGCCGCCGAACGTCATCAGCCTGCCGTTCAAGCTGATCTTCTTCGTTCTGATCGACGGCTGGTACCTGGTCTGCGGCTCGCTGATTCAGAGCTTCGGGCCGGGTTGATCGCCGAGCGCCACCCGATAGACCGCCTCGCGATCCGCCTCGGTCGCGACCGAGCGGACGATGGCCGGATCCGCCGATAGTTCGCGACCGATCGCCACCGCGATCCGTCCCTCCGGGCACAGGCCGAGGCAGGAGGTTTCGACCACGCGCAGCGCCTTCCCGCGACCGACCGAGCCCAGCCGCTCCTTGAACCATCGGCGCAGCGTGGTGCGGCCGTCCGGATCGATGCCGTCCGGCAGTTTCGTCGAACAGCGCAGGCAGACGAACACCACGTCCGATTCCCATTTCGCCGGTGTCGGACCGGTCTCTCCCGCCGGCGAGACCGCCAGCGGAGGGGTCGACCGCCACCCCTGCCCCCAGACCTGACGGAGCTTCGTCGGGATCATCCCCGCCCCCATCAAACCCGCTCGATATCGGCCGCGGCCGCATCGATGATCGCGGTGATGCGCTGGACCTGCTCGTCGGTCAGCGGTTCCTTCGCCAGGCGCATCTGCAGGGCCAGCTTGAAGTTCTCGACCGCCCGCTGGATCTGCGGCCGGATGCCGCCGCCGAACCGGCGCTTCACCTCGGCGATCTTTTCCAGGACGATGGTCATGACCGACTGGTTGCTGGCCAGAAAGGCGCGGCCCTCGTCGGTGATGGCGTAGAGCTTCTTGTTGCCCTCGGCCTGGGCGACGGTGGCGTAGCCCATTTCCTCGAGCAGGGTCAGCGTCGGATAGATGACGCCGGGGCTGGGGCTGTAGAGGCCCATCAGCTTGTCCTCGATCTCCTTGATGATCTCGTAGCCATGGCGCGGCTTTTCCGCGATCAGCGTCAGGATCAGGAAGCGCAGGTCGCCCTGCTCGAACAGCCGGCCCATGCGCCCGCCGCCGCCCCAGCCATGGCGCCCGCCATGATGGCCGCCGAAATGGCGTCCCCCGAACCCGAAATCACCCCGGGCATGACGGCGTTCGCCCTCTTCGCCCGGACCACGATGCCTCGATCTGCCAAACATAGTAAGCCTCTTGTGTGTGTTTCGATTTGTCTAAGATATATCTAAATCGTTTTTAAGCAAGAGGGTCTGCGAAAGATTCTCATCGAAGCGGGAGCGGCTAGTTGATTTTGCTGAGCTGTTTCGTCGCCAGGCGCTGGCGATAGGTCGTCATGAAGCCCTGCAGATCGCTGATCTGGGCGACCCGGTCGGCCAGCGATTTGAAGTCACCGCTGGTCGACGAGCTGTTGCCGGCGACCACGCGGAAATCGTCCTTGAGCGCACTCCGTTCCATCGCCGCGCCATATTGCTTCTGCAATGCGGCGAGCCCCATGCGGTCCTTGCCCAGCACCATCGCGGTCGCGATCTTGAGCGCCGTGCGCGCGGCGTCCTCGTCGAGCTTGCCGGCCTCCGGCGGATTCAGCCCGCGCTTCAGCACCGGCACCACGGCCGCCCAGTTCTGCGTCTTCCAATAGATATCGACACGCAGCCGGTCGGCATCGGCGGACTCGTCGCCGGCCAACAGCTTGAGCGCGTCGGCGGCCTTGCCCTGTTCGGCCAGCGCCCGCGCCCTGAGCTCCAGCCGCTGAGCGACCAACTCCGGCGGCAGATCGACCGTCACCGGCAGATCGAGCGCCGCGATCGCATCGTCCGCGCGCCGATCGAGCAGGCGAACCAGCGCCAGTTGCGTGGCGACACGCGCCTGATCGATGCCGGTCAGCCGGGTCTTGACCTGGCTGTCGAGCAGGTCGGCCGCCCGGTCGAGCAGATCGACCTTGACCAGTTGGTCAGCCAGCTTGCGGATGATCTCGTCACCGGCGGCACCGGCGGGCGTCAGTTCCTTGAACTCGTCATAGAGGCCCAGTTGCTTCAGCGGTCCGATATTGTCCGCCGCCTTGCCCAGGAACAGGTCGATGAAATATTGCTGCATTTCGTCCGCGACGCCCTTGGACACGGGATTGTCGCCGTAGCTGGACAGGACCTGGCGCAGCGAGCGGAAGCCCGAGCGATAGTCGCCGTCGGCGATCTGCAGTTCCGCCAGCTTGCGCAGCACGCGCACCTCGAAATCATCGCCGCGCCAGACGAAGCGCAACCGATCGAGCGCCGCGATCGCATCGGCCCGCTCGATCTGCTTGTCGTCCAGCTGGGTCAGGGTCATGGCGTAGGTCGCCTGTGCCCTGGCCAGGCTGGAATCCGGCGATTTTGAAACCTCGGTCCACAAGGCGATCGCCTGCTTCAGGTCGCCCTGAATCGCCAGGATGCGGCCTTGCACCACCTTGGCCTGGTCGGCTTCGCCGCCGGTCGGGTGGCTGGCCAGCACGGTGGCGGCCAGGGCCAACGCCTTGTCGCGATCGCCGGCGTTCAGCAGGGCCTCGGCGATCTTGATCTGCAGCCGATTGCGGAGCGCCTGGGGATAGTTCTTGAGCGCGTTGTTCGATTTGCCATAGGCATTGAGTCCATCGGTCCATTGCCCGCGATCGGACGCCAGCACCGCCCGCCAGAGCTGCCCGTCGCTGCTGGCATCGAGCGAGGGATCGCCCAGATCGGCCGTCGCGGTGTCGAGTTGGTTGGCCAGTTCCTCCGACGCGCCGCGCAGCGCGCGCAGGTTCGGATCGTCGAACATGCCCGGCGCTTCACGCTCGATCGCGCGCAGCACGCTCAACGCCTCGACGCCCTGGGCATTGGCGAAATAGAAGCGTGCCAGGTCGAGCCGCGCATTGTTCTTGTCGTCGGACGAGGCGGTCACGATCGCCTCCATCAGCCCCTGGCGTCGCAAGGTGAAATTATCGCCGCCCTGCCAGTCGGCCGGGCTGAACACACGGGTCTGGTCGGCCTTGCCCGGACGTTCGGCGTGGCGGTCCGCATCGGACGAGAGCGCCAGACCGCCGGGCGCGCTCAGCTCGACCAGGCTCGGTTGCGCGCGGATCGCCAATTGATCGCTCGCCGGGCGGAACACCAAGCCCTGCGCGCTCGGCAGCACGCGGAAATCCGGAAATGCCGCGCCGAGGTCGGAGCCCTGTCCCAATTGCGGCAGCGGCACCGCCACCAGCACGTCGCCGGCATCGGGATCGATCAGGCTGATCGGGCTCGACGGATCGCTGGCGGGAAAGATCATCGAGGCATTGGGGCCGTCGCTGCGCACCTGGCCCTGGACCGGCGCTTCGGCGCGCTGCGGCTGGCTGCGCAGCTCGACGATCCAGGCGGTGCCGGCCCGACGGACGCTGGGGTTGAACCCGGCCCAGACATTGAGCCGCAGCACCGTGCCGCTACGGCTCGGAACCTGGGCGATCGAGGTGACGACCGGCCAGTTCGCGGCTCGAAAATCGCCGAAATCCATCTTCTGGGCGCGGTCGAACACCATCCAGACCGCGTTGCCGCGCCGGAAAATCGCGGCGGCCGCCGGCTGACGCCATTCGAAGCGCAACGAGACGCCATCGTCGATCAGCGTGTAGCGGATCTGCAGCCCGTTCTCGGCGGCGGACCCGAGCGTGCCCGAAACCTGACCGGTCGGTACCGGCGCATCCTGATCGGCATCGGCCGGCGGTGTCGGCGGACGCACCACGGGCGCCGGCGCCTCGGCGACCGGCGGCGGAACGACGGACGGTGGCGGGGCGGATACGGGCGTCGGCGGTGGTGGCGGTGTCGCCTCCGGTGCGACCTCCGGCGGCTTGCCGGGAACGACGTCGAGGATCACCAGATTGCCCTGGCGACCGTCGTTGACCCGATGTCCGGGCGGCAAGGTGAATTGTACCTGGGTGCCGTCGGCCGACAGGGTCGCCGGACGCAGGCGCTCCGGCAACGCCCGGGCGAGCCGTGCCATGTCGATGGCCGCCGGCTGATCGAACGCGATCTGGACCTTGCCGTCGCCCTGCGCCAGCTTGTAGTCCGTCCGCTTCGGCCAATCGAACACGACCCGATCGCTGGCGCCGTGACCGCCGACCCGGACGGCGACCGGCGTCGGCTTTGCAGCATTGGGGGGTGTCGGCGGCGTCGCGGGTGCGGCGGCCGGTGTGGGCTTCACCTCCGGCGGCTTCGGCACTGGTTTCTCCGCGGCCGGCTTCGGCTTGTCGACCAGATCGACGACCAGGGTTGCGCTGTCGTAGGCCGCCTGCTGGATCGTGATCGGCCGCTTCAGATGCGCGGTGACGATCGTGCCGTCGGGCGCGGCGTCGAGCTGGTCCAGATAGGCGCCCAGCGCCCGCCGGATCGGGTCGAGCGGGGCGTCGACCGGGCGGTCGAACCGGATGGTCAGGCCGTCATCGGTCGCGCCGGCCTTGAACGGCACCGCGGGACCGCCGCCGGTGCCGGCGAACACCAGCCGGGCGAAGCCCGGATGGATCGCGGCCCGCGTTTCGAGCCGGGTCCGGGCCGGTGCCGCCGGGGCGAGAGCCGCGGGCGCTGTCGGGGCGACAGCCGCAGGCGCTGTGGGCGCCGAAGGGGCCGCATCCTGCGCCCACGCCGATCCGGCGCAGACCAGACCGGTCAGCATCAGGCCTGCCAGAAGCAGCCGCCGATCAGGGCGTCGCATGGGCGCCCTCCCCGGCCGATTGGTCTTCGATCACGACATCGATCCGGGTCTGGCCGCCGTCGTTGAGATCGATCATCGCCGACAGCGGCAGCGGGCGCGGATACCCCAGATGCTGCAGCGCACTGGCGACGCTGTTCGCCGCCCCCAGCGCCGCGACCCATTCGTGGGTCGGCTCGTCGCCGGGCGCGGGGTTGGCGGCGCGATGGGCGGTAACCCCGACCTTGTTTTCCAGATTGGTCAGCAGGCGGGCGAGATCCGCCAGCGGCGGCTTGTCCGCATCGGCCCAATGGGCGATCGGCTGGGCCGGCAGGCGGAGCACCAGGCGATGCTCCTCGCGCCGCACCTCGGTGCCGGCGAGGAGCGGCTGATCGGCCACCAGCTTGTCGATCAAGGCACCGGCATAATTCAGATTCAGCCGTGCCCGGCCGGGAGCCGGCACTTCGGCCGCCCCCTTTCCCTGCAGCCGATGACCGGTCAGATATTCCGAGATCGGCAACACGACCCGTTCCCAATCATGCCGATCGACCGTGGTCGTGGCGAACAGCAGCACGAAGAACGAGACCAGCAGCGACATCAGATCGGCAAAGGTGATCATCCAGCCCGGCGAGCGCGGGCGCGCAGGCGGCTCGTCCCGATCGAAGCCGAACCGGATCATGGCGCCGCCCCCGCATCGGGCTCGTCACCATTGAGGACGGCGAAGTCGAGCCGAAAGGCCGGACCGCTGCCGCGTTCGACCGCGATCGCCAACGCGCCGCCCGGACAGCCCTTGACATAGAGCCGGGCGGCGACCGTGGCTGCCCGCAGGCCCGCCAGACGTTCGGCCGGACCGCCCTGGGGCGCTTCGGTCGACAGCATGGCGTGCCAGGTCATGCGGATGGCCGGACCGGACGCATGGTGCTGCAGGATGAGCGACAGGCGATCCAGCGTCGGCAGCACTTCGGCCTTGAGCGTGGCGCTGCCGGGTTCGAACACCGAATCCTCGGGCAGCGAGATCTCGAGAAAGCTGTCGCTGGACGCCGCCAGGGTCGTGCGGGCGAGCGGCGCGAAGCCGGTCAGAAGCCCGGTCACGTCGCGCGCGAAACTTTCGACGCTGACGGTCTCGGGCCGTGGCGCCGGCGGCGCTTCGATCAGGCCCAGCGCCGAAGGCAGGTGCCCGAACGCGGCATCGACCGAATCGATCACGGCGCGGGCGCGCGGACGCTGCACCTCCGAGATCGAGACCAGCACGATGAAGAACACGAACAGCAGCAGGAACAGGCTGACGTAGGTCGCCACCGCGACGCCCCCGGAGGCCTGTTGCACGGGGATCGAACCGTCCTCATCCATGACCGTGAAACCGTACGGAGGAGATGCGCGATGCTGCGGGATCGAACGTCAGAACAGCCCCGCGAGAATGGCATCGATATCGGCCTGGCTATTGGCGGCGCTCGGCATCGCCGGGCCGTTCATCAGCTTCGCATCGGCATCCGCCTCGGTCGCGGGCTCCGGCTCCGGCGCCGGCACGAATTGCTCGGCCTGGTCGCCGAAGGCCACCAGCAGGCCGTGGATCTTGGTCTCGATATACCGCAGCGTCTTCACCACCTTGGTGATGCGCTGGCCGGTGATGTCCTGGAAATTCGACGCTTCGAAGATCTTGGTCACGGAATCGGTGATCTGCGCCTGCGCCTCGGGCGGCAGCGTGGCGCCCAGCTTTTCCAGGGTCTCCGCCTCGTCCAGAATCACGCCGGTCGCGGCCGCTGTCGCGGCCACGACCGCGTCCAGCTCGTCGGTCGCCAACGGAATATGGTGGTGCGGGATATCGTGGGGCTGGACCGACGCGATCTCGCGCTTGGCCGCCTGAATGACGCGCGCCAGGGTTTCCAGCTCCTGATAGAGCTTGATCTCCGACAGCGACAGCGCCCCGGTCAGGCTCGCCACGACTTCTTCGACGGCGGCATCGACCTGCGCCGCGTCCACGACCGGGCGTTGGCCGCGCATCACATCGAGGCGGCGCGTCAGGTCGTCGGCGATCGCGAGCTTTCCCATTGATTCCTCCCGTAGCGGCGGGGCGTGGCCTCTGACGAAGACCAGTGCCGGGACACCGCTAGAATGTGCTAAAGGCCAAACAAAACGTCTGCAAGCGATTGATGTTGAAGGCGCCGCGGCGTCGCGGCACCCCCTGAAGTTCAGTTCTGCGGGCTCTGGGCCCCGTCCGGCGGCACCGCAGCGGAGGTCTGCCGCCGCTGCGCCAGCGCCATGGTGATCGTCTGCGCGGTTTTCGGATCCATCGCGGCCATGATGGCCGAGGTGGTGCGATCCTTCATCCGGGTCAGGAGCTGCAGCAGCACGGGCATGTCGAGCTGCGACAGGATCGTCGCGGCTTCCTTCGGCTTCATGTTGGTGTAGATCGCGACCAGGCTGGACAGGCGCTGATCCTCTTGCGCATCGACCTTGCCCAGGCTCGCATCCACCGTCGCCTGCATCTGCTTCAACTGATCGATCTTCTCGTCGACGCGCTGTTCGGCGGCCTTGAGCAGGGTCTCGCGCTGGGTCAGTTCGTCGGCGCGCTGGTCGAGCTCGATCCGGCGCTTGGCCAGGTCCTGCAGCAGTTTCACCTCGGCTTCGGTGTAGGTCTGGGCCGGCGGCGTTTTGGGCACGCCGGGATTGAGCGGTTCGGCCGCGACCGCCGGTGCCGCGGCAGCCGACGGCGGCGCCTTCGCGGGCGTCTCGCTGGTCGGCTTGGCGGGAGCCGTCTGGGCGAAGGCGATCCCGGCCTCGTGATAGACGGCGCCGAGCCGGGTCGCCAGCATGACGCCGGCGGCGACGATCAGAAGATGCAGAAGGCGTGGTTTCAGTCTCACTGCCGGCTCCTCGCCTCGAGCGCACGCAACAAATCACGCTCGGCCCGCGACTGCGGCTCCGCGGCCCGGGGCGCCTCGCGCGGCTCCGGCGGCCGGGGCGCTTCCTCGCGCGCCGGCGCCGCCGGACGCGGCTTCGGGCGGACCGGCCCGCGGTCGAGCGACGGTTCGATCCGGCCCGACGGCGCCTCGGCCGCTTCGGCCTGTTTCAAGAGCGTGGCGAGTCGGCTCTGGTTGCCCTTGGCATCGGCGGCCGCGGCGGCGGCCGCCGCCTGCTGGGCCGCCGTCAGACCGCTGGACCCGACGGTCGCCCCCGGCTGCTGATCGCGCTGCATGCGCAATCCGGCCTCGAGCCGGTTCGCGACCTCGCCGGCCCGCTCGGTGATGAAATTCAAATCGGCGTCCAGCTTGCGGGCCTGGTCGATGGTGTTCTGCAGCGTGCGACCGGCATCGCCCGCCGTCAGCTTCAGGGCCGCGACCGCTTCCTCGGCGGCGCCGGAGGATTCCTGCAGCCCCCTGATCAGGCCCTGCAGCCGCTCGCTGTCGTTGCGCAGCGCCGCCAAGCGGCCGTTGAGCTTGACCGCGAAGATGATCGTCGCGATCAGCAGGATGGCGACGACAGCGTCCATGACCAGCGTGGTGGCCATTCTGTCAGCGCTCCTTCGGCTTGGGATCGATCTTCTCATCGATGCGCACGGCCATGTTGCCGCTCTTGCGGCCCATCTTGCCGCTGAACATCAGAAGATCGCCGCATAGCAGCTCGACCTCGGAATCGGGCAGCGCGTTCAACGGCAGACGCGTGCCCACCTTCCAATGCAGCACGTCGCGCAAGGATAGGCTGAGCGTATCGAGCACGGCGCGGATTTGCACGTCCGTGTGCCACAGCTCGCCGGCCAAATGGGTTTCCCAGATCGAGTCACGGCCGAATTTTTCGCCCATGAACATCTGCAGCAGCAGTTCGCGCACGGGTTCGAGCGTCGCGTTCGGGAACAGCAGTTCCAGACGACCGCCGCGATCCTCCATGTCGATGCGCAGGCGCGCCACGATGGCGGCATTTGCCGGCCGGGCGATGGTGGCGAAGCGCGGATTGATCTCCAGCCGCTCGAACCGGAAATCGACCGGCGACAGCGGGTCGAACGCGGCCGACAGATCGCCCAGCACGACCGTCACCAGGCGTTCGACCAGATTGCGTTCGATCGTCGTGTAGGGCCGGCCTTCGATACGCATCGCGGCCGTGCCGCGCCGTCCGCCCAGCAGCACGTCGACGATCGAGTAGATCAGCGCCGAATCGACCGTCAGCAGGCCGTAGTTGTCCCATTCCTCGGCCTTGAACACCGACAGCATGGCCGGCAGCGGGATCGAGTTCAGATAGTCGCCGAACCGGGTGGACGTGATGCTGTCGAGCGAGACTTCGACGTTATCGGAGGTGAAATTGCGCAAGGACGTCGACATCATGCGGACAAGGCGGTCGAACACCACCTCGAGCATCGGCAGACGTTCGTAGGAAACCAGTGCCGAATCGATGATCGCGCGGATGCCGGACGTGTCGCGATCGCGCCCGGCGCCATCGGCGAAACCCAGCAGACTGTCGATTTCGTTCTGATTGAGGACGCGCGTCGAGGCTTCGCCGCCACCGCCGCCGAGACCCATGGCCGAAGCCATTTCGTCATCGCCGCCGCCACCGCCGTCATCGCCTCCCGCCATGGCGGCCCATTCGGCCGCCATGCGTTCTTCGTCTTCCTTCGTTACGTCCGACATCGCTCGTTACCAGTGCCTCAGCGTCATGAACCAACGCCCAGAAGGTTTTTTTGAAAAGGTCCTTACTGAACAAGCATTTCCGTAAAGAGTACGTCGTCCACCTTGACCGGCGCCACGGCGGCGTTGACGCGCATCAACAATTCCTCGCGCAGCCGGTAGAGGCCGGCCGAACCCTTGAGGTCTTCCAGGCGCAGCTCGCGCAGATAGGTCTGGAAGGTATCGGTGATCCGCGCCTGCACCAGCTTGATCTTGACCTTGTCGTCTTCGCTCTCGATCTGAAAACTGACATGGAGCTTGAGGAAGCTGGACTTCTTGCTGCCGGTATTCAGGTTGACCAGCATATCCGGCAGATCGTCATAGAACACCGCGACCCTGGGCGGCGGCGGCGGCGCTTCGACCTTGGTCTCGGTCTTCTCGTCGCCCTTGCCGAGCAGGGTCGACGCGATGCCGCTGAAATAGAGGCCCGCGGCGGTACCGACCATCAGAAGGACGGCGAACGCGACCAGGAAGATGAGCTTCTTGCTGCCGCGTCGGCGGCCGCCGGCCATGCCATCGTCCATCGCCTCATCGGCCATTGCCAAATCCCGTCAATTCAGAGTCTCGAGCCAGCCGGGGCCGAGCGTCGATTAACCATGACCAAAGTTGATTAAGAACTCCTTAGCCACGCGACGGCCCCGGCGGCGTTATTGCTGCTGCACCATTCTGAGGTTGAGTTCCTCGGCACTGATCGGCGCGATCGCCGCATTGATGCGCGCGAGCATTTCGTCCCGATGCGAGTTCAACTTCGAGACGCTGGCGGTTTCCGAGATCGGCAGACTGCGGATATAGACCTGCATCGCATCGACCAGGATCGGCAGGAAGCTGTGCATCCGGCCGGCATCCTCTCGGTTCACCATCAAAAGGCTGATCGCGAGCTGCAGCATCCGATTGCCGTGGCCCCCCGTGTCCAGCGAGACGATGATGAGCGGAACATCGTAATAGCGCTCGGGCGTGAGCGGCTCCTTCGGCTTCACTTTCTCCACCTGGGCCGCGAGCGTGCCTTCCGGCGGCTTCAGGCCCAGCAGCTTCGGCAGAAAGCCGGTGACGGTGAGGGCCACGCCCGCACCGGCCAGCACGATGACCGCGCCGACCATCATGATAATGCCTACGCCGCGCTTCATCGACCGGCTCGCCCGCTGGTGGGAATGAGATCGAGGGATAGCCCTCCGGCCGGTCGAAGGCAAGGATGGCCGTCGGGCGGAAAATTCTGCCGGTCTCTTCGGGATTGCCCCGGCAAAGGCCGCCGCCGAAAGCCGATACACCCTGGCCAATAGACTGATCTACAAGCATTTCCCGCGTTGGCACAGGAGCCGCAAGGAGATCTTCGCCGGGCGCACTTGCCGGGTCGTGGAAGGAAGATCGAGATGCAGACGGCAACCTATGTTGCGCTTTCCAGGCAATCCGTCCTGGGCCGGTCCATGGACGTGATCGCCAACAACCTGGCGAACATGTCGACGACGGGCTTCAAGAGCGAAGCGCCGCTGTTCCAGGAATATCTGCAGCCGGGTCCGGTCAAGGGCCAGACGATCTCCTATGTCCGCGACGCCGGCGTCGTCCGCGATGCCCGTTCGGGCGAACTCTCTTCGACCGGCAACCCCCTCGACATCGGCATCGACGGCGACGGCTACTTCCAGGTCAACACGGCCGACGGTCCGCGCTACACCCGCAACGGACGCTTCCAGATCGACAGCGGCCGGAATCTGGTGACCGCCCAGGGCAACCAGGTGCTGGACCCGACCGGCCGGCCGATCACCATCCCGCAAGGTGCCACCTCGATTTCGATCGGCGCCGACGGCTCGATCGCGACCGAGACCGGTCCGATCGGCAAGATCGGCCTGACCTCCTTCGCCAATCAGCAGGATCTGGTTGCCGCCGGCAACGGTCTCTATGCGACCTCGGCCACGCCCATTCCCGACACCGTCTCGACCATCCACCAGGGCTTCCTCGAGGCCTCGAACGTCCAACCGATCATCGCCATGACCCAAATGCTCGATATCCAGCGCTCCTACACCTCGGCCCAGAGCATCATCGATGGTGAGGACAATCGTCTGCGCAATGCGATCGACAAGCTGTCGAAGTCGGCCTGAGAACAAGGATTAGATCACCATGCGCGCATTGGATATCGCCTCGACCGGCATGCAGTCGCAGCAGCTGAACGTCGAAGTCATCTCGAACAATATCGCCAACCTCAACACCACCGGCTACAAGCGCCAGCGCGCCGAATTCCAGGACCTGCTGTACCAGAGCATCCGCCGCCCGGGCGACACCTCGTCGGACTCGGGCACCGTCGTGCCGGTCGGCGTCCAGGTCGGTCTCGGCGTCAAGACCGCCGCGGTCTATCGCATCCATGAGCAGGGCAACCTGAACCAGACCCAGAACCCGCTCGATCTGGCGATCCAGGGCAAGGGATTCTTCCAGGTGCTGCTGCCCGACGGCACCACGGCCTATACCCGCGCCGGCTCGTTTCAGCTGAACAATTCCCGTCAGATCGTGACGGCGGACGGCTATCTGGTGCAGCCGACCATCTCGATCCCGCAGAACACGACCTCGATCACCGTGAACGCGTCGGGCCAGGTGCTGGCCCAGGTCGCCGGTGCCACGACGCCGCAGACCGTCGGCCAGTTGCAGCTCGCCACCTTCGCGAACGATCCGGGCCTTGTGGCCCTCGGCCAGAACCTGCTGCGGGAGACCCAGGCATCGGGCAACCCCTCGACCGTCGATCCCGGCGTCAACGATGCCGGTACGATCCAGCAGGGCTTTCTCGAGACCTCGAACGTCAATGTCGTGACCGAGATCTCCAGCCTGATCACCGCCCAGCGCGCCTACGAGATGAACTCGAAGGTCATTCAAGCCGCCGACCAGATGCAGCAGACGCTGACCAACCTGCGCTGATCCGGATCCTTAAAGGACCATCGTCATGAACAAGTCACTCGTCCTCGCCCTCACCCTCGGTGTCGCTCTGGGATGGGCTTCAGTGTCCCATGCGGCGGGCAACACGACCGCCGCCGCCCCGCTGGTCTCGCTCCGGACCAGCAGCCTGATCGACGGCCCGTCGGTTCGCCTGGGCGACCTGTTCGACGGCACCGGAGCGCAAGCCGACGTCGTCGTCGCGAAGGCACCGGCGGCCGGAGCCAGCACCGTGTTCGATGTGGGCTGGCTGTTTTCCACCGCCCATGCCTACGGCCTGAACTGGCGGCCGCCGTCCGCATCGAGCGCCATCCGGGTGGAGCGCAACGCGATCATGATCGACACGATCGATCTCGCCAAACAGCTGGCGAACAAGCTGCCGTCGTCCCTGCCGCTCCGCCGCGTCGAGCTCGACGCGCAATTTCGCCTGTTCGTGCCGGTCGGCGCCTCGACGGACGTCCAGATCCAGAAGGTCGATATCAAGCCGGAGACCGGTCGCTTCTCGGCCGAGGTCCGCGTGGCCGCCGACGACGCCGATGCGGCGCCGGTGCATGTCAGCGGGCGTATCGTCGGCCTGATCACCGTACCGGTGCTGACCCGGCCGATGATGCCCGGCGAGGTCGTCCGCCCCGAAGACATCACGACCGCCGACTATCGGGTCGACCAGATGCAGACCGGCGGCGTCATGGACCCGCGCGACCTGATCGGCGAGACCCCGCGCCATCCGCTGCATGCGGGTCAACCGCTGAGGGCCTCCGATCTGCAGGTGCCGGTCGTCGTCAAGCGCAACGATCTGGTGCTGATCGTACTGGAACGGCCGGGTCTGTATCTGACGGCCGAGGGCCGCGCGCTGGAGGACGGCGGCAAGGGTGCCGTGATCCGGGTCACCAATACCCAGTCCAAGCGCACGATCGACGCGATCGTGCTGGGCACCGGACAGGTCGCCGTGCGCCCCGCCACCATTCAGCAAGCCTTGAACTGATCGACCTTGTTTTGGTGGAGATCCGAGCGATGCCCCGCACCGTCCGCGCCCAGCGCGTCACTTCCGTCGTTCTGCTCGCCGTGATCCTGGGCGGCTGCAGCACCAACGCGGCGACCCGCTTCAGCGAACTGGGCGAAGTCCCGGCCATGACCAAGATCACCGATCCGACCAAGGTGCCGGGCTATGAGCCGGTTTCGATGCCCGCGCCGACCACCGAGCCGACGGTGCATCAATCGGGCTCGCTCTGGGTGACCGGCGCCAGGGCATTCTTCAAGGATCAGCGCGCCAAGGCGGTCGGCGACGTTGTGACGGTCACCATCGCGATCAACGACAGCGCCAAGCTGCAGAACGAGACGCAGGACAATCGCAACGACACGAACAACTCCGGCATCACCAATTTCCTGGGCTTCGAAACCCAGCTCCAGAAGATCCTGCCCAAGGCGTCGGTCCCCGGCTCGCTCATCAACACCAGCACGGTGAACGCGTCGGACGGCAAGGCGCAGATCAATCGCCAGGAACAGGTGACGACCACGCTCGCCGCGATCGTCACGCAGATCCTGCCCAGCGGCAACATGGTCATCGTCGGCAAGCAGGAGGTGCGCGTGAACTTCGATGTGCGCGAGCTGCAGATGACCGGCATCATCCGGCCGACCGACATCGACCAGACGAACAGCGTGGCCTACAACAAGATTGCCGAGGCGCGGATCTCCTACGGCGGCCGCGGCCGTCAGAGCGACATCCAGCAGACGCATTACGGCACGCAGCTGCTCGATATCGTCAATCCGTTCTAATCCCATGATGAAAATCGTCTAATGAGATTAGACGGGGATCGTCTAATGGGTTGACGACACGGCGCGCTTCTCCCCAGGGTTCATCCCGAGAGCGAGATGGATCTTGGGATCGGCCGATGATCGACAGCCATGCAACCGCCGCCCGTTGGGGCGCCAACCAGACCATTCTCGTCGCCGGGCTGGCGGCCGCGCTCCTGGAAATTCTTCCGGCGCTGATCGTGCAAGGGGCGCTGGGCGTCTCGCCCCTGCTGCTGTTCCAATCGATTTCGAGCGGGTTGCTGGGACAGGCGGCCTATTCGGGCGGCATTGCCAGTGCCCTGCTCGGCGCCGCCATCCATCTTTTCATCTCGCTCGTCGCCGCCGGCATCTTCGTGTTCGCCAGTCGGCTTTGGCCAGTTCTGACCGTTCGCTACGTTTTCGCCGGGCTGTTCTACGGCGCACTGGTCTATGCCGTGATGAACTACGTGGTCCTGCCGCTGTCCGCCATCGCCTTCAAACCGACCTCCGCGCTGCCGTTGGTCGCCACCAGCTTTGCCGTGCACCTGGTGTTTTTCGGGTTGCCGATCTCGCTGGTGACACGCCTCGCCGCGGCACGCCGGCGCTTCTCCTGAAGCGAGCGGTCGGCCGGCCTTTGATCAATGTCGCCGCGGCGCTCGACAGGCTGCGGCGCTGCCGCCGCAGCCTGTCGGATCCAGGCCCCGGTCCTACTTGATGAACGGGCAGCCGCCGTCGGCGAGCGGCCGGAAGGCCTCGGCCGCGGGGATATCGCGGATCTTTTTGTAATAATCCCAAGGATATTTCGACTCCTCGGGCTTCTTCACCTGATAGAGCGCCAGGTCGTACAGCACGCGGCCGTCCTGGCGGATCGAGCCCTTCCGACCGAAATAATCGGTCGGCATCGTCTTCATTTCCGCCGTGACCTTCTCGGCATCGTCGGTCTTGGCGGCGTCGAGCGCCTTTAGATAATGCAGCACGGCGGCGTAGGTGTTCGCCTGCTCCTTGGTCGGCATGCGCTGGCGCTTCTCGAAGAAACGCTTGGCGAAGGCGCGCGTCGCGTCACTCTCGTCCCAATAAAAGCCGGTCGTGACATAAGTCCCCTGGGCGGTTTTCAGACCCAGCGAATGGATGTCGGAGATGAACACGATGAAGCCGGCCAATTGCTGGCCGCCCTGGGTGATGCCGAACTCGCCGGCCTGGCGGATCGTGGCGATCGAATCCAGCCCGACATTGGCCAGGCCGATGATGTTGGCGCCCGACGCCTGTGCCTTCAACAGATAGGAGGAAAAGTCGTTCGTGCCGAGCGGATGCTTGACGTCGCCCACGACCTCGCCGCCCGATGCCTTGATGACTGCGGTGGCCGCCCCCTCCATCGCGGCGCCGAACGCGAAATCGGCGGTGATGAAGAACCATTTCTTGCCGCCGCTGGCGACGACCGCCTTGGCCGTGCCATTGGCGAGCGCCGCCGTGTCGTCGGCCCACTGGATCGAGGTCGGCGAGCATTGCGCGCCGGTCAATTCCGCCGTCGCGGCGGCCGAGATCAGCAAAACCTTCTTCTTCTCCTTGCCGACCTGCTGCACCGCCAGCCCGACCGAGGAGACCGGCAGGTCGGTGATCGCGTCGACCTGATCCTGGTCGAACCATTGGCGCGCGATCGACGAGGCGACGTCCGGCTTGTTCTGCATATCGGCGGAGATGATCTGGATCGGCTTGCCCAGCGCCTTGCCGCCATAATCGGCCGCCGCCATCTCGGCCGCGACGACCGCTCCCGCGCCGCCGATATCCTGAGCGAAGCCCGAGCCGTCGATCATTACGCCGATCTTGATGGCGTTCTGTCCGGCCATGGCCCCGCCGGCGGTCAGCAGCGCCGCGAGCGCCGCGCCGGTCGAAAGCATCTGTTTGAGATGGGCGCTTTTGCGCATTGGTCGTTCCCCCCGGTGCTTGATCTGGTCCGCAACAAAATCACATCGCCGGGAAGCTCGGAAGCCTAAACAAAAAGGCCGGCGATCGCGCGATTGCCGGCCTCGAGCCTTAAAACATCGTCCCCTTCGCTAGAGCCTGATCCGATCAAACCAACTCGGTTTGATCGATCAGGCTCTAAATATTGATTTGGAGGGCGGTTCAGATATGAGGCCGAGCAGGCCTCATGTCATCGCTCTCTAATCCTCGCGGTGGGTCCGCTCCATCTTTTCGTGCCGTTCCTGGGCTTCCAGGCTCAGTGTCGCGATCGGACGGGCTTCCAGGCGGCGCACGCCGATCGGTTCGTCCGTCTCTTCGCAATAGCCGTAGGTCCCGAGTTCAATCCGCTGCAGTGCCGAATCGATCTTGGCGATCAGCTTGCGCTCGCGGTCTCTGGTCCTGAGTTCGGTGAAACGGTCGGTTTCGAGGGTCGCCCGGTCGGTGATATCCGGTTCCGACAGGCTTTCCTCTTTGAGGTGGAACAAAGTTTCCGACGATTCAGCAAGCAATTCAGCCCGCCAGCGCAGCAGTTTTTGCCTGAAATACTCCTGCTGCGCAGGGTTCATGAACTCTTCGTCGTCGGAAGGCCGATAGTCGGGTGAAAGCGTGGGCCGCATCACGTACTCCGTGCACCCCGAAAGGTCAAAATGCGGGCGGAGTATATGAATCGAACCTAGGTGCAGCAAGAGCGCGTGATGCAGCCGCGAAAGGAATGTTGCACGCGGCACGAAACCTGGGTTTTTAGGACACAGCAAACGACCCGGAAGCGGCGATCGCGGCTGCGCCCGCCCATGGAGCCCGCCGACTCGCGTACCGCGCCGCCGGATTCAGTCGTCGCGGGGTTCGAGCTTCGCCAGTTCGACGCGGGCGCGCAGTTCGATATCCTGCAGCACTTCGCGCACCTTTGGATCGGAGATCTGGGCCGAGCCTTCCTTGGCCAGGCGCGCCAGATCGGCGAGCTTGGACGGGCCGATCGATCCCAGGAGCAGGCCGCGCTTCAGATCATCGAGCCGATCGAGCATCTCGTCGGCCCGCGCGAACTGCTTGCTCCGCTCGCCCGCCGCGTCCGGCACTTCCTGCAGCGCGAACAGACCGTCGATGCCGCTCAGCACCGCAGGACCCGACACCGCTTGTGTGCTGGTCTCTTCCTCGGGCCGAAGCGCGTCGGCGAAACCGCTGGAACCGCTCCGCTTGCCATCCTTGCGGATGCCGGCGGGGCCGACGGGGCGGTTGGACTCGATCTTCATAGCGGGTACGTCACTCCTCGGAACCGATGATGCCATGGTTGCACCGGCCCGGCTTTAGATTTGACTAACTCCAGCCCGCGATGCCAGGCAAAAACTGCCGTGCGCCCGGGGCACCAGGCAGGAAGTGATCGGCACCGACGGGACCCATCACGGGCCCATCCTATAAAATTCAATAGCTTAGTCGTTATTTTTAGCTGGCACGCCGCTCGCTAGGAGAACGACATGAGCACGATCTCTCGCCCCCTCCTCGCCCTCGTCGCCCTTCTTGCAGCCGGAATCGGCAGCGTCCAGGCGGACGCGGCCGTGCGACTCAAGGATATCGTGAGTTTCGAGGGCACCCGCGACAACTTGCTGGTCGGCTACGGCCTAGTCGTCGGTCTGAACGGCACGGGCGACGACGTGACCAAATCGATCTTCACGCGGGAAAGCGTGATCGGCATGCTGGATCGCCTGGGCGTCAACGCCCGCGACGCCCAGTTGACGGTCCGCACCAAGAATGTCGCGGCCGTGATGGTGACGGCGACCCTGCCCTCCTCCGCGCGCCAGGGCGGCCGGATCGACGTGGCGGTCTCGGCCATGGGCGATGCCAAGGATCTGCAGGGCGGCACGCTGATCGGCGTTCCGCTGCTGGGCGCCGACGGCGAAGTCTATGCGGTCGCCCAGGGCCAGGTCTCGGTCGGCGGCTTCTCGGCCAAGGGCGCCGCCGCGTCGATCAGCCAAGGCGTGCCCACCGCCGGCAAGGTGCCGGACGGGGCGATCATCGAACGCGAGATCGCGTTCGACCTGTCGAAGATGCAGACGATGAACATCGCGCTGCGCAACCCGGATTTCACCACGGCCGAGCGCATCGCGAACGCGATCAACGGCTATATGCACGGCACCCTGGCCCGGGCGACCGACAACGGCACGGTGGCGCTGACCATCCCGGCCGCCATGCGCTCCGACGTCGTCGGCCTGGTGACGCGGCTGGAGCAGCTGCGCGTCGAGCCCGACCAGGTCGCCAAGGTCATCATCGACGATGCGAACGGCGTCATCGTCATGGGCGAGAACGTCAAGATCTCCACCGTCGCCGTGGCGCAGGGCAACCTGACCGTCAAGATCACCGAGACCCCGCAGGTCTCGCAGCCCGGCGCCCTGTCCAACGGCACCACCCAGGTCGTGCCCCGGACCGACATCCAGGTCGACACCGGCAAGGATCGCCGCCTGGCGGTCGTGCCCCAGGGCGTCACCATCCAGGAACTGGTCAACAGCCTGAATGCGCTGGGCATCGGTCCGCGCGACATGATCTCGATCCTGCAGGCCATCAAGGCGGCCGGCGCCATGCAGGCCGATCTGGAGGTGCATTGATGATCGTCCAACCGAGCGTCCCGCCGCAGACCTACGGCCGCACCGGCGCCCTCAACGGCACCGCCGGCAGCACCATCTCGCCGGCCCGGATGGCGCAGATCGACAAGACGGCCCGGGACTATGAGGCGGGCTTCGTCAGCGCGATGCTGGAGAGCATGTTCGCCGGCATCAAGACCAACGAAATGTTCGGCGGCGGCTCGGCCGAAGACATGTATCGCAGCCTGATGAACCAGGAATACGGCAAGGCGATCGCCGCCCGCGGCACGCTCGGCATCGCCGATTCGATCAAGAGCGCGATGATCCGGATGCAGGAGGTCCATTGATGTATGACCCGATGGTCGACCAGTTGGCGGCACCGGACGTGCCGGCCCCCACGACCGGCAGCCTGGTCGATGCCCTGATCCGCGTCACCGAACGCCTGTCGATGGTGGTCGCCGAAGAGACCGACGCGCTCAAGGTTCCCCGGTTCGCCGATATCCAGCGGCTGGGGCCCGAAAAGAGCAAGCTCGCCACCAACTACGACACGATGGTGCGGGCGCTCGGCAAGCGCCCGGCAGAGGAAATCAAGGCCGATCCGGAGACGGCCCAGCGGCTGGCCGCCGCGGTCCGCCGCCTGGACGGCGCCGCCCGCGAGAATGCCGAGGCCCTGCGCCTGCAGATGACGGCGAACCGCCGCATTCTCGATTTGATCGCCAAAGCCGCGGCAACCGCCGCCAAACCGAACTTCAGCTATGGCGGTACCCGCCTCGGCCATGGCATCCGCGCCCAATACGCCGCCCCGCCTGTCGCGGTAAATCGGGTCTTCTGACCCGGCAGATTCTGCCGACCGGCATGGAAGCCGAAACCTGTACTGAATAAGAAGATCGAACGAATCCAAGCCCGTAATTCGGTTCCCCAACCGGCCCCAAGCTTGCAACGTCGATCGTAGAGCAACGGAGACACGGCATGTCGATCGCACAGTTCGACGCAACCAGCGCCAAGAACGTCGCCGCCCAGATCAATGCGGCGACCACCAAGGCCTCGACCAACAGCGACTTCGCGCGCCTGTTGAGCGACACGCAGGCCCATGCCCAAGCCAAGCTCCAGTCCGACCAGCAGGCCGAGAATGCCCGGCGAGCGGACGCGGCGAAGGCGACCGCCGCCGATCACCACCCGTCCGAGAGCCACGCGACCGGCACCGCCGCCAAGACCGCCACGAAGACGGCCAAGACGAACGACACCGACAAGACGCACGGCACGCATCATGCGAGCCACCACAACGGCACACCGGCCAATGCCCAGCCGGCGGCGGCGGCAACGCCCGCACCGCCGACCCAGACGGCAGCGACCGTGGCCCCGGCCGCGAGCGGCAATCCGACCGACGCAACAGGATCGACGACAGGCGGCGTCGCCGACCCGTCCACAGCATCCTCGACGAGCTCGGCGTCAACCTCCTCGACGTCCTCGACGTCCTCGACGTCCTCAACGTCCTCGACGTCCTCAACGAGCTCGGCAACGACGCCGGCCGCCGATACCGCCCCGATTGTCGATCCCGCCCTCGCCGCCCTGGCCATGCTGGGCCTCGGCCGCAGCGCGGTTCCGGGCGCCGGAACCAATGTCCCGCCGGCCAATGGCAAGATCGCGCTCGCCAA
The DNA here is from genome assembly GCA_028288725.1 of Rhodospirillales bacterium. Taxonomy (GTDB): domain Bacteria; phylum Pseudomonadota; class Alphaproteobacteria; order ATCC43930; family CGMCC-115725; genus Aliidongia. The sequence continues at coordinate 68,532 of JAQGIC010000032.1, forward strand.
TGCCTCCGTGACCAGGGCGCCGGCCACGGTCAAGCTGGGCGCCTTGACCAGTGCGCTGCCGCTGGAGGTCGACGGCGGAGCCGCGACGCCGGCAGTCAATCCGACGACCGTTGCGCTGAACCCCGCGGCCGCGGCCGCCGCCGCCAATATCGCCGCCGCCAACACCAACACCGACACCAACGCCAACGCCGCCCCGGTCGACCCGAACGCCGGCGCGCCGGCCCCTGCCGCCTTTCCGGCCGATCTCGCCGCAGCGCTCGCCAGTGCTGCCACCGCGAATACCGCAACCGACCCCGCGCCGGTCGCCCTGGCGGCCACGACGACCCAGCACAGTTCGCTCTTCGCCCAGGGCGGTACCGACGCGAACCAGGGAACGACGGCGCTGACCAACGGGACGACGCCGACGGCTGCCGGCTTTGCCACGGTCAATGCCGGCACCACCGTTTCGCGCGCCGAGACCGCCTCGACCCCGTCGCAGAACGGCCAGACGCCGTTGCCCTTGCCCGCCGAACAGATCGCCATCGCCGTCAGCCGATATGCCGGCCGCGACGGCAGCCAGAATTTCACGATCCGCCTGTCGCCCGAAAAGCTGGGCTCGGTCGAGGTCCGGCTGCAGGTCGACAGCAAGGGCAAGACCACCGCAAATTTCGTGGTCGAGCACGCCGAAACCCTGGGCCTGCTGAAACAGGATTCCAACCAGCTGCTGCAGTCGCTGCAGAACGCCGGCATCGATACCAACGGCGCCTCGCTCAGCTTCTCGCTGCGCGACCCGAATACCGGAACTGCCCAGAATCAGTCGAACGGCAGCCAAGGTCGTCAGACCGGCGCGGCCGGGACCAATGCCATCGACGGCACGGCGGCTGACGATCAACCGACGATCGCCAGCAACCGCCTTTACGACTTCAAAGCCTGACGGAGCCCATCATGAGCCTTCTTGGCAGTCTCGCCTCTTCGAACTCGAGCAGCTCCGCCAGCAGCGCCTCGTCGTCGAGCAGCAGTTCGAGCGCGGTCTCGGCCTCGGTCCAGTCGCAATACAACACCTTCCTGACCATTCTCACGACCGAATTGAAGAACCAGGATCCGACCTCGCCGCTCGACACCAACCAGTTCACCAGCCAGCTCGTGCAGTTCTCGGCGCTCGAGCAGAATCTGCAGACCAATTCGTACCTGCAGCAGCTGGTGGCCAACCAGAGCCAGGGCCAGGTCAACGGCGCGCTGGGCTATCTGGGCCACACGGTCCAGGCGACCGGCAACAGCTTCACGCTCGACGGCACCAGCACCGACACGCCGACGCTCGCCTATTCGCTCGCCGGCACGGCCAACACGGCGGTCATGAACGTGGTCAACAGCTCAGGGCAGACGGTCCGTCAGATCGCGGTTAACACCGGGGCGGGCGCCCACAGCCAGACGTTCGACGGCAACAATTCGACCGGTCAGCAATTGCCGGCCGGGACCTACACCTTCCAGGTGCAGGCGACCGACGCGAAGGGCACGGCGATCGCCGCCACGACCTACGAGACCGGCCAGGTCACCGGCATCGACACCACCGGCGGGGTCGTCAATCTGCATATCGGCAGCTTGAGCGTCCCGGCAAGCAACGTGGTGCAAGTTATCTCCTAGCCGACGGTCGGGACGGGTCGGTAAAAGTGTGGAAAGGATCGCCGCTCTCGTGCTTTAGCGGTTTGTTAAGCGGCAAGGACTCACACTCGCGCCCTATGTCGAACCCGTCGCAAAAGATCCTTTCGGCCGGCGCGGACAGCATGCCGATGCCGCCACAGCGAGCGCCCTCCGGACGCGCCTTCGGTGGCCTGACCGTCGCCGATCTGCCGCCGCCCAACACCAAACGCTGGGTCATCCGCCGCAAGGCGGAGGTCGTGGCCGGCGTGCGCTCCGGTGTCATCAGCCTCGAAGAGGCCTGCCGGCGCTATAAACTTTCGATTGAAGAGTTCCTGTCCTGGCAGAGGCTGATCGAAAGCCATGGCCTGGCCGGTCTGCGCGCTACGCGGTTGCAGGAATATCGCGCGGGCGGCGAGAAGAGCGAATAATTCGCGTAAATCCAATCTTTCCCGACCACTAGGCAAATTTTGCCGGGGTTAAGGTCCCGTTTACCTAGAACGGTTAACGTCGCTTTCGCGTGATACCTCGGGATTCCGGCGCTGATTTCCAGCGTTTGGCCAGGAGGGATCGGCATCGGAGCGGAGAGACCAGCCCGTGGGTTCCTTACTTCAGACGTTGCAGAAGCTCGGACCGGTTCGCCTTGTCGCCATCGGCGTGGCGCTCGTCGCGATCATCGGCTTCTTCATTTTCGTCGCGACCCGCCTGACCACCCCATCGCTCGGCCTGCTCTATGGCGACCTCGACACGAAGGACAGTGCCCAGGTCGTCGCCAAGCTCGACACGTTGGGCATTCCCTATGAACTGAGGGGCAACGGCACCAGCATCATGGTGCCGCAGGATCAGGTTGCCCGCCTGCGCCTGACCATGGCCGAGACCGGAATCCCGCACGGCGCTTCGATCGGCTATGAGGTATTCGACAAGCCCGAGGGGCTGGGCACGACGAATTTCGTCCAAGGCATCAACGAGATGCGCGCGCTCGAAGGCGAGCTGGAGCGAACCATCGGCTCGATCTCGATCATCGAGAACGCCCGGGTTCACCTGGTGCTGCCGAAGCGCGAACTATTCACCCGCGACCGCCAGGAACCGTCCGCGTCGATCGTGCTGAAGGTCCGCGGCAACGCCACGCTCAACAAGGGCCAGGTCGTCGCGATCCAGAACCTGGTCTCGACCGCCGTCTCCGGCCTGCGCCCCAACCATATCTCGATCATCGATCAGAACGGCAACCTGCTGGCGCGCGGGACCGACGATCCCAATCAAGGGCTGGGCGGATCGAGCACGGCCGAGGAGCAGCGGGTCGCCTATGAGAACCGGCTGTCGCGCTCGGTCGAAGAAATGCTCGACCGGTCGATCGGCTACGGCCATGTCCGCGTCGACGTCAATGCCGACATGGATTTCGACCGGCTGACGACCAATCAGGAAAGCTTCGATCCCGACGGCCAGGTCGTCCGATCGACCCAGACCATGACCGAGGCGAACCAGGATAGCGACGCCGGCGAAAATCCGGTGACCGTGCAGACCAACCTGCCCGACGGCCAGACGACCCAGGGCGGCGCCGGCAGCGGCACGAAGTCGAAGCATAGCCGCAACGAAGAGACGACCAACTACGAGATCACCAAGAAGGTCACGAGCTTGATCCGCGAGACCGGCGTGGTGAAGCGCCTGTCGGTCGCGGTGCTGGTCGACGGGACCTACAAGCTGAACGCCGAGGGCGTGCACGACTATGCCGCCCGCGCGCCGGAGGAGCTGGTCCAGCTGACCAAGCTGGTCCAGTCGGCGATCGGCTTCGACGAGAAGCGCGGCGACAAGGTCGAGGTCGTCAATCTGCGCTTCGCCGCACCGGCGGACGAAGTGCCGGAAGCCCCCCCGATCGTTCTCGGCCTGAACAAGGCCGATCTGTTCCGTGCCGCTGAGACCCTGGTGCTGGCCATCGTCGCCGTCCTGGTCATCCTGCTGGTCATCCGCCCGCTGGTCACCAGGGCGCTCGAGACCGCCCGCGAGACGGCGCTCGCCCAACAGCGTGCGCTGGCCGAGCAGGCCATGGGCGGCGCGCTGGCCGGCCCGATGGGCGCCATGGGCGCCCTCGCCGGCCCGGGCGGCGGTACGGCACTCGCCGAAATGGAGATGGAAGACGAAAGCATGATCGACATCAGCCAGGTCGAAGGCCGTGTCCGCGCCTCTTCGATGAAGAAGATCGGCGAGATCGTCGACAAGCATCCGGAAGAAGCGGTCGCGATCATCCGCAGCTGGATGTACCAGGCCTCGTGATGAAGACGATCGCACTCCCGACGGCGGCAATCCCAACCATGATGGGGCGGAGCTAGAAAATGCGCGTTCGCGAGGACTTCCGCACCCTTGCCGGCCCCGAGAAGGCCGCGATCCTGATGCTCGCCATCGGCGAGGAACATGCCGCCAAGCTGTTCGCGCTGATGGATGACGAGGAGATCAAGGAAATCTCCCAGACCATGGCCAATCTCGGCACGGTCTCGTCGTCGCTGGTCGAACGCCTGTTCATCGACTTCTCGGAGCAGATCTCGGCGACCGGCTCGCTGGTCGGTTCGTATGAATCGACCGAACGACTCCTGAACAAGGTCCTGGCCAAGGACCGCGTCAACAACATCATGGAAGAGATCCGCGGTCCCGCGGGTCGCACCATGTGGGACAAGCTCGGCAACGTGAACGAGGTCGTGCTCGCCAACTACCTCAAGAACGAATATCCGCAGACCGTCGCGGTCGTGCTGTCCAAGATCAAGGCCGACCATGCCGCCCGGGTGCTGGCGCAGCTGCCCGAAGGCTTCGCCATGGAAGTCGTCATGCGCATGCTGCGCATGGAGGCGGTCAACAAGGACGTGCTGGACGACGTCGAGCGCACGCTCAGGACCGAATTCATGTCGAACCTGGCGCGCACCAACCGCCGCGACGCCCATGAACTCATCGCCGAGATCTTCAACAATCTCGACCGCAACACCGAGAACCGCTTCCTGACCGCGCTCGAGGAACGCAACCGCAATTCGGCCGAGCGCATCAAGAGCCTGATGTTCACCTTCGAGGATCTCTCGAAGCTCGACCCGATGGCGATCCAGACCGTGCTGAGGAACGCCGAGAAGGACAAGGTGCCGATCGCGCTCAAGGGCGCGTCCGACGGGCTCAAGGATCTGTTCTTCTCGAACATGTCGGAGCGCGCGGCCAAGATCATGCGCGAGGAGATGGGCGCCATGGGCCCCGTCCGCCTGCGCGAGGTCGACGAGGCGCAGACCTACATGGTCCAGATGGCCAAGGATCTCGCCGCCCGCGGCGAAATCGTCATGGCCGACAACAAGGACGACGACGAGCTGGTCTATTGATGAAAGGCGCCCGCAAATTCGAGTTCGGCCTGTCGTTCGACCCGCCCGGAAGCCGCGGGGGACGCGCGTCGGCTCCTGCGCCCGAGCCGGAGCCGATCCCGGAGCCGGAGCCGGAGCCGGAGGAACCGCCGCCGCCGCCCGCGCCGACCTACAGCCAGGAAGAGCTGGATGCGACGCGGCACCAGGGCTGGCTCGAAGGTCGCGCCGCCGGCGAGGCCGATGCGATGGAGCGGACCGGGCGGCGCCTGGCCGAGACGATCGAGCGCGTCGCCCGCGAGTTGGAAGGTCTGGCCGGCTCGCAGCGGACGGCGCTCGCCCAGATCGAGCGGCAGGCGACCGAACTGAGCGTGACGATCGTCCGCAAGCTGTTCCCGGCCTTCGTCGCCCGCAGCGGCACGGTCGAGATCACGGCGCTCGTCGCCGATGCGTTGAGCCTGGCCCAGGAGCAGCCGAAGCTGGCGCTCAGCTGTGCGCCGGACATGATCGAGGCGATCGAGCCGATTTTGACGGCAGCCGCGGCCCGCAGCGGCTTCGAAGGCCGCCTGAGCGTGCGCGGCAATCCCGATCTCACCGCGACGGATTGTCAGATCGAATGGAGCGAGGGCGGCATGGACCGGAATTCCGGCCGCCTGATGAACGAGATTGAATCGGCCATCGCCCGGGGTCTTGAGGACTTCGATCGACGGTTTGGTTCTGATGGCACCGGAACCTCCGGTGCCCTGGAGGAGAGTCCGTCATGAACGACGACGATATGCTGCAACTGGCGGAGCTCGATTCCGACAATCGGATGCCCGCCGCCGATGGCAAATCTCCGCAGAACGCCAAGGAACTGGAAGCGGTCTACGATATCCCGGTCCAGGTCTCGGCCGTGCTGGGCAGGGCGACGATGCAGGTGAGCCAGTTGCTGAAACTGGGTCGCGGCGCCGTCGTCGAACTGGACCGCAAGGTCGGCGAGGCGATCGACATCTACGTCAACAACCGCCTGGTCGCCCGTGGCGAGGTCGTGGTCGTGGACGATCGGCTGGGCGTGACCATGACCGAAATCGTCAAGTCCGAACGGTCGTAGAGAGAGGCTGGTCGGACATGGCCGTGAGCGACACGGAACGCGACATCAAGGTCGAGGCGACGCCCTCGCGGATCCTGCCGGATCCGGTCGAGGGCGCGCGGGACGGCGCCACCCTGTTCGGGTTGGGCGTCGGTCTGGCGCTGCTCGTCTTCGCCATGCTGCTCGGGGGTTCGCTTGCGGCCTATGTCGACCTGCCCGCATTCATGATGGTGGTCGGCGGAACGGCCGCCGTGACCTCGATCAGCTTCGGGATCGACGATCTGAAGCGACTGCCGTCGGCAATCGCGACGGCGACGATGCGCAAGGTGCCGGTCGCGCACCACGCCGCCTCCCGCCTCGTGGCCCTGGCCGAGGCGGCGCGGCGTCAGGGCTTTCTGGCGCTCGAGGATCTGCTGCCGAAGCTCAAGGACGACCGCTTCCTGGTCAAGGCCGTCGCCTTCGTCGTCGACAATACGCCCCCGGACGAGATCGAGCGCCAGCTGCGCGCCGAACTGTCTGCGACGCTGGTCCGCCATCGTATCGCCGGCGACATGCTGCGCCGCGCGGGCGAAGTGGCGCCCGCCATGGGTCTGATCGGCACGTTGGTGGGCCTAGTGCAGATGCTGTCGAACCTCAACAACCCGACGACCATCGGCCCGGCCATGGCGGTCGCGATCCTGGCCACGCTCTATGGCGCGGTGCTCGCCAACATGGTGTTGCTGCCGCTCGCGGCGAAGCTCGACCGCAACAACCACGCCGAGGCCCTCATCCATAACCTCACCATCCTGGCGGCGAATTCGATCGCGCGTCAGGAAAGCCCGCGCCGGCTGGAAGTGATGCTGAACGGCATCCTGCCGCCGGCCGAGCGCATCAGCTACTTCGACTAGGAATTCGGATATGCGTCTTCTCATCGTCGGACCGCTTTCGGGCTACATCAGCGCTGCCGGCAAGATCGCGCTGTCGCGCGGCGCCAAGGTCGCCCAGATCGACGACATCGATAAGGCCATGATCGCGCTTCGGGCCGGTCAGGGCGCCGATCTGGTCATGATCGACGTCAAGCTGGACGTCGGCCGGATGGTGCAGGCGCTCAAGGCCGAGCGCATCCATATCCAGGTCGTCGCCTGCGGCGTCGGCACGGACGCAGAATCCGCCGTGCGCGCGATCAAGGCCGGCGCCAGGGAATATATCCCGTTGCCGCCGGACGCCCAATTGATCGCCTCGGTCCTGGAAGCGGTCGCGGCCGAAAGCCATCAGCTCGTATTCCGCGATCCGGTCATGGCCCAGGTGCTGCGCCTGGCCGACCAAATCGCGCCGTCCGATGCGTCGGTGCTGATCACCGGCGAAAGCGGCACCGGCAAGGAAATCATGGCGCGCCATCTGCACCGCAAGAGCCGCCGCGCCGAAAAGCCGTTCATCTCGATCAACTGCGCCGCCATTCCCGAGCAATTGCTGGAATCGGAGCTGTTCGGTCATGAGAAAGGCGCCTTCACCGGCGCCGTCGGCCGGCGCCTGGGCAAGTTCGAGGAAGCCAACGGCGGCACGCTGCTGCTCGACGAAGTGACCGAAATGCACCCGCGCCTGCAGGCCAAACTGCTGCGCGCCATTCAGGAGCGCGAGATCGACCGGGTCGGCGGCAGTCAGCCGGTCAAGGTCGACATCCGGGTGATCGCAACCTCGAACCGAGACATGGAGGAGGCCGTGCGCCAAGGCCAGTTCCGTGACGATCTGTATTTCCGCCTGAACGTCGTGACCCTGCGCCTGCCGGCGCTCCGCGAGCGCCCGGCCGACGTGGCGGCGCTGGCCGAGCATTTCGCCAAGAAATATTCCGAGCTGAACGACGTCGACTATCACGGCCTGAGCGACGCCGCGCGCGCCATGCTGATGCGCCATCATTGGCGCGGCAACGTGCGCGAGCTGGAAAACACCATCCATCGCGCCGTGCTGCTGTCGAGCGGCGGCCAGATCGAACCCGACGCGATCATGCTGACCGGCACGCGCCTCACGGCCGATCCGGCGCCGCAGCAGGGGGGATTCGTCATCACCCCCGCCCATCCGCAGCGGCCGGCCGGCGCCGGCGCCACCGCCATGCCGCCAGGCGCAGGCGGGGGGGCTTCGGTCGGCACGCTGGTCGGCCGGACCGTGGCCGATGTGGAGCGCGACCTCATCATCGATACGCTGCAGCATTGCCTGGGCAACCGCACCCACGCCGCCGGCATCCTGGGCATCTCGATCCGGACGCTGCGCAACAAGCTGCAGCAGTACAAGCAGGAAGGCCTCTCCGTCCCCCTGCCCGGCGACGTCGAAGCCCGCGCCTGACCGACATTTGAGCCTGACCGAAACTTGAAGAGACGGCACCCCTAGATCATGGCCGATACGACGACATCGCAAGCGATCGAGACCGCCCCCGCCGCCATCGGCGGCGTGGGAACGGGTCAGGGCGCCTTTGCCATGGGCGGCGGTCTGAAGGGGCTGTCGGGACGGCTCACGACCTCGCTGCTGCGCGGCGAGATCGCGCTCGCCCTGGGCGTGGTCGCCGTCCTGACCGTCCTCGTGCTGCCGATGCCGGCGTTCCTCCTGGATATGTCGCTGGCGCTGTCGATGACGCTGTCGGTCCTTATCCTGATGGTCGTGCTGTTCATCCAGAAGCCGCTGGAATTCTCCACCTTCCCGACCGTGCTGCTGATGTCGACCATGCTGCGCCTGGCGCTGAACATGGCGTCGACCCGCCTGATCCTGGGCCATGGCCACGAAGGCACGGCCGCCGCCGGCAAGGTCATCCAGGCCTTCGGCGGCTTCGTCATGAGCGGCAATTTCGTCATCGGCGTGATCGTGTTCGCGATCCTGGTGACGGTGAATTTCGTCGTCATCACCAAAGGCTCCGGCCGTATCGCCGAAGTGGCGGCGCGCTTCACCCTCGACAGCATGCCCGGCAAGCAGCTCGCCATCGACGCCGACCTGGGCGCCGGCCTGATCGACGAGACGACCGCGAAGAAGCGGCGCGCGGATCTGGAAGGCGAGAGCAACTTTTTCGGCGCGATGGACGGCGCCTCGAAATTCGTGCGTGGCGACGCGGTCGCGGGCCTGATCATCACCGGCATCAACATCGCCGCCGGCCTGGTCATCGGCATCGCCCAGCGCAATCTCGACTTCTGGACCGCGCTCAACACCTACACGCTGCTGACGGTCGGCGACGGCCTGGTCTCGCAGATCCCGGCGCTGATCGTGTCGACCGCCGCCGGTCTGATGGTGTCGAAGGGCAATATCCAGGGCTCGGCCGACCAGGCGCTGTTCGGGCAATTGTCGGCCTATCCGACCGCGCTCGGCATGGTGTCGTTCCTGACCGGCACGCTCTCGATCGTGCCGGGCATTCCGTTCATTCCCTTCATCTCCTTTTCCATCCTCGCCGGCTGGGGCGCCTATGCGCTGCCGCGCATGCGCCTGGCCAAGGTCGAGGCCGAAGACGCGATGCTGGACGCGGCCCTGCCCAAGCCGGTGCCGAAGGAAGAGCCCATTTCCACCGCGCTCGCGATCGATCTGGTCCGTCTCGAACTTGGCTATGGTCTGCTGCCGCTGATCAACGACGAGCGCTCGTCGCGCCTGACCGACCAGATCAAGGCGCTGCGCCGGCAATTGGCCTCCGACATGGGCTTCGTCATGCCGTCGGTCCGCATCCAGGACAATCTGCAGCTGCCGGCCAATTCCTACGTCATTCGCGTCAAGGAGATCGAGGCCGGGCGCGGCGAGCTGCGCCCGACCATGCTGCTGGTCATGGATCCGCGCGGCGAGCCGATCACGCTGCCCGGCGAAACCACGGTCGAGCCGACCTTCGGCCTGCCGGCCATGTGGGTCGCCGACCATCTGCGCGAGGAGGCGACCTTCCGCGGCCTGACCGTGGTCGATCCGCAGACCGTCATCACCACGCACCTGACCGAGCTGATGAAGGACAACATGCCCGAGCTGTTGTCCTACAGCGAGACGCAGAAGCTGCTGAACGATATCGACAAGGACCATCAGAAGCTGCTGGGCGAACTGATCCCGACCATGATCTCGACCGGCGGCGTCCAGCGCGTGCTGCAGAATCTGCTGCAGGAACGCGTCTCGATTCGCGATCTGCCGACCATCCTCGAGGGCATCGCCGAGGCCTGCGGCTATACCCGCAACATCACGAACATCACCGAACATGTGCGCGCGCGCCTCGCCCGGCAGATCAGCGATGCGAATATCAGCGAAGCCGGATACATTCCGCTGGTAACCCTATCGCCGCAATGGGAACAGAACTTCGCCGAGTCGATCGTGGCCCACGGCGACGATAAGCAGCTCTCCATGGCGCCCAGCAAGCTTCAGGAGTTCATCGTCGCCGTCCGTCAGGCGTTCGAGCGGTTCAATATGGTGGGCGAGACCCCGGTTCTGCTAACCAGTCCGGCAATTCGTCCTTATGTTCGATCGATCATCGAACGCTTCCGTCCGGCGACGGTCGTCATGTCGCAGAATGAAGTTCACCCGAAGGCCCGGATCAAGACGCTGGGACATATCTAGAGATGAGCACCTTCATCAGAAGCCCATTGGGGGCGCCCGGCGATGCGTCTTAGGACCCTGATCGCCCCAACCATGGCCCAGGCCATGGACATGCTCCGCCGCGAGTTGGGCGAGGACGCCATCATCGTGTCGTCCGAGACCAGCGAGCATGGCGTGAAGCTGGTCGCCGCGATCGAAGAGGCCGATGACGAGCTGCCGGTGGGCGGTCTGGTCGCCACGGACACTTATGGTCATGCCTCGGACGAGGATCCGATCGATCTGGTCCATGAGGCGTTGATGGCGCATGGCCTGCCCAATCGCCTGCTGGAGCGCCTGATCGACGCGAGCTTCCTGGTCGGCGCCGACGATCCGCTGGAAGCGCTGGCCGGCGCGCTCGCCGGCACGTTCAATTTCAAGCCGCTGACGACCGAAAAGCGGATCAATCAGCCGCTGATGCTGGTCGGCGCCCCCGGCGCCGGCAAGACCGTCGGCGTGGCCAAGCTCGCCTTCCGCGCCCTCATGGCGGGCCGTTCGGTCCGGCTGATCACGACCGACACGATCCGCGCCGGCGGCATCGAGCAGCTGGACGCCTTCGCGCGCCTGATGAAGCTGCCGCTGCAGACCGCCGAGACCGAGCGCCAGCTGGCCCGCCTGATCGATGCGGCGGCCCCGGACGACTACATCCTGATCGACACGCCCGGCGTGAACCCCTACGCGCCGCGCGACATGGCCGAGATCCAGGGCATGGCCAAGGCGATCGCGGTCGAGCCGCTGCTGGTCATGGCCGGCGGCGGCGACGTGGTCGACGCCATGGAACAGGCCTATGAATTCGCCCGGCTGGGCATCAACCGCGTGCTGGTCACGCGGCTCGATATGGTCCGCCGCCTCGGCAGCATGCTGGCCGCCGCCGACGCCGCCGAGGTCGCCTTCGCCGACTACAGCATGACGCCATCGGTCGCCGATGGCCTGAGCCCGCTCGATCCCATGGGTCTCGCCCGCATGTTGATGCCCGAACCCAACGCCGTTACGCTGAACCAATCTGTTTCTCAAGGTGCCCGCCCATGATCGTCCCGCTCGACCTCCGGCAGACGGCGCCGAATTCGGTAAACCAGCGAACCAACCTGCTTGCCGTCGCATCGGGAAAGGGGGGTGTCGGCAAGACCTGGTTCTCGATCACGCTGGCCCATGCGCTGACCCTCGCCGGCCGCAAGGCGCTGCTGTTCGACGGCGATCTGGGGCTCGCCAACGTCGACGTGCAGCTCGGCATGATGCCCCAGCGCGATCTGGGAACCGTGCTGGCCGGCCAGACCACGCTGGCCGAGGCCGCGACCCGCTATCCGGCGGGCGGCTTCGACATCATCGCCGGCCGCTCCGGTACCGGCTCCCTCGCCCAGATCGCGCCGAGCAAGCTCGCGGCCCTGCGCAACGACCTGGCATTGCTGTCGAACGGCTATGATTTCATCATCATGGACATGGGTGCCGGCATCGAGCGCACCGTGCGGTCGTTTGCGACCAGCGCGCGCGCCTGCATCGTGGTCACGACCGACGAGCCGACGGCCATCACCGACGCCTATGCCTTCATCAAAGTGACCGCGATGGATCGGCCGAATGCCGATCTGCGCATCGTGGTCAACATGGCCTCGTCGATTCGCGAGGGCGAGCGGACCTACGGTATTCTGCTGAAGGCCTGCCGCGAGTTCCTGAAGATCGAGCCGGAGCTGGCCGGCATCATCCGCCGCGACCAGCATGTGCGCGATTCGATCCGCAAGCAGAGTTCGATCCTGACCCGCTATCCGAACACCGAAGCGGCGATGGACATCCAGGCCGTCGCCCAACGCCTGATCCAGACCTTTTAGCCCGCGAGCCCGGGAGGCGTCGCGATGAGCCTGTCGAGCACACCCCTGACGTCGGTCGGCCAGTCGGCAGCCGCCGGCGGGAGCGTGACCGCACCGGCCGCCGTCGTCGTCGTCCAGGTGCTGGCCGCCTACGGCGGCGATTCCGTGCGCAACGGCCTGGTGCAGACGCTGCAAACCGCCGCCGGACCCGGCAATATCGTCAGCGGCACCATCAGCGAGGTCCGCGCCGACGGCACCTTCACCCTGCAGACGAAGTCCGGGGCGGAATTCTCGCTCCAGCGCCCGCCCGGCCTGTCGCTGACCGTCGGCAGCGCCGTGACGCTCCGGGTCGTGGCGGTGGCCCCCCAGCCCCAGGTCGCGATCCTGACCATCGACGGCAAGCTCGTTAACGGATTCACGACCGGCGCGATCACGCCGCCGCCGACCGGCCAGCCCGCCGCCCCGGCAGCATCACCGCCCCTGACCACCGCCCTGCCCGTCGCCACGCCCGGCCTGGCGCCGGCGACGCTCGCCTCGACCCTGTTCGCGGCGATCAGCCTCGAAGACGAAGTTGCGATCGAAAGCGCGCTTTCCGGCGGGGGAACCATCGCCGCCCAGGCCGCTGATGAAGTGGTTCAGGCCCAGGCGAACAGCATCGTCGCCACCCTGGTCCGCTCGGCACCGGCCCGCGTCGGCAGCGCGCCGATTCCGGCCGGAACCCGCTATCTGGCGACATTGGCGGTCGGCAATGCCGATGCCCAACCGGCGGTGCCGACGGCGGCGCGCAGCCTGCCCCCCGCGGCAGCGTCGCCCCTCGATGATGTCGCAGGTCCGACGGAGCCTCAGGCGGCGTCGGCGCCGCCCGGGCAGAATGCGCCGCAGCAGGCCGCCCCGCCGGTCGATCTTACCGGTTTCAAGGCGCTGACGACGGTGCTCGCCGGCCGCGTGCTCGCGACCTCGACCGATAGTGAGACCCTGGTCGATACCGCGGTCGGAACCCTGTCGATCCCGGTCCAGGACGCGCCGCCGCCGATCGGGGCGGCGATCCAGCTGAAGATCATCGCGGTGGCACCCCCGGAAGCCGTGGAAAAGCCGGTGCCGGTCAAGGCGCCGGCCGAGGATACGCCGCAGCAGCAACCCTTGTTGCAGGAGGCCGCGCAGGCGCTGGCCCTGACCGTGCCGGCGCTGGCGCAGCAAATCCAAAGCCAATTGTCGCTGGCACCGAACGACCGGCTGACCTCGTTGATCCTGAATTTCCTGGGCGGCCTGAAGGCCGGACCGACGCCCGCCCGGTGGCCGGACCCGCCGACCCGCAAGGCGCTGGTCGATGCCGGCCGCAGCGATATCGCGACCAAGCTCGATACCCACGCGAGCCAGATCGGCCAGACCCGGCCGGCGCAGCCGGGCGACTGGTCGATCACGGTCCTGCCCTATCTGGGCCTGGCCACGACGAAGCCCATGCGGCTCTATCGGCGCGCTCCCGACGAGGAAGAGCAGCAGAAGGGCGGCGGCGAGCGCTTCGTCATCGAACTGGAGATGGTCCGGCTCGGCGCGATGCAGTTCGACGGGCTGGTGCGCGAGCGCCGGTTCGATCTGGTCCTGCGTAGCGAAAAGCCGATCGCGGGCGAGCTGAAGCAGGTCGTCGAGCAGACTTTTCGCGACAGCCTGCTGATCGCCGGCTGGAGCGGCGAATTGAGCTACGCCCGCAGCGGCCCCGTGCCGATGATCCCGCTATCCCCGGACGGCGCCGGGGTGGGTTTGAGCGCTTGAGATACGGGTGCCCGGCCGCACCACCCTCACCCTCCCGCTTCGCGGGTGGCGAGCACAAGCAGCCGGGATCTCGCCGCTGGTCTACCCTTACCGCCGGTTCGCCACGCTCAGCACCGCCTGCAGGAGCACGTTGGTCCCGGCGGCGGCATCCGCCTCGGTGATGCTTTCCGCTTCATTGTGGCTGATGCCGCCGGCGCAGGGCACGAACACCATGGCGGTGGGCGTGATCGCGGCGAGATTGGCCGCATCATGGCCCGCCCCGCTGACGATATCGCGATAGCCATGGCCGCCCGCCTCGGCGGCGGCGCGCACGGCGGCGATGCAGTCATTGTCGAACCGCACCGCCGGCGCCGCCCAGGTCGTGTCGAAGCTGATCTCGATCCCGAGTTCCTGCGCGATCCTCGCCGCGGCGGCGCGGAAGGCCGTTTCCATGCGATCCAGCGCCTCGTCATCGGGATGGCGCATGTCGATCGTGGCGGCGGCGGCGCCCGGCACCACGTTCGTCGAGCCTGGCTGCACTTCGACCACGCCGATCGTGGCGACCGCGCCGCCGCCCTCGTCGCGCGCGATCCGGTCGAGCGCCACGGCAAACCGCGCCAGCCCCTGGAACGCATCGTGCCGATGATTCATCGGCGTCGTGCCGGCATGGCTGTCCTGGCCGGTCACCCGGAAATGATACCAGCGGATGCCCTGGACGCCGGTCACCACGCCGATGGTCTTTGCCTCGGCCTCCAGGATGGGGCCCTGTTCGATATGCAGCTCGAAGAACGCCGCGAGCTTATGGTCTCCGGCCGGCGTCTCGCCGGCGAAACCGATGCGCTTCAGCTCGTCGCCGAAGCGCTTGCCGTCGCGATCCGCGCGATCCAGCGCATAGTCGAGCGCGAAGCGGCCGGTGAAGACGCCCGATGCGAGCATGGCCGGGGCAAAGCGCGCGCCTTCCTCGTTCGTCCAATTGATCAGCTCGATCGGCGCCTCGGTCTCGTAATTGGCATCGTTCAGCGTGCGGATCAGTTCCAGCCCGGCCAGCACGCCCAGGATGCCGTCGAACTTGCCGCCGGTCGGCTGGGTATCGAGATGGCTGCCGATGGCGACCGGCGGCAGCGACGGATCTCGGCCCGGCCGCCGGGCGAAGATGTTGCCGACCTGGTCGATCGTGACGGTGCAGCCCGCGGCCTCGGCCCAGGCGATCAGTCGACGGCGGACCTGGCCGTCCAGATCGGTCAAAGCCTGGCGATTGACGCCGCCCTTGGGCGTGCCGCCGATTTTGGCGGTCTCCATGATGGTATGCCACAGGCGGGCGCCGTCGATCCGCAGATTATCCATGGAGGTTTCAGCTCTTCGAAGGTGTGGGAGGAATGGGCTGCACGGTCGGTCCGATCGCCTGGGGTGGCGGCGCGCCCGTGCCGCCGTCGGCGCCGGGATAGGTCTGGCGCAGTTGCTGGATCGCATCGGCAGCATTGTAGTCGCCCGGCTTCAGGTCGTTCGAGAGGGTGACCGACAGTTTGACTTCGACCTGGACCGAGGTTTCCGGCGGGTTGTAGTCGCCCCATCCATAGGGCGGCCGACGCCGGCTCCAGTACGGCCCGGGGCCCCAGGGCGAGGTACCCCAGGGATCGTCGTAATAGGCCGAGCGCTGCTGGATATCGGAGTTCGACTTGGTGTCGGCGACCGAGAAGCCCTGGAAGCCCTGGGACATGGCGATCTGGGCGGCGCGCCAGATCGCCATGTCGAAGGCGAGCGACTTGCCCTGCTTCTCGGTCGGGCTCTGGTCGAAGCGATAGCCGAAGCCTTGCAGCGCCGGCGCCACATAGGTCACTTCATAGCGCCCGTCCGGCAGACGGATATCGGAGAAGCCGAAGCCGCGCGCGACATCGACCGGCGTCAGCAGCGGATAGCTGGGACCGGTGGCGCAGCCGCCGAGTGAAACGCCGAGCATGGCGAGGGCGGCAAGGGCCGCATGGCGAGATGACATGATGACGTCCGTCTTTCGCGAGAGCCCGAAATCGATCTCCTTAGATCGATTATGCGACGGGTCCATTCCGGAGCGCGAGCATTAATCAACCGCAAGCGGCTCGGGCCAATCGTCGCCGATGCGCGGATAGAACCAGGCGAGGCAGATGCCGCGGGCAACCATGAACAGCACGAAGGCGCCCCACAGGCCGTTGTTGCCGGCGATCGGAATCAGGCACAGGGCCGCGGCCAGGAACACGCAGAGCGAGACGATCATGCCGTTGCGCAGCTCGCGGGCCCGGGTCGCCCCGATGAAGATGCCGTCGAACTGAAAGCCCCAGACCGAGGCGACCGGCAACAGGATCGCCCAGGGCAGATAGGCGAGCGCCTGGTCGCGGACCGCCTGCTGATTGGTCAGTCCGTCGATCAGTGTCGGTCCGGCGATGAGATAGACCAGCGAGAACACGAGCGCGCCGACCACGGCCCATACCATGGAAATCCGGCTCGCCGTCCTGAGCGAGACCCGGTCGCGGGCGCCGACCGCGACCCCGACCAGCGCCTCGGCCGCATAGGCGAAGCCGTCGAGGCCGAAAGAGGTGAAGGTCTGGAAGTTCAGCAGGACGGCGTTGCCCGCCAGAACCGTGTCGCCCAGGTTGGCGCCCAACCGGGCGAACAGACCCGTGACGCCCAGCAGGCAGGCGGTGCGCAGGAAGATGTCGCGATTGATCGCGAACAGGCGCAGCAGCGGCGCCCGTTCCCACAAGGCCCGCGCCATCAGCGGCGGCAGACCGCGCGGGCGCAGGCGCCAGAGCAGCGCCAGGCCGAGCAGCAGGCCGAACCCGTCGGCCAGCGCGGTGGCGGCGCCGATGCCGCCCACCCCGCGACCGAGGCCGTAGACCAGGCCGAGCGCCAGCGCCATGTTGATGAAATTCAGCACCAGTTGCAGGCCGAAGCCGAGCTTCGCCCGCTGGGTGCCCAGCAGATAGCCCAGCACGACGCTGTTGGCGAGCGCGGCCGGGGCCGACCAGATCCGCGCATCGCAATAGGCGCGGGCGGCCGCCCCGACCTCGGCACTGCCGCCAAGCAGGGTCAAGGCCCCGCCGACCAGCGGTTCCTGGAACAGCACAACGGCCAGTCCGAGAGCCACGGCCAGCAGCAGCGCGCGCAATTGCACCAGCCGCATCCGTTCGCCATCGCCGGCGCCCAGCGCCTGGGCGACCAGTCCGGTCGTGGCCATGCGCAAGAAGCCCAGTCCCCAGATCATGGCGCTGAAGACGAGCCCGCCCAGCGCCACGCCGCCCAGGTCGGCCTGATCCGGCAGATGGCCGGCGACGGCGGTGTCGACCGCCGACAGCAGCGGCACCGACAAATTGGCCAGCACGATCGGCACGGCCAGCGCCACGACGCGGCGATGCCAGCCCGGTGTCGTCCCGGCCATGCGGCCGTCGGCGTTGACAGGCACCGCTGCTTTCCCCATCGTGCCGCCGCCCTCCTCAAAAAGGGTCGAAAACCGCGCATCCGTTGGATGCTCGGGCGTTTGCCTGATGAACCCGCTTCGTGGTTCGATACCGGTCTTGAACGCGTAGAACCAGGGTTGATCGAAATCTCAACGCAATTGTCTTTTGGCCCCAAGCCGATGCTTTTTCCAAACCCGGAATCGGCATGGGGCCATGCGCGACACGAAGCCCGGCGTCTTTCACATGTTCGGTAGAAAAATCGCGTCCTGGCTGGTCGGCCGTCCCCGCGACGCGCTCGCCCCCGGCGTGCGCCATCATATGGCGCTCGCCGCCTTCGTCGCCTGGGTCGGTCTGGGCGCCGACGGCTTGTCGTCTGCCAATTACGGCCCGGAAGAAGCGTTCCTGGCGCTGGGCGGCAATACCCATCTCGCGGTCTATCTGGCCATCGCGACGGCCTTCACGGTCTTCCTGATCTCGCTCGGCTACAACCAGGTGATCGAGCTGTTTCCGTCCGGCGGCGGCGGCTACAAGGTCGCGACCACGCTGATCGGGCCCTATGCCGGCCTGGTGTCGGGTGCCGCCCTGATCGTCGATTACGCGCTGACCATCGCGATCTCGGTCGCGAGCGGCGTCGATGCCGTGTTCAGCCTGCTGCCGATCGAATACCAGGGCCTGAAACTGGGCGTCGAGCTGGGCACGACGCTCGTGCTGATGATCTTGAACCTGCGTGGGGTCAAGGAACCGCTGCATCTGCTGGTGCCGATCTTCATCGGCTTCGTGCTGACCCATGGCGCGCTGATCATCTACGGCATCCTCTATCACGCGCCGATGATCCCGGACATCGTGCCGGCGACCTGGCACGAGACCCAGCATTTCGCGGGCGAGATCGGCTGGGTCGGCGTGATCGCCGTGCTGCTCAAGGCCTATTCGCTGGGCGGCGGCACCTATACCGGCATCGAAGCGGTGTCGAACAACGTCAATATCCTGAAGGAACCGCGCGTCCGGACCGGCCGCTGGACCATGGTCTATATGGCGCTGTCGCTGAGCTTCATGGCCGGCGGGCTGATCATCCTCTACGTGCTGTGGGACGTGCATGCGGTGCCGGGCGAGACGCTCAATGCCGTGGTGTTCGAAACCATCCTCGGCACGATCTTCGGCACGGGCTCGCTGACCCATGGCATCCTGACCCTGGTGCTGCTGTTCGCGGCCGGCATATTGTTTGTTGCCGCCAACACCGGCTTTCTCGGGGGGCCGGCGGTGCTGGCGAACATGGCGGTCGACCGGTGGGTCCCGCACCAGTTCAGCCAATTGTCGAACCGCCTCGTCACCCAGAACGGCGTGCTGGTCATGGCCGCCGCCGCGATCGCCACGCTGCTGGTGACCCATGGCGACGTGGACGTGCTGGTCGTGCTCTACAGCATCAACGTGTTCGTCACCTTCACGCTGTGCCTGTTCGGCCTCTGCGTCCATTGGTGGGGCGAGCGCAAGCGGGTGGCGGACGCCTGGCAGCGCCTCGTGCTCGCCGGCTTCGCCTGCTTCGTCACCGGCTCCATCCTGCTGGTCACGCTCTCGGCCAAATTCACCGAAGGCGGCTGGCTGACGGTCTGCGTCACCGGCTGTGCCGTGGCGCTGGGCATCGCCATCCGCCGTCACTACACCAGAACGGGCCAGGCGCTGGCCAAGGTCGACGCGCTGTTCGCCACCGCCGTGCCGTCGCGCCGCGACGCGCCCGAGCCGGAGATGGACAAGAGCCAGCCGACCGCCGTGTTCATGATCGGCCGCTCGCTCGGCGCCGGCATGCACACGCTCCTGTCGCTGCGCAAGCTGTTCCCCTCGCAATTCCGCAACTTCGTCTTCGTGTCGGTCGGCGAAGTGGATTCGGAAAGTTTCCGCGGCGAGGAGCGGCTGCACGAGTTGCAGACCGAAGTCTCCGCGACGCTCGAACATTTCGCGGCCTATTGCCGCCAACGCGGATTGCCGGCGGCGACCTACGAGAGTTTCGGCCCGGACATTATTTTCGAGATCAACAAGTTGGTCGATCAGGTACTGGCCGATTTTCCGAACAGCGTATTCTTCTCTTCGACACTGATCTTCGATGACGAGAACTGGGCGATCCGGCAACTGCACAACGGAACCGCATTGACGATCCAGCAGCGGTTGCATCGCCGCGGCATCCCGATGGTCATTCTTCCAATGAATCTATAGCGACGCCTCGGCTCCTGTTGCTCGCATGATTTGTCTAATGCTCAGGTATTAGGCAACAGCACCCCGATACTCCCCTTGATTTTTGCGGCATTTTGACGCCTGCTATTTGGGAAACCAGCGGGACGGCGATTTTCGCCTAACCCGTCTACATTCCAACGGGGGGATGGCTTATGGCGACCTATGAAATGGCCGGTTCGACGCGAACCCTGGCCGGCGGCGAGAAGTTGGTGATCTTCGCCTCTTCTCTCGGCACGGTTTTCGAGTGGTACGATTTCTATCTGTACGGCTCGCTCGCACCGAATATCGCCAAGCATTTCTTCTCGGCGGTGAACCCGAGCGCTGCATTCATCTTCACGCTGCTGGCCTTTGCCGCCGGGTTCTTCGTGCGCCCGTTCGGCGCGCTGGTGTTCGGTCGCCTGGGTGATCTCGTCGGCCGCAAATATACCTTCCTGATTACCATCCTGATCATGGGCATCTCGACCACCGCGGTCGCCATCCTGCCCGGTTTCGAAACCTGGGGCATCGCGGCGCCGGTCATCCTGATCGGCTTGCGCCTGCTGCAGGGCCTCGCCCTTGGCGGCGAGTATGGTGGCGCTGCGACCTATGTCGCCGAGCACGCGCCGATGGGCAAGCGCGGCATGTTCACCGCCTGGATCCAGACCACGGCCACCCTCGGCCTGTTCTTGTCGCTCGTCGTCATCATCGGCTGCCGCCTGTTGATCGCGCCGGCCGACTTCGATGAATGGGGCTGGCGCATACCGTTCGGCCTGTCGCTGCTGCTGCTCGCCGTTTCGCTCTGGATCCGCTTGAAGCTCGCCGAATCCCCGGTGTTCACCAAGATGAAGGCCGAAGGCAAGGGCTCCCACGCCCCACTGACCGAGTCCTTCCTACGTTGGGGCAATGCCAAGATCGTCATCCTGGCACTGGTCGGCCTGACCGCCGGCCAAGCGGTCGTCTGGTACACGGGGCAGTTCTATGCGCTGTTCTTCCTCACCCAGACGCTCAAGGTCGATGCTCAGACGGCGCAGTTGCTCGTCGCGACTGCGCTGCTGATCGGCACGCCCTTCTTCCTGGTGTTCGGCGCGCTGTCGGACCGGATCGGCCGCAAGCCGATCATCATGGCGGGGTGCCTGTTGGCGGTGATCACCTATTTCCCGCTGTTCCAGGGCCTGACCCACTATGCCAACCCGGCGCTTGAGGCAGCACAATCGAAAGAGCCGGTGACCGTGATCGCCGACCCGGCCGATTGTTCGTTCCAGTTCAATCCGGTCGGCACCGCGAAGTTCACCAACAGCTGCGACGTCGCCAAGGCGGCACTCGTCGCCCGAAGCGTCCCCTACGAGAACGTCGCCGGCCCGGCCGGGTCGGTTGCGAAGATCAAGATCGGCGATCAGACGATCGACGCCTATGTCACCGCCGAGGCGAAGGACAAGGCCCCGGTCTTCGCCAAGGCGGTCGGCGATGCCGTGACCGGCGCCGGCTATCCGCCCAAGGCCGACCCGAACAAGATCGACTATGCGATGACCACGCTGCTGCTGTTCATCATGGTGCTCTATGTCACCATGGTCTACGGCCCGATCGCGGCCATGCTGGTCGAACTGTTCCCGACCCGCATCCGCTACACGTCCATGTCGCTGCCCTACCACATTGGCAACGGCTGGCTCGGCGGCTTCCTGCCGGCGACCGCCTTCGCGATCGTGGCCTCGACGGGCAATATCTACTCTGGCCTCTGGTATCCGATCGTGATCGCGTCGATCACCTTCGTGGTCGGTATCCTGTTCGTGCCGGAGACGAAAGACCGGCAGATCATCGACTGATTGCCGGCGGAATGTTTCGCTGGATGAATCGGTCCTATAACCGCCCCCGCCTCGCCGCGGGGGCGGCGTTATAAAAAATGGTTTTCGATCACCACGAAAATTGGGAGGGTTCCGTGTCTCGCAACGTCTCATGGGCGGCGCTCGCCGTCGCCACGCTTCTGGGCTCCACCGCCCTCACGTCCGCCGCCCTCGCCGCGGACCCGATCAAGATCGGCGTCTCCGGCCCGTTCACCGGCGGCTCGGCCTCGATGGGTGTCAGCATGCGCGACGGCGTCAAGCTGGCGGTCGAGGAAATCAACAAGGCCGGCGGCGTGCTCGGCCGGCCGCTCGTCACGGTCGAACGCGACGACGAAGCCAAGAACGAGGTCGGCGTCCAGGTCACCCAGGAGCTGATCAACAAGGAACATGTCGTCGCCGCCGTCGGCTTCATCAACACCGGCGTGGCGCTGGCCGCGACCCGCTTCTACGAGGAAGCGGAAATCCCGGTGTTCGACAATGTCGCGACCGGCTCGGCCGTCACCAAGCAGTTCCTGCCGCCCGACTATGAGCAGAACTACGTGTTCCGCAATGCCGCCAACGACACGATCCAGTCGGCGATGATCGTCGATCAGGCGATCGACAAGCAGCATTTCACCAAGCCGGCGATCCTGGCCGACAGCACCAACTATGGCCAGCTCGGCCGCCAGGACCTGGAAGCGGCACTGGCGAAGAAAGGCATCAAGCCGGTCACCGAGGAGAAGTTCAACATCGGCGACGTCGACATGACCTCGCAGCTGCTGAAGGCCAAATCGGCCGGTGCGGACTCGATCCTGACCTACGGCATCGGGCCCGAGCTGGCCCAGATCGCCAACGGCATGGCCAAGCTCGGCTGGAAGGTGCCGATCGTCGGCAGCTGGACGCTGTCGATGGCGACCTTCATCGACAATGCCGGGCCGAATGGCGAGGGTGCGGTCATGCCGGAGACCTTCATCCAGGCCGGCACGACGCCGAAGCGCAAGACCTTCGTCGAATCCTATCAGAAGGCCTACAACATCGACCGCATCCCCTCGCCGGTCTCGGCCGCCCAGGGCTATGATTCGGTCTATCTGCTGGCGGCGGCCATTACCCAGGCCGGCACGACCGAGGGCCCCAAGGTCCGCGCAGCACTCGAAGACCTCAAGACCAAGGTCGACGGCGTGGTCACGACCTACGACCATCCCTTCAGCCCGACCGACCATGAGGCGATCAGCAAGAACATTCCGGTGTTCGGCATCGTCAAGGGCGGCCGCGTCACCTTCTGGTCGAAGGAAGACGAGGCTTCGGCCGGCCAGATCCGCGTCAAGGGCGCGGTCAACTAGGCTTACAACGACGGATCGCCCCGGGCGGTCCGTCTTCACTCTTTTGCGGCCGGGAACTCCTTCCCGGCCGCACCTGTCTTCGACGATGGGACGCCCATGGAAATTCTGGCTCAACTCGTGGTCAGCGGCATTGCCGTCGGCATGATCTATGCGGTGATCGCGTTCGGTTACCAGCTTACCTTCGCGACATCGAAAACGCTGAATTTCGGCCAGGGCGAGGCATTGATGCTGGGCGCGCTGGTGGGTCTGAGCCTGACCCAGTGGCTGGGCTTCGTGTTCATGCTGCCGCTGGTCATCCTGTTCGGACTGTGCCAGGGCGCCGTGGTCGAATGGCTGGGCGTGCGCCAGTCGATGCGGGCCAAGTCCGAGTTCGGCTGGATCATGGCGACGATAGCGCTCGGCATCATCTTTCGGAATCTGGCCGAGAATGTCTGGGGGCGCGACGAGCTTAAATTCCCCTCGCCCCTGCCCGAAGAGCCGCTGAGCCTGCTCGGCGTCAACATGCTGCCGATGGAGGTCGCGGTCGTCGTCGGCGCGCTTGCGATGATGCTGGCGGTCGAACTGTTCAATCGCCGCTCGATCTACGGCAAGGCCGTGGTCGCGGCCTCGGCCGACCGGGATGCCGCCGGCCTGATGGGCATCAATACCAACTTGGTCATCACCTTTTCCTACGCGCTGTCGTCGGCGACCGCCGCGATCGCGGGCGTGCTGGTCGGACCGCTGAAGCCGGTCGGCGCCACCATGGGCGCCGTGCTCGGCCTGAAGGCCTTTGCCGTCGCGATCATCGGCGGCCTGTCCTCGGGGTTCGGCGTGATCGCGGGCGGGCTGATCCTGGGCATCGTCGAGAAGCTGACCGGCTTCTATATCGATTCCGGATATACCGATGTGCCAGGCCTGCTGCTGCTGCTGCTGGTGCTCGCCTTCAAACCCGCCGGCCTGTTCGGCAAGACCGCCATCAAGAAAGTCTGAGGACGCCCGCATGTTCAGCCGCTTTCTGGCGCCGGCGCTGGCGATCCTCGTGGTCCTGGCGGTCCCGCAGTTCGTGACCAGCCCCTACTACATCCATCTGTTCGTCGTCATCGCGATCTATGGCGTGCTGCTGTTGGGCCTCGATATCGTCGTGGGCTATACCGGCGAGGTCTCGCTGGGCCATGCAGCATTGTTCGGCATCGGCGCCTATACCGCCGGCTGCCTGAAATTCCTGGGCGGCATCGGCCTGGAATGGGCGCTGCCCGCCAGCATCCTGGTCACGGCGGTCTTCGGCCTGATCCTGGCCCTGCCGGCGCTGCGCGTGACCGGCCCCTACCTTGCCATGGTGACGCTCGCCTTCGGCACCATCGTGCAGATCTTGATCAACGAGGTGGTGGATCTGACCAACGGTCCGATGGGCATCACGATGCGCAAGCCGACCTGGTTTCACCATCGGATCACCGGCTTCGACTATTACTATATCGCCGCCGCCGCCCTGCTGCTGACGGTCGTGATCATCAACCGCGTGCTCAGAAGCCATTGGGGCCGCGCGTTCGAGGCCTTGCGCGACAGCCCGATCGCATCGGACTGCATGGGCGTCAGCGTCTATCGCTACAAGGTCTACGCCTTCATGATCTCGGCCGGCCTCGCCGGGGTCGCGGGCGCGCTCTATTCCTATTCCGAGGAATATATCTCGCCGAACACCTATTCGTTCGAGCTGACCATCCTGTTCCTGCTGGCGGTGACGGTCGGCGGGCGCAAGTCGCGCCTGGGCCCGATCGCCGGTGCCGTGATCATCGTGTTCCTGCCGAACCTGCTGGCCGACATTACGCTGTTCCGCGCGCTTGCCGGCGCCATCGCCGCGATCGCGCTGATCGGCGGCGCCACGGCGCTGGTCCGAAAGACGGCGGAACCCAAGCGTATCGCCATTCCGGTCGCCCTGTGCCTCGCCTTCTTCGTCGCCAGCCTGACCTTGAGCAGCGTCACCGACTACCGGCTGACCATCTTCGGCGTGATGATCCTGTTCGTCGTCTATTACCTGCCGGACGGCATCGTCGGCTATCTTGCGGCCGCGACCCAGCGCTGGCGCCCCCGGAAGGCCATGGTCACGGTCGGGGCCGCCGATCAGGGCGACGTGTGGGGCGGCGCGCTCGAGGGTTCGGTTCCCGCCGGCTCCGTCATTCTCCAGGTCGATCAGGTCCAGATGCGCTTCGGCGGCCTGAAGGCGCTCGACCACGTCGATCTGGCCGTGGTGCGCGGCAGCGTCCATGGGCTGATCGGGCCGAACGGATCGGGCAAGAGCACGATGATGAACGTGCTGACCGGTATCTACAAACCTACAGCCGGTGAAGTCGAATTCAATGGACGTGGAATTGCCGGCAATACGCCGTCGGGCATCGCGCTCGGTGGCATTGCCCGGACCTTCCAGAATGTTCAGTTGTTCGTTGAAATGACGGCGACGGAAAACGTGCTGGTCGGCTTGCATCACACTTTCAAAAGCACGATCTTTGACGTGATGCTGCATACGCCGCGCTATCGTCGCGAAGAGCGCGAAGCACGCCTGCGTGCCGCCAGCATCCTGCAATTCGTCG